>JAEETH010000094.1 GCA_016290215.1 Bacteroidales bacterium
GCGACTACACGCCTGAAGAAATCTGCCATGTCCTCGACATCGCCGAGGACTTCGAGAAAAACCCGCACCAGAACCTGCTGAACGGGCGCATCATCGCCTCGCTGTTCTTCGAGCCTTCCACCCGTACACGTCTGAGCTTCGAGACGGCCATCCAACTGTTGGGCGGCAACGTCATCGGCTTCAGCAGCACCGCCGGAACAAGCATCCAGAAGGGCGAATCCCTCGCCGACACCATCACCATGGTGGCCAGCTATGCCGACCTCATCGTCATGCGTAACCCCATCGAGGGTTCGGCCCGCTTCGCCTCTGAGGTGTCGAAGGTGCCAGTCATCAACGCGGGCGACGGTGCCAACCAACACCCCACCCAGTGCATGCTCGACCTCTACAGCATCCGCAAGACGCAAGGCACACTCGAAAACCTTGAAATCACCCTCGTTGGCGACCTGAAATACGGCCGCACCGTCCACAGCCTCGTGGAGGCCATGTGCAACTTCAACGCGAAGTTCAACCTCGTCTCACCCGTCGAGCTGAAGCTGCCGAGCGTGGTGAAGCAACACATCAAGGACCGCAACCTCGAATACCACCAGTACACCGAATTAGAGGACGCCATCCCCCACTCCGACATCATCTACATGACCCGCATCCAGCGCGAGCGCTTCCCCGACCCCGAGGAATACGAGAAGGTGAAGAACTCCTACGTGCTGCGCAACGCCATGCTGGAGAACTCGAAGCCCAACTGCCGTGTGCTGCACCCGCTGCCGCGCGTCAACGAGATCCACGTCGACGTCGACGCCAACCCGAAGGCCTATTACTTCCAGCAGGCACAAAACGGCGTCTACGCCCGTCAAGCACTTATCGCTTCTATATTAGGTCTTAAGTAATCACAAAACCTACAAAACAATGCAAAACTCCAAAGAAAACTGTGGGCGGCTCCACAACCGTGTCGCTGCCGGGAAGCCGCCGGTTGGCGGGCTTCCCACAACCAGAAAAAAAATGGTTTTGAGGGTTTTGCAAGTTTTGTGACCAACCAACAATTCAACAGTTAAACAATCAACAATTCAACATATAGCAGACATGGAAAAAAAGAAAGAACTGACAGTTTCCGCCATTGAGAATGGCACCGTCATCGACCATATCCCCGCCGACAAAGTGTTCCAAGTCGTCAAGATCTTAGGCTTGGAGAAAGTCAGCAACCCCGTGTATTTCGGCACCAATGTGGAGAGCAAGAAATACGGCACCAAGGGCTTCATCAAGGTCTCCAACAAATACTTCGAGCCCGAAGATGTGAACAAGATCGCCCTCGTCGCCCCCACCGCCTCCATCATCGAAATCAAGGACTTCGAGGTCATCAGGAAGCAGACCGTGACCATCCCTGACAGCATCGAGCACATCGTGAAGTGCTTCAACCCCAACTGCGTCACCAACAAGGAACACGACGTGCCGACCAAGTTCACCGTCATCAAGGACGCACAAGGCAACATCAAGCTACACTGCCACTACTGCGAGAAGAACACCACGCAAGATAAGTTGGAATTCATCTGATTTTTACCATGACTATTGACCATGACAATGACCATTTCAGCCCATGGTGTGGAAATCGGCCTCCATGGTGTCGCTGTCAAAGTCATGGTCAGTGGTCATAGTCAACGAAAACACTACTTATGAAGAAAATAGGAATCATCATCGTTGCCGTTGTGGCTGTCATCCTCATTTGGGGCATTGGTGCCTACAATGGTTTCGTGAAGAAACAGGAGGCCATGACTACGGCATGGGGACAGGTGGAGAACGTCTACCAACGCCGTGCCGACCTTGTGCCTAACCTCGTCGCCTTGGTGAAGAATTACTCGGAATACGAGCAAGGCACCTTGATAGCCGTGACGGAAGCCCGGGCCCAGAAAGCCGCTGCCACCACGGTCAACATCGAGAACTACACCGAAAGCGACCTGAAGGACTTCCAAGCCGCGCAAGATGAATTGGGCAGTTCCTTGAACCGCCTCATCGTCTCCGTAGAGAACTACCCCGACCTGAAAGCCAACGAGGAATACCTCACCTTGCAAGCCCAGCTGGCAGGTTGCGAGAACCGCATCCTGACAGAGCGCCAGCGCTTCAACGAAGCCGCCAAGGCTTACAACCAAAGCATCCGTCAATTCCCGAACAGCATCATCGCCAACATGTTCGGTTTCGAAAAGCGGCCTTATTTCGAGGCTGACGAAGGGGCCGACAGGGTGCCAGAGACGTTTTGAGCGGGTCTTACATTAAAACAGAATCGGGCGGAATCCTAATGGGTTTCGCCCGAATTTTTCATATCGTTATTGATTTGTCGCCGATTTTCTTCATTTCGATTTCGATTTTTGGGTTTTATGGTCGTTTTATCAGACTCCTCTTCGTTCATCGAAGCTATCAGTTCGAATACCAAATACTTGCAGAATGGGCACGAAAAACTCTATTATGCATGTCCTTTTAAGGCTGCAAATATAGCCTTTTTTCAATTATGGTCACCTATCACTTCCCAATGTCCATTCTTGCGGCCACCAATACGCTTCAACACCCTATATTGCTGCAATCGACCAATGTTGTACTTAACACCATCCTCGGTAATGCCGTCGATAGCCTCAGCCACTTCCTGTCGGGTTGCTGTCGGATGTTCTTGCAGGTATTTTATGATTTCCTTTTGGGTAGTTGTCAAAGGCTTTTGGGTAGTAATTTTGCTCTTTTGGGTAGTGGATTCATCCTTTGGGGTAGCGGAAATCAGCTCTTCATTGGCCTTTTGGGTAGTGGTTTCGTCCTTTTGGGTAGTCCTCCAAATGCGAGCAATGAACTGATTGCCGTCGGGACGGTCTATCAGTTCCACGTCACAATTCTCAGCCATCACTCGCGGAATGCCCGAGCCAAGTCCCCTGTAGGGCATCGTCTTGGATCCAAATTGTGCCAGTTGGGGATTGCGTGGGTCTGAATTGCCGAGCAGGATTTCATCGATGGTCTGTCCGTCTGGCAAACAACCAGGATTCACAATCTCAACCCTGTTGTCAAAGACAAGCAACCTGATGGCTGCAGGCTTTAGAAGGTCCAGATGCACCAATGCGTTCTGGACAAGTTCTTGCAATACCACCTCTGAAATCTCCAAATCTCCTTCGCTGTTGAATGACTGGCCATTTTGCGGACGGCTTAAACAAGACTTCAACCATCGCATTGCGTCCTCATACATCTCAGGGATGGTTCCCGTGATGTCGCGACTGTCACGATACTGTGTGCTACCGATGTGATTCCCCACAAACCATACCGCTTTGATGCAATGTTGGGGACGAAACATCTGAGGCTCCTTGGCAAAATACATCAGTCCTGCAATGGTAAGCCGTCCAAGTTCATCTGTGATGTGTGCATTCTTCAGAATCGTTGGGACTGGGATATTGAACTCGTCAACCCTCTTTCCGAAAACCTTGTTGAAGTATTCGTCAAGAGCCTTTGTGTCAATGTCAGCCTCGCTACTGCCGTCAACACCTTCCTCGTCTGCCTGGTATTGATGTGACTTCTGGAAAAGCCTGCGAATCTCGGCGTTTTCCGTAACACGACGTTTGTCGGCGCCTTGCTTTACCCAGATATTACCTGACAAATCTTTGTATGGCTTGTAATCACCACTCTTCACGTAGGCCACCAGATAGGCTTGTCCATCATGTTTCAGTGTTTCAGTTTCAATATAGATGGTCGGCCTCACATGGTCATTGGCAGTATTGCCCAATTCGCGTGAAGTATATTGCAACTGTTCGTAAGTGAGTCCCACCATTCTGCCTGTCTTATCCTCGGCACCAAACACAATGGTGCCTCCGTGAGTGTTGGCAAAAGCCACCAACTCTTCTGCAATCTGTTTTGGAGTGGTGAATTTCTAAAGTGGATATGCTTGGCAATGTGGCATCTGAATTGTTAGAAAACCTATTCTGCAAACAAAACCCCGACTATCCTAAGTTCACCAACCTTCAGCTACCCATGACCCCCGGAAACCGCGCTAACTTGTTAGCTGCTGCCCGTGGAGTTATTGTGAGCCCTCAACAGGGCAACCGCAATGGTGAGGCCATCCTGCATGGCCTCGGCTTGTGGTCTGGCGGTCACCTTTCAACAGAAGCATCCCCTTATGCCCATAGTTTGAAAAACCAACTTGATAGCCGAAATGGTCAGGTGCTTAACCGATCTGACATTTTGAAGCATTTCTTTGAAGATGAATATGTCAGCATTGATTTTAACATTGAAGCTGACCTTGAATTCATTGTGATGGCCGCAATGGCTCAACTTGGTGAGATAGAAATTGTACTTGGTGATGGCACACAAATCAATGCGGGTAACATCGACCGTATCAAGTCGCTCACCCCCAAGGACTATTATTCATTTTCACATATTGCGCCGCCGCGTGGTGTCAACATTCCCTTAGTGCGCGAGTTAAGTCTTGGCTTGCTTGGCAAGGATCGTACTGCTGAACTTGACAATCCACAGTTCTATTCCGACTTGTTGTTTAGTGCACAACAGTTGGCAAAAAGAGCCGCCGAAGTTGCCAGCAAAATCCAACATGGCTATTCTTTGTCAGGTGTTGAAATCCTCGACTCACTTCAAGCCAACACGCTATACACACATTTCATCGCATTGAAGAACATGTGTGACCAACTGCAACGCTATAACAACAAGGCCAGGCTTCGCAACATCGCCTGGGACAAGAAGACCATTCAAGGCTTTTTGGTTAAGGACAAGAAAGATTTGGAGCAATGGGAAGCTTTGCTTGCCGAAGTCGGCAAATTCCAAAGCATCATCAACTATCTAAGTGAAGCCAAGCAATATGTGGCTGACGACACCTTAAAGCAAGACATCGAAACTGCAATTGGCAGGGTGGGTACCACCGTCACCAAAGGCGAAACTGCACGACAGCAGTATATGGAAGAATTGAAAACGCTCCAAAAACGATATGTCGACTATTACATAAAAGAATATGTTGAAGCACACTTGCCCGCTACAGATGCCACACTTCTAACTGCTCTTCGAAACATGCCTGAGAATAAAGTATGCGATATGGTGGCCACTGCTGTGGCTTTCGATTCTACACTAGGCATTATCAACACCAATGATTATGAGAATTGGAAAGCCAAGTTGCAAAGTGTACGTATTGCCGATGCAGGTGTAACAAAACAAACTGTCATGCAAAATCCGTATCAAGGCTTCAATCCTGTGGCAGATAGCCACAAATCGCAGCCCAATCTTAAGGACATGAAAGTGGAAATACAAGACATCCATGCGGAGATGGAAAGTCAGATGAAAACCGCATTGCAAGATCCAGCTGCTCAGGCCAATAAGCAGATGCTGAACAATAATGAGGTTACTCTGCTTGATGAATTTATTGGAGGCAAGGTAAAACTCGCTCTTCAGTACGTACAACCCTTACTCGACATTGTTCGCAAACTGTCCACCTCGTTCGACATCGAAGAAATCACCCTCGATTTGTTGAAGACCAAGTTTAACCGTCCTTTGGATGTGGAAGCTGCACGTCGGGCTTTGAACATTATAATTGACGACATGGTAAACCGCCAACGACAAAATGGGAAGAAGCCCGAAACTATTCGCATCATTATCAAGTAATCCAAAAATCCTTTACCACAATGGCAGAAGAAGAATTGAAACTCTATTCCGATAAATACTTGGACAAGCTGAATCCTAAGGATGAAGAAGAGTCGTCTCCAGTAACCGTTTTTGGTCTTACCTTCAAAAACGACGATGAACGCCGACAGTATTTCCGTGAGGAACTGCGCCGCAAATTGCCAGAATTGAAGAAAATCGAAGGTTACCCAATAGGCGAAGACGACGACATCATCAACCTGAGCGACCCTCCTTATTACACTGCTTGTCCTAATCCTTGGCTCAATGACTTCATCAACGAATGGGAGGAAGAGAAGAAACAACTTGTGAAAGAGGGTAAGCGTAAACCCGACTTTGATGTAAAAGAGCCTTATGCAAGCGATGTAAGCGAAGGAAAGAATAATCCAATTTATATGGCTCACTCGTATCACACAAAAGTGCCTCACCCTGCTATTATGAGGTATTTGATGCATTATACCCAACCTGGTGATATAGTATTTGATGGCTTTGCTGGAACTGGCATGACTGGTGTAGCATCTAATCTATGCACATCAAATAATGAATATATCCAAATAGAAGACAAGAAATCGACAGGTGTTAGACATTCAATTTGCTCAGATTTGTCTCCTATCGCCACTTTAATAGCTAATAGTTACTGCACTGCTTTTAACCCAAAAGAATTTCGAAAAAAAGCAGAAACAATACTGCTCAAAGTTGAGTCAGAATATGGGTGGATGTATGAAACGGAGCAGGAAGGAAAGAAAGGAAAAGTCAATAAGGGGATAAAAACAAAAAATACAAAAACAAAAACAAAAAACGCTGATTTTGCGGCACTTACGGAAAAATGCGGAAAAATGAAAAGTACAATCTCCTTGAATTTGCCATAATTTTGCTATAATTTGGGATGCCGGTTGGTATAACCCAATTATAACCGATTATACTAAGGGCGGCCAAAAGCCGCTTTTTTTGTGCCAAAAACGGCCTGAAAAGCCCGAAAAACAACGCTTTTAGACCATTTCCCCGACACCACGAAAATGGTGCGCCACACACGCCTTTTGAAGGGCCTTTGAACACCCTTTGAAAGGCGTTTTTTCGTGCCCGCTCCGACCGTACTTTTCGCCTCAAAAACGGCTTTGGGGTGTAAATTGGGGTGTAAAATGGGGTGTAAAAACTCGTAAAAAAAACGCTTGACTTCGACCCCTTACTACAGCAAAACAATGCGAGTTGAACCCTATATTAATGTATTTCCGCAAGTCGTGAATTGTGTCTAAATTATTGAAATTTAGTATTTTAATATGGATTTTTGACCCAAAAACCGCCTAAAAACACCGCCCTCCCCTGACAAAGGTCAGTTTCGGGATCCAATTTAGCCCACTGCGGACGCAATTTCGGTACCATCGTTGCCCCCCGCCATGAGTGCCTCGACCTTCTCTTCCAGAAGGCCGATGATCTTCTGCTGGTCGGCCACTTTTTCGCGCAACAGGCGGACAACCTCGTCGCGATTCGGCGGAGGTGCCTCGTTCATCACGGCAGGTGGCCGAAACATTGAGCCTTCACCCGTGAGGAGCCAATTAGCATCAATTTGGGGATAATTTTCAACAATTTTCACCAACCATTTGGCTTGAATATCGGTTTTTTGGGCTATTGCACGAGATAAAACGCCCTTTGAAGCACCGATTTTTTTCTCAAATGCGCCTATTTTTACACCTTGATTTTCAGCAAATTGCTCTATTCTGTCTAAAATTGTCTCCATAAAAATTGAAAATTATCAACATTTTTCATTGTAGGTTGAAAATTATCCCTATATTTGCAGCGTGTTTCAATCATTGAAGCACGCGACAAAAATAGCAAAAAGAAATGACAAAGCAACTACACACGAAAAAAGGCACCGGGAAGGAGATCGCCAGACTGCTCGGAGTGAGCGAACACACGGTGAGCGACGCCATCCGTGGAAAGATCGACACGAAGACGGCACGGAAAATCCGCACGATGGCCATCCGCAACTATGGGGCAATCGAGATTGAAATCTAATCACCAATAAATAAGGAGGAAAGAAAATGAGACACAACCTGACTTACACTATCGACAGAATCGAGGCCTGCGCATTCGCGGCGCTGGCCGCACTGTGCATCTACGGCGCAATCGCCAAGGGCGCATGGTGGCACATCGGGACGGCGGTCATCTGCGCCGTGATGGCCGTGGCTTTATGGAAGAGCGCAATTGTGGACGAGGGGGAGGAAGACTTGGAATAGGAATGCTGAATGCAGAATGCAGAATGCAGAATAATCAACTAACAATCTAAACACTTAAAGACATGATCAACATCAACGAGAGAATGGCGGCACTGAACGCCGAAAGAAGGGCCATCAGGCTCGACTATGACAACCGCGAGAGAGCGGTAAAGGCAAAGCACCTGGCCGAAATGAATGCGGACATCGACTTGCTCCGCGCCGAAAAGAACCGCAAAATCGACGCGACCTACCGCAAGCAGGACGAACTGGTGGCGGAATACCGCAAGGAGAAGCGTGAGTTTTACAAGGCGATGAACGAGGCGGTGCCGTGCATCAAGGAGGAGAGATAAAACCGATTGGGCTTGGGATGAAAGAGTCCCAAGTGGTTGCGCGGATAGGATGCTAATCGGATAGGCACCCAGTAAAACCCCTACATTAGTGAGGTTCGAGTCCTCACCCGCGCGCTGGAACTAACCTATAAAATGAAAGAGATATGAAAGCAAATCTGAAAGCCGAGGACAAAAGACTGGCCGTGGTGCTGATGAGCACGAGCGGCAAGGTTTCGGAAGAAGCCATTAGTAATGCGAGGTCGC
>JAEETH010000040.1 GCA_016290215.1 Bacteroidales bacterium
TGTATTCTTGCTTCTTGATTCGTTTACCAGTGCTGTCAACCAATATTCCAAGGTCGTATTTGGTACGGATGATTTCATTAAGGACGGAAACAAGGAAGTGGCCAGAACCTACGGCAGGGTCGCAAATATGCATGGAATCAACAATGGCATTGGCACGAGCAAGATCATCTATATCCTTGTTTTTGAGGGCTTCGTAATCCTTGCAAGACCAATCCATTTCTTCGTTGAAACGGCGTACTACCGTTTGTTGGATAGCTTCGCGGCTCATGTACATGGTGACGGCCCCAGGAGTGAATACGGAACCATCTTTGTGACCATTGATTTTTTCGAAAATCAAACCAAGGACAGAAGCGTTGATAAGGGTCTTTGACTGCTCTTGAACTTCTTCAGAACCTTCGCTTGCAAAATCGTATGCATCAAGGAATTCAAGCAAATAACGAAGCGTTGGAAGCTGCTTGTAGCGGGGCTTTGAGCCGTCTTTGAGAACTGTGCCGGCAAATAGAGGAAGCTCGCTGTTGTCCAATCCACTAATCTTTATGGTTTGACGTTCCAACTGGCTCACCTCAAATAAAGAACTGTTAAGGTATGGAACCTTTCTGTATTTCTCATTGATTAGATCGGACCTGTCGGAAACACGTTTGGCAAGAACCTGGAAAAACAGTTTGTTCAATTCGTCATAATCTGGAATGACGGAAGGCTTCATAAATGCATACGTGCCATCGCCTTTATGATATTTGACAAGTTGTGCTTCCAATAGTTTCAGGAACAAGACCCGATTGATCCAATTAATAGTTAGAGCAAGGGCAACATTGAAAAGCTGTTCTTCACGGTTTCCTCCATAGGAAAAACGGTTTTTAACATCATCCAAACAATCTTCGCTATCCAAAATATTGATTGCGTTTTCGAGAATTGACGCTTGATGACGTTCGTTCTTGTTTCGACGGGTGATGATGCGTTTGTGGCTGTCCTTTTCCTCAATCTCTTCGAGCCCAATGATGTACAATAGCTCACTATAGAACTTGGTGTTGAGTGAGTTGCTGTCGCTTTGGAAACGTTTCTTCAAAAGATGCTCTGGGCTGAAGAACTTGAACAGTTCGATAAGGTGTTTGTCGTTGCCAGATTCAAGGTAAGCTTTATATTTTCTGATGTCAAACCATGTGAAGGTCAGTTGGTCGACCACCTGGGCAATAAAGTCAGCAGCAATTTCTTTGTAGAAAAAGTCTGTTTTCTCAGACGTTAGCTCTCCAGCATTAAACTCCTCAAAACGTTTGATGAGTTTCTTGTTGGAGTAGAACAAACGCTCGAACTCCTGAGCATCGAAAACGAAAAACTCATAGACGTTTGTGACCACAAGTTGTTTGAGCTGGAAATTTTTCTTCGTGTGCCGCTCCCGAAGGTAATAAAGAAGTAGTTCTTGTAAGGCTTTCCGATTAAGGTCTTCCCTCGTAATCATTTCCGATACGTTGGTAGGCTTCTTCACCTCGAAGATGACACCCACTGGATTGTCGATACTATTGCCCAAATGGATTGCACAGTCAATATCTCCGTTGGGTGAAACTTTGTAGTCTTGCCCATAGAACGAAAGCTTTAGGAAATCCATAAGGTCACCTTTGAGTTTTTCTTCGGTGTTGATGGTCGAAATCTGCTCGAAAAGGATATTCAACTGCTTTTTGAAAGTGTCGAAGACTACGCGGTCAACGGGAATCTGCCGATAGGCTTTATTCAATGATTTGGCAATGGTGAGTTCTAACATAGAGAATAGGATTAAGGTGTCAAAAATACGAACATTTTTCTGATTTTTAACAAGAAATTATAAAAACTGATTTTGTTTTGGTGGAGGAGGCAATTTTGCTGTTCACGCGGATGTCAGATGCAGCTTTTTCAGAAAAAGGTGGCGTTGTTTCCGAATTTGTGTGTTTTTGCAGGCATAAAATAATTCAAGATGTGTACTTATCGTATTGCGTTGGACGATGGTTTGGTCATGCAGGCTGAAAATACATTCCAGATCAAAGAGCCGTTCCAGTCTTGGCTTCAACAACAGGTCGAGAGTTGGCTTTGGGCTCAGGTAAACAGCAAGAACCAATCTCATTTCCGTCACAGCAGGCTTTCTGATGAAGAGTTAAGCGAAAAATTGAGAGCCTATCCGCCGCTTGAAGAAAGTAGTTTCCCAAGTTTGGCAGCCGAAGACTATGGCATTTATCTCAAATCTCGCAGTGGCCAACTTCCCAAAGGTTTAGAGAAATGGCTGTAAGCAGTGTCTATCAACGAGAAATAGTGGAAGCTTCACAATTCAAGACACAATTGTTTTTTGCGCCAACCATACTTTGACCAGGTGGTAGATAAAATCATCGCCAATATTGTTGATGGCGATTGGTGACCATTGTCTTCCTCTGAAAAAACATGACCCAATAGTCAAAAAAATGGAGAGAATCTGAATTAGCCGTAAGGCACTGAAGTGACAACCAAAATCAACAAATTACAACCTGACTTCGGCTAATTCATTGTCCATAAAACTCCAGCCACTCCCGTAATTCCTTCACCAACTTATATACCGTAGTGTTAGGGTTCGCCTCAATAGGCTTTTTGCCTTGCCATACTTCGTCCAATTTTGATGCTCTTTCGATTGCTTTGGCTTCGTCTCCCGATTTCATGATGATGTCAACGAGACCCTCAACGCTGATATATGGTTTGGAATGATGCGCGTGGTCATAAATGATTTGCTGGTCGGCGGTTCTGCCTTTGTTGATGGCATCCTCCAACATGCCATAGAGACATGAAGACTTGTCAACGCCCTCCGTCGCTTTCCGTGGGATGGGCTTGGAATTGTTGACATTCACGAAATGGAGCAACAGCCATAACTCGAAACACTCATTGCTGTAGGCAATGTTGATGTCGTTGGCGGCAGCAACCGAAAAAGCCTCTTCAAACCTTTTGGCAGTGGTTTCGTTTTGGTCCAAGTCGTCCTTGTCGAACACTGCCCACACATGGTCGATGGCCTTGGGGACGATTTCCGTCTTAGATATCCTTTCTTCTACGGCTTTTTCCACCACACCCAATGAGTTTCTTCCCGTCCCAACAGTCTCAATCCTAATGGTGTCCTTGGGAAGCAGCTCCTCAAACCTCTCTTGAAACACCTTGCGGAAATAGGCAGGCTCAGTGCTTTCGTCTTCACAAACGATTAGGAAGAACTCTTTGTAATGGCGTGTAATCGTTGGCCTTACCGATAGTTCTCTTGGCCGTTCCTTTAGTTTCCCTCTCTTTGCCATAACAGTCTGTTGATTCGGTTCTTGAAATCGCCCAAGAAGGGGATGGCGCCATAGCGGCCTTCCAAGTACCTTCTTTCTTTGTCGGTGTCCTTCCGCTCCTTTTCTTCGATGATTTCTCCATTCTTTTCGTTGAAATACACGAAGTCAGACAGCGAGAACAATTCGGTGCTTTCCCATTTGTTCTTTTCGGTGAAATAGATTTGGTCTCTGCGGAGTTTGGAATAGCTGAGTAGGTTGGTGTCGTGGGTAGCAAAAACCAGTTGTGCGTGTTTGGGATTGCAATTCGGGTCAAGGAACATGTCGATGATGTTGAGGGTGATAATGGGGTGAAGTTTCGCTTCCATCTCATCTATCACAAGGATTTCGCCGTTCATCAAAGCACTCAAGACAGGACCCGACAGTTGAAGTGCCTTTTTCGAGCCTTCCGACTCATGCTTGTCGAAGTCCCAAGAGAGGAACTCGCTTGTGGGCGCATTGTCCTTGGAGTAGGTATGGTGGAAAGATTGGACATTGTATTTCGACATTCCTGCAAGATTCTCTCTCATTGGGGCGGGCATATCTGGCGGGAGGTCGTTTTCGTCAAGTTTCTTGATGGAGATGTTGATGCCTTGGATATCCATGGCAATGCTGTTGATGTACTGGTTAATCTTCTCGCGATAAGTTGTTTGTTGCCAAAGTTCAACGGTGCTGACTTCATGCTTTTCGGTATAAAGTCCATTGATGACATGCAGAGTGTTGAACCAAGCCATGATCATGGTGGCTTCCTCCACATTGAGTGAGTCGCATTGCGACAGGAACAGAGCATTGTTGCGGGTTGCCTCAACGGCGGTGTCAATCAGCTTCTTGCTTCCTTGGAAGCCTGAACGGACATCGATGACATCGTCTTCTCTGAGGAACAACGGGACCTCGCGCCCCACGTTCTTCCGATAGAGCCATTCGCGGATGATGCTGGATTGGTTGTAGCAAAACCCATAACGGTAGCGTTTTTCGTCGGTGACGAAAACAACCTCAAACTCGGTGGGTTTGTCCACATAACCCTCTTTCAGCGCAAAAGGATCGTAGGGTAGCTTCGTTGTTGAGGAGGTACGCGACGAGATATGCACAATCTCATCCATCACGCTGATGCAGCGCAACAAGTTCGACTTGCCGCTGGCGTTCGAGCCATAGATGGCGATGACATTCAGTGCGGAGAACTGGTTTTCGGAAATGATATTCTCCGGATACTCCTTTTGCTTTGGGGCAGGTGTCAAACTCAAGGTCTGTTTTTTTCCGATGGAGCGATAGTTGGTGACTGAAAACTCTACTAACATGGCTTATTTTGAATTTTTTCTGCAAAATTACACATTTTACTTTGAATAATGCAAGTGTTTCTCAAAAAAAGTGTGTCTTCCTCTGAAAAAACTTGACACAATAGTCAACAATAATGGAGAGAATTTGGATTAGCCGTAAGACACGAAGTTGACAACCAAATCCAGCAAATTACACAATTCACCCAATCCCATACTTTTCAGCCAGCAGATCCATCAGTTCGTCGGTTTGTGCCATGAATTGGGTGGCGTCGTCTTTCCAAGTGGGGTAGTCGGCTTCGGTTTCGCCCTTGCCGCGCATGGCGTTCATGCGGGCGAGGAAGGTGGTGTCGCGCTCCAACTGCTTGAACATGGGCAGCATCTTGTGGCAAAGGCTTTGCATTTCAGCGAAATCCGACTGCTCAATCAAGGTGTTCATCGTAACCAGGTCGTCGGCAGTTGACTGCACAAAGACGCGGAGGATGTCGGTGATGGCCTCTTTGTCGTTGCCCATCATCTCGCTGAAGGCGGGGAAGTCGGGATAGGCGGTTTCTTCTTCGTTTTCACTGGTAGCCACACTTCCAAAGAGACTTTCCAACTGCTTTAAATTGAAAGGCTTTTGCAAGAAGCCGTCAAAGCCTTCCTCCTTGGCTTTTTCGTTGGTGTATTCGATGCGCCCCGTCATGAGGATGATGGGTATCGTGGTGTCGACTTCCTTGACAAGGTAGAGGATGTCGTTGCCGGTCACGGCGCCCATCTCACGGTCGGTGAGGATGTAGTCGTAGTCCTTGATTTGCAGCAACGCATTGTCGAGGTCGTTCATCGAACGGCAGGGGATGGCTTGGTGTCCCAAACGGTGCAGCATGTTGTCGATTACGGACAACAAGGTGTTGTCATCGTCGATGATTAAGATATTGAGGCTCTTTTTGTTGTTGTCTTGTGCTTCATCCTTCGCTTCAGGTTGTTGCTCCACCTCTCCAACGGGAATCCTCACCTCGAAATGAGTGCCTTTGCCCACTTCGGAGTCGATGTGGATTTCGCCGCCAAGCAGGTCGACGAGACCTTTGACGACCGACATGCCATAGCCGCTGCCTTCGGCAAATTGGTTGTAGGTCTCGATACGCACAAATGGCTTGAACACCTCTTCCAACTTGTCTTGCGGAATGCCCACGCCCGTGTCGATGATGTCGAAAACCACCAAGTTGCGTCCCATCCTTGCCTTGAAGGTGACGCTGCCTTCCAAGGTGTATTTGACGCCATTGGAAATCAAATTGCTTATTATCTGCTTGATTTTCAGTCGGTCGGAAAGAATGGTGCAACCGTCCACGATGTTGGGTTCGTAATTGAATTGCAGGTTCTTGTGGCGGGCGATGGACTCAAACATCTCTGCCGTCTCGTCGCAAAGCTGACGGAGGTTGAAGGTTTCGTTGTTGACCTGAAGTTTGCCTTGTTCGAGGCTTGAATACTCCAAGAGGTTGGTGAGCAGGTTGAGGATATGGTCGGCAGATTGCTGTATCGAGTTGATTTCCTTCTCGTTGCCCGTCTTGTCCAACAGCTCCACATAGCCTAAGATGGAGCTCAGTGGTGTCTTGATGTCGTGCGAGACGGAGAGCAGCAGCTTGTGGCGGCTTTCCATGATTTCCTCAGTCTTTTTCTTGGCTTCCTCGGCGGCACGATGTGCTCGGTATCCTTTGTTTACATCACTGATAATCAAAATGATGAAGATGATAATGAGGGCTAAGGTAACGGCCCCGATGATGATGGAAATGCGCGTGTTTTCGTGGATGATTTCTTCGCTTTTCTCGATTTCGGCGATGGTGGAGTCGAGGATTTCCTGGTCGAGGCGTATCAACAGGCTGGAAATCTGTTCAGAGAGCTGGTTGTCGGCCTTGACGAGTTCCTGCGTCTTTTTCTCGTATTCCTTGATTTTCTTCCAGTATTCCTTCTTGGCTCTGTCGGAAAGCATGCGCAGGTCGGCCAAAATGTTCACTGTATCAGGATGTTGGCGTTGGATGCGTAGGGTGTCGGTGCGTTCCATGGAGATGTGGACGAGGCTGTCGCCTTGTTCCTCCGATGGGTTGAACACCTTGCCCACACGTTGCCAGAATCCTTTCTTCTCGGCTTTCTTCGGCACATGGATGATGGTGTCTTTCGACACGGTGGTGACCACGATTTCCTCTTCAGGTTTGGGTGGCCTGTAGTCGTCGATGGTGCGGTCAAATTCGGCTAAGGGGTTGAAGTCGTGGAATTGTTTGGACAACTCGTTGCTGATTCGACCTTTGCTTTTAATGAGATTGCCTATTTCATTCACCATCAATTTGTTGTCTTCGCTGATTTCGAACAGCATCAACGAGTCGGTTTGGGCCTTGATGGCATCGCGATAGGTGTTGAATTCACGTTTGTATTTGGACTGTTCGGTGAAGGCATAGAGGTTGGCAGCGTTTTGGGCGGTATGCACGTTTTTGGTGAACTCGTTGACCCAATTGAGCGCATCGTGCTGCGAGTTGATGTTGGAACGCTGGCTCTCAATGGTGTCGCGCAGGTTGAAGATGTAGTAGAACAAAGCCGCACAAAGGGCCATGACGAATAGGTAAGTGAGTACCACCTTCCAGTTCGTCCGGCTTCCGCTGGGGTAATCCGTATGGCTTTTTTTCGACATGATGCCGCAAAGGTAAAACTTTTTCCTAAATTTGCGCCAAATTCTAACCTTGGACCCATGAATAAAAAGAAGATGCTATTGGTGTTCGCCATGGTGGCTGTGGTGATGTTCCTTTTACTTCGCAATCAGCCCCAAAGCGAAACAACAGAAACCAAGCAAAGGGAGACCCCCGTCGCCGCTGGCGAGGCGGAAATCGCCATACTTTCGGTCAACGACATGCACGCCAATATCGACCAGTTCCCCAGGTTTGCCACGTTGGTCGACAGTTTGAGAGCCGTTTATCCCGACCTGTTGCTCTTTTCGGCAGGCGACAACCGCACGGGCAATCCCGTCAACGACCAGTATGACCCCGTCAATTACCCGATGATTGAGTTGATGAACCAAACAGGTTTCGACCTTAGCACCGTCGGCAACCACGAATGGGATGGCGAAATCGTGAGTTTGGAAAACGACATCGAAAGGGCCAGGTTTCCTTTCCTTTGCGCCAACGTCTTCATCCCCGATAATGTCAAACTCGACATCAAGCCGTTTGTGACCATGGAACAGCAAGGCGTGAAGATGGCTGTGGTGGGTTTGATTGAAGTCCGCCACGACAGCATTCCAGGGACGCACCCCGACAAGATAAAAGAGGTGAGCTTCAAACATCCTAAAGTGGTGTTGCCCGATTACAAATATCTTAGAAATCAGAACGATGTGGTGATTCTGCTCTCGCATTGCGGCTTTGAGGACGACCTGGAATTAGCGCAATCCAACCCTTGGCTCGATGCCATCATCGGTGGCCATTCCCACACCTTGATAGAGCACCCTTCCGAGACCAATGGCGTCTTGATCACCCAGTCGGGCTCGCATCTGAAAAGTGCCACTTTGGTGAAGCTGAGGGTGAAAGACCATAAAGTCATCTCAAAGGAGGCTATCGTGTTGAATGTCAACAAGGTGAGGAAAGAAAAACCCGAAATCAAGCAGTTGGTGAACAAATTCAACGATTCGCCGGCTTTGAACGAGCCCATCGCCACGGCGAAAACCAAATTTGAGACTCCTGAGGAGTTGGGCAGTATGCTCTGCGACGCCCTTTGCGAGATGAGCGGTGCCAATTTCGCTTTCCAAAACACGGGTGGCATTCGCATCACGCATCTGAGCAAAGGCCCTATCACCGTGAAAGATGTTTACTCCATCGACCCGTTCAATAACGAAGTGGTTGTGTATCAAATGACTGGAGAACAGGTGAAGAAGTTTATCCTCAATTCCTACAGGAAAAACGGCGGCTATCCCTCGTATGTCTCCGGGATGACTTACAAGGTGAGCGACGATGGCCAAAAGGTGTGGGTCGAGATGGAAGGGGAGAACTTCTCCACGAAGAAAACCTATAAAGTGGCTTTTAACAGTTATATGGCCTCCACAGTAATCATAGAGAGCGTCGACGACGGCGAGAGTATGTTCATGACTTCGGAGGAAATGCTGATAGAATTTTTGAAACGCCATAAGACTGTTGATTATCAAGGCGTAACCCGAACGAAATAAAAATGTGTTTGCACGGTTTAAAGAGTTTTTGTAATTTTGCAGCCCGATTTTTGAAGATTTGATATCGAATGAAGATGAAAAAAGCGTTATCGATTTTTGCAATCGCCTTATTGTTAGTCGGTTGCGGTAAAAAGGAAGTAAAATTGATACCCACCGAAAACTTCACCAAGGAGGTGGACGGAAAGCAAGTGTCGCTTTATACATTACACAATGGTTTTTTGACGATGCAGGTCACCAACTATGGTGGTCGCGTTGTGGCCCTTTGGATGCCCGACAATCGCGGAAACTATGAAGATATCGTCTTGGGCTATGACCATCTTGACAAGTATTTGAACAACAACGGCGAGCGTTATCTCGGTGCTGTGGTGGGCCGTTGCGCCAACCGTATCTCCAACGGTAGGTTTGCCATTAAGGGTACTGAGTATCAATTGCCTAAGAACGATGGTGAGAACACGCTTCATGGAGGCCTCATCGGTGCCGACAAGCGCGTTTGGGAAGTGGTTTCGACCAATGACAGCGTGATAAAGATGCACACCGTGTTTGCCGACGGCGAAGATGGTTTCCCCGGCAACCTCGACGTGACGATGAGCTACACCTTGACACGCGACAACCAGTTCCAAATCCGTTATGCTGCCACCACCGACAGCACGACCTTGTGCAACTTCTCGCACCATTCGTTCTTCAACCTGAAAGGTGAGGGCAAAGGTACTATCCTCGACCATGAGCTTCAAATCAACTCGCGTTATATGACCACCGTCGACGACCAATTGATTCCCGATGGTAAGTTCTCGGGCGTGAAAAACACTCCTTTCGACTTCCGCGTGAAACATCGCATTGGCGAAAACATCGATGCGGATGATGAGCAACTGAAGAACGCCAAAGGTTACGACCATAACTGGATTATGGACAAGACCGACCCGAAACAATACGCTTGGAATGCCACGTTGACCGAGCCGGTGAGCGGACGTGAGATGCAGGTGTGGAGCGACCAAGTGGGACTGCAGTTCTACAGCGGTAACTTCTTCGATGGCAAGGGCATAGGCAAGTGCGGCAAGGCATTGAATTTCCGCGAGGGTCTGGCACTTGAAACCCAGTATTTCCCTGATGCCATCAACCATGACGCATTGGCTCCCAAGCCGATTCTGAGACCTGGCAAGGATTACCATCAGCTGTGCATCTATAAGTTTGCCGTGCTGCCCAAGGAAAAGAAGAAATGATTTTTTTCAGAAAAGATAATGCCTCGTGTCATTAGATGCGAGGCTTTTTTTATTTTTGCGCTATCAAAACGAAATGCTATGTTGAAATTCAAATGTCCACTATTGGTGGTTTCCGACATGGAAAAAGCCATCACTTTCTATGAAGAGGTGATTGGCGACCGCGTTGCCTTTGATTTTGGCGAAAATGTCCAGTTCGAAGGCGGTTTTGCGTTGCAGGAGATAGAGAAATGGAAGGAGATGATCCATACGGATGACGTCCGCAGTAAGTCGAACGACGCTGAGCTTTATTTCGAGGAGAAGGACTTCGACAAATTCCTTGAATACCTGAAGGAATTTCCTGAGATTCAGTACGTTCATCCCGTTGAGGAAGCCCCTTGGGGACAGCGTATCGTCCGTTTCTATGACCCTGACTTCCATATCATCGAAGTCGGTGAGCCGATGGATGCCGTCATCAAACGCTTGTTCGATTCGGGCATGACGGTGGATCAGGTGTCGGAGAAGTCGCAGTATCCTATTGAATACGTCAAGCGTTTCGCGAAATGAACTATCTGTCGGTCAACGGCATTTCCAAGTCCTACGGCATCAAGACTTTGTTTGCCGATGTCACCTTTGGCATCGAAAAAGGCGACAAGACGGCCTTGATTGCCACCAATGGCTCGGGCAAGTCGACCATGCTGAAGATTTTGGTGGGGCAGGAGTCGCCCGATTCGGGGACGATTACTTACGCCAACGACATCAAAATCGGCTACTTGGAGCAACTGCCCGTGTATCCAGCTGGGACGCGGGTTTCCGACTTGTTAGCCGACCTCAACGAAGAGCAACACCTCAAGGCTCGGCAATATCTGACACGCTTTGCACTCAATAATTTGGAACAGTCGGTTGACGAGCTTTCGGGCGGACAAGTGAAGCGTTTGGCCTTGGCCTTGGTGCTGCTGCATGAGCCTGATTTCCTGATTCTTGACGAGCCCACCAACCACCTTGACGTGGAGATGGTGGAGTGGTTGGAGAAGTTTCTCACCCAGTCGAGCATGACGCTGCTCATGGTCACTCACGACCGCTATTTCCTTGACCGTGTGTGCAATAAGATTTTTGAACTTTACCAAGGAGTGATGTACACCCACAACGGCAACTTCGACTATTACGTGCAGAAAAGCCGCGAACGTGAGGAAGTGAAACGCGCCACGGCGGAACGCAACAGCCAACTGCTGAAATACGAGTTGGAGTGGATGCGCCGAATGCCTCAGGCCCGCACCACCAAGTCGAAGAGTCGCATCGATGCGTTTTATGACTTGAAGGACCGCTCGCGATACCAAGAGCAGGACGAACGCCTTGAATTTGGCTTGCAGATGCAGCGTTTGGGAGGCAAGATACTGGAACTCAGTAATGTGTCGAAGTCGTTTGGCGACCTCACCGTGTTGAAAGACTTCGATTACGTCTTCAAACGAGGCGAGCGCATTGGACTCATTGGCAAGAATGGGGTAGGGAAGTCCACCTTCCTCAACCTCATCACTGGCGCGATGCAGCCCGACAAAGGTAGGGTGAAGACGGGCGAGACTGTGACCTACGGCTACTACCGTCAGGAAGGCATACAATTCGACGAGAGCAAGACGGTGATTAGCACCGTGCGCGACATCGCCGAGGTGATGTACTATGGCAAGGACAAGGTCTACACCGCTGACCAACTGTTGGCGCATTTCATGTTCCCTTACAAGATGCACCGCCAGCCCGTGGCTTTGCTTAGCGGAGGTGAGAAACGACGGCTCTATCTGCTGACTATCCTGGTGCAGAACCCCAACTTTCTCATCCTCGACGAGCCCACCAACGACTTGGACCTGTTGACTTTACAGAAATTGGAAGACTTTCTGCAAGGCTACAAAGGTTGCCTTTTGGTGGTCTCGCACGACCGCTTCTTCATGGATCAGGTGGTCGACCAGCTCTTTGTGTTCCAAGGCGATGGCATGGTGAAGGGTTTTATGGGCAATTACAGCCAGTATAAGGACTACATAGATGCCAAGCTGAAGGAGGAACGCAAGGAGAAGTCGGCGCAGAAGAAAGAGGAGCCACGACCTGTGAAGCAACGCGAGAAGGTGAAGCGTTCGTTCAAGGAACAGCGTGAATACGAGACGCTTACGCAAGAGATGGAGTCCCTTGAAGCAGAAAAAAAGACCCTGACCGAGGCTTTGATCAGCGAGACCGACTATCAAAAACTGCATGAGATGGGCAACCGCTTGCAGGAAATCAAGGACCTGCTGGACGAGAAAGAGTTGCGGTGGCTTGAATTGGATGAAATTGGAGGATAAAAAACAAATTTGAAATATGAGCGAAACGATGAAAAAGGAGCCAAAGACTTGGCTTTCAAAGTTTTTGTTGAACGAGAAGATGATATTGTCTATCATCGTTCTCAACACCATTGTCATTTTTCTTGAGGAAAGCGGGATTCATAATAAATTCCTGCTGTTCATCGACATGAGTTGCACCATCATTTTCATTATGGAGATGATTGTCAAGCACATCTATTACGGATTCCATGGCTATTGGTCGTCGGGATGGAACCGGTTGGATGGCGTATTGGTGTTCCTTTCCATCCCGTCGTTGATATTGTTCTTCTTTCCGAGAGGCTATTTCGATTTCTCTGTGTTGTTGATATTCAGGTTATTCCGTATCATGCGTGTGTTTAGGTTAGGGCGGTTCTTCCCCAACTTTGCCATCCTGATAAAGAACTTGCGGTTGGCGATGAGACAGACGCGTGCCATTTTCTTGGCGTTTTTCGTCATCATCCTTGTCTTTGGTTTGATGAACTGCGTGATTTTCAAGTATGTGGCTCCTGAATATTTTGCTACTCCGTTGAAGTCGCTTTACTCCGTGTTCAGGCTATGCACCTTGGAAGGCTGGTATGAGATTCCTGATGCCATTGTTGCCAAGGCCGGTTCCCCGTTTTTGGACCATGTCGTTAGGTTATACTTCAGCCTGTTTCTGATATTAGGCGGCATCATCGGCATGTCGTTCATCAACTCCATCTTCGTCGATGCCATGGTGAGCGACAACAACGACGACGTGAAGGCTCAGCTGTTGGAAATGGAAAAGAAGATTGACCGTCTGATTGAGGAAAACGAACAATTAAAGCTAAAGCAATGAAAAAGCTGAGAATAAGTGTGTTGTCGGTTTTGTTGACCTGCGTGTTGTGCTTCGTTTCGTGCGACAGACGCGAGACGAGTTTCGAGATCGCCAAGATGTATCTTGGTCGTACCGAGGGGTTTAACTTCTTTTCGCAGGGCGATGTGAACCTCGTTGCCGACGACGACTTCAATATAACGAACACGGGTTCCAGCCAGGTGGAGTTTGCCTTTGTGAAGGATTTGGTGTACCGCCTGAGCATGGTCGACAAGATTCCCAAGGACGGTTGGACCGACACCATCGAGCACATCAGTCTACAGGACGGCTATGTAGGTCGTCTGCTTTTGGACGACGGCACCTACGAATACTGCCGCTTCTGCGTCCACACCATCGACTACGACATGTACGCGGACCAGTTTATTTTGTTTAAGTATCAGAGTGATTTCACGGGGAAGTAGGATTTCTTAATCTTTCATTTACAACAATAGTTTCCCAGAATCATTTCGTTTTCAGTTAACTGAAGCCGAACGGGATGAGGTTGTCGCAATTTGCGATAACCTACGCTCGCTAAAATATAATCCTTCTCTTCCATACGTGTTCACGGAACAAGGCATTGCACAGTTATCATCTGTTCTACATAGTCCTATCGCCATAGAAGTAAGTATAAGAATTATGAATGCCTTTGTCGCTATGCGACGGTTTATGATTCAGAATGCTGCTGTTTTGATGCGTATAGCCCATCTTGAAAGGCACCAAATCGAAACAGACGAAAAAATCGATTTGATTCTCGACAAGATAGAAGAGCATCATCCAAAACTCCTCCCAGAGCAAGTTTTTCCCACTGGCTGCGTTTGGGATGCATGGACCTACATCTCCGATCTCGTTCGGAGTGCTCAACAAAGAATTGTCCTGATTGACAACTATGTTGACGATCGGGTGCTCTCTATGTTCACAAAGAGAGCCGAAGGCGTTACAGCGACCATCCACACCCGCTACAACGAACAATTCCTCACCGACTTGAAGAAACACAACACCCAATATACCGAAATTGAGTTCATCCAACTGCCCCACCGCAACCACGACCGTTTTCTGATCATCGACGACAAAGTCTATCTGTTGGGTGCCAGCTTGAAGGATATGGGGGCGGGGCTTTGCGCCGTCACCGAAATGGCCATCGCGCCAGAGGTGATTTTGGGGATGGTGGGGTGAAATATCATCTTTTCATTGAAGTGCCATTTTGGCACTTCAAGCACAAGCTCCTTGTGATATTTTATAGCACATTCTTTAACAATTTCCAGTCATCACTTTGGATGTTGTCGGAATATTGTTCGTCACAAATGCAGAGTTCTTGACTTTGTTTATCCTTGCGAACAAAACCGCCTTTAAGGTTGTGTTTCTTCAAATAAACCTTCAACACCTCGAACTTTTTGGATGAGAAAATATCAATATCTTCGCTTTTGCCTGTCCTGTCAAAACCGCCCTTGGTCTCAATAATCCAAGTTTCACCATTTTGTAGGCCGATGATGTAGTCTGGATAGAAAGACTTCAACTTGCCAGAGTTGTCAGTATAAACAATGGAAAAATATTCGCTACCCTTGTCACCATTCTTGTAGAGCCATTTCACAGATTGGCATGATTCGCAATATTTTTCAAATGCACGTTCGGAATCGGAACGAGGTTCGGCTGAAAACATGTAACCATCGTATACGTTTTTTGCCATAACGGTTTGGTCTTTTGCCTTACCGTTGAAGGTGAAAACGATTTCTTGTGGAAACTTGAATTCGAACATTGTCACTTGATTTCCAGAAGGCAATGCTGTTTGTTGCAAGTTGGTTGCCATGGCTTGTAATATGTCATGTCTGAGTCGGTCGGAATTGTTGATGACAAAAGCATACAAGTGCCTAATTTCCAAATCTAAAATACGTTTTTCGTATTTGTATATTTGGCCGAACAATCTACGGATAATAACATTCATTTGGTCGTAGGTCAAACCGATTCTCAAGCCAATGTTGGCAATTTCATGATGGAATTCTCGGCCATGTTTATGAGTGTTTAACGGTTCGTTAATTCGGATATCGTTCAATTTCTCAAATTCCTCTTTGCTCAACATATGAATGTCACCTGAAACGGTATGCCTGATAATATCTGTGGAAAAATCGTAGCCACCGGTTTCTAAACGAGTCCGATTGGAATTATAGTCTTTGTCCGTTTTATATGTTTTTGCATAATAGGATGCAATGGCTTGTAGTGCCTGTCTGCTATCACGGGCCGTCGTTGCCAGATCTGACTTATATTCGCCTTGAAGAGAAAAAGTCTTATGCTCCTTTTTTAAATAAAGTTTGGCGGCGTTTAGTGCACCATTGCCCAAAGAAGCCTGTACTCCTTCAGTGAATTTCTCATCAAGCGTATATAAATAACAACGGTCAAGCAAGTCATTGTCGTAGTGCTTGGCTTCGGGCATTCTTCGAATACGGCCAATAGTTTGTATCTCAAAGGTTTCGTTCATGTTGTCACGCAACTTTACTAAGATATGGGCTCTCGGACAATCCCAGCCCGTAGCTACGGCTTGCTTGATGATAACTGCAATAGGTAGTGCATTAGGCTCTTCGATAGATTCTAGGTTTTCTTTCTTATCGCTTAGCCAAATGGCCAATGATTGATTTTCATAAGTAATCTGTTTGCCTTCAAACCAAGTCTCAACATGCTCTAACAGAACATCGTTTTTGTTAGGCAACTGAACGATAATCAGCGGATTGATGTTTGATTCACGTTGAAGGAACGCCGCAGAAAGTTCCCGCTGTTTTGACAAGGCTCTATCCAAAAGAAAACCGATTTGATCATCGATGTTCTCATTCTGTGCAAACCCTTCGTTGATGACCAATAATTTCTTAATAAGGCCTGAAGCAATTACATCGGCTTCTTCCACCTCAATTAGTGTCGAGTCAGTATAGCCTCTCGGTGTTGCAGATGCACGAATAATCTTGTCGGTTTTGAAATACTCCAGAATTTCATTGGCTTTCACACTGTCATTCTGATGGCTTTCGTCAACAATGACTTTGAACTGTAAGCCATTGTTTTGTGCAGTTTCAATGTGTTCCAAAAAGTTCTTGCGTTCTCCTTCCTTGAGAGCATTGTTGCCTTTCTTGGTGAGTTTCTCCCAGTTGATGAAACAACAATCGTTTTCGGCAAAGCCGCTTGTCATCACATCGGCAAGGAGTTTGGTTTGTGCATTGTGTATGTACTTGTCCATCTTGGCCTTGCTTTGCTCTTCAAGGTCGCCTTTGCCAGGTGTTAGCCAGATGAACACGATTTTAGGAACGCTTTTGCAATACTCATCCATGAAGTGTGTGAGCATGATGGTTTTGCCGCTGCCCGTGGGACTTTTCAGAATGATGTCACGCTTGTCATTTTCCATTGCTTCTTTCAGTTTTGCAATGGCTTTCAGTTGAAATTCAACTAATTGCATAATAAGTTCCTCCTATCGGTTAAGTTCGTTGTAATAATAATCGGGAATTACGTTCACCTGTATTCCTTTAGCTTTCAGGTACTTCTCTTGTTCGGCAGAGAGCAAAACATCGTGGCCTCGATACAAAATCTTTGCGGAATTCTCTGATTTAGCTACAAATTGTTCCATTTCCTCGTCTGTGAGCACGATGGCTATTTTGTTGTTTCCGTTAAAATTGATGCCGTTTTCCAATTCTACCAATTCACGGATATGTAGCAGGAGTTCATCGGCATATTCGTAGTACAGTTTTTCGCTAATGGGAACAAAGTCTATTTTGAAGTATTTGAGCGAGGCATTGTAATGTTCGTTGTATTCGCTTCCGTCTCTGCGCTTGCCAGTGATGACGGTTTTCAATCTTTCGTAGGTAACATCTCGGCAGATGTTGTTCTCGTTGTTGGTGCAGAGGATGAATTTATGCTTTGTTGTTTTGTTGACGTTGTAACCCAATAAGGCATGGCCTGTTGAACCACTTCCTGCGAAAAAGTCTAACACATTTTTTCTTCCTTTAGAAAGTCCACCCATATCGAAACAATGTTGTAGGAATGCAATAGGTTTTTTCCCATTTCTAAATTCTATATCACCTTCATAACCAACATTATTAAATGATTGTTCAAAATCAAGAAAATTTGCATAAGGTACTTCTTTTATGTCTGAACGCATTTGAGGAACTCCCTGCAAATAATCTCCATTTTTTCTTTTGCGTTTATCAGGAATTATAAAGTATCGATAGCCAACCCCATCATCACCCATATTTTCAACTTTATAAACATATCCTAACTTTTCTCCTATATATTGATTGAGGTATTTCATAAAAAAACGCCCGCTACTGTTTCCTTCTTTAATACTGCCTCGAATACTAATTCTCTTGAATCGACTTATTGAAGGTTCTCCCTTTTTTAATATGTACTGATGTGGTTGAAAGACTTCTACCTTTTTATTTCCAAAGTTTAATGTTTCTGATGGTGTCTCCAGTTCACATAATTCCCAAACATATTCATCATTAGAAGTGTTGTCAAAAGTTCGCTTACTGGTCTTATGTTTAGTTGATTTCCTATAGAATAATAAATACTCAAATACTTCATGAAAATCTTTATCGCCTTTCAAAATGCGGTTTTCGTGACGCACTTTTACAGCAAAGGTTGTTAGATAGTTTTCCGTCCCAAAAATTTCATCACATAACAATTTCAATCCAAAAACTTCATTTTCATTTATAGAGATAAGAATACAGCCACTATCCTTTAACAAGTTTGCTGCCTTTTTTAATCTTGGCTCCATGAATGACAACCATTTTGAATGAATAAATAGATCATCTTTGTTCACATAATTATCATCGTATTGAAAATCATTACTCCCAGTATTATACGGGGGATCAATGTAAATCAAATCAATATTGTCTTTGTGGGTTTTCTCTAAAAGTTGCAAGGCTGCAAGATTGTCTCCTTCAATTAGGAAATTCATTTCGCCTCCATTGTCAATAAAAAGATCGGGCTGCTCGGTGAGAACAGGTGTATGTGTTTCAAGAATCTTATCAATCGCTTCACGATGATGCTCAAAGACGAGGCCGTATTTCTTACCATTCACCTCTTTGTTTAGTTCATCAAGGTATTGCAGAAGATTACCTGTATTGGAATCCTGTGGCGCAGCAGCAATATATGAGCGAATCTGTTGGATTTTTCCCAACAGTTCTTCGCGATGTTGTTTTGAAATATTTGTGCTCATCGGCGGTTGCTATTTCAGCGGTTGCAACTTACCGAGGAACACAAGTACACCAGACACTTGGGAATACGAAAAGCGTGAATTTCACTTATTGTATTCCGAGGTGTTGGCGATACCTGTTCCCCAATAAGTTCCGTCCACGCTTACGCGGACGTTCACTGAACTTATTCAGGGGGAACTTCTTATAGTCGCCAAACTTTCGGAATACCTCGAATAAATAGCAAACGCTATGGTTTATAATATGTTAGTTGTTTTCTATGTTTAAATCATCTAATTCTGTTTGGTGGTTTATTGGCGCAAAAATAAGGAATATTCCATTTAGGAAATAATTGTTGTACAGAAAAATCGGAAATTCCGATTTTCTTTAAGCAACGACTATTTCCATTTTGGAAACCCCTTGTTCTTCCGCATTTGCAATGTGGAAGTGGAGAATATTAGCATTTGTAATGCGAAAACAGACAATTGCGGCTGTCACATTGTGGCAACCGCATGATTAACGAGAAATCCCTCAAATCATCTTCTCAATCCCCCAGCAGAAAGCCCTCAGCCCCAAATCCGGGGTCTTGAGGTCTTTTTCGTGTAGCTTGTTGAGGATGCCGTCCTCCCGTTCTTCCGCATTTGCAATGCGGAAGTGGAGAATATGAGCATTTGCAATGCGAAAATGGACAATAGCGGCTGCCGCAGGATTAATGGGAAATTCGTGTGGCAAAAATGGTAAGTTTGGTTATTTTGTTTATTTTTGCGATCGTATTCTAAAAGAGTGGTAAGTCATGCCGAAAAATGGTATCGCTTCTACATCTTGAAAGAACCTCTTATTTGTGAGAAAATCAATAAAAAGATATGAAAACAAAGAACCGTTATAGTGTTGTTGAAATAGAGCCTTGTGGCGAATACAAGCTTCGTGTCACTTTTGCCGATGGGAAGTGCAATGTTGTTGACTTTGAACCCTATTTCATTAAACGGCCCCATCCGCAATACGACCAATATCACGACCCCGTCCGTTTCCTTGACTATAAATTAGAGTATGGAAATCTTGTTTGGGGCGATAATTGGGATTTGATGTTTGATCCACTCAATCTCTATTATAATAATTTGTTCAAGAATTACAATTGATTTTGTGAGGAACGGCCTTCAGATTGCCCTTGTTCCCCTTGTTCTTCCGCATTTGCAATGTGGAAGTGGAGAATATTAGCATTTGTAATGCGAAAACAGACAATTGCGGCTGTCACATTGTGGCAACCGCATGATTAACGAGAAATCTCTCAAATCATCTTCTCAATCCCCCAGCAGAAAGCCCTCAGCCCCAAATCCGGGGTCTTGAGGTCTTTTTCGTGCAGCTGGTTGAGGATGCTGTCTACTTTGTCGTCGTCGACAATGCTGATGATGGCGTTGTTCAAGGTTGGCCAAGCGTGGGTGCCGTAGTGCGGCTCGCCCGTGTTGCTGCCGTGGCCCTTGATTTCGTTCCATTCGGTGAAGCCTTTTGTGCCGTTATCATTTAGCACCTTGGCGATTTCGTCGTAGTAGGCTTGGTTGTATGTGATTAGGATGGCTTTCATGTTTTTCTATAGCTATCAGCCGTCAGCTATCAGCCGTCAGCTTGGTTTGGACGGGACTGATAGCCAACGACTCTATGGGTTAGTTTATTGAATCAATTAATTTGCTAAGCATTGCTTTAATCTCTTTTACTTCTTTGTCAAGCGGCAGATAGGATTCCTTGTCAAGAAATTCAAGGTCATAAGCCAACAGCAATTCTTCTTCTACTTCAGAAGCAGAACCCGCAGCAATATTGAGATAGTGGGCAAATTCAGCATCAGACCTTCTTCCACATCCTTCTGCAATGTTGAAAGGAATCGACATGGATGCTCTTCGTATCTGTGAGGTCAGTCCAAACAGTTCTTCTTTTGGAAAACTCTTTGTTCTCTTATAGATACTCAAGGCAAGTTGATGTCCTCTTGACCACACCTTGTATTGATGGAAATCTCTCATTTTAACCAGTTACTTATTGTTTGACATGGAATTAGCTGACGGCTGATTGCTGATAGCTGACGGCTTATCTAATATTCTCCGTCTTCGTCAACGCTTCCTCAGCTTTACGTCTCTTGCGCCGCACAGCCCTTGTCTCCAACGAGCAATACAGTGCGGGGATCAATAACAAGGTAATCAAAGTGGACACTGTCAAACCCCAGGCTACGGTGATACCCAAGGCGTTCCACATCTCGGCTCCTTCGCCGCGACCGATGGCCAACGGGATCATACCCAACACTGTTGTCAGCGTGGTCATCAGGATAGGACGCAGACGCGAACGGGCGGCCTTCACTGTGGCTTCCCTGACTTCGGCACCTCGTTCTTCCAAAAGGGTGGTGTAGTCGATGAGCACGATACCGTTCTTCACGACGATACCCATCAGAATCAAGACGCCGACGAAGGCCATGGCACCCAAGGCGGTGTTGGTGGCCCACAAACCGAGCAAGACACCAGTGAAGGTGAAGGGCACGGAGAACATGATGACGAAAGGCTTCATCAGGTTCTCGAACTGCGAGGCCATCACGATGTAAACCAAGATGATGATGAGGATGAGCAAGGTGAGCAGGTCGCCAAACATCTCCTGTTGTGTCTCGTAGTCGCCGGCGATTTTGGTCATGATCTCGGGCGGGATGGCCGTCTCGCTAATGACTTCCTGGCACATCTTCACCACGTCACTCAGCACCTGTCCCTTGCCGACGACAGCGGTGACGCTGACCATACGTTCACGGTCCTTGCGCTGGATTTGAGGCGGGGTCAAAGTCTCGACCACCACGCCGAGGTCGCCCACGCGGACAGGCTGTCCGTAGCTGTTGTAAATCTTGATGTCCTCGATGTCTTCAACGCTCTTTCTGAACTCAGGAGCGTAACGCACGCGGATGTCGTATTCCTCACCGTCTTCACGGTAATAGGAACCCACCGAGCCGTTGATGCGGTTCTTGACGTAAGTGGCTGCCGTGGTGCTGTTCAAGCCATTGAGGGCAAGTTTCTCACGGTCGAAGTCGACTTGGTATTCAGGCGTGTAAGCGTCACGGCCCACGATGACTTGCAAGATGCCACGGTCACGGAGCTTTTGTGCAATCTCGTTGGCGACATTGTCGGTAGTGGTGAAGTCATAACCATAGACCTCCACCTGCACTGTACTCATGCCACCCATGCCGCCACCGCCTTCGTTGACGTTGGCTTTCTTGATTTCGGGCATGGCGTTGAGCTTGGCGCGGATTTCGTCGGCCACCTCGCTGGTCTTACGCAAACCCGCTTTGCGGCGTTCGGTCTTGGTGCCTAATCTCAGGTTGAACGACATGATGTGTGTACCGTTGCTTCGCATCGAGGCAAAGGCATTGTCGGAGTCGGCCTGGCCGAAACTGTAGTTGCAAATCTTCACTTCGGGGATGGCCATGAAGTCCTCGGCAAGGCTCTTGGCAAAAGCTCCCGTGACATCTTGTCCTGTGCCCGTCGGCAACTCGATGTTGATGCTCAAACGACCTTCGTCTAACTTGGGCATCATCTCAGTTTTCAGGGTCGGGGCAAGGAAGACGATAGACAAGATGAACAGCCCCAACATACTGAAGATAACCACCTTACGATGGTTCACGCACCAACCGATGAGGCGGGCATAACCATTGCTGATGGCGTCTAAACCCTTGTTGATGGGACGGAAGAGGGCCTTGTGGAACTTGCTTTGGTGGGGGTTCATCACCAACATGTGGGAACACATCATCGGCACTAAAGTCAAGGCGCCGACAGTGGACACAACCATGATGATGGACACAATCCAACCCAACTGCTTGAACATCACGCCCGTGGTGCCTTTAATCATTGTCAAAGGCAGGAACACGGCCAACATGGTTAGGGTAGAGGCGATAACAGAAAGCTGCACCTCTTGGGTGGCATGTACGGCAGCTTCTTTGGGTTTTGAACCACGTTCGATGTGCGTGGTGATGTTTTCCAACACCACGATGGCATCGTCCACGACCATACCGATGGCGATGGTCAACGACGACATAGAGATGATATTCAGTGTGTTGCCCGTAGCATACAGGTAAATCAACGAGGCCAACAACGAAATCGGGATGGCGAGCACGATGATGAAGGTGGCGCGCCAACGACCGAGGAACACAAACACAACTAACATCACAAGGATGAAGGTGATGAAGATGGTGTCGCGCAGGTTGTTGATGGTGTTCTGGATGGAGGTGGAGCCATCGACGATGATACTCATTTTAACGTCGGAAGGCAGGGTGGGTTCGATGACTTCTAACTGTTTCTTGATACCCTTGATGACGTTCACGGCATTGGCGTCGGTCTGCTTTTGGATGACGATGGTAGCACCTTGGCGACCGTTGCTGTACGACTCCTGGATGCGTTCCTCGGAGCCGTCTTTAACGGTGGCCACATCACGCAGGTAGATGGGTGCGTTGCCGCGTGAACCAACGATGACGCTTTCCATCTCTTTGGCGGAGGTGAACTCCTTTTGTATACGCAAGCTGTAGCTGTTGGAGCCGATGTCGATGTAACCAGCGGGCACGTTGCGGTTTTCGGTGGCCAAAGTGTTGGAGATGCTTTCCAAAGTCAGGTTGTAGGCCTCTAACTTGTTCGGGTCGACGTAGACCTGGATTTCACGCTTCGGTGCACCGTTGGCCGACACTGTACCCACACCGCTCACACGTGCCAAGGGCGTGGTGACGCGGTCCTCGATGATTTTGTCCAAGGCAGGCAGACTCTCTTCTGCCGTCACGCTGAGCAACATGATAGGCATGTCCTCTGCGTTGAACTTGAATAGGACGGGGTTGGTCGCACCGTCGGGCAGGTAGTTTCGCACCATGTCGATCTTGTCGCGCACGTTGTTGGTGGCGGTCTCGATGTCGATGCCGCTTTCAAACTCTAACGAAAGCACTGAGGTGTTCTCACGCGAGGTGGAGGAGAGGTGCTTCAGGTCGGGAACGGCATTCAGCGTGTTCTCCAAGGTCTTTGAAATGTTGGTCTCAATATCGGCGGCACTGGCTCCCGGATAGGAGGTCATCACCATGATGAAGTTGGTCTCCATGTTGGGTAACTGGTTGATGGAGAGGTTCATCAGGGAGAAGATGCCGAAAATGGCGATGGCGACAAACACCAAGGCCGTCGTCACCGAATTATTTACTGCTGTTCTTTGTAGACTCATGTCAGTTGTTCAGTTAATCAGTTGTTCAGTTGTTCAGTGGCTTTCAGCAATCAGCTTTCAGCAGTCAGCAACTTGGCTGATAGCTGATGGCTGACGGCTGATAGCTATTCATTTTACCGTAACACTCACTCCATCCTTCAGTCTCACCTGTCCTTCGGTGACGATGCGGTCGCCTTCGTTGATGCCATTGACGATTTCGTAACGGTTGCCAAGGCGTCTGCCGAGTTCCACCAGGGTGTATTTCACGGTGTTGTCGGGCAAGAGCACATAGACGAAATGCTCGCCTGAACCTTGTTGCTTGACGACAGCGATGTCGGGCACGACAACGTGGTGGTTGGTGCCGAAGTTGGCTGTCACGCGAGCAAACATACCCGGGCGCAGGCGTTGGTCTGCATTTTGGCAAATGACTTCGACAGGGAAGGTGTGGGTGGTGGCACTGACGGTGGGGTAGAGCAGGTTCACCTTGCCCTTGAAGACCTCATCAGGATAGGCATCCACGATGATGTCGAACTCCATGCCTTCATGCACCTGCGTAAACAGGCTTTCCGACACGTTGACCAACATCTTGACGGGTTGGATTTGTTCCACAACGAAGATGGGCTGCGTCATGCTGTACATGTCGCCTTTGTCGTAGTTGCGGGCGGTCACCACACCGTTGATGGGGCTGCGGAGGTAAGTGTTTTCAGCCAAGTTCTGGTAGGTCTTTTGCGTCACGTTCAAGGCCAATTTCGCCATGTCGTAGTCGGATTGGGCGATGGCACCGATTTCATACAGTTGGGTGAGACGGGCCAGCTCTGTCGAGTCGTTGACATACTGCATACGGGTCTTGGCGAGGTTGACATCGTCCATCTTGGCCAACAGCTGTCCTTTGCGCACCTTCTGTCCGACTTCGGCGTTGATGCTCACAATACGTCCCGCCGTTTGCGACACGATGTTGTTTGTGGCGTAAGGTTCGATGTTGGAGGTAAAGGTGTTGGTGACATCGACATCTTCAGCCTGTGCTGTGATGACGCTGACCACGGGGGTGGCCTGCGGGGCGTTTTGCTCTGTCGTGGCAGTGGACTTGTCTTTTTGTCCGCAAGCCGTCATCATGGCGACAACGGCGAAAGCGATGATACTGAGTTTGAAGTATTTCATTGATTTGTATTTAATTATTCAAAGATTTAAAGATTCAAGATTCAAAATTCAATATTTAAAATTAGCTTTCAGCTTGCAGGAACTGAGCTGAAAGCTGACGGCTGATGGCTGACTGCTTTATTCTTCTTTACCAATTAATTCGTCCAGCGAGGCCTTAGCTACCATAAAGTTGTAAACCGCTTGGGCTTGCGTGAGTTGTGCCTGCATCAGCGAGACTTGAGCGTCGTTCAGCTCGACCATGGTGGCCTTGCCGACTTCGTACATCTTCTCGGAGATGTCGTAGCTCTTTTGGGCGATACCCACCGTGGCGTTGGCGGCTTGGTAGTTCTTGATGCAAAGTGCCATCTGGTCGTTGTAGTTGCGGATGGCGACGCGCAGGTTGCGTTCGGTGTCTTCGCGCTGTAGGTCGAGCATGTTCTTGTTGATTTTGCTCTGTTTGATGTTATAGTGCTTCTGCAATCCGTCGAAAATGGGGATGCTGAGACTTACCGCTGCCGTCGAGGAGGGGAACCAACGCAGTTCGTCGTCACCCATGGCGTTGTAGTTGTAGTTGATGTTTGCGGCAAGAGTGGGGATGTACTGTTTCTTCTGCATCCTGATGGTCGACTCAAGCATGCGGCCTTGGATGCCAAGTTGTAGCAACGAGCTGTTTTTGCTGAGGTCTTCTTCAGAAATGTAGGGCGACAGCAGTTGCGAGGTATAGTCGTCCAAGTTGCCGACCACTTCCACCTCAGTGTTGAGGTCAATGCCCATGACGGCCTTGAGTTGCCAAGTGGCCAACAAAACCGCGTTTTCTGCGCTCGACACATTGGGTTCGGCGTTCATCATCGTCACTTGGGCGCGCAGGCGTTCCACTTCCGAGGCCTTACCCACATTGAAGCGTTGCAAGGTCTTCTCGTAGTTCTTCTGGGCGTTGTCGTAGACGTTGGTAACCACGTCAAGTGACTTTTCTGTCAGCAAAACAGCGTAGAAGGCTTGTTTCACCTGCTTCACCATGGCGATTTTCGACGAGCGGGCTTGCTCCACGGCTAATTCCACATCCAATCCCGAAAGTTTGAGGCTTTCCCAAAGCTGTGCGTTCACTATAGGCATGCTTGCTGAAGCCGAGGTGGTGATGTTGTTGTCGCGGCCCACCTTGATTTCCATAGGTTGTCCTCCCATGTCCATCACCATGACTTGCTTCTTCAGTGTGCGTTGGTAGGAGCCGTTGGCGCTGATGTTAGGATAAAGTGCGGCGTAGCTGCCTTTTCGGGCATAGCCCGTCTTTTCCACCGTCATGTCAGCAATCTTGATGGTGTTGTTCTCCGAAAGGGCAATCTCCAAGGCTTGGTCGAGGGTAAGTTGCAAAGCCGTTGAGCTGGTTGAAGGGTCTTGTGCATTTAAGGTCAAAGGGGCGATAATTATCGTAGTGATGGCTAAAAGCCTAAAAACCAATCTTTTCATAAAAGTACTTTTCTCTATGTCGTTTCTATATAAAATAAGGTGCAAAAGTAGGAATTATTGTGTTGTATAGACGTATATTTCAACGAAATATTTCATCGGTTCAATGAAAAGTTTTCTCATCTTCGCCATTGTACTTGTCAAAACCGATACATTTCTGTCTTTTTTCCATCCCAACGGGATGCTCCAACTATTTATCAGTGGATTTTGAGAAATGATTCTCATCAACACTGCGAGTTATTAACGTCAGCGTTGGTGTCGAACTCTTTGCCAAAACAATTATTGCTTAACAGTCAAACTTCTGGGGGGCATCAGTTTGAGGGCGGCCGTTTTTGTTTTATGGCGTTTTTGTTGCTCAAATCATCTTCCAACTTTCAATGCGCCGAGTTGAAGTGGAAAAGTTGACACCGATTTTATAAAGCTTTCGACTGTCCAGTTCAAAAGGCTTAGCATATTGCTTTTCCTTGATTTGCGCGAGGGCTTCGTCTGCCGACTTGTCAATCTTGAACTCCATGATATAGATATAGTCCTTGGTTTGCATGAGCAGGTCCATGCGCCCGTCGCTGGTGTGGCGTTCCACGTCGACATAGAAGCCCAGCATCTTGAAGACCACATACACCACATTATGGAAATACAGCTCCGCATCACCGGCAATCTGATAGTGCTGGTCGGCAAACATCGCATCAAGGCGTTCCATGAATTTTTCAGGTTGACCAGATTCAATTTCTTTAACAAAATTGATGATGAAAAACAACGACTTCTCCTGTTGTATGGGAACATAGTGCGTGTATAGGAATTTCGTAAAGCCGCGTTCTACTTCACCGTTTGGGAATCCTAAGCGGTAAGTCATGAATCGTGGCTCGAAACTCTTAATGGTCAAATATCCGCTTTGGTAGAGGAGGGGCAAAGGGTTGGTATTGATGCTGTCGAGGCTGCCAAGAAGGTCGCTGGTGACTTCCTCACGGGTCATGTTTTCCAGCTCATAGTCATTGCGTTTCAGGGTCTCGACGAGAAACGTGGGCGTTCCCGTCTCAAACCAATAGTCCTTAAACTCCTTGCTGTCAAGCGCATTTAAGAGGCTGAAAGGATTGTAAACCCCGACGCTGTTTTCACGGAAGTGATAGCCGTCATACTGCTGTTTCAACCGTTCGTAACAGGTGCTTTTGTCGATGCCGTTGGCTTCAGCCATTTGGGCGACCTCGTTGTCGAGATGGGCGTGGATTTCACTTTCGGTAATGCCGCAAGAGGCAACATAGCGGGCATCCAATGAGATGTCCTTTAAGTTGTTTAAGTCGCTGAAAACGCTGACTTTCGAGAATTTGGTTACGCCAGTGAAAAAAGCCAGTTGGATGTAACTGTCCATGGATTTGGCAACGCCATAAAACGATTTGAGCAGCGACCGGTAGTTGTCTTGAAGTGCTTCGTTTCCAATGGCCTGTAGGAGGGGCTTGTCGTATTCATCGACTAAAATGACCACTTTGTGCCCTGTCTGTTCATAAGCGCGTTGGATAAGGGTCACGAAACGATCCGTAGGCGTCTTGTCACCTTCGTTTTTTCCGTATTGTCTTTCCCACATCCTGAGGTATCTGTCCAAGATGGATAATAGCCCTTCAGGAGAGTTGTATTGTTCCGCGTTCAAATCAAGGTGGAACACTGGATAGACTTTCCATTCCTTTTCCAACTGTTCCAAAGCCAAGCCTTTGAAAAGCTCTTTCTGGCCTTGGAAATACGCCTCGATAGTGGAAATGAGCAGGCTTTTCCCGAAACGTCGCGGGCGACTGAGGAAATAGTATTTCCCGCTTGTGGCCAGTTCATAGACGTATTTTGTCTTGTCTATGTAAAGATAGCCGTCTTCACGAAGCCCTTTGAAGTTCTGTAAGCCGATCGGATATTTGGTCATAGCATTTGAGTTGTAATCCGACCGCAAAGGTAAACATTTTTTTTCAAGAACTTCAAATTATTGGAAATTGATGATTCTCTTTGCTTTTTCGTAGTAATGGAACAATTCGTTGAAATTTTATTGAAAAGCGTTTCGCATTTCATGAAACGCTTTATTTTTGCAACATGAAAATTAAGGGAATGAAACGACCAACCCTGCCGACGGCCAACCTCGGCTTATTGGAGCGCCTTTATAGATGGGGCGTGGTTTGGGCTGTGCTGTTCGTCATCTTTTTTGCGGTCCATTCCAACCAAAACTACCTTTTCAGGTTGGCCAGCTCGCTCTGTTTTGTGGGCATGGTGGTGCTGTTGGTGACCATTATCAATAAGGTTCTGATAGAGTATCTGCTGAAAAAGAACCGTTTGGTGTTTTTCATCTTGTTGTCGATTTTCGCGATACCGTTTTGGTCGTTGGCTTCCATCTCCATTGATGCTTGCCTGCTGCATTTTATAGCAGGGGAGTCGTTTGCCGAAATCTTTGATATATCGCGCTTTATCGTGTCTTACTTGGTGCGTTTGATTTGGTTTATCGCCGTTTATGCCCTCGTCGTGATTTTCTATTACCAGCGCAAGGAATACGAGGAGAAAATCATCTCCGACCAGTTGAAGAGCGAGAAGTTGGATATGGAGCTGCGCTACCTGAAATCGCAAATCAACCCGCATTTCCTTTTCAATGCTTTAAACAACATCTACTCAATGGTTTACACGCATGATGACAATGCCGCCAATGGCGTGCTGAAACTCTCGGAGATGTTGCGTTACGTGCTGGTCGATTGTCAGGCAGAGGTGATTCCGTTGAGCAAGGAAATCAAGTATGTCGAGAACTTCATCGACTTCCAGATGATGCGAATGGCGGGGCAACGCGATGTGGTGTTGGAGCAAGAGGTGGAAAAGGAGAACTTCATGATTGCGCCCATGCTGTTGCAGCCTATCATCGAGAACTGCTTCAAATACAGCCGTTTGGAGACGCATCCCGATGGCTATGTGCATGTCAAGGTACAGCAGTCGGGTAACACGTTCTGCTTTGTGGCGGAGAATACGGTGGCCGAGAATGCCAAACCCCTCGTCATTTTTTCGGAGGGGAAGAAGTCGGGCATTGGGCAAAACAATGTGCGGCAACGTCTGATGCTGCATTATGGAGAGAATTATGTTTTTGATATTGAACAAGATAAAGGAATCTATAAAGTCAAGATAGAACTATGAACGAGAGATACAATGTGATCATCGTCGACGATGAATATTTGGCGCAGAAGCTGTTGCAGGACTATGTTTCAAAGGTGGAATCCTTGCAGTTGGTGGCCACGTGTTCGAATGCCTTCGAGGCGATGGAGGCCTTGAAAAACCATCGGGTTGACATCATGCTGTTGGACATCCAGATGCCCGACCTGACAGGCTTGGAGTTAGTGAAGAGCTTAGAAAAGAAGCCCGCCATCATCTTTACCACGGCTTATTCGGAATATGCCGTCGATGCTTTCAATTTGGCCGTTTCCGACTATCTCCTCAAGCCTTTCGACTTTCCGCGTTTCTTCCAAGCCATCAACAAGGCCATTGGCAACGTGCAACCCAGAACGGAAGAAGGCCCCAAGCCAGCCCCTGATACCATCAGCAAGTCGAACGATTTCATCACTGTGAAGGCAGACTATAAGTTGTACAAAATCAACTATGATGACCTGCTTTACATCGAGGGACAACACGAATACGTCACCTTCCACACCACACAACGCCGCATCACGGCTTTGTTTGCCTTGAAAGACTTGGAGGAATTGCTGCCCAAGGACCGTTTTGTGCGAGTCCATAAGTCGTACATCGTTTCGTTCAAGCACATTCAGGACTTGGACAAGTCGGATGTGACCGTGGCGGGCAACAAGGTGCCAGTGGGTGCCAGTTACCGCGATGAACTTTTGGCGCGGTTGCAGTAAAAAATTGTTGCATTTTTTGTGATGCGAATGAAAAAATGTATATTTGCAGCCTAAACCAACCTTAAAAACAGAAAATTATGGGTAAATTTGAAATTACAACCAGAAAGAACGGCGAGTTCCAGTTCAACCTGAAGGCCACCAACGGCCAAGTCATCCTCACTAGCCAAGGTTATGCTACCAAGGCCACCTGCCTTAATGGCGTAGAATCGGTCAAGAAGAACTGCCAAGATGAGAAGCGCTTCGATTGCAAGGTGGCTTCCAATGGCAAGCCTTACTTCAATTTGATGGCCACCAACGGCCAAGTCATCGGCTCCAGCCAGATGTATGCCAACGAAACCAACATGAAGAACGGCATTGCATCGGTGAAGAAGAATGCTCCCGATGCTGAGATTGTCGACTTGACGGAAGCGTAAGTTGAACGACCTTTGGAAACATGAGAAAGAAACGACTGCGAAGCCGTTTCTTTTTTTGTGCGGTTTTGCAGACCCATGAGAACATAAAAAATGTATCTTTGTCCCGAAAAAACTAAATCCTATGAAAAAGCTACTAACTCTAATCATCTTTATGGCCTTATGCTTTGACACGGCTTGGGCCTGCACCAACTTGATCGTCGGCAAGAAGGCCTCTGCCGATGGCAGTGTGATGTGTACCTACAACTGCGACGGCTTCGGTTTCGCAGGCTCGTTATTCTATAGCCCTTCAGGACGTCATGAACCTGGCGAACTGATTGAAATCCATGGCTGGGGACCCTCCCACGAAGGACAGTATGTGAAACAGGTGGAATATACCTACAATGTGGTTGGCCTGATGAATGAAAAGCAAGTGACTATCGTTGAAACCACTTTTGACGGTAGGCTCATCTTGATCAATCAAGAAGGGCTGCTCGACTATTTCAGCTTGATGCGACTGGCGTTACAACGTTCGGCGACAGCCCGTGAGGCCATCAAATGTATGGCCGAATTAGTTGAGGAATATGGCTATAACAGCAGTGGCGAGACCCTCACCATTTGTGACCCCAACGAGGCTTGGATTATGGAAATCATCGGCAAAGGGCCAGGCAATAAGGGTGCCGTTTGGGTGGCCTTGCGCATCCCCGACGACTGCATCTGTGCTCATGCCAATCTAAGCAGAATCAGGCAGTTTCCTTTGGAGAAAAAAGGGAAATACACCAGCATCAGCAGCAAGAACCTTAAGCATATCAACCGCCCCGAGGTGGAGTGTGTTTATGCTGCCGATGTCATTAGTTTTGCTAAAGAATGGGGTTTCTACGATGGCAAGGATGAGGATTTCTCTTTCCGTGACGCCTATTGCCCTATCGACTTCGAGAACGTGCGCTATGCCGACGCCCGCGTGTGGAGCTTTTTCCGCCACCACTATAGCCACGAGGAGATGGACAAATACCTGCCTTACATCAATGGTGACTTCGACCAATGCGACCACCTGCCGCTGTGGATTAAGCCTGACAAACCTTTGTCGCTGCGTGACTTGCAGAACGACATGCGGGACCATTTCGAAGGTACGCCTCTCGACATGACCTCTGACATGACCGCTGGTCCGTGGAGGATGCCCATCCGTCCGCTGCCCATGCACTTCCGTGACAGCGACAGCACAGACTACTACCGCGAGCGTCCCATCGCCACCCAACAAAGCGGCTTCACCATGACCTGCCAGATGCGTTCATGGCTGCCTAACGATGTGGGTGGCGTCACCTGGTTCAACTGCGACGATGCCAACATGGTAGCATACGTGCCGCTTTACTGTTGCATCACCCAAGTGCCCGATGCGTTCCGCCCCGAGAACAATCAGCGCAATGAGTTCAGCGACCAGTCGGCTTTCTGGATGAATAACTGGGTGGCCAACATGGTCTACCCGCGCTATTCCATGATGGTTGGTGACTTGCGCAATGCACAAAACGAGTTGGAAGACTATTACTTTGCCGACCAGGACAGCGTGCTTGTGGCCATCAAGGACATGATGCCTGCCGACCGACAGGGTTACCTCAACAAGAAGAGCATCGCTTACACCGAAAAGATGATGCAGCGTTGGGACAAGTTGGCGAAATATCTGATTGTGAAGTACAACGACCAAGTGGTGAAGCGCGTCGACAAAAACGGCAATTTCCAACGATGGGGCTACGAAACGCCTGGCTACGACCAACAATTCATCGACGCCATCGGCAAATCCACTGGGGACCGATATAAATTGAAGGAGGTTATTGAGCGGCGGGAGAGGTAGGGCTTTATTGTGTTTTGATTAAATTGGCTTTCTGAAAAGAAAAAGTTGTAATTTTGAACGCTAAAATTTCACATTATGGAAGATAAGGATTCAAAATCTCTGAAATCAACATTCTATTTCAAATGGATATTCGCTTCGTTGGTTGTCCTTTTGCTGCTGTTGGCCTGCTCGTTCTATTCGGCTTATTTAATCCGAAAGATGCAGGAATCCTATGCTGAAAATGCCAAACGCATTACGGATTTGCAGGAGCAAATGAAGTTGGTGGCCGAATCGAATATCTTGACTGTTTTTGAGTTGGAGCAAATGGGCGAGATGCAAAGAATGGGCGATTCCTTGGCCTCGACCGACAATGGCTTGAAACGGAAACTCGACTCGTTGGAACGGCAAAATTTCCACAATGCTTTAGTGGCTCGGTTGGAAGCCTTAAATGCCTCTGCGCTAAACAAGGCACAGGATGACAGCAAACAACTGTATGCCAATTATCTGACCCATATCAATTCCATACTTGGTTTCTTTGGTGTGCTCATAGCCTTGATAACTATTTTTGTTCCTTATTTGATTAATAGGAAAACGGATGAGGTTATTAAAGAACACGAGAAAAAGTTGAATAAGCTTATCGAACAAACCAATGAAAGTGCAGAAAAAGCAAAGCAATCTGTTGACGAAGCTTTGGCAATATCAGAAATTGCTTCTTACAATAATACCGCTATGACATTTATGGCCAAGGGCGAGTATGACAGGGCTTTGGATTACTACAAAACCGCAGTGATACAATGTGAAACCAAATTGGGCAAGAATCATCTTTATATGGCCACAACATACAACAACCTAGCAGAGGTGTATTACAATAAGGGCGACTACGACGAGGCGTTGCCGTATTTTAATAAGGCATTGGAGATAAGAGAAACGAAGTTGGGCAAAGACCATCCTGACACTGCTATTGTCTACAACAATATAGCGCTTGTATATCATTCAAAGGGCGACTATGACAATGCGTTAAAGTATTATGAGAAAGCATTGGAGATAGAAGAAGCAAAATTAGGTAAAGATCATCCAGAGACTGCCTCGACCTACAACAACATAGCGTCTGTATATAGTAACAAGAATGATTATAATAATGCGTTGAAGTATCATAAGAAGGCATTGGAGATAAGAGAAACGAAGTTGGGCAAGAACCATCCAGACACGGCCACGACTTACAACAACATAGGTTATGCGTATGTTTCTAATTGCGAATATGACAATGCATTGGACTATTGCGTAAAAGCCATAAAAATATGGCTAAACAGGGATTATCGTCACCCAGATGCTAAATTGTATTTCGATAATATGAAATTTTGTTACAATCAATCAAAGAAAAAACAACCATTCGAGGATTGGATGAAAGGCCAGTTGGATGATAAGGAATGGGAAGCGTTCTCGAAATTGATGGACGGAAAATGATAAACCAAAAAAGGAGCCTTTCGCGAGGCTCCTTTTCGTTTTATGTGTCGGGGCAAAAGGATTCGAACCTTCGACCCCCTGCTCCCAAAGCAGGTGCGCTAGCCGGACTGCGCCATACCCCGAAAAAAAAGACGATTCTGCATCGTCTTCTTTCTTCGCGGAGAAGGGGGGATTCGAACCCCCGGTACCCATTGCTGGATACGACAGTTTAGCAAACTGTTGGTTTCAGCCACTCACCCACCTCTCCTCGGCTGTGAATTGCGGTGCAAAAGTAGGCTTTTTT
>JAEETH010000095.1 GCA_016290215.1 Bacteroidales bacterium
CACAATACTATGGTCACCAATATTCACACCTTTAAGAATCCGCACGCCATTACCAATCCACACATGATTACCAATAATAATATTCTCAGAAGGATTAATACGTTTACCCGACTGTTGGTCAAGGATGCTGTGTGAGTCACCCGTTCGAAACATAATGTTACCACTAAAAAGACAATCTTCCCCAATGGTAATACTTGTCCCTTCAATAACAGCAAGCTCCGTTTGTCCGCTGATGGTCACATGACGCTTCAAAAATATTTTCCCACCATCATCTTCGATATGTAAACAACTATAATTCAGATTACTCCCTTCTCCCACTTGAATATGGCAATTATTGCCATAAATACTGATAGAACATCCTTTCAGTCTAGTCAACCCGGGTTCAAACTCAACAACATTTCCTGTACCTCCCACACTGATACGGCATTTTTTCAAAAAGGCATCTCCAAGCTTTAAAGCATTACCTTTTGCTACTTTGATTTTATTCCTCCCGAAAAGTCGATATATGTGAGATAAAACAGCTGCATATTTTTTGATGAAAGCTTTTTTGGTTTTTCTTTTCATAATTTAGAACTTGCTAATCATTTTAATTACTCTTTCAGCTTGTCGAATATTGTTCTTGTTTTTCATAACAAAGTCTTTACCCATTTGCCCCCGTTCTTGAAGTTTCTCTTGGGGCATTGATAAAATCTCATCAAGTCTCTTACAAATTCCCTTTGCCGATTCGTCTTCCAAAAGAAACACATAAGGATGATACTCCTTAGGCATACCAGGCAACACTGTGGTTAACAATGGCACACCCGTAGCCATATATTCCATATTCTTCGAAGGGAAAGAATACTTGGTGAATTCTTCACCAGTGGGTCTTGGGTTTATTAAAAGATAAGACGACAGCTGCGCTTTCACAGACTCTTCCAAAGACACCACCCCGTGATACTGTACCCTCGGGTCTTTTGCCATATAAGAATCCATCTCATCCTTCATCGGGCCTCGACCATAGATATCGAGAATTACGTCATCCTGCCTTAACATCATGAAACCCTCTATCAAGCTTTTCACACCGAAAACTTCATGCAACGACCCAGTATATGTAAGATGGCGTTTGCCGTCATTAACAACAATGGGCGTTTGCTCTTCCATTGAAGAATCCACCAAACCTTCCACTACGATATAAGGCGTTTTTCTTTCTGGGTTGATAATATCACACATCGCATCGGTTAATGGCACAAGATGCGTCATGCGTTTTATATTTCTTATGGCTCTATTTTGAGTTAACCGTTTAATGAAAGATTTCTTTTTGTTCGAAAAACCCATATAACCGGGAATGTCTGTGACAATACCAGCACATTTTACTCCAAACAGCCGACACGCCTTCATGGAGGCTGAAGCATGTGCATTCAGCACATCACAAACCATCGCTTTCTCTCCTTTGTTTTTCAATATCCATAAAATAGTAAAGAAAAAAGAGTATACTTTGTATCCAAAAAACTTGAGAATAGGGTTGTTTATAAAAGGAATATAAACATACCTTACCCCATCAATCATCTCTTCTTTTCGTTTCCACCATATCCTATTGGGATGTGTTCGAACAGTAATCGGTCGTGCCGTAAGACTTGTCACTTTTTGTCCGTTTGCAACTAACCCTTTTACCATGAGCGAATGAAATTTTTGCGGAGCCGGATGTGGCTTCTCTATAGAAGAGTCAAATAGACAATGCATCATCGGCTCACTGCAAAGGCAGGACACATATAGGATGTTGAAAACTTTATTCATTTTGATCAACTACAAATTGAGGTTCGTTTGTTGTCTCGTTAAAAAACATCACAAAAGGAAAGATAAAAAACAAAGGGAAATTCATGAAATACTCGCCCTGCAACACCAAAACAAGTACCAGAAGCAACTGCCATTTCTTTTTGAGGGAAGGATTCCGAAATACAGAAAGAAGGTAAATAACCATAAATGGTATACCAAAATAAGCAATCTCTCCTGAGAAGCCATTGCCGAAGGCACTCAGATTCTTTGCAAAATTGATATGTAGAGCATAACGAGTCTCATTCAACAGGCCGTTACCAAATATAGGATGCATCTTAATATACTGCAAATCAAATATCAAAGCGCCAAAACGACTGAAGCTTACGTCATACTGACCCATTGCCACGGCTGCTTCATATTCCATTAGCACCTTTTCCCCTAAGAAATCCAATGTATTAAACAAACGTACCGCAACAACCGCCACAACGCTACCTACAAGAATAAACAAAAACCTGTTTTTCACTCTAGCACTGAAAAAGAAGAACAACATCAAACCCAGAATAATATAACCTGTCGTGCTAAAAGTAGAAATCAAGGCTATTAGCAACACTATACATTCCTTTTTGTGCTCTTTCCATAAAAAATCAAGCCTATTGATGTATAAGAAAAAAGCAACAAGAATATAGCCTGAAAAAGCTCCAGGCTCCCAAAACATCCCATAATTACGCAGCATGCCATCTCCACCATAACCTCGAGGGCGTTGGCTATAAACGAGAATACTGTCAAGGTTGTTTTCAAAATGGAAGAATGTAGGAACAACAATACCTACATTATTCAATGCCCATAAAGCAAGAGCAATAATGCACAATACATACATTACCCTTAAATAGACAATTGGAAATTCTTCTTTAAAAATATAAGCCGCAAAAAGACCTATCAAAACCTTAAAAATGTAGTTGGCACTAGCAAAAAAGCCTACAGTTTTCAAAGTAAAATATTGGCCAATAAAAATGACAACAAACAAAGCAGACCATTTTAAAGCATTGGGTAAACCTTCTGCGGATATTCTTTTACCATAGAATAATACAATAACAAGCAATGTGATAAGATGAAGAAACGACCCAACTCGGGCAAATGCAGGGTTGCCGCTCACGCCCATCAGTAGAAACATCAGCAAAAAATCTGCTGTTTTTATGCTCTTAATATCATTAGTCATAATTATTGTCCAATTGTTTTGTGAGACCCTTTTCTTTTCAACATGCCCCGAACAAACCTCATCACCTGCTCTTTCTCTACTTTATCGAGAATGAAAAAGTAACCGGAAGAAAAAATCATCAATTCTGACAATAGAAGTACCACAAAAAAGCGAATCACTGACGGCTGCATAAAGTGAGTAATTATCAACATCACAACCACTATAAGGCCAACCGTCATCAAACAAGGCAACAAGATTTCTTTAATAAACCGTCGAATGTCATAATCGTAGGTTTTGTGGGCATAAAATAGATTAACACCCGCCTGAAACGCACTGACAAACATATTCACATAAAGCGCTGCCTCAAAGCTGGCACCTAGTTTAAATACAATATAGATGATAAGAATATTTGCGACGTATGCGGCAGACATCCAAATCTGTTGCGCAACAACCTTACCGGTGGCATGCACGCCTTGATATTGAAAATAAGTAAATGAACTTATATTAATGAAAATGAGAACCAGCGTCACCAAGTAGGCCGAGTGTTCCGGTGGCGTACCAAGCCAAATGCGAAGCACAAATTGGCTTTCAAAAATAATGGGAATCGTAATCATTAACATCAAAAGAAAAGTAACCTTAGTCCCCATATTGATAATCTTATGCATGGCTTTTTTATCGCCTGCGCCCCACGATTGCATCATTTGAGGAACTATTGGCGATTTGAAATTGGCCACAAATGTATGTACAAAATGAGACACCTGGGAAGCCACAGCATACGCTGCGTTAATAGCAAGGCCAAAGAAAAGATTGACGAGTATCACCAAGCCCTTTGTCTTCAGCAACTGTGCCAAAACAGTAACAATCAGCATAGAAATAAACGACAACATTTGCTTGATAAGCTCTTTGTCGCGCATCGGACGGTTATGACTCTCCTTAAACCGTCGTGCCATTATGGTTATTGTACTCACATAGAAAAGGGTTATGCCAAAATTCAAAAGAGAATAAGTAATTAGCTTGTCATAACTACTGAGCACCAATAAATACAACACCCCTAAACGTAACAAAGCCTGAACAATATCCACAACGGCAGTTTGTGAAAACATTTCGCGAGCACGTAATAAAGCAGCATTGGGCACATTGATAATGTTCAGAGCCATAGAGATAATCGAAATCTGAAACACCACTTGAGCAGCTTGCATACGTTCCTCAGGAATGTTCATTTTGTGTAAAAAGAAAATGGCAAATATTTCTGCAAGCAACAGCGTGATGGCAGCCACAATAATATGCAAGTAAAGGCCGACACCATAAACACGTCCTAAACGTTCCTCGTTTTTCTTGCCAATTTCAATATTGTAAAAACGCGCCACCGCTGTTCCCATAGAACCATTGATGAAGGAAAACATGGAGACAATACTGCCCACCAAATTGTTTAAACCATAATCATCAACACCCAATTGCTTCAATGTTACCCTGGCCGTGATAAACGAAATGATCATCGTTATACCCAACCTGATATACAAAGCTATGGTATTGGTGGCAATTCTTTTGCTATTAATCGAATAAGCCATTTTGTTAGTTTTTATTCAAAATACGATCTGGAAGAGGAGTTCCATTTTTGAAGTTGTCAATACAGGCACGGTAAACCTCAACCCATTCATGGGCACGAGTCGTATTGTCACCATACACCTCTTCAATGGTTGTAGCGGCATTCATGCGAAGTTGCTCGGCCAATTCCGAATCGTTTGCCAATCTCAACATATTGGCAGCCATGGCCTCATGGTCTCCAATAGGAGAAATGAGCAACGACTCCCGGTTTTTATTGAGCCGTGGTGTGCCAACGGTAATGGTCGAAACAACAGGAATACCATTCCACATCGCTTCCCTAATTGTCCCAGAGACAATATCAATCTTCAAAGGCAACAAGGCAAAGCGTGCCTTTCGGATTTGTTTCATCACATCTTCATGGGTTGGCAATTTGCCTTCAAAAAATACTGCTTCTTTACAACCCAATTCTTCCATACGCGCAGTTAAAGCTTGCATTTCGGATTCACTCGTTCCTCCAATGACATCAAGGGTTAAATTGGGGTTTTCATGATGGGCAATACCAAAAGCTTCAATAGCCAAATCTATTGACTTGTTGATGTAACTGGCAAAATATACAAAGTCAAATTGCTTGTCACATGGGCCTATATTTGCTTTTTCTGCAACCAGAAGACGGGCATTGACAAAAACAGCATCTTTCTTGATATACTCTCTGACGATTCCTGGAAAACGTTTCGACTTGGAGCCAATGTAGTCAGCACGCATCAGCACATCGCGCTCACAAGCTTTCTGATATTTCAGTTGCGGATTAGATTGAATGGCAACGGACTCATGAAGCATGGTCTGAAGTTGCACAAGAACGGGAATCTTGTTCGGCAAAAAAAGAATAGATTCTGAATAAACAGGATTTTCGGCACCCATGACATGGATGATTTCAGGCTTGATTTCCTCAACAAGGTTTACGATTGCCCTCCAAGTTCTTTTGTAATCCATCTTTGAGGGAGCAAAATGCAATTTCAGAAAAGACCAAAAAGAAGAGTCGCCATTGCTAACAGCATAGTAATTAATGTTGTCAGTTTTAAAACGCTGCACGAATTTAAGCATCTTCGGATGCACAAAAATGACATGCAAATTCACATCATCAATCTTTTCGAACTCTTCAAGAGCGTTTGTGTTCCATTGAGCACTATCCGGCACAATATCGTTAAGCTTTTTATTTAGAATAGGACTCATCAACTTTCTCCATTTGGGCAACCCCAACTCCAAACGACTACGCAGTGTTGAATTCGACACAATACAAATCCATACTACTTTTATCATTTTTTCCATTACCATCCCTCCTATCTCACATATCCAATAATATTATAAAACTCTTATCATTTTCAAATACTCAGGCCACTCGCCCATATCCTTCCAGGCATGTTCACTCACGGGGAAGCAACCCACACGACCACCACGGGCTTTGATTTTTTCCATCAGTTGGGTGATATGGAAGAACTCGCCTTGCGGGATTTCATCGATACACCCGGGGTTGAGGATATAAACTCCTGTATTGATCATATAGGTCAATTCCGGTTTTTCCTTTAAGGCGGTCATCAAGCCGTCTTCACCGGTTTCAATCACACCGTAGGGAATGCGAAAACTCTTCACTGCCGTCACGATAGTCAGGTCATTATGGTTTTCGCAGTGATAGTCATACACATCGCGCATATCCTGGTCGATGACAATATCGCAGTTGCTAACAAAGAAGGGCGTATCGATCTTTCCTTTCAGCAACGACACGCTACCTATGGTGCCAAGCGGTTTGTCCTCTTCAAAGAAACTGACATCATAATGATGGGGCAGTTGGTCAAGGTAGTAGCGCATCATGTTGCTCTTGTAGTTGACCGACATATAGAACTTCTGGCAACCAATGGCCTCAAACTTATCCATGATTTCCTCAAGGATGGTCTTGTCGCCGATAGGCACTAAAGGCTTGGGGATGACATTGGTAATAGGTTTCAGGCGCGTGCCTTTGCCACCAGCCATGATGACGACGGGCAAGTCAATCTTTGGGCGCAGGTCGGTTTCTTCCTTCTCAAAAAGATCACGCCAGAAAATGACATCAACAAGTTCACCATAATCATCCAACACAGGCATACATTCAGCACGTAAACGCAGCATTTTCTCGCGGATAATATCCATTGATTCGCCCACACGGGCATATTTTTTATTGTGTCCCACCACTTGAGCAACCGATGTTTCCAACGCGATATTATTCACAATCGCACGTTGTATGTCACCAATGGTCAAAATGCTCACGAAATGATCCTGTTCAAAGACGAAGAGCATTTTCACATGCTGTTCGTCCATTTGCTTCAATGCCGACAGCACCGAACTCGCACTACTAATCTTTCTATTATCAATGTTTTTCATTTCCTATCATTTATAAACCCACACTTAATACGAGCGGTTTTTCTCACAGTATTTTGCTGCATATAAAATGTTATAATCGGCTTTTAAAATAGTCAATAGTCTCTTTCAGCCCCTCGTCAAGTCCGACTTTGGGCTCCCAGTTCAGCTTAGCTTTTGCGAGGGCAATGTCAGGCTTACGCATCTTCGGGTCATCCGACGGGAGGGGGCTGAACACTATCTTACTCTTTGAACCTGTCATGGCTATTACTTTTTCAGCCAGTTCCAACATAGTAAACTCACCCGGGTTTCCAATATTAACGGGGCCTGTGAAATCATCGCCACTATTCATCATCCGAATCATACCCTCAATAAGGTCGCTCACATATTGGAACGAGCGGGTTTGCGTACCGTCGCCATAGATTGTGATGTCCTCACCACGCAAGGCTTGCATAATAAAATTGGAGATTACACGCCCGTCATTCTCGGCCATCCTTGGCCCGTAGGTGTTGAAAATGCGTATTATCTTTATTCGTAAACCATGGAGGCGGTGATAGTCATAAAACAACGTCTCAGCACAACGCTTACCTTCATCATAACAGCTCCGCACACCTATCATATTCACATTGCCCCAATACGTTTCTGGCTGTGGATGTACAGTAGGGTCACCATATACCTCGCTTGTTGAAGATTGCAGAATCTTACACTTGGTTCTGCGAGCCAAACCCAACATGAAATAAGCCCCGAACACGGATGTCTTCGTTGTTTGAATTGGGTCGTTCTGATAATATACCGGTGATGCAGGGCAGGCCAGATTGTATATTTCATCTATTTCCGCCCAATAAGGTTGACACACATCATGACGGACTATTTCAAAATTAGGCTTTCCGATCAAGTGCCAAACATTTTCTTTGCTACCTGTATAAAAATTATCCAAGCAGATTACATCATTACCTTCTTTTACCAAACGGTCGCAAAGGTGAGAGCCGATAAAACCGGCACCTCCTGTCACTAAGATTCTTTTCATCTCCGAAAAAGTCGTTTTTGGTTCCTCTAATTGATACTCCTTATTGTATCTAACAAATGTATAAGATGTCACACCGTGCTTCAAACATTCAAATGCCCGGTTGAGTCTGTTTTTAAACGAAAATTTGCCATTCTTTACTACTAAATAGCATTTCAAAATATCTCTGAAAATATAAGATTTGCTCAAATTCACTTCTGGCATTTGGCTAATCGCTTCAGCATTATGATCAGCATATTTCAATAGTTGCTTAAACTGTCTAAAATCCATAATTAATCTGAGTTAAATCAGTCGTTTGGTTGCAATCCTATCAAAACAGCCTTCTTCATACGCTTTGATGTTCTCCATCGCACCCTATAACATTGATTGGGATGCCTCAACGAGCCAGTTACGATAGAT
>JAEETH010000096.1 GCA_016290215.1 Bacteroidales bacterium
GGTCCTTTAGTAGCATTGGTTTCCTTCTTGCCACACGAAGGCAGAAGGCCGAGCAGCAACGCCCCGACAATCAGGCTGATGCCGCCGATTCTTTTCATTCTTTGCTTTGTACTCATATCGTTTAGGTTTTAATTGATTTTCGAGAGTACAAAAGTAAGAAACAAGTTTGAAAAAAAGCCGTTTCTCACAAAGAAAAACGACTTTTTTAGCATTTTTTCAGCTCTTACACTTCCCAACCGCCACAGCAGCCAACCCAATAGCCGCAACGCCTATCGCGACCCACCACCAACGAAAGGGACGCGCGTCCTCCTCAACGCTCGATGTCTCAGGCTCAGGTTCAACATAATAGATGTACTTCCCCTCGCGGATGAGTTGCTGTGTGTAATTCAGGATGGAGTCGCCGTGAGCGAAGGAGAGTTCCTCGGGCGTGAAGTTGACAGGATAGTCGGGAAGCACGCCGCGACCGAAGGGGAAACGCTCATTGACCACCGTGTCGAACACCACTTTGATCGTTGGGATTTGGATAGCAATAACGGAATTGGGCAATACGTATTGCGTGAAATTCTCTGCCTTCATTTGATGGTAGGCCGAACCTGTCTCACGCCCGACAATGACACCACGATTTTGTTTCTTCACCCAACCTGCAAAGCAGGTGGAAGCCGAAAATGAGGTCTCGTTGGTGAGCACATACAGTCGTCCTTTGTAGTTGACTAGCGAATCGGGATTTCTCCATTCAGGCTCGTCCTTCACGAAACCTTCACCATTCGGGAGCGGCTCATAATCAGGATAGACATCCTCTAGGTCGCCATCTACGGGACAACTGCCGAAGCACTGATAACCGCCTTTCTTGTTCACGATTTTGCGCAGACTGGTGCAGAACGGCTTCTGGGCCAGATGCGCATAAACACCTTCCACCGTGGCCTCTGGTCCACCATAGTTGAAACGAATGTCAAGAATCAGGTTGGGAATGCTGTCGGCAATGAGATTGGCAAAGATTTCACCGATTTGTTCCATTTCCAAATCATCCAACTCAAAAGTATGGAGAGCGAGATAAGCCACCGTGTCGGAGAGTTTTTCGAAGTCGAAATTTGCCATTTCGTCCAAATGTTGAAAGCGATGCGAATATTCTTTCCACATCGGTTCGCGTGAGGGATCTTTGCGCGTCATTGCTTCAAAATGCCTCGTTTCGCCATCGGCAAAAGTGATGGTGAGTTTGGCATCTTTTGCGATTTGGTTGCAATAATAGAAATCCATTCCATAGATTAAGGTAAGGTCTCCGTAACTCTTCACAAACCCATCTGTAAAGCCGCAATACTCTAACATTAAGGTCTTCAGCGAGTCGGCAGGGATGCCATTGATGGAAACCACTTCCTTGCTGAGATATTCTTTGTATCTTGGGACAGCGCGCCAAATGCGTAGCGTGTCGTTGAACCAACCTGCAAGCACCGAAGTGGGCCTCGAATTGACACCGTTTTTCAGTTTCATCGGCGAAATAACGGTCGTGTGGCTGTCGCGAATTTTGTCGATAATGCATCTCGCCATCATCTCAAAGTCGCTGATGTCAATGGTTTCGCCTATCTCAGCCATTTTCTGCTTTAGAAAATTGTCAAATTCCTCTTTCGGCGTGTAGTCGTATAGACCGGGAAAAGCATCCTCCAAGGCTGCCATCATGCCGTCGATGTCGGCTTGTGCTTCTTCGCGGGTCAGTTGGGTTTTGTTGTTCACCTTGGGCGGAATAAAGGTCGTTTTCAGTCCGAAAGGTGTCATCGGATCGTCGGCTTTTGAGTTTTTCGAGATACTGATACAAATGCAAGGTTGCTTAATCTTCTTATAAAGGTATCCGACCGTACCCAAAGTGTCTCCTTGATGGATTTTTTCACCCGTTTTGAAGAGTCGTGTGGGACGAATACCGTCAATCCAGACGGTTTTTCCATCGGAAGTCTGCACTCCGATATGCAGGCTTGTGTTATGGATTTTCTCCTGTGTCATATTGTCCCACTCAAGGAAAAGCAAAGAATCTTGTTCAAAGTTGCCCGTCTGTTGTGCAAAGGCTATCGAAGAGCAGCTCCAACTGTTGCGGTAGCCCAGCAAGGCACCGGAGATTTTCCCGTCAACGGGACAAAGCACAGGCGTTCCCAAAGGTGCCCCGATGATCAACTCCCCGAAATTCAACTCGGCTTGTGTCTGTGCGTCGGCTACCCCAATATAGTCTTGAGGTCGGTAAAGGATGTCATCGCCAGCTTTTTTGTTAGGGATGGGCCAAAGGAAAGTGTCTTGGGCGAAAGCAAAGTTGCTGGCAAGAAGCATCAGGATGAAAATTTGGAAGTTCTTACGCATAGTGAATTGTTTTTGAAATGACGAGGCAAAACTATCACCTTTGTCAAGCTGTTGAAAGGGCAGTCCAAACTTTTTCAGGGCTGAAAAGTTGTAATATTTTGGGAATGAATGGGTTGAATGTTGGTTTAGTCCAAACTTTTTCTGGAAGAAGTCCAAGGAATATGGCTGTTTGACTGCCTATTTCATCCTATCCAAAAGATGTTGGGGAAGCATTTTAGTGTTCCAAACATCCACAATATAGATGGTCTGCTGTTCTTCGTCGAAACGATAAATGAGTTTGATTCGTTTTTGAATGTGAACAAATCGGTAAACTAATTCTTCATCTTTTAAAAGAGGTTCACAAGTTCCTGATTCTGGGAACTTGCAAACTCTTTCAATCTTTTCCTCTGCTGTTTTTACACAATCCAAAGCAACTTTCACACCGAAGGTTTCTGCGCAATACTCCAATTGCTCATTCCAATGTTCTTGAGCCTTGGTGTACCATTCAACATCCATACTTTTTAAGCAATTCGTATGAATGTCTCATTACATCGGCATGAAGCGCCACTTCACCGTTGGCGATGCCTCTCTCCGCTTCTTGGATTCTGCGATGAGCTTCCTCGGAAGTCAACGGAGCAAAATCCATCACTTCCAATTCTTGTTCTTCAAAAAAATCGGCATCTCTCATCTTGATAGGTGTTTTATCGCTGCAAAAATAAACAATTATTTTGAAAAGTCAGTGCTTTTTATGCCGCTATCCATCTTTTTTCGAACTCGTCCGCGCATTTTATCCACCATATTGACGGTAGTTCCAAGGTAATCCGCTTCCTCTTGCCGCGAGACCTTGAAATGAGAGAGGATGAAGGATTTCTTCTCGTCCTCGTCCAAATTGGGGTATTTTTGTCCGAGCGTTTCCCAAAGGCCAGGATATTTTTCCTCCACCACTGCTAGCATGGCTTTCCAATGGTCCTTTTCACCGAAAACGGAACGCTCCAAGTCGTTGAGCAAATTGGCTTTCTTGCTGTTGTTCAGGTAGATATCTAACAGCATCATCGTTTGTTGTTCCTTGTCCAAGGCCTCCGAAAGACGCTCGGCGTAGTCCTGTTGGATTTGCTCATGTTCGGCATCTTTTTGCGCCAAGGCTTGGTTCTGCTGCTTGAAGTGGAACAGTTCAGCATTGATTTCAGCTTCTTCTTTCCGTTTCCTTGCCAAACGGATTTGTGAGACCAAGAAAGCTGCCAAAACCAAAGCCGCCAGTCCGCTAATGAGGATGATAATGCGCTGTTTGCGGATGATTTTCTCGTTCAACTCGTTCCGTAAAACCGCGCTATCGTATTTCTGACTGATGGCGGCAAGATTGTTCTTCTTTTCTTCTATTTCGTTATGAATGCTACCTTTCAAGTACAGATAGTTGTAATGGCAAGCCTTCTCAAAATCACCCTGTTTTTTGGCGTAATTGTATAAAGTAGTAAAATAAAAGTACAACTCTTCTTTTGTCTTGTCATCAGTATTGTTCAACAATTCTTCCAGTCGGTCGTAATAATAATATGTCGAATCCATGTCGCCCATTTCGTCAAAAATGTTGCCCATGGCTTCATAATAATAAATGCGTCGTTTATCGGTCAAATCAGTTTGGACGGCTTGCCAATATCTGTTAAGGTAATCAGCAGACTTTTCATATTCACCGGCATTGAAATACCTGGCAAAAAACGCCGTCCACACTTTGCGTTTTGCCTCCACCGAGCCACTTTGTTCCGCATAGGTCATGGCTTGATTCAAATAATAATCTGCGCTATCATATTCCCTATGGAATTGATAAAAATCGCCCAATTCCTTTAGTGCTTCGGCACGGTTGACATAATCATCGCCAAAACCATCAGCAGCAGCTCTCAACAATGAAACAACTTCTTCTTTGTCGGCGTAATAGCCCAAATAATCCGCGATATTGAGCTGCGCATGGGCCACGGTCAGCGTGTCGTCTGCCAACAATCCATAATGTTCCGCATCCTTGAACAATTGCAAAGCCTCAGCCTTGTTGCCGGAATCCAATTGGATGCGAGCGTTTTCCAAGGCATCGCGGCCAGCTTGACGCACGTCACGAGGCGTGGGGTGGCACCCCAATAATGCAAAAGCCCAAAGGATGAAAGCAAGGAGTTTCCGTATTCTGTTGTTTTTCACCGTCATAATCAAATACCGAACAACATCAATACTTTGCCTTCAGCGTCAAGCCAAAATAAAACCTATCCACTGGCTCATTTACCCATAGGTCATTGTCCATGCGGGCAAAGGCCGAGAGGTAATATCTTCTCGAAAGGCGGTAATCCACCGAAAGCACCGTGCGCAGGTTGTCGAGACCGCCTTTCTTGGGGTCGTTGGTAAGCCAAAAGAGTTCGGTCGAAAGGGCGTACTTGAAACGGCTGTTCATCGGTTGGTAGGTCACCTTCAAGCGGTTGCGCCAATACAACCTCGGATTGACGCGATGCTCGCCCGTGCGCTCATCGAAGAAGGTAGCCATGGCCTTGCTGCGCACCTGAAACTTAAAACGACGGTATTCCTCCGTGTAGGTCACCTGCAAACCCAAACGGCCACGGTTCTCGTAATAGCCACGGTCGTTGTGACGACGGATGTAGTCGCCAGTGAGGCCAATGTTCATTCGGTTGTGCAGACAGGTGTAATCCACGCCCACCGAGTTGAGCCAACGGTCGAACTGGGTGAAGTCGTGGTCGAAACGAAGCTCCTCCTCTACCGACATGCCCCAAGGCCCGCCCAGACCCGCCTCAACTTCAGCCGAGACAATGCCGCCGAAGTCAGTGGTCCTTTCGCTCTGCGCGTAGAGACTTGACGACAAGAACAACAATAATGCTATGGGTAATAACTTCTTCATTTAATCATTTACTATGGCCGATGACTATGGCTTATGGCCTTTGGCCGTCCCAAAGAAAAGCTTGAGACCTTTTCTCCCATGGGGCTGCCATAGGCCATCTGCCATAGGCCATAGTCTATACCTCAAAATCTTTCAACTTAGTTATGGAATCAATCGTATTCACCTCACCATCAATAGGTTTGTAGTACACCTTCACAAAGGCCACGTCACGCAGGTAGTCGATATGCCCCACCTCCACCTTAGAGATGTCCAAGCCCGTACGCTCAATAAGGTCGGCTTTCAAGTCCTCTTCCTTGCCGTGTTTTGTGTTTTCGATACGGTCGTAAAGGATGATTTTGGTAGCCGTATGTTTGAGTATATTCGTACCATCAAGTAGCCAAACAATCAGCACGACAAGCAGATTCACCATGAGCAATTCCGCATAACTCGTCGAAAGTGCCATACCATTGACAATGCTCAAACCCATGACCACGAAAAGATAAGTCATTTCTCGGATTTTGATAGTCTCCGTTCGGTAACGTATCATGCCGAAGATGGCAAACAGCCCCAAGGCATAGGCGATGTTCATCTTCATGTTCTCCATCAGCGAGATAATGAGGAAGATGACCGCCGCAAACATGATGAAGGTGAAATAATAATCCTTGCGGTTGGCCTTCTTGTAGTAGAAGAAATGAATGATAATCCAGCACACGAAGAGATTGAACACAAAGCGGATCAAGGTCGTCCAAAGGCTTTGGGCATCATAGAGCGACACGCCAAGAAAATCCATTCCCGAGGCGCCACCGCCAAATTCGCGCGCAATGTCAGGGTCGAAGTCCTGAAGGTTGATTTGTAGTAGGTTCATATTGATAGATTTAAAATTCAAAATTTAAAATTCAAAATTCTGCATTCAGCATTCTCTCCATCCTCTTCAGCTTTTTTTTAAACCGGTTCTGCTTCACCTCGGGGCGGGTCAGACAGGTGCCGATGCAGTATTTGCTAACCTTAAAGGGTCTGATTCTCAGTTCAAAGAGCACATCCTTCAACAGCGAGTGGGCGCGACCGTCCTGCTTCAGCTCCATCACTGCCAAAGGGGCCACTGATGCCGTTTTGCCGTTGCGCAGGTTCTCAAAGTGCAGATTGCAGTCGATGGTGAGACGCTCTGTCTTTTCATAATTAACCAAGGTAATCCGGTCGAAAATGGTCGTTAGATGTGGGCTCAGCGAGTGTATTTCATAGGGTTGTTTCTCTGCCAAAAACGCCGCTGCCTCGGGATTATCAAGGATGTTGGGAATAGGCTCCACGGCAATGCGTTTCTTCTTCGTGCGCCCCTTGTTGTTCTTATGCTTCACCTCACAAAAGGTCAGGTGAGAGTCAACATAAGTACGCACCCGCACCTTGTCGCGGACCAAATGACGGTCGTGGTGGATGAGATACATTGTCAGCTCAGGAGTGTCATAATACACCGTGCTGTAGGGTGAAAGGCGGTTGCCTTCTACCTCCTGTGCATAGTAGTTATCCTTGATTCCCAACAAGATGGCATGCAGTTGCGCCTCCGTCACCACATATTTCGTATCAATGCGGTTCATCAGCTTCACGGTGCTCATCTCATCGAGCGTGATGGGCTTCATGCCTTGCACTATGTCAAGAATCTCCTCCACAAGCCTTATTTGGGAACGTATTCGAAGGTCTTCACCGACTCCAGTTTGCCGTTCGGGTAATAGTTGAGTTGGCGCACCTTTGAGCCGTCCTCGTCATACTCGAACTTACGGATGCGGACTACCTTGTCGCGGTCGTTGTACTCGATTTCACGCACCACCTTAGCCGTGATGTCGCTATTGGCAGGATATTCGCTCACCACGCGCCATTTTTGGCCATAGGTAGCGTATTCAATCTCCTCAATCTTGCGGCCATACTCATCGTAGGTCGTCACGCGGTCGAGGAAAGCGCGTTTGTCGCCCGCCGCTGTATTCCATTCCTTCAGCACCATGCCCCTACGATTCTCACGCTTGTTGATGGTGCTTTCTGAAACCGACTGGGCGAATGTCAAAACGGATAACGAACAAAACGCCAATAAAATCAATAGTTTCTTCATATCAGATAGCTTATTTATTTTTCAACTTTAAACCAGCCCTTCGACCCTTCGATGGGCCTCAGGGACCGCAAGCTCAGGGACCTAACTTCGACCGAGGTCAAGGGTGCCTGTGGTCCTTAAAGCCTCTCGAAAGGTCGAAGACCCCGTCTTTTATACATTGATAATAATTTCAAACTGTTCAAGAATTTCATAGACTATCCCGCCTCCCTCCACATAAAAGGTTTGGAACACGAAATCGGGGACCTCATTTAAATCTTGTGTCACCGTATAGATCTCATATTCACCAGCTTGTAGTTTTTGGAAAGCGAAATAACCGTCAGGACCCACACGGGTGTCGTCAAAAGGAATATCCTCGCCCACCCTGCGGATGTAGACACGATGCTCGTAAGCCCAGCCTTCACCTTGATAGCTACCATTATGGAAATAAGCAGCATGCACCTTGCCTCTCACAACTGAAGTACCATACGCCTTGCCGTCGTGGATGTAAAGTGTAGGCACCTGAACCACAGTCCCTCGCGTCAAGCTGACCGTCTCACTCACCGCCACTTTCTCGCCCGAAGGCAAAGTGGAATAAGAATAAACCGTATAGTCGCCAGGCCGCAGATACTCAAATCGATACATGCCATTGGCATCGGTCTCAACGTCATTGCCAAAGTAGTTTTCATCGCCATAAACAATGAAGACATCGGTCTTGGCGGCCACCATGGTGTCGGGGGTCAAGGTGTAGTCGTCGTCGGGATGATGCACCAACGTTACATAGCCTTGCACAGTGCCTGTACCGCCTTCACCCGGGCCTTTGTTGCATGAGGGCAGCAACCACATCAGTGCCATGAGCGCTAATAATAATTTGATAGTTTTGTTCATATTCTCGAAAAATTTGGATTGCAAAGATAGAAATTCAACGG
>JAEETH010000097.1 GCA_016290215.1 Bacteroidales bacterium
TCTCGAACTGGTCAGCACCATCCACATCATCGTAGTAGGTATAGTCGCCGATGATGATACGCGGGTTCTTCACCACGTTCTTGATGAAGCAGAGGCTTGGAATCTTCGGATTCGGAAAAGCCTCATTGGGGTTGGGTCTATTATTGATTTCCATAAATTCCGATTTATCTGGCTGCAAAAGTACAAATTTTCTACGGCTTTTCCTTCAAAAGCTGTGTCAAACTTACTTTTCTTTTCAAAGATTAACCTTGTTGACTGCATCAATGTATCTGTTTTCAATACATAAGAACCAAATCCGTTTTTACTTTGCTATGAACACCCCCTTGAAACACGTTTCTTAGCCCATATTTTTTCTTTCCCTTTCTTCAATCATGGAACATACCCATGAAGGACGAAAGGAGGGAAGAATAAATGAGTGTGCCATCACTCAACATTTTGAGGTTATGGAACATGAACAATCGGCGAAAAGTTGGCTTAAAAAGTGTAAATTCACTGTTAAAAAGTGTTTAATGAAATTTGCCGAAAAATGCGTTTTAGAGCATCAAAAACGAACGATTTATAAGCCCAAAATGTCGGGAACACAGGGCTGGATTTTGACGTATTTCATCATTTTACCTATTTACTTAACACTCTGTGTATAAATCGGTTAAGTGTAATTATTTGCCATTATATAGCGATGACATCGCCATGCCGCTCATCAGCTCGATGCTGAGCGTGTCCATCATGATTATTTCAGGTGGCATCGTCATCACAGGTATTGCCAAAGGGCAGGGCGACGAAGCACGGGCGAAAGGCTACACTTCGCTTACCTTTGTCACCTTGTTGGTCACCATTGCGGCGCTATCCGTTTTGGTCGGTCTTTTTCTCAAACCTTTGTGCTATTACCTTGGCAGCAACGATGAGGTATATCCTTTTGTCCGACAATATCTTGGCATCATCGGTTGTGGCTTCATCTTCTACTGCATCCCCAATTTCACGGAGGCCTTCACCCGCCTCAACGGGAAACCCAACTGGGTGTTTGTCAGCGGTGTCATTTGCTGCGTGGTGAACATCGTCTTGGACTATTTCTTCGTGCTGCGTTTTGGCTGGGGTGTGGCCGGAGCCGCGATAGCCACCTGCGTTGCCAACACCACGGCGGCTTTGGTGCTGTTTCGCTTTGTCCGTTTCGGCAAGATGATGGGTGGGCGCAAGGAAATCAAGAAAGTGTTTTTCAACGGCTCGTCCGAGATGCTGACCTCGGTTTCGGCAGCCGTAACGACCTACATCTTCAACCTTGTGCTGATGCGTGAGATTGGTACTAAGGGCGTGGCGGCGTTCACCATCGTTTGCTATCTCAATTTCATCGTCAACATGTCGATTTTCGGGCTGTCGCAGGCCATGTATCCCTTGATGTCATACAGCGTCGGTGCCCAAAACCATAGAAGGGTCAAGTCGCTGTTGGCCAACGCCTTGCTTCTTGGAGGAGGCATCGGCATTGGGGTCTATCTGCTCGTTTTGGTTTTCAAGCACGGCATCGCAAGTGCCTTCAGCAACGGCGACCTGGAGTTGCAGACGCTGACCACCGTGGCGACCACCTACGTCACGCTACATTATTTAGTGTCGTTCGTCAACATTGTGGCTTGCAGCTTCCACACCGCCATTGAGCGGCCCTTGGAGTCGGTAGTCATCGCCCTCTGCCGAAGCATCGTCTTCGTGCTGATTCCCATGTTTTTGCTCACCCCCATCATAGGTCAAAAGGGCATCTGGCTCAGTATGCCTATCGCTGAAGTGATGACATTGATGGTCAGCATTCCGCTGGTGCTGATTTCATTGAGACGATTGACACGAAAGGCTTAAAACCATTCTATAAACAATTAATAAACAAATTGTTATAACATGATAACCCTCGACGCCACCAATATGTGTTCCCATTTGCAAAAGAAGCTGTTCAATGAGAATGGCGAGTACCATCATCTTTGGTTGGCCATGCAAGAAGACAAAGAACTGACTGCTGTGGTTCGTTCGCGGCAGCTCCACATCTATCGCAATGGCAAGAAAGTGTTGGTATTGGCTGGGAAGTCTGCTCCGAAGATTATCAGGGAAGATCCGATTTGTGAGATGATAGCTGATTATGTTTAGAAATTAGTTTGATTTCTAAACAGATTCACCTATCTTGTTCTCTGAAGGTAAAGCTAGTTTCTGTATTTCGTTCCAATAGAAGAAAGCCTCGATATTACTTTTCTTGAACTTATTGAACTTCGTGGGCAGTGGTTCAGTGATAGTCGCATCAGCCAACTGTTGTTCGCTGCCTGGAGCGAAGTGGTGTACCTCTGTTATGCCTTTCTCGATGAGTTTGCTGAGATAGGCTGTCTTGGAAGCATTGACAATCGCATGGTCGAGACCATAGTTATTTACACTATGGATGAAATTACGTACCTTTCCCATGCCGGTTTGGATTAACCGAAACTCTTCGGGATTCTCCAATCCTCTGAGACAGATACAACGGGATGTGTTAAAGATGTCGTCGAGTACATCTTGCACCCTTGAAGGGTCTGCCTTGCGATAGAGCAGCTCAACGGAGGCGAACTTACGGAAAGTGTTAGTTGTGATAGTCAGGTCGTTTGTCAAATCGAACAAGGAGGCAATGTCGAACAACTGCTTGTTGATTTCCATAGAGCAATCTTTATCTCCTTTGAAGAACGGGATGCCAGTGGTATGCGGTGCAAAGGCTGTTAGTTTGTCGCCAAGCATGTCTTGGTAGCTGGGAAGGTTGACCATGACAGGATTGCCCTCAGTTTTAAGGAAAGGGCTTTCAATTGGAAGTGACACCACTTGGGAATAGTGATTATCCTCAAACAGAACATCCAGTAGAATTTTGTCCTGTTTTCCTCCCTCTGGATAAGACACTTGATAGTTGTATTTTGCGTGTTTCTTTGGAATGTCGGAACGGGAGATGCGTTCTACCAGTTCTACCTCGCCGAAACCATATTCTGACGAATAGACCTTTAGATAATCTTCTATCTGTGTACCTGGCGGACATATTATATCTACATCTATTGAGAGTCGTTTGGCACTATTGAGGTGCAGCATCTCGGCGGTGCCGCCTTTGAATAGTAGTGGGCAACCTGAGCGTACTAATGCTTCAAGTAATGAAAAGGCTCTGATAGTCTTTTCAGCCAGTGCGATGTCTTTCACGTTATTCTCTTTGGCAACTTTTTCAATCCATGCCAAAGTTCTGCTATCTGGATGTATCATGATTCGATTGAGTTAATGATTTTGAGGATCTGGCCTTTACGATGGCGACGTGCGGCATAACGGAGTAAACGGCTGCTATTTACATTGTGTCTGCTGAAGGCTTCCTCGTAAATTGTGTAAAGCTCAGCACCTTGGGCGAAAACAAGTTCCTTATCCCCTGCGGCATCCACAAGGATTTTTTCCAATGTGGGTACAGGCGTATCGTTTGCCATAATTAAGGGAGCTTCGTTTACTAATAGGCGAACGATTAGGAGTTTGTCGGTTGTGATGTACCTCTCACATTCCTGTTCTGTAGGGTTCAGTAGTATGGACATAGAAGGGCCATCCCCTTGCAAGAAGTTGAAAAACGATTCCATTGCAACTCGCTCCACATCAATAAGCGTCATTCCCAAGGCTGGAATGTGACGCATATATGGAACCAAAACAGAAGGCTTCCATACACAGAAATCAGCGAAAGGGAATCTTTCCTTTATTTGTTTGGCTATGGACTGTTCTTCTTCAGAAGGCCTATAGATGAAAATTGTTTTTTCTTTCTCGGGAAGTGCATACAGACCGTAGCCAGCCTTTACCAGCTTACCTTGCTCTACAAGACGTTTAAGCAGCACATGGGCTGATGCTTCAGATATATTGTTGGTAGCCAAAAACTGCATCAGGTCACGTCTGCGGAAGGGTTGCTTCTGTAAGGAAGCATAATTTAATATCTGATCTACTATGGTCATAATGCGTATTTCGTAATATGGGCGCAAAGATATAACAAATTTGGCAAATATTGGGTATTTTTGCCAAAATAGTTATAGGTTTCTATACGGGAAATAGTGGTATGGAACACTGCTGTCCTTATCCGTTGGAAACATTTTCACGGAACGGCTACATCTTGGGATACGGCCATCCTAATATGAATACCCGACATTGCATATCGGGGTGTGGTAGGATCAAGCAGCCATGTCATGCCGACGCTGGCATGTGCGATGGCGGGCATCTATGGCTGCGGCATACAGGAATCCGCCTATCCTAATATGAATACCCGACATTGCATATCGGGGTGTGATGGGGTCGTCCTTTCAGGACTTGGCCTGACGCATTGTCATCGTCAGCGAGCATTATGATCATGATGCCTATAGCCCTCCCGTTTATTCTTTATTTCTTAAAGTCAAACACCATGACAGCCATCTTTATTTCGTCTGACGAATCAGTTAGATGAAAAGAATAGTCAAACCAACCGATATCACTTTGCTTGATCATTTTCACGAAATTAGGGTGTTGGGGTATTGATTCCCGAATTGATTGAATGACAGTTTGAATTGCGGTGTCTTTGTTGAAAATCAGCAAAGCTGTCTTAGAGTCTCTCCATGTCAGGTAACTGAGAAGTTGGTCGATGGCTTCATTCAATTTCTTAGCCCCCTTCCATACCTTGCACTCAGCTATAAAAAGAATGTCATTCCCATGCTTTACCATGATATCTGTTTTACCTACATGGTTGAATGATTCACCTGTTGACGAAAAGCTGGTGAAAGATGAAGACAATTGGGTTAGGAAATGTTCTCTAATCGTTTCCTCGTCTTGGTTTTCAATGGTTTTGGGATAGCGTTCAATGCTTTTGCCTGGGGAAGATAGTTATTTGGTACAAGAACTTTTCTACTCCGCCCCTGCCGCGACGATGACGCAGCGGCACTTTTAAATCCATTTCGAAAGCCATTGTGGTTTATTGCCATCTTCAGTGCGATATTGGGCAAACAGAATGGGGTTACAAAATTTGAATCTGGTTAAAGCGCGACCTCTTTGGGCGAACGGTATTTGGCCAAACGGGTGAACGAATGGATAAAAAGCCCAAAAGAGTATCAAAAACACTTGCATTTATGTAAAAAATGTGTTTATCTTTGCATCGTTTTACTTTAAAAACAGTCGTAAACCCGACTAAAATTAAAATGAATGCCGAGTTATGAATATTGCAAGAAATGATTATGTCGCACAATTGGTGGCCAAAAGTTGGAATGGCAAAGTGAAGATTATCACTGGGATTCGTCGCTCCGGTAAGTCTTACTTGTTATCTCATCTATACAAACAATATCTGCTTCAGAACGGAGTGGGAGAAGATTGTTTTGCGGAGATAGATTTGGAGTTGAAAAGCAATATTGCCTATCGTAATCCGAATACGTTGTATGAGTATGTCATGGAAAAGTGCAAAGACAAGCAACGCAAGTATTATGTCTTTATTGATGAGATACAATTGTGCGCCAAAGTCAGGAATCCGGATGTAGATGCCTCGTCGGTGCCCGAAGAAGACCAGGATTTGCTTTGTACGACATTTTATGATGTCTTGAATGATTTGCGCACACAACCCAATATGGATGTGTATGTAACTGGCAGCAATTCCAAGATGCTTTCCAAAGACATTGTAACCAATTTTCGCGACCGAGGAAGCGAAATCAAGGTTTATCCATTATCATTTGCGGAGTACTATGCTTTTGCTGGATTGGAGAAATCTGATGCTTTGGAACAATACATGACCTTTGGAGGAATGCCTCTTGCTGTGTTGGAGACAGACGAAAACGAAAAGCAAAAGTACCTTGCCGATTTGCATAAAAACGTGTTTGTTAAAGATATAGTTGAGCGTTACCACTTGAAAGATGATGTGGTTATTGATGCTCTGACGAATGTGCTTTATTCGTCGGTGGGTTCACTGACCAATCCACATAAATTAGTGAATACCATCGGTACAATGATGTCGTTGAAGACAACAGATCCAACTATTAAAACATACTTGGATTATTTGGAGGATGCCTTTCTCTTTGCTGTGGCAGAGCGGTACGATGTAAAAGGCAAGAGGTATTTTGAGAATATCAAGAAATACTATGCTATGGACTTGGGGTTGCGCAATGCTCGCCTCAATTTTCGTCAGCTGGAACGCTCGCACCTGATGGAGAATATGATTTACAACGAATTGATTCGTCGAGGCTATCGTGTGGATGTGGGTGTTGTAGAGGTTGAACGGATGATTGACGGCAAGCGGAAGCAAGTGCAATATGAGATAGATTTTGTGTTAAATAAAGGTTCGGAGAAGATTTATGTCCAGTCTGCACTCCACGTTGATACCGCTGAAAAAAGAGAACAGGAATCTTTTTCGTTGCGCAATACCCGCGATTCGTTCCGTAAAGTTGTCATATTAGACGGCAATGCCCGTCCCTGGACTGACGAAGACGGAGTGAACTATATGGGTGTGATACCATTTATGCTGAACCCCAATCTGGTGCGCTTTTAAGATGGTTGATTGTATCCAACAATTTGGGCAAGGCTATTCGGGGTTGGGTGTAATGGTTAAGACTCATACCCAAATCACAAGCAAAATGTCATCTTACGCGAAGCTCCTAATACTCTTGCCAACGTTGATGAAATGGTCGGCCACACGCTCGGCGTTTTGTGCCAATGAGATGTATTCGGCACCAACTTGAGGTGTGCATTGTCCCGCTACAAGCCGCTGGATATGTTGCGACTCCATGGTCTCCGTGAAACTATCAATCTGTTCCTCAATCTGATAGGCATATTCAAGTGCCGTAAAGTCAAGGTCGTGGTAGGCTTTCATGACTTCGTGGTAGAGCGCCGTAATCTTCCGCGCCATCTCCTTGATTTCCAGAACGGCAGGCGCAGAGAACGTTTCATTTTGGGTTTTAAGGCTTTCCGCATATTCCACAATGTTTTCGGCATAGTCGCCGATGCGTTCCAGGTCGCTCACACTTTTTACGCTGCAACTCAGGTACTTACTATCCGTTTGGCTAAGCGATTTTGCAGAAAGCACCGCCACATATCGGGTCAACTCACTGTTTAAGAAGTTGAGTTCGTTTTCAGTCTTCTTGAACTTTTCCAAGTCACTGAAATCCAATGTGGTAACGATATGGATGGCACGGCAGAAGTTGTCGTGGGCCAACGCACCCATATTTTCGACTTCGGCCTTCAACTGCCTGACTGCCAAGGCGGGTGTCACCAACATGGAGTCATCAAGGAAATGCAGATGAAACTTGTCGTCGCGAAGCTCGTAGACATCGTCAGGGATGATGCGGCACACCAAGCGTACCAGACCATTGGTCAGCGGCAAGGCGACCAAGGTGGTGCAGACATTGAACACGGTATGGAACATGGCTAACTGCACCTGTGGGGCGTGTGGGAACATAGTCTCAAACATCTTCCCGAATCCCCAATCTCCTTGGGTGAAAAGATGAAGAAGCAAGGCGATAAGCAAAAACAACACGACACCCATCACATTGAAAAACAGATGGATGAGAGCTGTCCGTTTGGCGTTTCGACCACTGGTCATGCCCGCCAGAATCGCCACCACGCATGAACCAATGTTGGAACCCATCGTGAGGAAGATGCCTTGGTCGAGCGAGAGCAGCCCCGCCACCACCATGGTGATGGCGATGGACGTCAGCACCGATGACGACTGGATGATGGCCGTGAGCAAAGCGCCGATGAAAACAATGAGCAAGGGGTTACTGATGGTGGCCAAAAACTGCTTCACCGAATCCAAGGCGGCGAATTCATCCATGGCGCCCGACATGATGCCGAGACCGACAAACAGCAAGCCGAAACCTGCCAGGATGCTTCCGGTTTGTTTCCATTTATCACGCTTCGAGAACATCATCACAAAGGCCCCTATGCCAGCCAAGGCGGAAAAGAGCACTGTTGTGGAGATGCCATGGCCGCCAAACATGCCCAAGGCCACCAATTGCGCGGTGACCGTGGTACCGATGTTGGCGCCATAGATGACCGTGGCGGCCTGCGCGAGCGACATGATGCCCACGTTCACGAAGCCGATGACCATCACCGTCACCGCGCCCGAGCTTTGGATGGCAGCCGTGCCCACCGTGCCGATGCCCACACCGAGCCACTTGCTATTCCCCATCTTGGCA
>JAEETH010000098.1 GCA_016290215.1 Bacteroidales bacterium
AACAAGTTTATGGGAAGTGTTGCCGTCACGAAGAACGGGGAGATTATCTACACAAAAACAGTCGGCTTCGCTGAGGTCGAAAACAATGTAAAAGCAACTGAAAAATCCAAATATAGAATTGGTTCCGTCTCGAAATCGTTTACAGCGGTTTTGGTTTTAAAGGCGGTTGAAGAAAAGAAAATAGACCTTGACCAAACGATTGACAAATGGTTCCCGACAATCGCAAATTCACAGAAAATAACTATAAGGCATTTGCTAAGCCATAGGAGCGGAATACACGATTTTACACACAACGAGGACTATCTGACCTGGTGCACACAGCCTAAGACAGAAAAAGAAATGCTTGGGATTATTGAGAACGGCGGCAGTGACTTCGAACCCGACAGCACGGCAGACTACAGCAATTCGAACTATGTGCTGTTGTCATACATGCTTGAAAAGGTTTTCTCGAAACCCTATTCCGACCTGTTGCAGGAATACATTGTCGAACCAATTGGTTTGGTTGACACATACGTTTTTGGTAAAACCAATCCTAACGACAACGAATGCCGATCGTATCGCTTCTTGGGTTCTTGGGTGCTTGAAAACGAAACGGACTGCACTGTTCCGATGGGGGCCGGTGCAATAGTGTCAACGCCGACCGACTTGACAAAATTCGCAGACGCTTTGTTTGGCGGAAGACTTCTGACCAATGAAAGTCTCGAAATTATGAAAACCATTAAGGACGAATATGGTCTCGGGCTGTTCGAGATTCCTTTTGGCGAAAACATTGGTTTAGGGCACACGGGTGCAATAGATGGTTTTATTACTGTATATTCGCATTTTGCCGACGGAGATGTTTCGTATGCAATGACATGTAACGGGCTTAATTTTAAACTCGGAGATATTACTAAGGCAGTTTTATGCGGTGTTTACGGTAAACCTTACGAGTTCCCGGAATTCTATAATGTCTCTTCGGAGGACTTGGACATTTATTTAGGCGTGTATGTTTCCGCGGAACTCGGTTTGGATATTATTGTAACAAAAGAAGGAAACACATTGATTGCGCAGATTGGCGATGATGTTTTTGCGTTTGAAGCAGTTGACAAGGACAAATTTAAGTATGACCCGATAGGGGCAACATTTGAATTTGATCCGGAAAAGAACTCAATGACTTTATTTCAATATGGAGTAGAATTAGTCTTTCAAAAGAAAAAATTAGCACATAATCCAGTACCGGTTCGTTTTGATGAATGTGTCGATTTGATGGCTATGATTTGGCGGCTCTCGGGATCCGACGAATACAATCGATGCGAGGTTCCCAGCTATGCGCACGAAGTGGATTCCGTTTTTGCTCAATTCAAAGAGCATCCAGTTGTGCAATTGGCCCGCCTTTACCAACAGGAAACTGGAATAACATACGATGCGGTCGTCTCATACGGTTTGCATCTTACCTTTACCGAAAGCGGCACCATAATCCTCAACGACAGCTTTTTAGAAAATAGTGACGATTCTTTCGACCGATGGTCGGATCAGCAGAAAAAGGAGTTTCTGGAACCGCTGAACGATTTTTACCGCACCTCCCATTTCCACGATTGGTACTTGAAGCAAGAAAGCTTGTACGAGCAGTTTGAAGATGCGTTCAATTCCATCAACCAGCAAGTGGACTACGGATGGTTCGACAATTATTTTGGCCCACAAAGTGGAAGCACCTTCCGCATCGTGCTCAGCTTGCTGGTAGGTCCGAACAACTACGGGTGCAGCGCCCAGCTGAAGGATGGCAGTACCGCGTTGAGTCCTGTCATCGGCAACTGCCATGTCGATGAGGATGGAAATGCCCATTACAATGCCAATGCCGTTTTTCCCATTGTCATTCATGAGTTCTGCCACCATTACTGCAACCGGCTGAACGACCAGTTTTGGCCAATGATGAGCCAATCCGCCCAAAAGGTATTCAAAGAAAAAGAAGGGCAATTGCGGCAATACGCCTACGGCACGGCAAAGACCATGATGGACGAGACGTTTGTTCGCGCTTCGGTCATTCGCTATTTGGAGACGCACTTCCCACAAGTCGATGCATCGGCACTCGTCAAAGAGGAGGAAAAGCAGGGCTTCATCCTCACCCAAACCTTGTGTGACGCATTGAAATCATACGAACAGCAACGTGAGACGTATGCCACCATGTCCGACTTTATGCCAATCTATGCCAAGGCTGTCAATGACTTTGACTTGAAGCAATACAAGAAGCAGCAAAAACAGCAAGCCAAATTGAATGCCACGTACAAAGTCAATATGAAGAATGGCACCAAGAATGTTCCCAGCGGTCCTTTCCTTCTCATCATCAAATTCTCCAAACCGATGGCTGAAAGTATCGCTTTGTATTTGAATCCAGGGACGGATTTTCCTCCTGTTAAAGGCTACACGTGGAGCGATGACACGACGTTGGAGGTGTCTTTCCTCCTTGAGCCATCCCATCAATATGGCTTTGTGGTAAAAGGATCCGAATTTCCCACCAAGGACGGTCACAATGGAGGGAAAGATACGGAAATCATTTTTACCACAGGAGAATAAAGACCTACTATAGCATCTCGCTGATTCGGTCTTCTCTAATTACTTTCGGTGCCGACTTTCCAGCCAAAACCAGTACTTTCTTGCCATTGCGGTAAATGTGAAGCTGGCGTGAACGAACCACGGCTGTCAATTCTGGGTCATTCTGCAATGCTATCCAAATACGATGATAAGCGCCATCCTCCTCGAATAGCTTCCTCTGCAAATGCGAGCATATATTTGTCATGTCAATTGTCATGATACTATTTTTAGCACAACAACCATGAATAAAGTCCTGCACCGATAAGGCAGGGGATAAGGCCGATGAGCATGCCCCAACAGGATTGCACGAAGTGGTATTTCTTTTGGTGATAGGCCTCGTCCATGTGCTCGGTGCCAGGCAAGCGAACCTTTTTCATGTTGGCGAAAAGCACCCAATCGAGGAAGAAGCAGTCGTACCAGTCGATGAAGAGCCAAATGCCGTAGCCTACGGCAAGAGCTGACCAGAAATCATAAGCTCCAGCCAGTTTGACCACTAAAAGCAACAGGGCAAGGGCGATGAGTAGCGCCATGCCTTTCTTCGACAACACTGTCGGCGAAAAGAATTTGGAAGGAATACGTTCGTGTGTTTTGAAGTATTCTTCCTGAATATCCTCAGGGTAGTCGGCAATCCACCAAACGGGATTCTTTACCAGCGAAATCAGGATCATCGCCGTGAAGGCGAGGGTGAGAACGATGGTCTCGATAATTATTATTGTCCAGTTCATGGCCGTAAAAGTACAAAAAAACCGCAACCCATCCTCACACATAACGATACCGCCCCTTATGCTTGTTGAGCATGACAAAAGATAACGCCAACGACAGCACATCGGCGCAGATGATGGCGAACCAGATGCCATCAACGCCGAACAGGGCTGGCAGGATGAACACCGCGGCGGTCTCAAACACCAAGGTGCGCACCGTGGAGATAATAGCCGAGACTTTGCCGTTGTTCAAGGCGGTGAAGAACGAGGAGGCGTAGAAGTTGAAGCCCACCAAGAGATAGGAGAGGCCGTAAATGCTGAACGCCTTGCAGGTAAGGGCGTAAAGCTCCGCATCGTAGCCCACGAAGATCTTGGTAAGCGGCGCGACGGTCAGTTCCAACAGCAGGGTCAGCACCAAGCCCATCACGGTGATGAGTTTCAGGCTGCGCTGGAACACGTTCTTCAACTCGGCATGGTTTTGCGCCCCATAGTTGTAGCTTACAATGGGTGCCGTGCCTTCGGCATAGCCGAAAAAGACACCGAAGAAGATGAATTGCACATACATGATGACACCGTATGCTGCCACGCCGTTCTCGCCGATATACTTCATCAGCTGGTAGTTGTAGCATATTGAGAGGATGCTGCCCGAGATGCTGGCGAAGAACTCGCTCATGCCGTTGGTGACCGACTGCCCCAAGGCCTTTCCGTCGAAGACTGGGCGGATGAAATGCAGCAGCGACTTGTTGGGCAGGATGAAGAAAAGGAAAGGCATCAAGCCGCCCACCGCCGAAGCGATGAAAGTGGCCCAGGCCGCACCGCGTAAACCCATGTCGAAGACCACGATGAGGAGATAGTCCAAAAGGATGTTGAGCAGGCCTGAAACCACGGTGAACACCAATCCCAACTGTGGCCGCTCAGCAGTCACCAAGAAGCCTTGGAACATGCTCTGAAGGATAAAGAAAGGCAAAGCCATCAGCAGGATGCGGCCGTAAAGCACACAGCTGTCCATCATGCTGGCATCGGCACCGAGGAGGATGGCAATGCGCTCCAAAAACGTCAGGCCTATTCCGCCGAAGACCACACCCGACACAAAACTGGCCACCACGAGCATGGAAAAGATGCTGTTGGCTTTGTCTCGGTCGCCCTCACCAAGGGTCTTGGCCACCAAAGCGCTTCCACCTGTGCCCAACACCGAGCCTACCACGCCAATCAGAAACAGGAACGGCATCATCAGGTTGACGGCTGCAAAAGGCGTTTTGCCCACGAAGTTGGACACGAACACGCCGTCAACCACGCTATAGATGGAGGTGAAAATCATCATGGCGATGGTAGGCAGCGTGAAGCGTAGCAGCTTGCGGTAGCCGAAATGGTCGGAGAGGGTGATGGTGGGCATACTATTTAGTATGTAATCAGTGACGAAGGTAGAATCTTGTCAACAATTACAAAATCACCTTCAATGTGGAAAATGGCGGTTAGTTTTCGCCTACAAATCGGCAATGTCTTTGCTTGACTATGGTAGCGTTTCGGCAATTTCCACGGGCATTCAGGCCTCATGGTGGCCAAATAACTCAAGTCTGCCAATTCGTCCAACAAATTCTGCGTGTATCGTTCGGCATGTTCAGGCCGTGAAACATTGATGATAAAGTCTGAAATTGCCCCGATATCCATTCGGACGGTTTCGCTCAATATGACTTTCTTCACAGTCATATTTTGCTTTTGACGGCAGCCATCAATTCTTGTCCGAATTGTTCTAAAGTGATGTACTTCTTCGGCTGGTCCATATTGCGGATGTCGCGTTCAATGGAGTCCAGCCAATAGGCACGTTGTTCAGGCGTAAGGTCGTCCTGCAATGTAGCAAGGTCAATTTCTTCTATGGTGTCAATAACTGGTTCCATTACAAAATCGTTTTTCATAGTGCAAAATTACACAATTTTTCAAATTAGGAAGGCTTTTTTCCAGTTTTAATAAAACGAAACTATGCATTCGGCAAGTATCTGACTATATTAACATAGTTGTGATAATGATTTCTGAGCATCTTTTTGTCGGCTCTTCGATGAGTAAACAATAATAGAATAACATCCAACTCTTGAGACAAATCATACAAAGTCTTGAAAATCTCTACCTCTTCATTTGGCTCATGTTTAATGAATTGAAGTGAATCAAAAATCATTAGTTTGTATGGGTAGTCTTTCATTTGCTTACGACAATCATCACATAATAAGGATATTGATATGTGATGAGAAGGAAGATCATAATGCACAAGCGGCCTCGTAGCCTTTTTTAATTCTGAGGCTCTCAAGAATGTAATCATCCAATATAGATTTGGGTCAATGATATATAGACTTTTCGGCACAAGACAATTTTCCAAATAGTCGCAAATATCTGGGTCATCAGGCCGAACATTGACCCAAAGAGCTTCATTTTCAGTTCGTTTTACTACCATAATATTGATATTTCAATCTGCAATATTACAAAATTTTGGTACAATTGGCTTTTCGGGAAAATAGTTTGTACTTTTGCGGGCATAATTATATGGAAATGGACAGATTAAGAATTGGTTGTATTACCCGCGAGGTATGTATAGAGGATACCGCTTCAATAAAAAAGTTAGTGAAAAGCCATAGAATAGATTTGTTGGTTTTCCCCGAAATGCATGATTCCACAGAAGATTTGGGACTTAAGGACTTGCCAGAAGGAGAGTCCGAGATTGTTGCAAAAGAAATGAAGTGGTCAAAAAAGGTGGATTGTGCAATGGTTATGGGGATGGATGATAATAAGGGTAATGTTTTTAATGTTTTTGTGAATCCAAATGCTGTGGGAAATGAAACCAAAAGTCATGTTTATATAAAACACACAATGACTAACCATTCCGCTTTTGAGTGGGAAAACTATGCTGAATTATGTGAAAGAATGTTTCAACCTATATTATTTCATGGTTGGCGCATTGGAATGACGATTTGTTACGATTCTAATTTCCCGATTTTCAGTAGAATGTATGCCAAACAAGGTGTTGATTTGCTTGTTAACAGTACAGGTTATGATGCGAAAAAGAGCAAGTGGTTTAAATACCACAAAGTTCGATCAATAGAGAATCATTGCAATAGCGTCGTGACCATGCGTTTTGACGAAGATACGAAAAAAGGCAACCCACCGACCTATTGCTTTAACAGACAAGGAGGGGCAATTCCTCTGGAAAAGTGCGTTGATGACTATATGTACATTTATGAAGTAGAAGACGACAATGGTAAACCAGAATTAGATGAGTACTACGATGAACGAAAAAGATCCATCAAGAACTATAAAGATATAAAAATACCCGAAGGACATATTGAAAAACTGATAGAAAAAGCGAAACATATTGACAAAAACATCTATTGCTATCATCATAAGAATCGGAATGTCATATTATGCCTAATTAAAGGCAACGACATTTTGAAACCAGAAAAAGTCCTGCAATTGCTTTACAACAAAAGGCTTGATGATATTGAGAATAAAAGCTTTGTTATTGTAAATCAATACAAGCGGTTATCAAAAAGTTTCTTTCAAACCCAACTTGATACAGTCCTAAAAGTCAGGGCCGTGGAAAACCTTTGTGCTGTGGTTTTGGAATCGGATAAATTCAACAAGTGTTATCAAAGCACATATTGTAAAGACTCTCAAATAATAACGCCAACCAAAGGTTTTTTTGGTTTAGATTTGCGTCGAACTAATGGCCCGAAACACACCGGATTGCATCAAAACAAACAGTGGAATCAGAACATTGAATATCTTATAAGCAAGTTGTCCTAATTCGGAGCCGAAATAAGCGGCATGTCCAACACGACAGAAATCCTTGCCAAAGTGGATGGCTTAAAAGTTGTGACCGCCGCCAGTTATTTCAGTCCAGCCATATTTTTAATTCCCTCGAATTCGGGGAAATTAAAATTCGGATTGTATATTCCTTCCCAAATGCCAAGAAACTCGATGGTGTTCTTGTTTCGCAGCCATTTTTCAATCAGAGCCAACCCATTGTCAATGTTTCTTACCATATCTGTCAAAGAGATGTAATCTTTCTCATTGATTTCCAATATGGTAATTTCCGCATTATCAACTACTATTTTTGCCATGTCTAAAATAGATTATCAATTCGCAAAAATACTCATTTTTTGCAAACAATTCATAGGGGTGTGGAAAATCACTCTATCCCCCCGCAAACTGCCTTAAAAAGATTAATCCTGCTCTGCTGACCCTCCAACCAGTCTGCGATCTGTTGCAGTTGGGCGTCGAGCCAAGCGCTTTGGGCGATGAGTACCTCCAAATAACTGGTGTTGGCATACTGCATGGTCAAGCGACTGTTCTCGTAGGATTGGTGGGCGGCTTCCACTTGTCTGCTGCGTGCCTCCTCGCGAGTGCTGCAAGCCTGACAATCGGCCAGTGCGTCACGTACCTCGCTACCTGCCACGAGTAAGGCCTTCTCGAAGGCAATCTGCGCCTGTTCCTGCTGTGTTTGCGCCACTTTCAGGTTGGCCTTCAGCCGCCCTTGGGCAAACAAGGGCTGTGCCAGCGAGTTGATGGCGTTGAGCAGCATTTGGTAGGGGTTGATGGTCACACCATTGTTGTTGGTCCATCCGACAGTGCCACTGATGCTTAAGGAAGGATAGAACTCTGACCGAGCCACCTTCACATTGCTGAAAGAAGCCCTCAGGTGGTGTTCCGCCGCCAGCACATCGGGGCGGGAGGCCAAGGCTTCC
>JAEETH010000099.1 GCA_016290215.1 Bacteroidales bacterium
TCCAACGAGGCGGGAATCAGGTAGGCGGCGTTGGTGTAGAACGACACCTTGGGCTGCTTGCTGGACAACGCCTTTTCGGTCGTGCCTTGAGGGATGTAATAGAAGGCGTAGATTTTGCCCTGTTGCATTGCCTCGCGTGCCTCTCCGAAGTTGGCGAATTGCTCCACTATGGCGGTTTGCTGGAAAGCGTCGAGGTTGCGCAGCACCTGACGGGTAACGGCGGTGTTGTCCTCGTCGACCACGCCAACGGGGATGTCGGTTGGAAGCCCCTTCCCCATCAAGGTGGTGAAGAAGAGGTAGCCGAACAGCGGCGCGACGACCATGCAGAACAGATAGACCGGCTGCGACAACATTCGCGCCACTTCGCGCTGCATCACGCGACGAACAACCCTTTTCCCTTTCTTTGCGCTGCTCATCGCCTCTGTTTTTTCTCCACCACCACGCTCATGCCCGGACGCAGGTCGCTCGCCACCGAGAGTGGCGTGGCACGCACCTCGAAAGTCTTCAGGTCGTATTGTCCCGTTTCCTTGGTGGCCTTCCAAGCCGCAAAGTCGCCGATGTCCTTCATATAGCTGACTCTCATGCGGATGCTCCTGTCCAATGCCGGGACGTAAGCGTCAAACTCGGTGCCGATGGCGAAGTCCCTCAAGCAGTCTTCGCGCACGTTGAAAGTCACCCATTGGTCGTCCATCTGGGCCACGTTCATAACGGGTGCGCCCGTGCCGACCAATTCGCCCACATGCGGGAAGATTTCGGTCACTTCGCCGTCGGCGTAGGCCGTGAGCACCGTCTCGTTGATGTAGGAGTTGACCTCTGCCACCGCGCCCTGCGCCTGAAGCACCTTGGCGGCGGCCATGTCCTTGTCCTCCTCTTGTGCGCCGTCCAAGGCCAAGCGATATTGCGACAGGGCAGCTTTCTCAGTTGCTATGGCGGCATCGCGTTGCGCCTTCACCTCGTCGTATTTCTGCGCCGTCACCACACCGTCTTGATAGAGGTTGCTGATACGGTTGAACGACTTCTCGGCAATGTCGACGCCAACCTTGGCTTTCTGCCACATCTCGTAGGCACCTTCGATCTGCGGCTTGCGGGCGCCTGCCTGTGCCTTGGCGTTCAAGGCTATCGCCTGCTGTTCCAACGCCTCCGCTTGGGCTTTCTTGGCCTCCACTTCGGGTGCTTCAAGGATGGCCAGGGTGTCGCCCTTGCGCACCCGCTGTCCCTCCTGCACCCTGAATTCGAGGATACGGCCTGGCACCTTGCTCGACACGCGGTACTCCGACACCTCGGCCTGCCCTTGCAGGTACTCTGTTTCCTTGTGGAAGGTGATGATACCAATTACGCAAACCACGGCAATCACGCCCACCAACACGCCCAAGGCGAGGTAGGTGTTCATTCTTTGTTCTTTCAGTTGGGTTGACATATTTTGATTTAAGATTTAAGGATTTCAAGATTTCAAGATTTCAGAATTTCAAGATTTCAAGATTCATCATTCCTCATTCATCATTCCGCATTCCTCATTCTGCATTCCTCATTCCACATTCCTCATTCATCATTCATCATTCCTCCAAAACCCCAGCAGCCTTGCGAAGATTGACTTCGGCCATGATGCAGTCGATCTTGGCATCGATGTAGTCGGAATGGGCTTGAAGCCACGCGGTTTGGGCCAAGTCGAGGACCGACGACTCCACCACGCCCTCGCGGAAACCCGAGGTGGCCTTGCGAAGGTTCTCGTCAGCATCGTTGAGTTTCTCTTGGGTCTGCCGCAACAGTGCCTCGGCTTCGCCGAGTTGGGTCTCGCACTGGCGCACCTGAAGCATGATCATCTCCTTGGTGTCGTCATAGTTGTATTGCTGTATCTTGGCTTCGGCCTTGGCCATGCGGGTCTTGTTGTAGCCTTCTCCCCAATGGAAAATCGGGATTTTGGCCATCACGCCGAAGCTCCACATGCCGCCAAACTCGTTCTGGAAGCCATTGAAGCACGACGGGTTGCTGACTGCATAGTTGCCAAAGGCACCAATGGTAGGCAGATAATCGGCGCGGGTAACCCAAACCTTTTTGGCATAAATGTCGTTGGCGAGGTCGAGGCAGCGCAACTCGGGACGGTGGCTCTCGATGTCCTTCTCCGTGAAGTAAGGCACACGACCTGCCAACCGCAAGTCGTCAAGGCTCTCGTCGGCAAGGACGATGTTGGAGTCCAAGGGCAGGCCGCAAATCTGGCAGAGCAGCATCTTGGAGAGCGCCAATCCGTTTTGTGCCTTCAGCAAGGCCGTCTCCGCCTCATTGAGCTTCACTTTGACCGACAGCTGGTCGGATTGGGTGGCCACACCCGCCGCCACCATCTTCCCCATGTCGTTGTTGAGGTTGCGAAGCGACTCGGCATAACTCTGGGCTAATTTCAGCTTGTTGGCGACGGACACAATCTGCCAATAGGCCTTCTCCACCGTGGCCAACGTTTCCTGCTGTTTCAGGTCCAACTTCGCCTCGGCCACCTCCTTCAAGTCCTTGGCAATCTGGTTGTAAGCCACGATTTTGCCGCCAGCGAAAATAGGCTGCTGCACCGTGACCATGCCCGCACACACGTTCTTCGTGTCGATGGTGAGCGCGTCCGAAACCTGTTCCCCGATTTGGTTCAGGGCATCCTCCACGTTCAAGCCCATCAGGTCGGCGACGATTTTGTTCAATGTCGGGTCGTGTTGCAGCAGTGCCCAGGCAATCACCGCCATCGGATCGTTCTGGTAGACGGCCATCAGCTCTTCCCTGTAGGCATCGATTTCCGCCTGCGCCGTGGTGCCGATGCCGCCAAGGGCAGCCATGTCGTCGTCGCTGAGCAGTTGCAGGCTCTTGTTGTTGTGCATATAGGCCGCCGTCGCCGAGACTTTCGGGAGATAGTTGGCATACGACGAATACATCTCGTAGCGGGCCTTGTTCACCTCCTCCTCAGCCACCCTCACCTTCTTGTTGTTTTCCAATGCAAGGCGGTGGCACTCGTCCAACGAGAGCGACCGTTGCGCCGTGGCAGTCAGCGGCAGGAAGAATAATGCGCCTGCCATCATTTTGATTTTCAGATTGTTTTTCATTTTGCTATATCCTTTCGTATTGATGCGGCAAAGGAACAGCATTTTTTTCGACCAAACGATACACAATCTGTGTTGAAAAATATCTAAAAGTAGAATTATATCTATTTTTCAACCAAAATTCGGATTATTTTATCTATTTTTGTCGAAAATTTCAACAAAATGAAAACAATCAGCACAAACAGTTTCAGTATCAAAAGAGCGAAAGAGCTTTTCCTGCCCGAGGAGGTTATTAATATAGGTGACGATTTCTTCATGGCACAGCGCACCAACCAGGCCAACTACGACCTGCTGCGCTATCCCTGCCGCATAGACGGATATGTGGCGATTTACTGTAGAACCGGCCATTTCAAGGTCAGCATCAACTTGAAAGACTACGAGATATGCGATGGAATGTTACTCGTCAACTTACCACAAAACATCATCCAATTGGAAACCAGCAGCCAAGAAGCCGCGCCAGAAGTCGTAATCTTTGCCGTATCGGAGCAGTTTTTGTCGCAGTTCCGCAACGACCTGACCAAAATGCTCAATGAAACCTTGCTCATCCTTGACAACCCGTGCATCCTGCTGCAACACGATGAAATCGGCATCGTGCAGCAACACGTCCAAATCGTCAACGCGGTCATCAGGTCAGACTTCGCCTATACCGACGAGTGCATCAGCCATCTCATTTCGTCGGTGTTCTTCCTCTTCGGCAGCTTCCTCAACAAAAGGTTGGAACGGCAGCAACAAGAGGATCAACCCGTATCGACCCGCCACAAGATTGTGTTTAAAAACTTTATCGCACTCGTGGCCAAGCACCACAACAAAGAGCGCGGCGTAGGCTTCTATGCCGACAAGCTCTGCATCACGCCGAAATACCTCTCCAAAATCGTGAAGGACACGAGTGGACAGTCGGCACCGCAATGGATTGACCAGTACGTTATCCTTGAGGCCAAGCAGATGCTGAAGCACAGCACCATCTGCATCAAGGAAATCTCCGACAACCTCAACTTTCCCAATCCCTCGTTTTTCTTCAAATACTTCAAGAAACACACGGGAATGACGCCGAGCCAATATCGGAATAGTTGAACACAAAAAAAGCCCCTGCTTTGCGGCAAGAGCTTCCTTTTTGTCGTTGTGTCCAACTTACTTAGTTTCCTTCTTCTCGAAGAACTTCTTGTACTTGTTGTTGAACTTATCAACACGACCGGCGCTGTCGACGAGCTTCATCTTACCCGTGTAAAAGGGGTGAGAGGCGCTGGAGATTTCGAGCTTCACCAGGGGATATTCGTTGCCGTCTTCCCACTTGATGGTTTCCTTAGTGTTGATGGTCGAGCGCGACATGAAGGTCACATCATTCGACATATCTTTGAAAACAACCAGTCTGTAATTCTTAGGGTGAATGTCTTTTTTCATCGCTTTCTTTCCTTTTGATTTTGAGTGTGCAAAAGTACAACAATTTATTGGAATGGCAATTGATTTCGACAAAAAATTTTATTCAATACTTTAACATATTGGTTATTAAAGTTTTACATTCCTTTTTATTCTCCTTTCAGTCGTTTGATTTCCTTGTCGAAGTCGGAAACATAGGTTTGATCCTGCGTTTTTCTGAAAACCTCATACTCACCTTCCGCCTTAATCTTCGCTTCCAACGCAGTAACGCTGCCAGCATCTTCCAAAATGGGACGTTGTGCAAGGTTCAAGAAGTCATTTAGGATATTACACCAATCACTCATCGTCGTGGGAATCTCTCGTTCCGCCCGATCTTCTGCCAAATCGATATAGGCAGTTACTAATCGGTTCAATGCGTTGATGTTTTTCTCGCTCAAATAGTTTTTGGCTATGGTCACATCCGATTTCAGCACTTTCCCATCGGGCGAGTGTTTCCAATTGGTCAATCCCATGTGCGGTTTGGTGGCATCGGCTGATTCATATATGATTTCGGCAGCAGTTTTGCCTGTAATGGCCCAATGCAATTTGTTTTGCACTGTCGCAAAAAAGGTTCGGGTTTGAGGAGCATCCTTATCGTAATCGATGGCAAGCGCATACAAGTCAGTGATTTTCTGATAAAAACGACGTTCACTGGCACGAATCTCACGGATTTCGATTAGCAACTCCTTAAAATAATCATGTCCAAAGGAAGGCCCTTTTATTAGCCTTTCCTTATCGAGCACATAGCCTTTGACTATAAACTCGTTCAAGGTCTTTGTTGCCCAAATGCGGAACTGCGTGGCTTGTTTGCTGTTCACACGATAACCTACGGCAATAATGGCATCAAGATGATAGAAATTCGTCAGATAGTTTTTTCCGTCAACGGCAGTTATTCGAATTTTTCGAATAACTGCGTCTTCTTGTAATTCACCACTTTGGAATATCTCTTTCAAGTGATAGTTCACTGTGTGAACCTCAACGCCAAACAATTCCGCCATTCGCTTCTGCGTAAGCCAAAACGTGCCGTCCTCATATTGAACTTGTACGCTTACATTTCCTGCGTCTGTTGTGTATAGTATGATGTTGCTGTCCATAGAGCATTTAATTAATCAATTTTTCACATCTTCGTCAAGAAATATTAGAGAATGTATTTATTAGTTATTATCGAATTGGGCTGGTTTGTAGACAACCATTAAAGAAATACTTATCCAAGTACCACAATAATTTATTGGATTCTCCAAGACCTCCACAACAGTCTGGCTCACGACAAATAGTTATTATTGACGATCGCTCAATTATTCTTTGCATAAAACATTTAACATCATCATTATCAACATATTTATCTCTAAATATTGCTTCAGGCCAAGCAAATGTATTATCTTCGCATTCAGTTGTAAAACAATCTAAATCAAAGTCAAGGACAAAAGGTTTTGTTACTTCTGTTGAAAATTTATCATAACTGCCAAACGGTGGTTGGTTATATTCAAAAATATTACGTACATTTTTATAAAATGGTTGTTTTATCACATTGTCTCCAAGACAACCTCTACTTCCTATAGACCAATTTAAATGGGGAATATCAAATAACTCATGAACTTTTCCATCGGTTGATTCATATCGATTATTCATTGATTGTATATTGTTGTTTTCATGTTGACCTATAACAACTGCGTGGTTTATTAGGTCAAGTTCCATTCCAGCCAATAACCAATCATCATCTAACCCGCTCAAATCAAATTCAACAAAAGACCAAAACTCTTTACTTGATACATCTCCTATCCTATCAATGCCCCATTTCTCAAATAAATCTCCTGAACGAATTTCAGGATTACACGCGTCATCATGACGGTCAAAGAAGATTATATTTGGCGTTGTATTAAAAAGCCCAGTTTTTTTTGCTTCAAATAGCACATTAAGAATACTTCTGTGGTCATCATATAACACAATATGTTTATTGCCAAAAGAGAACACCTTCATATTGGCATGAAATGATAATCCACAAATAGATGTTATTGGCTGCATTTTAATTATTATTCTATTACCCAGTCATCGCTAGTAGCAAAGACCAAAATTTCATTAATCTTTTTCTTATTTTAGTGCTTTACCATATTAAACTATAATTAGTTCTGTGATGAAGAACACACAGGACGCACAGACAAACCACTGCAACGATTGTAAAAGTCATCCATTTCATATAGACCATCAAAGAAAACAAAGTATTCTGGAGGAAGTTGGCCTTCTGCGCCAAGTGAACTTGACCAGTAATCACCTTCGCTAATATCCAATTCAACCTCCCAATATCTACCAGCCTTTGGCAGGAAAAGACTTCGTCCATTTTTCGCTATAAAGAGATATCCTTGAACGCTGTTCTGCGTCGTCCATATTTTCGTGGTATTTCGCAACAACTCAATCCATTCGCCTGCAGTCGGTGTGCGCCAGCCCGCTCCCCAGTTAACAGAGGCCGCATCGTCCATCGCTTGTAAAGCAATCAAGTTGTCCGTGAAGCCATTATAACCGTAGTTGGAATTGCAACAATACTTTGTAAGAGTATTACGAGAACCCATACAATATTTGTAAGTATTCCAATTGTAAACACTTTTAGGCTGTGTTTCACCCCATGCGAAATAATCGCCATAGTCTTCTGGGGTTTCTGCACCCACATTGCAGATTGCCCACAAGATACCACTCGGCAAACCAAGGTCAACATACTCATGGCCGTTAAACGTGCCATTTCCACCGTTGACCTCTGTAGTAAAACTTTTGTCCTCGCCATAATAATACTCCAAACCTCGCAAAGCGAAAGCACGCACATGATAGGTAGTGCCCGATTCTAATCCCATAATGGTGCAAACAAACGGCTCGTTCCATATCGTCGTAGAAAGATGTGCATCATCCGCTGTAGGATTACGTTCCTTACTCCAACAAACACCAAGTTCATTCAGTGAGAGGCCTTGAGTTACTATCACATCTCCTCCACATACAGCCATCGTTTGCGAAACATCTTGAGGCGTATATGTGGTCACGCGAACATCTTTATCTTCTTGTTTATTACATCCTACAATAACAAACATTGCCAACATCAACAACATGACTATCGCAGTTTTCGTAAATCCTCGCATAATGATTGATTTTGATAATTTGATTTCGAGCTGCAAAAATAGCGATTTTCATGAAAAACACGCGTTATTCCATAGAAAAACCTAAATATTTCAAAAAAGGTTGGGCACATGGTTTTATTTATTATCTTTGCAGCAAAATAAACGAGTTAAACTTAATCAACAAATTATAAATCAAACATTTAAAGCAATAATTGTAATGAAACAGGCTTTTAATTTCAACGCAGGTCCCTGCGTATTGCCCAAGCAGGCTATCGAAAGCACCGTCAAGGCGCTCTATGATTTCGACAACACCGGTATCGGTATCGCCGAGATTTCTCACCGCACCCCGGGTTGGGAGCGCATCATGGCTGAGACTCGTCAACT
>JAEETH010000041.1 GCA_016290215.1 Bacteroidales bacterium
AGGTAGTTTTCGGCTACAAAGAGATGGTTTTGTGAAGAGATTTCGTATTTTCGCGGCATCAAATACATTGAAAATGGAGAACAAATGGTTGAGTGAGGCCTTCAGAGGCGAAGTGCCCGACTTTCACGGTCGCGTGGGCTGGCAATGTCCTTCGAACATCGCATTGGTGAAGTATTGGGGCAAAAAGGGAAAGCAAATTCCTCAGAATCCGTCGATTAGTTTCACTTTGTCGGAATGTTGCACCGAGACTTTCGTCGAGTTTGAAAAAGCCGACCGATTTGGATTCAACTTCTTTTTTGAAGGCAAGGAAAAACCCGCTTTTGGAGCGAAAATCGAGAAGTTTTTGATGGACAACCAAGCGTTTTTCCCGTTCATCAACCAATTGAACCTGAAAGTCGAGAGCCGCAACTCCTTCCCTCATTCCTCTGGCATTGCATCCTCGGCTTCGTCAATGAGTGCATTTGTGATGTGTTTGATGGAGATTGAATCCTTATTAACCGGCCCTTCGACGGGCTCAGGGACCTTAACCAAAGCATCCTATTTCTCACGCTTGGCTTCGGGCAGTGCGGCGCGTTCAGTCTTTCCAAAGATGGCCCTTTGGGGTGCAACAGAGGGTTATCAAGGCAGTTCCGACGAATATGCCGTTTCGTTGGCCGATGACATCCATCCCGTTTTCAAGACTTATCACGACAGCATTTTGATTGTTAGTGGCGAAACCAAATCCGTTTCGAGTCGTGCTGGTCATGCCTTGATGGAGGGCAATCCATACGCTCCTGCGCGTTATGCGCAAGCCAATGAGAACATCAAAAACTTGCTTACTGCCTTGAAATCGGGTGATTTGGACACTTTTATTAATATTACCGAAAGCGAAGCCTTGCAACTCCACGCCCTGATGATGTGTTCCAATCCTTCATTTATCTTGATGAAACCCAACACATTGAACCTCATTAATGAGATTAGGACTTTTCGAAATGAAACCAAGATTCCGCTTTGCTTCACCTTGGATGCAGGCCCAAACGTGCATCTGCTCTATCCTGAACAGGAGGCGGATAAGGTAGAGTATTACATCAAGACTGTCTTGGCAGATTATTGTGACAGAGAACGTTGGATTGCTGACCGCGTAGGCGACGGACCGAAAAAATTGCTGCGATGAGAGACCGTTACTATAGCAAAGTCATCCTTTTCGGTGAGTATTCGATGATTTTCGACGCCACTGCCTTGATGATACCGCTGAAACGCTTTTCGGCGCAATGGCAGTTGCCGCTCAGTTATAACCGAGCCGCCTCGCTACCCTCCAACCAAAGCTTGAAGCGGTTTTGCCAATATCTTTCTGAAAACGAAGCACTGTCAAACCTCTTTGACTTTCAAACTTTAAGAAGGGACTTGGATGAAGGTCTTTTCCTTGCCTCCAATGTGCCTTCGGGTTATGGTTTGGGCAGTTCGGGGACGTTGGTGGCTGCCGTTTATGACCGTTACGCTATTCAAAAAACCGATGACTACCTTCAACTGAAAACCCTTTTCGGCAAAATGGAGAGCCATTTCCATGGCAGCAGCTCCGGCATCGACCCCTTGCAATGCTATTTGGGTAAGCCATTCAAGATTACGCCCAAAGGTGTTGAGTTGCTTTCGGATGATTTCCTGAAAAAAGACATCCACATTTGCTTGATTGACACAAAGATAAAGAGCAACACCAAGCCTTTGGTCAACCATTTCAAAGCGCAGCGCGAGGATCCCGAGTTTTTGAACCGATTTCAGTCGGAGTATGTGCCTTATGTAACCTCTTGCATTAATTCGATGATTGAAGGTAATAAAGAGTTGTTTTTCAAATCATTGAATCCGTTAACAAAAGGCCAATTGCAGTTCCTCCGCCCGATGATTACGGATAACACCTTGGATTTGTTCACGACCGATTTCGATTTCAATTTTGGTGTAAAGATTTCTGGCTCAGGCGGCGGTGGTTATGTTTTGGGCCTCACTGATGATGTAGAAAAAGCATCCGCTTTGCTCAAAGATTTTGAAGTGATTTGGCTGTAAATGTTTATTTTTGCACCCCGAATGTCAGCCCTGAAAAACATAGAATCTTGGATAGAACGCACCTTGACGAAGTTTATCGACTTTTTCTATCCGCCTTTCCGCAAGGTGATGAGCCTTGAATTGTTTCGTTATGCGGCATGCGGTGGAATGAATCTAGTGTTGGAGTGGGTGCTGTACTATGTTTTCTACCATTTTGTTTTCCATGCGCAGGTGTTCGACCTCGGTTTCATAGCTTTCACACCTCATATCGCCGCCTTTGTATTCAAGTTTCCTATCACTTTCCTGACGGGTTTCTGGATGGCACGACATATCAGCTTCTCAGGTTCTACTTTGCGTGGTAGAACGCAGATTGTGAGGTATTTCCTTGTGACCGTGGGCAACATCCTCATCAACTACTTCGGCCTGAAACTTTTCGTCGAAGTGTTCCAATGGTGGCCGACCGTTTCATACGTTATCATCTCCGTCATCTGCGTGACGTTCAGCTACTTGACGAATAAGTTTTATTCGTTTAGAAAGGAGAAAAAAGCAGAATAATCGAAATAATTTGTTGTTTGTTCAGAATAATTATTATTTTTGCAATTATTATTGGAATAATAATTATAGGAGTAATAAAATCATAATTTAATGAATAGCAATAAGATAGCAAATCCTTTTGTGATTGGAAAATACGTTTCCGAGGATTATTTCTGCGACAGGACAGACGAAACAGCCTTTTTGAAGAAGCAAGTGGACAATGGGCGAAACACAGCTATTATTGCTCCGCGTCGTTTGGGAAAAACGGGTCTGATCCATCATTTTTTTGCCCAACCCGACATCGCAAAGCGTTATCAAACCATATTCATTGATATTTATGCCACCAACTCTCTTTCTGAATTTGTGTACCTTCTTGGAAATTCTATCTACAAGGAAATCAAGCCATTACACAAGAAATGGGCTGAAAGGTTTTTCGGGACCATCAAGTCGCTGCGACCTGGCTTCAAGTTGGATGCTGCGACAGGTGAACCCGTTTTCGACATTGGATTAGGAAGCATCGAACAGCCTCAAACAACAATCGATGAGATTTTTGATTACCTCGAAGCTGCCGACAAGCCGTGCATTGTGGCAATCGATGAATTCCAACAAATTACGAATTATGCCGAAAATAATGTAGAAGCCTTGTTGCGGACGAAAATCCAACAATGCAAACAAACTTTGTTCATTTTTTCGGGAAGCCGCCGACATCTGATGAACCAAATGTTCAACTCGCCTTCAAAACCGTTCTATCAAAGCGTTATCACTACTGACCTAAAGCCATTAGACAAAGTTGTTTACATTGCCTTCGCCAAAAAGCTGTTTGCTGATTACGGGAAAACCATTTCTGAAGAACTTCTCAAACAAGTCTATGACGATTACGAAGGAGTGACTTGGTATATGCAAATGATTATGAATGAGCTTTTTGCACTTACCGAGAAAGGGGATAACTGCAAATTGGAGTCCTACCCGATAGCTTTGAAGAACGTCATTCAGACTCAGGAATCGAGTTACAAAGATACCTTGTCGAATATCTCCGCCAAGCAGAAACCCGTATTGTTTGCCATAGTCAAAGAAAGGGAAGCTACCAATGTGACTTCGGCTAAATTTTTGAAGGACAACGGCTTGTCTTCTTCAAGTTCAGTGCAGTCAGCACTGAAGGGTTTATTGGAAAAAGACATTATTACCCGCACTGAGAATGGGTACCGAGTGTATGATTATTTCTTTGCCGAATGGCTGGTATGGAATTATTGATCATCCAATCTGACTCCAATCAAACGTCTGTGCAAACAATTCCTTGTAATGCTCCCTTAACATCCTGTTTTCGGGCTTAGCGAGCTTCGGGTCGTCGGTCAAAAGTTTGATGGCGGCCTCGCGGACTTGCGGGATTAATGGACCGTCTTTTTGAAGGTCACCAATGAGCATTTCGATTTGCCCCGACTGCCTTGTACCACCCGTCTCGCCAGGACCACGCAATTCAAGGTCGACCTCAGCGATTTCGAAGCCGTCATTGGTGCTACACATGGTTTTCATGCGGGTCTTTCCATCAGGGGTGAGCTTGTGGTCGGTGACGAGGATGCAATAGGATTGGTCAGCACCGCGACCCACGCGGCCTCTCAACTGGTGCAGCTGCGACAGCCCAAAACGGTTGGCGTTTTCGATAATCATCACCGTGGCATTGGGGATGTTGACGCCCACCTCGATGACTGTCGTGGCCACCATGATTTGCGCATTCCTATTAATAAAGCGTTGCATTTCGAAGTCCTTGTCTTCGGCAGTCAACCGGCCGTGGCAGACGCAGAGTTTGTACTGCGGCTCGGGGAAGTCGTGCAACAAGGCCTCATAACCCTCCTGAAGCGCAATCATATCGGTATTCTCCGACTCCTTGATGCAAGGATAGACCACATAAATCTGGCGTCCAAGCGCAATCTGTTGCTTCATGAACATCATGATGCGGTAGCGGTCGTCGCTGTAGACGTGATAGGTCTGCACAGGCTTGCGGCCTGGGGGCAACTCATCGATTTTGGAGACATCGAGGTCGCCGTATTGCGTCATGGCGAGGGTGCGCGGGATGGGCGTGGCGGTCATCACTAAAGTGTGCGGCGGAATTTCGGTTTTCTCGTAGAATTTTGCCCTTTGCTCCACACCAAAACGGTGTTGTTCGTCAATGATGGCCAAGCCTAAGTTTTTGAACACCACCTTGCTCTCAATCAGCGCGTGGGTGCCGACCACAATCTGCATCGTGCCATCGGCCAAGCCCGCATAGATCTTCCTTCGCTCCGCGATTTTGGTGGAACCTGTCAGCAGGGCGAAGTTGACGTTCATGTCCTTCAGTTGCTCCTGCAAGGTGGCAAAATGCTGTGTAGCCAAGATTTCCGTAGGTGCCATCAGGCAAGCTTGGAAGCCGTTGTCCAAGGCCAAGAGCATCACCATGAGGGCGACGATGGTCTTGCCGCTGCCTACATCACCTTGCAGCAGTCGGTTCATCTGGTGACCTGAGCCTAAATCTTTTCGTATTTCCTTGATGACACGCTTTTGGGCGTTTGTCAGCGGGAAAGGCAGGTGGTCTTTATAAAAACTATTGAAATAGTCGCCCACCACACCGAAAACATGACCTTTAATGGCCTGCTCGCGGTGCATTTTGTTGCGCAGCAGCTTCAGTTGGAAGAAGAAATGCTCCTCGTATTTCAGTCGGCGCGTGGCTTGCTGGATTTCGATGTTGCTAGAAGGCAGGTGGATTTGATAGTAGGCGTAACGGCGAGGAATCAGTTGCTCTTGCTCGATGAGGGCTTTCGGCAGCGTCTCGGGAATGTATTCATAGACCTGTTGCAAGATGAGTTTCTGCAACTTGGCGATGGTGCGCGTTCCGAGGCCATGGTCTTTCATCTTCTCGGTGGTGTTGTAGACGCCCTGCAAGCCTTCACCAATGAGCGGGTCCTTGGGGTCGTACTCCTCGATTTCGGGGTGGACGAAGTTGAAGTTGTGGTTGAACTCACTCGCCTTGCCGAACAACACATACTTCACGCCCGGCTTGAAGCGGTCCTTGATCCATTTCAGCCCACGGAACCACACCACTTCGATACTGCCCGTCTCGTCACTAAAGAGCCCTGTGGCGCGCGTGGCCCTCGGCGCCCCGATGAGCTTGATGTTAGAGATGGTACCGACGAGTTGATAATACACGGTATCGTCGTTGATGTAAGCCACCTTTTGGATTTGGCTGCGGTCGATGTAACGGAACGGAAACTGGTTGAGCATATCCTGATAGGTGGCCACGCCCAACTCCTTCCTCAGGACTTCGGCTTTCTTCGGCCCGACACCCTTCAGATAGGCAATATTCGTTTGCAGCAGGTTCATTTCCATAGCACGCTATAATCAATTAGGCCATTTGTCATCGCAACACAAATCCAAGTTCCCAAAACAAAGGGCATTCGATGGAAAACTTAGGTCAACATGCTTGCCCCAAATGAGGTTGCCATTGCACAACCAGATTTTTTTTTAATGCAGATTTCTTTTTATACTTATTATATTGAGTATGAGGGTGCTTTTCAAATAAAACACTACAATCTATCATTTGGCTGCTTTCATCGCTGAACAATAGAGACAGCATCAAACCATCCACATATTCCACATTATCAATGCAAATCTGCTTCATTTCAACTTGGTTTTTATTTCAGGCAATAGTACTGTTGCATTAATAATTAGACAGTAGGCAATTAAAACCAAGCGAATTAGGAGTATATGTTGAGTCTAATTCTTGCGCAAATGATGCCAGAGGCACAAAGGCCAACAGCAGTATTATTTGTTTCATATCGTTATTTTTTGATTTGTAGAGACGCGCCAAGGCACGTCTCTACAATTGTTACAATATCATTTCAAATTCAAAGCAATCTGCAATTCATCCAACTGCTCTTGCGCAATCGGGGCTGGCGAACCGCTCATCACGTCGCGGCCGGCGTTGTTCTTCGGGAAGGCGATGAAGTCGCGGATGCTGTCGGCGCCACCGAAGAGCGAGCAGAGACGGTCGAAACCGAAGGCCAGACCAGCGTGAGGCGGAGCACCATACTCGAAAGCACCCATCAGGAAGCCGAACTGTTCCTGGGCCTTCTCGTCGGTGAAGCCCAAGGTGTGGAACATCTTGTTCTGCAAGGTGCGGTCGTGGATACGGATGGAGCCACCGCCCACCTCCACACCGTTCATCACGATGTCGTAAGCATTGGCACGGATGTCGCCCCACTTGCTCGGGTCGTCGAGCAAGGCCTCGTCTTCGGGCTTCGGCGCAGTGAAAGGATGGTGCATGGCATAATAGCGTTGCGTCTCCTCGTCCCATTCCAAAAGCGGGAAGTCGATGACCCACAGCGGCGCGTATTCGTCGGGCTTGCGCAGGCCGAGTTGGTTACCCATCTCAAGACGCAGGGCGTTCAGCTTCACGCGGGTCTTCATGGCCTCTCCACAGAGAATAAGCATCAGGTCGCCGGGCTTGGCGCCGAACTTGTCGGCAATGACCTTCAGGTCGTCGGGCGTGTAGAACTTATCGACGGACGACTTGAACGTTCCATCGGTGTTGTATTTGATGTAGACCATGCCACCAGCACCCACCTGTGGACGCTTCACGAATTCGGTAAGCGCGTCAAGTTGTTTACGGGTGTATTCCGAGCAGCCTTCGGCACAAATACCGACAACCAAGTCGGCATTATCGAAGAGGCCGAAACCATTGCCTTTCACCACATCGTTGAGTTCCACAAATTTCATTCCGAAACGGATGTCGGGTTTGTCGGAGCCGTAGTATTTCATGGCGTCATGCCAAGTCATGCGCGGGAACTGGCCAAATTCGAGACCTTTCATCTCCTTGAAGAGGTGCTTGGCCAAGCCTTCGAAGGTGTTCAGCACATCCTCTTGTTCCACAAACGACATCTCGCAGTCGATCTGAGTGAACTCGGGCTGGCGGTCGGCGCGAAGGTCTTCATCGCGGAAGCAACGCACAATTTGGAAATAGCGGTCCATGCCAGCCACCATCAGCAGCTGCTTGTACTGCTGCGGGCTTTGCGGCAAGGCGTAGAACTCACCAGGATTCATACGGCTTGGCACCACAAAGTCACGGGCGCCTTCGGGCGTGCTCTTAATGAGCATCGGGGTCTCGATTTCGAGGAAGTTGAGGTTGCTCAAATAGTTGCGCACCAACATGGCCATGCGGTGGCGCAGCTCCAAGTTCTGACGAACGGGGTTACGACGGATGTCCAAGTAACGGTACTTCATGCGAAGATCGTCGCCACCGTCGCTGACGTCTTCGATGGTGAAGGGCGGGACCTTGCTGCTGTTGAGCAGTTTAAACTCACTCACTTTCAGCTCGATTTCTCCCGTCGGCATGTTCGGGTTCTTTGATTCACGTTCAATGACGGTGCCTTTGGCCTGAATCACGAATTCACGCCCGAAGGTACGGGCTTGTTCGATGAGTTTCGGGTCGCTGCTGCCATCCAAAAAGAGTTGGGTAATGCCATAACGGTCGCGGAGGTCAATCCAAACGAGGGAGCCTTTGTCGCGGGTGCGCTGCACCCAGCCGGCCAATGTCACTTCCTTGCCAGCGTCGGCAAGACGAAGTTCGCCACAGGTATGTGTTCTGTACATATTTCGAGATTTAAAGATTCAAAAATTTAAAGATTCAAAGATTGGCTGTCAGCTGTCAGCAATCAGCTTTCAGCTCGCTGGTCGCAAGGCTGATGGCTGACTGCTGATGGCTGATGGCTTTTTTCATATTTCAAGATTTCAAGATTTCAAGATTTCTCCTAATCAATAGGCTTTGTATTTGTCGCCTGTCTTTTCGATGAGGATGCGATAGTACTCGTCGCTGTATTTCGGGTGTTCACTCTTGATGGGCGTGTATTTACTGCCAGGTTGGGTGGGCTGGGCCGTGTTCAGGTTGCCGTCCATATACTTCATGAACAATTCCTGATAGAACTTTTTCCAGGATTGGGTCATCTTATTCGCTTGATTGCAGGAGAACTGGGTCAATGCATTAATTTGTGCTCCTCTGCCTTTCATGGCGAACACTTTTTCATCCAATGCGGGGACTTCCTTCTCCACCCAAGCCGTTTCAAGTTCGCGCTGGCGCTTACGGATTTCGGGATGGATGTAGTTGTACTTCGTGTAAGCCCAGTTGCTCATCTGGTTGAAGGTCCAGAAGGCGGAGGTCTCCGACCACTCGCTCATCGAGCCGTTGCCTTCGCGGAAGCACTCGGGAATCTCGGTCATGCAACTGTACATGGGGCAGTAGACGGTATTGTCGGTGTCGTCAACACCAAACCAAATGATGCCGCCGATGGGCCAATCCCATTTGCCACGGCTTTGGGCGACGAAGGAAAAACCAGTCTGCTGGGTGGCGGTGGTGCGCTCATGAATGTATGTCACACCGTCGACTTCCCAGTCCATAGGACGCCAACGATAGGGGCAGTGGAAAGGACCTGCACCCACGTCTTGCGACATGTCGAGTTCAGTGCCTTCGAGATGGTCGCGCATGAAGTCCATCATATCGAGCACGCTGACTTTCTTGGTGGGCAGCACCCACAAAGGCATGCGGTTGGTCGGGAAGTTATCGGGGGTCTGGCACATGTTGGCCGTGTAAGGCTTGGCGCGCTTGATGTCGCGACCTGTGGCATAGTCCCAATAGTCCTTCATGTTGTCGGTCACCTTGTTGAACATTGCCCACACACGCAAATCGCAGAAGCGGGCACCGTCGAAAGTGACAGGGTTGTAGACATCGGAGAACGAGAACTTCTCATCGGGACCGTTATAAAGCTTCATGTCTTTGGCGAAGCTAATGACATCGTCGGCATAAACGCAATCGATGTTCGGGTCTTTCAAGAGCTTGTCGATGTTCTTGAAGGTGATGCTGGTCTTGCACTTGCGTGAGGCCAAGGGGAAAGTGGTGATGCGTGCTTGGTTGGCGTGACCGCTCACATAGCCATCGGGAATACGGCGGGCCACCCAAACGGCACCTTTGCTTTGCTTGCCCTTGCCAATCATTTCAAGGATCCACACCTCTTCGGTATCGCAGATGGAGAACGACTCACCCTCGCTGACATAACCGTAGTTGTAAACCAACTCTCCCATGCACTTGATGGCTTCACGGGCGGTCTTGGCACGCTGCAAGGTGATGTAAATCAAGCTACCATAGTCGATGATACCAGGGCCTTCCCAAAGGCTTTCGATGCCACCATAGGTCGTCTCGCCAATAGCCACCTGCCATTCGTTCATGTTGCCGACCACATTATAGGTATGCGCCACTTCGGGGATTTGGCCACGATACATGCCACCATCCCAGTCGTAAACGTCGCGCATGGCACCTTCGGGCCAGTCGGCGGCGGGATAGTGGTAAAGCTCGCCATACAACACATGGCTGTCGGCAGCATACGAAATCATACAGGAGCCATCCGTAGAGGCACCCTTGGTAATCAAGAAATTAGTGCAAGCATTGGCCTTCCCGAAGGAAAAAACGAGAACCAAAGCCAGAATTGCAGTGAATACTTTTTTCATAGGATATAGATTAATGATGATACTTCTTTTAGAGCCTACAAAGATAGTAAATTGTTTCTTTAGGAAGTGTTGTTTTGCATAATTGTTTTTTGACTATGGCTTATAACTATGACTATGACCGTTTCAACCTCGGTGAAAGTAGTCATGGTCATAGTCAATAGTCATCGTTTATGGATTTTTTAAAAACTTATGAACCAACACTATATCCGACAACAAACGACAACAAACGACTACTGTCGACTACAAACGTTTAATCAACGGGTTAGTCTTGACAGGGTTTGCATTTTTGCAGCAGAAAACATTATAAACCTACAATCATGGAAACACCTGAATACATTGAAGGCATCCCGACGGAAAAGAAAAGAAGCAAAGAGCGCTTTGCTTTGATTATGAATTACTATGAAGCAATATGGAAGCAATTGCAAAGAGATTGCGGCTCCAACTTCATCAGAAACAAGTTTTTGAATGCAGATGTTTTTCTCGTGAAAAACGAGAGCGACAAGAAAACGGCCCGAGAAGCATTGCACAACTGGAAATCAACATACGCCGTTAAGCACCTGAAACTGGTTGTGGAACAGGCCAAACCTATGGAAAACCTGCCATTGTTTGTTTCAAGAAAGGAAGGGGAACAAAAGCGTAACGGATATAAGAACATGATTCTTCTTTATTATGATTTCTCTGATGCAGAAAAAGAATATATGAATTTCCGAGTAAAACTTACCATTGGGGTCATGACCGGAGGAAAACACGTGCAATACTGCGTAAACAAGATTGAAGCAAAATAAAAAAACCAGCCATGTAATCCGTTACCGCACAAAAGATTGGAACGCAGCCCCTGGCTGGATTTCTTATTTGTAATAGCCAATCGTATCCAGCGATTACCCTACCTAATAGGGAACACATACAATTGGTTTTCTGCCTGCAAAAATACTACAAATTTCCAAACCCCACCACTAAAATGAAAAATAATTATTACTTTAGCCAAATGAATACGATTGAAAGCATGGCGCAGCAAACTTTTGTCAACCAGAAACTTGAATTCGTCGAGGAACTGGTACTTTACACCGACGCACACATCTTCCTCACGGGAAAGGCAGGCACGGGAAAGACTACCTTCTTAAAGAACTTGCCGCTGAAGACCTACAAGCGCATGGTCGTGGTGGCACCCACGGGCGTGGCCGCCATTAACGCGGGTGGACAGACCATCCACTCGTTTTTCCAACTGCCTTTCGGACCGCAACTGCCTGAAAATGCCCTTAAAAAAACCGCTTTTCCTCCCATAGATTCCCGAGGGAATGACATGGGAGGGAAAGCTAAGTCGTTAGCTGCACAACTTCAAAAACTCAACAAAAAGAAAATCAACTTGATACGCAGCCTGGACTTGCTCATCATCGACGAAATCAGTATGGTGCGCGCCGATGTCTTGGATGCCATCGATGCGGTGTTGCGTCGCGTGCGCCGCTCGCAGAAACCTTTTGGCGGGCTGCAATTGCTGATGATTGGCGACGTGCACCAACTGGCACCCGTGGCCAAGCCCGAGGAATGGGAGGTGCTGTCGCCGTATTACGACACGCCCTACTTCTTCGGCAGCCAAGTGCTGAAAAAGACGCCTTACGTCTGCGTGGAGCTGGAACACATCTACCGCCAACACGACGAAGACTTCATCACCTTGTTGAACAAGGTTCGCAACAACCAGATGGATGCCGATTGTGTGCGTTTGCTCAACAGCCGCTTCAAGCCCAACTTCATCGCCCACGACAACGAGGGCTATATCACCCTAACCACCCACAACTACCAAGCCGACCAAATCAACGAGACGAAACTAGCGGCTATCGAAGCAAAGCCTTGGGTTTTCAAGGCCGTGGTGCGTGGCACTTTCCCCGAAAACACCTACCCCACCAAGGAAGAACTGGTGCTGAAAGTCGGGGCACAGGTCATGTTCGTCAAAAACGACCCCAACCCTGAAAAGGCTTTCTATAACGGCAAAATCGGGAGGCTGGTCGGCTACAACGACGACGAAGGCACCGTCACCGTCGAAAGCGAGGGCGAGCGCATCTTCGTGCCCAAACTGACCTGGCAAAACATGGAGTACGCCATCAATGCCGAGAACCAAGACATCGAGGAAAAGGAAATCGGCAGCTTCACCCAAATACCGCTGCGTTTGGCTTGGGCCGTCACCATCCATAAGAGCCAAGGACTCACCTTCGACAAGGTCATCGTCGACGCGGGACAGGCCTTCGCCCACGGACAGGTGTATGTGGCCCTCAGCCGTTGCACCTCGCTCGAAGGCCTCGTGCTGAAGACACCCATCGCCTCCAATGCCTTGGTCAACGACTTCTCCGTCAACCGGTTTGTCGACGCCCTGCCCGAGAGGGAACCCACGCAAGAAAAAGTCGACCAGCTGCGCCACGACTACGAGTTGGAAACCATGCTCGAACTCATCGATTTTGAAGGCATCCACAAAGACTTCGGCAAGCTGATGAAGGTCATCTACGACAACGACACCCTCTTTGAACGCTCGTTGATCCAAGACCTCTCGCAGCGGCGCAACCGCATCTTTGAGGAATTATGCCAAATCGGGAATAAGTTTGAGAGCCAGATACAAAAGCTCCACTCGCAAGCCCCTTCATGCGAACAAAACCCACTTTTGCAGGAGCGACTGACCAAAGGCGTTGCCTACTTCGACGAGCATCTGAAAGCCATCACAGAAGGTCTCTTCGACCTGCCTTTCAAGACTGACAACCAAGCCGTCAACGAACAACTTACTGAAGCATTGAAGTCGCTCAAGGAAGACGTCTATCTGAAAGGCTGCTGTTTGGAAGCCTGCAAAAACGGCTTCACGGTCAAGGAATACCAAAAGACCAAGTCGGTGAAGGTGATAGAAGTGGAAAAGAGCGGCAAAAAGAAAGTCGAAATCAAGTTTGAGCCGAGCAAAAATGGCGGTCTTTACTCCATTTTACTGTCGTGGCGCGCTGCACGAGCCGAAGCTGACGATGTGCCGGCTTCCAACATTGCGCCTATCAGAACTTTGAAAGCCATAGCCGAGACCAAACCCGTCACCCTTTCCGAATTACGGAAAGTCGAAGGTATGGGGCCCAAACGCATCAGGAACTACGGCGCTGAAATCATCGACATCGTGCTGAGGCATTTGGGGCAAGACCCTCAAAAGGCGAATATAGGTGATTTGGCAAAAGTTCCCCAAAAAAGAACTAATGGAGCCACTTACTTCCAAACTAAAGAAATGGCGGAACGAGGCATGAGTGCCGAGGCCATCGCCAAAGCAAGAGGGTTGGCTGAGTCAACCATTTTTAGTCATCTTATTTATTGGGTTGAACAAGGCTCCTTCCCTGCCTCAAGATTTGTTTCAAGCGAGAAGATGGCCGAAATCCGCGACTACTTTGAGTCGACTGGAGACCCAAAAATCACCACAGCCCGAGATGTTTTGGGCGATGACTACCAATACTTTGAGATACGCATGGTTTTGGCTGAAATGAAACGGGAAGGATACTTCAAAGAGCCATGAACATGATTCCAGTTTTTTTACTATCTTTGCAATCTAAACATATAATATAAGCCTTGAAAACCTTGAAATTATATACGGTAGGCCATTCCAACCAGTTGTTGGAAGAATTTCTTTCGTTGTTGCAACATCACAACATCAACTGTATTGTGGATGTCAGGAGCGTGCCCGCAAGCAAGTACGCGCCACAGTTCAACGAGGAGAACCTAAAATATTTCCTGAAGTCAAACGACATCCAATATCTGCCTTTTGGCGATGAATTTGGTGCCAGGCGTACCGACTGCATTGATGATGATGGTCAAGTGAATTTTGAGATGGCAGTCACAACACCTCTATTCCAACAAGGTGCGAAGAGGCTGAAAAAAGGCTTGGAAAAAGGCTTCAACATCGCATTGATGTGCTCGGAGGCCGACCCTTTGGAATGCCATCGTTTTTCATTGGTTTCCAGATATTTCCACAATCAAGGAATTGAAGTCTATCACATTTTGAAAGACGCAAATTTGGCTACTCAACGCGAAGTGGAGAAAAGAATGGTGGACGAATTTCTCCATTCAAGAAAATACCATCTTGCCGAAATAGACGAACTGTTTGGAACCTATACCGCCGAAGACCAGTTGGCGGATGCCTACATATTGAAAAACAAGGAAATAGGTTATAAACCTGCATTACAAATGGAAGGAAACTACTGACATGATTACACTATATACTATAGGATTTACAAAGAAAAGTGCCGAACAATTCTTCGGCTTGCTACGCGACAACGGCGTGAAGCAACTCGTCGACGTTCGCATCAACAATACCAGTCAGTTGGCTGGCTTCGCCAAAGGCAAGGATTTGGAATTTTTCACAAACGAAATTTGCCACATTCCTTACAAACATATCGTCGACTTTGCGCCCACCAAAGAGCTTCTTGACCAATGGCATAAGAATGAAGTGACCTGGACTGAGTATGTGGAAATCTACACCAAAATGCTAAAAGACAGGGAAATTGTCAAAAAATATGGAGTTAAGTCGTTCGACGGTGCCTGTTTTCTCTGTAGCGAAGACACCCCCGAGCAATGCCATCGTCGCTTGTTAGCTGAATATATGCAAGAACACAGCAAAGAGAAAGTTCGTATTGTCCATTTAATTTGAAGACCATGGATAAGCATTTCATTTGTTTGGCCAATTCCTACAAACATGGAGGCAGATGCATTGCAGGCATTGAGGTCGTTCCGCAAGCCGACGGCAGTCTTACTATTGTCCGTCATGACGATGGTCGACCGCGATGGATACGACCGGTTTCGATGTCAGTCAATGGTGAAATTCCTAACCATCTAGCCGAAAGTTTCAAGATATTTTCTTTGGTCAAACTATATGACATTGAACCTTGTCCTGATAAAGCACATACCGAAGACGTGCATTGTTCGCGGATGGAGATTTGCCCTTTCGACCTTCTTCCCACAAAATCATTCTTAAATCAACTCATTGACACACAACATCAAGCCGTCTTTTATTATAGGGGAAAAGCTATTCCAGCTACCATCATTGACCGACTTGATTATTCATTGATGCTGATTCAGCCAGAAAATGTCAGCGCCTATTGTGATGAGGAAAGGGAAAACTCAAAATATCGGATGAAGTTCACCTATTCTGGTTCGAATTACGACTTCCCCATCACCGACCCCGTCTTTTTGGAGCAATTCAAGAAAAACCCAGAAAAATACAATGATTTGGATGGAGTATATTTGGTGCTTTCGCTCGGTATAGAGTTCGAAGGTTTTCATTTCAAATTGGTGGCCACGGTGGTGTTTCCGAATGATTTAGAAGCTACTGAAGAACCGCAAACTACCAATCTTAGCGGCCTGTCTTATATGGAACGACAAAAGCTGCTTCATTCCAATGCCTATGCCAAGTGGACACCTGATGAAGATTCAGAGCTCCTGGAGTTATCAGGCAAAGGGCTGTCAATTAAAGAACTGACAAAAATATTTGAACGAAACGAAGGGGCCATACGTTCTCGTATCAAGAAACTAACAATGGATCCACAAGAAAACGAGAAAGAATTTGACAACGATGAAGAAACCTTGACCCATTTGATAGAACTAAAGAATGAAATCGAAAGGAAAATTGAGGTTCTTCGCGAAAAAATCAATTTGAAACGCTCAATTCAATAGGATTTTTTATTTTTGCGCCACAAAATCAAACCATCATGAAAAAAGCATTTACCCTCTTCATTTTTGCCATAATGGCATTTACCCTCAATGCGCAAACCACAAAAACCATCACCTGGGATGGTCAAGAACGCCAGTATCTTGAATATGTGCCCACCTCTTATTCCGAGGCCGTGGCTGCCCCAGTCCTGTTTATGCTGCACGGCATGGGCGATGATATCAACAATTTCTTCCAAGCCACGCAGATTCGAAATGTCGCTGAAGAACAGGGATGGATTATCATTTGCCCGCAGGCTCTTGACTTTACATACGCGATTCCCGGACTTGGCTCACAAGATTTCGGCACCTGCTGGAATGTCGGCAGCACCATCTCCGTCGATTTCTCCTCTATGGGCATTCCTCTCTCTTTTGACGTCACCGTCAACGAAGATGCCGACGACGAAGGCTTCTTGATGGCTGCTTTGGAGGCGACTAAAGCAGAGTACAACGTCGACCAAAACAAGATTTTCTTTGCCGGTTTCTCGTTAGGCGGCTTCATGAGCCACCGCATGGCCATCCAGCATGGCGACATCATCAACAGCATCGCCGCCGTCAGCGGTGTCATCGGCAACGACTTGACCACGCTCACCCCTGTCGACAACGTCAACGTGCTGCAATTTTTCGGCACCAGCGACGAGATGATCACCTACGACGATGCCATGATTTCGCTGCAAACTTTAGGATACTATAACTTGGGTATGCCCGTCGAAGAAACGGTGGAATACTGGCGTGCCTTCAACCAATGCGATGAAGCACCCATAGTGGAGCAATATCCCGACACCCATAATGACGGCCTCACCTTCGAGATGTATCGTTACCTCAACGGCAACAACGACTCGCGTGTGGCTTTCATCAAGGTTTACAACGGCATTCACACTTGGTATTCGGGCTACAACCACGACATTGACTACAACACCGAAATCGTCAATTTCTTCAACAACACCACCGATGTGAACGGCGTGGAAGAGGCAACAAGCAACACCTTGACCGTCTATCCCAACCCCGCCAACGACTTCATCAACGTGGACAAAACGGTTAAAATCTACGACCTCTGCGGTAAACTCGTGATGAAAGGTTCTGGCAAGATTGACGTTTCAACTCTGCCCGAAGGCATGTATTTCGTGAAATCGGAAAACGATTGCAGCAAGCTGATTATCAATAGATAAATCGGCATCGCATTAACAAGCTCTAACCGAACGTATCCGAAAATATCCGACCATTTTTCTGGTCCCTTCGGATTCGTTCGGTTAGCGTTTTTAAATGACCAAACTTAGGGATTCGGCAACTGGTATTGCTGCGGCACGACGAGGGCGCAAACAATGTAAGCCAGCAGCCCGGGGAAGCACGCCGAAAACAAGGAAGCACAAACCCAAAGCAGACGAACCAACGTGGGATCAATGTCAAAGTATTCAGCAATTCCGCCGCACACGCCGCAGAGTTTCTTGTCCGTCATCGAACGATAAAGTTTCTTCTTTTCCATATTTGCCTTTGTTTTTTGTTCCGCCCGCGCGGAATGAAGTTTGTGGCTGCAAAATTACACGCTTTTTCCTTATCCCGAAAGGGGCAAAAGCATATTTTTTTCAATGAAAAAATTTGTAATGAATCGTTTCAACAAGTTGATTATCAATTATGTTGTTTTCCAAAAGTTTGTATTACCCATTTCGCGCATAAAAAAGACGATTTTTAATTTTACTTTTGCGTTTGAAAAACGAACGCATTATGAACTGCCTTTCGGTCAAAATGAAAAAGTTGTTTATGCCTCTCCTCGCAGTGGTTTTGCTCCTTCCAGCTTGCAACACCAAAAGCAAGACGGAACGAATGCAAGCCGTCGTCGATGAGGTGCGCACCAAATATAAGGCCTACGAGGACATCAGCCAAGATGACCAAATCTTTGAGGCATACGATTTCTTCGTGAAGCAAAAAGACTGCGAAAACGCCGCACCTGCTGCGCTCTACAGCGGCTGTGTGCGCCAAGCCAAAAAGGAATACGAATCGGCGATGAACTGCTACAAGAAGGCGGATGAGTACGGTCGAATGGTCGGCGACTCGGTGAGCGCAGCCTTCGCACAATATTATATAGGTGACCTGCTCAACAACAGCGGCAACGAAGCTGAGGCCATCACCAACTACAAAGCCGCTGCCGAGTTGTGGGGCGACAGCCTCTCGCGCAAGGCCAAATGCCTCAACGCCGTGGCCATGATGAACATCATCATCGATGAGTATGACAGCGCGTTTTTCTACCTCGAACAAGCTTTGAATTTGGCCCAAACCGCCCAAGACAAGGTCACCGAGGCCTCTGTTTGGAACAACTATTCCGTTGCCTACCAACTCCTTGACGAATACGACACAGCTTTAGACTGCCTTCGGAAAACCCTGCCTTTGGTGGATGAAAAACGTCGCCCCATCGCCTTGCTCAACCTCGCCAAGGTGTATCTGGCTTTGGACGAACGCGATTCTTTGGAATACTATAAAACACAGATGCTCAACGCGATAGAGGAAGTGGAATGTCAACCTGAGACGCAGGCTGCCGTTTATGGTTTCTTGATTAAGGATGCGCTTGCCGTGGGCGACTATGAAAGCGCCTATCAGTTTGAAAAACAGCACGAACAGGTGGCCTTGGACATCCTCGGCGACCAAACCCAAAGTTCCGTCCTCGAAATCCAGAAGAAATACGACTTCGAGGCACAAGCCAACCAACACAACCGCCAAATGCTCTCGCGGCAAAGGCTGATCATCGCGCTCACCATCGTATTGATTGTCGCCTTGGTTTTAGTCACTATATTGATTCTCAATGCCTTGAAAAAGAAACGCATCGAAGCCGAGATTAATGCGAACTTGCTGGAGCTGAAGAAACGCAATGCACAGCAACAACAAGAACGCAGCGAGATGAAGATGCAATTAGAAGAGCTGCAAAAGCAAACCGACGGCAAACTGAAAGACGAATACCTGCAAAAATGCCATATCATCCGATGCTTCGAAGTGTTGTCGCGCGACCGCAGCAACACCATGGCTTTCAAGGATTTGGAGAAGTCGCTCTTTGAAGGCGAAGACCATTGGGCAAGTTTCGAGGCGGCCTTTGAGGGCGTGCATCCAAGATTCATCGCCTCGGTCAAAGAACAATATCCCGACCTTAGCGAAATGGAGTTCCGCTATTGTCTGCTCTCACATTTCAAGCTTTCACGACAAGAATATGCCGACGTGCTTGGATGCAGCGTCTATAATGTGGACAAAATCAGGGCAAGTCTCAACAATAAAATGAATCAAAACAAATAAAACCATGAAATACAAACACATATCATTACTAATACTCACCGTCATCACCTTGATGCTTGTTTCGTGCGTGAAAACCAAACCCACCATGGAATACGCCTCGGGCAAAGACAAAGACAAAATCGACCTGAAAGGCACCCTGATGAAACCCGACATGCGCTATGTCAACATCTACGCCGAATTGGTTGAACAAGTCGTTTATGTCTATTTCAACGAGACGGTGGAAAACTGCGCCATGACCCTCACCGCGAAAAATGGCGACGTGCTCTTTGCCCGAAGAGTGAGCAAACAACAACCTGCCACGCTGCGCATCTTCATGGGCGAGGAGCCTACAGGCGACTACAAACTCTACATCACCAATGGGGTGGACGAAGCCTCGGGCTGGTTCCACTTCGAAAATCCATCAGAAATCAATCTTAGTATCATCAATAAAACCATACAACAATGAAGAAGATTATCGTAATCTGCATGGTGCTTTTAGCGATTAGCTCATGCAAAAAGGGAAACGACTATGTTCCGCTCTCAGAAGAAGACGCTGCGGCCATTCCCTACCAAATGGGGCAAACCATGAAATTCATCACCAAAGACAACAATAGTGTTGTTTTTCAGGTGGTTGGCGACCAGATTCATCCTTCTGACGGCTATGATTATTACCATAATTACGGAAGCGATTCGTTATATTATGGTATGCCACAAGACTATTGCTATGCCCGCACGGTAGACTTGGCTTGTGATACCTACCCGTTCTTTATCAGCTTCACCATTCTTCCTGGAAAAGAATTGTATTTCAATTGGCACCACGAACTTGTCATCAGCTGCGATTTACCCGCATCGGACGAAACCGTTTCGATTAATGGCATCACTCATAAACACGTGCATCACGAGAGGCTCTACAACCAATTCAGCGGAGAAATGCTCTACGACTGGTATTACAGCGAAGAATATGGTTTGCTGTATTTCCAAAAAGGCGATTTCACGCTAACAAGAATGTTGTCAAACGACCAGGACGACCCCAGCAACACAGAACAACTCATCGGGAATTGGGATGTGCAATCCTATTACCTTTGGATTCACGACCTTACCGACGAGGATCCTTGGGTTACCGATGGGTCTTACTCACATGAAGAAACATGGAACTTGCCTGACACTAATTATGTTGGCTACGACGCCATCGAGTTCAATGCTGATGGAACCTTGCGGTGGCACATGAGCGACCTTATGGCTCAAGAAGGCGCGTTTACCGACCCATACGTGGAGGCGAATTGGTTTATCAACGGCGACTCGCTGATAATCAACACGACCAAATATGCAATAACAAAACCCGATGAGGAGACCCTTATCATCGAAGACTACTTTAGAGTAAACTCATACCAAGGCCATCATGGCTGGGAAAGGATTAATCGATACACTCTCAAGCGGGGACGGTAGATTCAAGATTTAAAATTCAAGATTCAAGATTTAAAATTTAAAATTCAAGATTCAAGATTCAAAGATTCAAAGATTTAAAATTCAATAACCTATAATTCTTACAACTATGAAAAAAGTATTTACAATTATGATAGTTGCGGCATTCGTGACTACAATGGTGTCTTGCAACAAGAACAACCAAAGCAAGGAAGAACTAATTGTCGGAAAGTGGGACGTGATGACCTATCACGGTTGGTTTCACGACTTTACTTTGGACATCACCAAGATGTAACATGCACCCCAGCGACCGATACCAATTATGTGGGATATGACGCAGCTGAGTTCTATGCCGACGGAACCACGCGGTGGCACATGAGCGATAAGTACGTCCACGACGGCATGTTTACCGACCCATACAGGCACTTCGAATGGCGCATCAGCGGTGACTCACTATTTGTCTCTACCAACTGGTTTGAGGGTAGTGTGTTAAAATACGCAATTAAGGAACTCAACAACGAAACCCTTGTCATTGAGCAGTATACGAACAATGGGCATTCAGAGTATTCTCACCACCATTGGGAGCAAACCCAGTGCTATACTTTCAAGCGCACACGGTAGATTCATGATTTAAAATTCAAGATTTAAAGATTTAAAATTCAAAGATTTGTTTTATGAGAAAACTAACATTGTTATTAGGATTACTCCTTACATTAGGAAGCCTCCACGCTCAAGAGAAGGGTCAATTCGTGCTTCAAGCCGAAGCCAATGCGGGCATTTTGTTTTGCCATCCCTTTCAAGGTACATTTAATTCGATTGACCTTTTTGGCTCGATTGGGCCTGTTTTCCGCTACCAAGTGGGTGAGCATTTGGGAATTGGCCTCGGAGCCAACTATTGTCTTCATGAATGTTTCCAATATTTGCCCATTTTTGCCGATGCGAAATACAACTTCGGCACAGGAAAGGCAAAGCCATATGCAGAAATCCGTGCAGGGTATGCCATTAGTTTGAAACACACCGCCCCTAGTCTTAATGGAGACCTTAACTGGTATTCGTATTCTGTGGAAGGTTTCTATTCCCAACTCATTTTCGGCTGTTCAATCGGGCATTCCGACCTCGGCATTGGTGGTCAACTAGTCAATATGAAAACGTCTGTAAATGATGTACTTGGTTTCCTGCCTAATGGCTTCCACACCTATTATAAAAACCGTCTGCAACCCGCATTATTTCTGCATTATGCGTATAATTTTCATTTCTGAAAGTAGATTATTCAAATTCAAATAATTATGAAGAAAAGTGTGTTTATCATTTGCTTGTTGGCATTGCTTTCGGGCGGGGCCTTTGCGCAGATCGACACCATCCGAAGCAACAAGAACGAGTTCAGCATCGGCTATGGCGTGATGCCGTCAAGCAGTTTCCGTTATAAACCAGGACAACACTATTATCCCTTGGGAGAAAACGTGGGGGCCATTTATGCTACCTACACGCGCCGCCTCACCAAGGTCATCGGCATCGGAGCCACCTATTGCTTCGACCCACGCGTCTACACCTATTATGAAAAACCCAGCACCAAAGAAGGCCTCATCTGCCGCCTCGGCGAGTCGAGCCATACGCTCATGTTCCACCTCAAAATCAACTGGCTCAACACCAAATATGTGAACCTCTACAGCAAAGTCGGGCAAGGCATCATGGCTTGGGGCTATAACCTCAAGGAATACCAAACCGACGTGTATCAAGTCAACATGCCTTCCAACAAATTCATAGATAGGATTGACTACGCCTACCAGTTTGTTCCCATCGGAGTGGAAATCGGCACGAAGCGTTGCGCCGGCTTCATCCAGTGCGGCATTGGCATGGAAGGCATGATTAGCATCGGTTTTCGTTACGGACTAAAAGATAAGGAGTAAACGCCATGAAAAGACACTTGATATTTTGCATCGCCCTCGTGGCCGTGATGGCCTCTTGCGTGAAAGAGCCTCAAATCTACCGCCGCCTCACCGAGGAAGAAGCGGCCATCGTTCCTTATCAGATGGGGCAAACCATCCGAATGCGCAACCAAATTGGCGACACACTCAGCTTTACCGTTGTACATGACACCACTTATGTAGCCTATAACTACTACGACCCACGTTACAACCCCTCCGAAAAAATGTCCATTGAGCCTCGTCCCTATTTCTATGCCCGTGAGGTGGTGCTTCAAAGTCCGCCCGAAGACAGCTGCCTGCTGCGTTGCATCGTGGCACCAGAGAAGGTGGTCACTGTGAGTTACGAAAAGCTCCGCCTTTTCCAGGACAATCACGGAAATTTCTATTCTTGGCATACCATATTAGGCCGCACCCTCCCCTTGAACGACCTTTCCACCACCACATTCACGATCGGAGAAACCACCTACGAGAATGTGCATGTTGACCGAGGAACCTATATGTCAAGCTCCAACGAGGTATCCTACGCATGGTACTACAGCGAACAGCATGGACTACTTGCCGCCAAACACGGCGAAAACTCCTTAACGCTAATACCTTAACAAAATGCTGACCCAATAAAAAGTCGGGAGAGCGAAATGCTTTTCCGACTTTTTTACATTTATAACTTAAAAAAAACTATTTTTGCCCCGACAAACAAATTCAAAATCTTAACTAAACACTATTATCATGAAGAAAATTTTACTATTTGCAGCTGCCTTGTGTTTGATGATTTCGGCACAAGCACAAATCAAAATGAATGAATTGACTGAAAATCAGTTGAAATCAAAGATCAAAACCGTTGAACAACTCAATCGAGGCACCACTGCCTACACGCAAAAACTCGACAGCGTTATTATGAATTACGGACCGTTCACCGTCGGCCTTATCTTCGAGTATGACAATCAATTCAACACGACCAGAGTGGTGTTGTTTGGCCCAGGCAACCCATCCATCACTGAATACACCTACGACAGCCAGAACCATCGCATTGGCTCCATCATCACCCATCCGAATGGAAGCCAGGACAGGACTGAATATACGTACAACAGCCAAGGCCTGGTGATTAAAGAAACGCAATACGAGTTAGATAATGGTGAATGGGAGGAAGACGAACAAAGCATTTACGAATACGACGCCAACGGCAATTTAATGGTTGTCACTAATTATGATTATGATATTCTGGATTGGGTTTATGATGAGCAAACAAAATACACCTACCAAAATGGCAAGTTGACCAACGAATTAGTGTATGATTGGATTATAGACGAATGGGTTGAAGACCATAGCACCGATTACCTCTATAATGCCCAAGGCGACCTCGTTGAAACCATTGAACTCGATTTTGACATTGATTGGATAAAGAATACTCGCACGGAATACACCTACGACGACAACCACAACTGCCTCAGCCAAATTGTTTACGATTACGACGACGACTTTGGGGATTGGGAAATTGAAGGCACTTTGAATCTTACCTACGACTTGACGGTACCGAGCAACGTTATTGCCGGCATCGAAAATTTCTACAATTCACTCCCCAATGTGAACAACAAAATTTTGACCATTGAGGAAACCCAATACAACGATGGAATACCGACAGTAACCATACCTTACACCTTGTATTATTCCGAAGCCACTGGCATTGGCGAACACAATGGAAGCCAAATCGCCATTTGGCCCAATCCGGCTTCAGAGACATTGAGCCTCAACGCCGAAGGTGTGCAGCAAGTGGAAATCTTCACCATCGACGGCAGACAGGTGATGCACTTTGAAAACAACTTAGAAAGCATCAACGTGAACACATTGGCTAATGGATGCTATCTTCTGAAGGCCACTTTCAATGATGGCAGCAAAGCTGTGCAGAAGTTTGTGAAGAAATGATTTTTCTCACACAAAATGCGCAGAACTTTGTGAATTAAGAAAAGTCGGGAGAGCATTTGGCTTTCCCGATTTTTTTGTTTGTCCATCTGGGCTGCTTCCACCACGCTTCACTCGTGGCAGGCTCTACCTCGCAGTGACGCAAAGCCCTGAAAGGGCGACCCTATCACACCCCGATATGCAATGTCGGGCTTGTAATAATTGCGGATGCTAATCTCTTTCAAAAACTTCAATATACTCTTTCCCTTCGGGAGTATTGGGCAAATCCACTTCAGAAACGACCGTAAAGACATAAACCAACTCCCTCTCGGTCTTGGCCTCCCTGATGTATTGCCGCTTCAACTTTGGATTCACTCCCGATAGGCCCAATGTTTCCGCCATCTTCCGTTTGAGCGTTTTCTCCGGCGTATCGCCGAATGCCACATGCCACCAATAAAGCCTTGTGGTCTCACCCTTGCCATTCATGACATGCAGATGCGCGACAGGGTGCAACATCTTGTTGCCTTGGTGCAACTCCACATACATAGCCCGTCCCACGATGTTGCCCCGCTCGTTGACGATGGGCAAAAACTCTATGGGATTCACTTCAGGCTCAAATCGGCGAGGGCCTTTTGCTTTGGAAGGCGTGGCAATGGCTTTGTCCTCTACTATCGGCTGCGGCTGTTCGATCTGCTCGGGTCGCTCTTCAATGATTCTGCGAGGCCGTTTTTCTGTTGTAGTCGTGGTCTTGACTGGCTTGTCATTAATAATCTGAGTAAGTTCAATCGGATCAAACGACACCTCTTCGACTATTATCTTTTCCGAGCCTTTCAACTCAATGATATCGCCCGCCTTCTTCCCTATCAACATCTTGGCTACGGGTGAGATGAAGGAGATGAGACCTTTGTTTACATCGGCTTCATCCACACCCACGATACGCACCACGCGCCCGTTGTAGCGCACCCACGCGCCGAAGCTCACCGTGTCTTTGTTGGACTTAGAAATGTCGACTTCCACGGCGCTATTAATACGGTCAACGAGTAGCTTGATTGAAGCGTCGAGGAAATTGACCATGATGTAGTTGTCGCCCGCCTTGACGCGTTCTGCCTCAAGGTCCTTCAACTCCTCTTTGAGTGCCTCGAGTCCTTCTTTCGTGACATAGTTAGGCACGCCTTCGGGCAGGTATGCCCGCATCGGCACCCTCGGAATCTCTTCTTGATCGCCTTCTTTGATGAAGCCTCTGCTCATAATGGGACTGGGGGACTGAGGACTGAGGACTTAAGACTGAGGACTGAGGGCTTAAGGGCCGTCCTTTGTCCTCCGTCTTCCGTCCTCCGTCAATCATCTCATTTAATCACCAACTCCTTGATGATGTTGTCGCACTTACCCACCTTCTCGATGCACCAGAGCAGGTAGCGGGCATCCATGCAGATGGTGCGCTGCACCTTGTTCTCGAAGCTGAGGTCGCCGCTCATGGCCTCCCAGTTGCCGTCGAAGGCCAGACCGATGAGGTTGCCCTCGCCGTCAATGACGGGACTGCCCGAGTTGCCACCCGTGATGTCGTTGGTGGTGATGAAGTTGACGACCAGCTCACCGTTTTCGTTGGCATAACGGCCATAGTCCCTCTTGGCCACGAGGTCGCGTACATCCTGCGGGATGTCGAACTCCCAGTTGCCAGGCACGTACTTGGCCATCACGCCGTCCATAGTGGTGTAGTAGTTATAGTTGACGGCATCGGCGGCCTTGTAAGGCTCCACAGTGCCATAGGTCAGACGCATGGTGAAGTTGGCGTCAGGATAGAAGTTGCGGTCGCTCTGCATCTCCATCAGGCCCTTCATGTAGAGGCGCTCGCCTTGGTTGCCAAGATTTTGGGCTTCCTCATAGCGAGCATACAAGGTCTGGTAAGACTCAATGATGTTCATCGCAAGGGCAAAAATCGGGTCTTTGTCCAAGGCTTTGGGCTTCTGCATCCACTTCTCGAGACGAGCCTTGTCGGTGAAGACGGATTTAGCGAAGGCTTTGGCCACATATTCAGCAAAGTCTCCATTGTTTTCCAATCCGATGCGAAGAATCTCACTCGGCATCAAGTTGGCAGGGATATTCTTGTAGAAGAGGTTGAGCAAAGCGGCAGTCACATCCTGATCGAGGGGCATACTATAGTCTTTGAAAAAGGCATCCACGCTAGGCTGCATCTTCTCGGCAGCGGCTTTGATGTCGGCTTTGTCGGTCTTGTCCTCAAACATCTGGTTGATGCGCATGAACCTGCGGCTGAACGAAATGGCTTCTCCGCCGTTCCAACCCGCCTCGCGGTGGTAGACGAACGACTTCTCGATTTCGTCAAGGATGTCCCACTTGGCCTTGATACCCGTAAAGATGTCACCATATTCAGCCTTGCGTTTCGGGTCAGCGTTGACCCAGTTCATGAAGTTCTCCTCTTGAGCGAGTCGGCGCTCATAGACGTGGTTGCGCTTGAGCTGCTTCACCTGACCAATGTAGTATTTCCAGTAGTTCGACACGCTGGCCTGCTTGGAGGCGTACATGATGAACACCTCTTGGTCGGCGTCCATGTGCTTGCGGTAGTTCTCGAGCTTGGTCGTGCGGCAATCGATGATGGCAGGACCTTCATCGTTGATAACATTCTTCACAGTGTAGGAAGTCGAATAACGGTCGGTCGAGCCAGGATAGCCAAGAATCATGGCATAGTCGCCAGGCTTCACGCCACCAAGATTAATGGGCAGGTACCACTTGCTCTTCATCGGGATGTTGTCGGCAGAATAGCTGGCGGGGCTACCATCGGGAGCGGTGTAGACGCGGAAAATGTTGAAGTCGCCCTTGTGGCGCGGCCAGGTCCAGTTGTCGGTGTCAGCTCCGAACTTGCCGATGCCCCAAGGCGGGCAACACACGAGGCGCACGTCCTTGTACTCATCGTACTCGAAAAGGATGTATTGGTTGCCGCTATAGAAAGGCACAATCTCGACGCGCACGTTGCGGTCGCCCTTGCGTTCCTTGGTGAGTTCCTTGGAGTTCTTGGCGATGAGTTCGGCGCGTTCGGCCTCGGTGGTCTCAGCGGTGACACCTTTCAGCACGGCCTCGGTCACGTCTTCCACCTTATTTAAGAAGAGGACGGAGAGACCCGCATTGGGCAGCTCCTCGCCCTTGCTCTTGGCCCAGAAGCCGTCGGTGAGGTAGTCGTGCTCGATGGACGAGTGCTTCTGCACATAACTCAAGCCACAATGGTGGTTGGTGAGCAGCAGGCCTTCGGGAGAGATGATTTCGCCCGTGCAGCCGCCACCGAATTGCACGATGGCGTCCTTGATGCTGGGTTGGTTGAAGCTAAAGATTTGTTCAGCTGTGAGTTTGCAGCCCATGGCTTGCATCTCGGCCAGGTTCTGGCCATTCAGTGAATAAGGCAGCCACATACCTTCGTCGGCGCGGGCCACCATAAATGACAGCACTACAGCTGCGATTAATGAGAAAAGTTTTTTCATTTTATTATGCTATTTATCGAATTTTCGGCAAAGATAGTGAATTTATCATTCATATTCTAGAAATGTCTTCATCACGCAAACAAATCATCCAAAGTAACTACGCTTTGAACCAAGTTGCTGTATTCGTTTTGTTTCAGTCCATAGGCTGCTATCAACGTCAAATGGACGCTTTTTTTCTGCGGCACATTGTCCACTAAGGTTTGTACTCGTTCCCTGAGTTCGGTTTCATACTTTCCATTGATGGCAAATGGCTTTGCATAAAACTTAATCTCACACAGATTCACCACATTGTCGGCTCTGTCGATGAGCATATCAATCTGCTGCTTTTGGTCAGATGAATCGACTATCCAAGACGATTCCGTTGTGGTCACGCTGCCAATTCCGAGTTTTTGCTTGACTTGATTAATATGCGCGAAACACAGTTCCTCAAAAGCAAAGCCGCGCCATGAGTTCAGGCGAGGTGAAACATTGTTCTTTTGCCAAAACTGTGAATCTGGCCTATCCTTGCCGTCAAGAAAATGAAGATAGGTTGCACAAAAATGGTCGGTCAACCGATAATGCTCGGTTCGTCGCTCTCCAAAAGGATAATAACACTTGATGAAATCGCTCTCCATCAACCCTTTTAGAATATCACTTGCACCACCGCCGTCCTTGATGCCAGTTTGTTCAAGTATCTCTTTTCGTGTATAACCGCTCCTTCTTTCAGCAAGCAACCGGATAACTTTCTTGTGTTCGTCCGCATTTTTGAACAATGACCCAAACAAACGGTCAAACTCATTTTTCAGCTTGGCATTTTTGTCAAACAGCAACTTATCGATGTTTTGAGCGGTGCTATAACCTTTCTCAAATAAGCTAAGATAGTGGGGTATTCCTCCAAAGACCATATAAGTCTGAGCTACATCATAGCGGCTCATCATCATTTCCTTGCTGCGAAAATATGCTTCACACTCGGCCAAAGTGAACGGATGAAGTTTCATCTCTCGGTTCAACCGATTATATAGGCCGCCCTTGTTGTTAATAAGGTTGTCCTCCATCCACGAAGTAGCCGATCCACAAACGACAAGCATGATGTTATCGCGCTTTGAGGCCCAGCCGTTCCAAAAATGTTCAAATGCCGGAATGAAACGCGACCGTGCCGTGTCCATCCATGGCAATTCGTCGATGAAGACCACCTGACGGCTTCCGTCGTCTTTCTTCGCAAGCAGTTTCTCCAACAGACGGAAAGCCTCGAGCCATGATTTCGGAGACGGTTCGCCTTCCAACCCATAGTCTTGCAACGAATAGAAAAAGGTTTGCAACTGGTCGCGAAGCAAGAACTTTTTGTCGTGGTCGTATGGCGACAATCCCGTATGCCAAAAAGCGAACCTGTCCTTAAACACTTCCTTGATTAGGTAGGTTTTGCCCACTCTCCGTCGGCCATAGACTGCCACAAACTCCGCATTGTCAGCGTTGTACAGTCGTTCCAATTCTTCAATTTCTTTCTTTCTTCCGATGATATTTTTCATACCAAACCAATTTTATTTCTCTGCAAAGGTACAAAAAATATCGTATTTAGAGATTTAAAGTATTTTATTTCTCTAAAATTCGATTTTTTTATAGATTTTAGAGAATTTAGTGCAAAAGGCAATCCGCTTTACCCAACAAAAAACCCCTCCTGATGGGGAAAAAGGAGGGGAAAAACAATATAAAGATTATGAAAAAAATCCGACTTTATTTTTTCTCAATGCTCTTGCATCAAAAACTGATGCAAAGATAAGCATTATTTTCATTCACGGCACACTTTTGGACATTTTTTTGGAATTTTTTTCCAATTTTTTATCCCATCAGGGTACAAATCACCCTTTCCCGTCCACGTTGGAGCCGTGATCACGCGCCAGCAATCACTGCTTGGCGGCCATGACCAGCTGACCTCTGTAGTACAGGTCGCCGTCCACGTAGTAAGCACGGTGCATCACGTGCATGGTGCCAGTGGTAGGATCGATGGTCACGTTCGGGGTTTCAGCCTTGTAATGTGTTCTTCTCTTAGCGCCTCTGGTATGAGACTGTCTTCTTTTAGGATGTGCCATTTCTTTGTTATTTTAACTAGTTAATTACCAATTGTTTATTTATCGTTCAATTTAATGTCTTTCAAAGCGGCCCAACGTGGGTCGATGGTGTCGGTTTCTTCCTCTTCGGCGGGTGCTTCCTCGCGGTTGAGCATCTCGATCACGGCGGGGTTGCACTGGCCTTCGGGATGCACACGGTGCATCGGGATGGCGAGGATGATGTACTCGTACACCAATGGGCGGATATCGTATTCGTTCAGATCGGGCGAAACGACAGCCACGTCGTCCGACTCTTCGGCATTCTCCGTTCCCAACTTGATGAAGAAGTCCTGCTGGCTCTCGATAGGCTGGTCGAACTCATCGGCGCAGCGGTCGCAAGGCACGCGTACGCTACCATTGAGGTCGAAGCGCAGCGTCAGCATGGTCTCCTGGCGGTCAATATCCAACTTCACCGACACCTTTCCTTGCTGAACTTCGGAGTAATCCATCCCTGCGAAGAAATCGTTATTGATCTCATACTCAAAGGTATGGCTTCCAAGAGCAAGGCCGCTGACCGGAATCAGGAATTCGTTCTTCTTTTCCATTCTGCCTAAAAATCGGGCTGCAAAAGTACGGAATTAATTTGAATGTGGAACATTTGAAGTAGATTTTTCGCAAAATTCACTATTTTTGCCTCAATAAAAACCGCTGATTATGACACGCATCGAACGCATCACAAACATGGAATCCCTCTTCGACAAGAGCGAGGAAGTTGTCAAACGACTGGAAGTCGCCCTCAAGGACTTTGCCAAGCTGGAACACGACATCGCCAAATTGGAGGCGTATTACAACTCGCCGCAGTGGCGCAAGGACTTCGAGGCCGACGAGGCCGGCAAACTGCCCCAAGACCTCAAGCGCGGAGTATTGAGCGAGGACGGGATATGGAATTTGTTGAGTAATTACAAAGAATTGTCGTACCTTTGCGGTGGTAAAACCGCGGATTAGCATCACCTTAATATTGAGATGACCCAAGAAAACAAAGACTTATTATTGAGATTGCTCCAGCAACACAAAGCATTGGGCATATCAGACCAGATAGACTACAACAAATTCTACCTCTACTCTATCATCACGCATTCGACGGCCATTGAAGGTTCAACGGTGACAGAAGTGGAAGCGCAGTTGCTGTTTGATGAAGGCATTACCAGCAGCAAGCGAACCGTGACGGAACAGATGATGAATCTTGACCTGAAAGTGGCCTACGAATATGGTATGCAGTGGATCAAACGTCACGAACCGATTACGGTGGATTGGCTCATCACCTTGGCTTCAAAAGTGATGGCTCGAACTGGCAGCGAATACCATTCGATGGGAGGTGACTTTTCGGCGGCAAAAGGTGAATTGCGCAAACTGAATGTGACCGCGGGAGCAGGCGGCAAGTCATATATGTCCTATCAAAAAGTGCCATCGCGATTAGCAACTTTCTGTGAAGAGCTGAACAAAAAACGCCAAGCCATTGACCCTTCCGATGTGGCTGCCATTTACGACCTCAGTTTCTGGGCTCATTATGAATTAGTAACCATTCACCCCTGGGCCGACGGCAATGGCAGAACGTGCCGTTTGCTAATGAATCTGCTCCAAATGGAATACGATGTGCTGCCCACCAAAGTGCTGAAAGAAGACAAGGCTACCTATATCCAAGCCTTAATCGACACCCGAGAGAACGATGACCTCAACATCTTCATCGACTGCATGGCCCGATTGCACCTGCAACATCTGAAGGCAGACATCGACCAATTTGTTGCATCGACAGCCCAGAAAATGGTCGATAAACCATCTTTACAGCAAGAAATGGCCGACAAATGGTCGATAAAACCATTTTTGGCTGCGAAATTGGTCGATATTTTGGCTTTCATGGCCGACAAAGAGGAAATAACCACCGAGGCCATTATACAACAATTCGGTTTTACCGCCACTACCGCCAAGCGTTACTTGCGTCAGCTTACTTCATTCGGCTATTTGGAAGCATACGGAGGGAACAAGAACCGTCACTACAGCAGAAAACAATAACCTTTTTGAAACATGCGAAAAATAAGAGAACTCGTAGGTTACGCCCTCGGTGGCTTGATGTTCGTGCTCCTCATCCCGACGCTGATGTGGCTGGCCTCAGGGCGGCCTGATCTTTGTGCCGTTCCCGTTTGGAGGATGGTGATAGCCATTTTGTTCGCTGTGCTCGGGCTGTCGCTCAGCGTGTGGAGCATCGTCTACATGCGGCGTAAAGGTGATGGCAATCCTATGGATGCCTTCGGCCACGAGGTGGCACCCCGCACGAAGCACCTGATGACAGAAGGTCCCTACCGCCTGAGCCGCAACCCCATGCTGACAGGGAGCTTCGTCTATTACGCTGGAGTCTGCGTCTGGCTGTGGACTTGGCAGGCGTTGGCGGTATTTGTGGCGTTCATCGTCATCATGCTCCTCCAAGTGCGCAGCGAGGAGAAGCGGCTTCGCAAGGA
>JAEETH010000042.1 GCA_016290215.1 Bacteroidales bacterium
CCTTCTATCTGCCGTATCTCTTCACCTGTCAGGAGAAGGACTGCGAGGGGATGCCCAACACGAACAACAAGATAGAGGGCGTGTTCACCGACCTGAAGAAGAACCTGAACAACCACAGCGGCATGGGTGAGGCAGGTCGGAAGAGATTCATCAGTGGGTTTTTCTTGGCATTGGCGGACAATCAAGCATGTCACAATGGCAAGGCCGCACCCTGATGGAAGGATGCGGCCTATGACTTGCCGTCATGTCGCACAGCCTATTCCTCACGGGGTTGCTCCCCAGCAGAGCCCTGCTATGCTTCGGCTGTGAGGCAAAGATAGCGACTTGGAACAAACGACTGACATCTGGCATTAAATTTTCAGCCTGCAAAATGACCCATTGAACTACAACTCGATTTTTTCAGCCTGCATTTTGACCTATACGCCTAAGAGTTGAGAGTTAGAAGTTGAGAATTTGATAGGATTACGCATTGAATATCAACATTTTAATTCTTTTGAAGAAAAAATTTCAAATAATCGGTTGGCAATTAGCAAAAAAGTTGTAATTTTGCAGCCCAAAATAAGAAGTACAAAAAGCAATAAGGAATAAGAGATATGGCAAATCACAAATCGTCAATCAAGAGAATTCGTCAGACAGAAAAGAGACGTTTGCACAACCGTTACTATGCCAAGAACATGCGTAACGAAGTGAAGAAATTCAGGGCTTTAACCTCCAAGTTTGAAGCTGAGGGTCAACTTTCGAAGTTGTATTCCATCATCGACAAGGTCGCCAAGCGCGGTATCATCCACAAGAACAAAGCCGCCAACCTGAAGTCGAAGCTGTCGAAGTTTACGGCTAAATTGGCATAATTGGAAGTTTTATTCATACATGTTGGTGCCTCTTCTACCCAGTGGAAGAGGCTTTTTTGGTTGAGGTAAGCCAAAAATGCCTATCTTTACCGCCAGAAACAAAACCATCCTACCATGACCGAGAAGAAATCCATCAAGGAATGGGCTGCCGATGACCGCCCGCGCGAGAAGATGATGGCCAAAGGTAAAGCGGCATTAAGCAACGCCGAACTTATCGCCATCCTCATCGGATCGGGTAACAGCGAATTGTCGGCGGTCGAACTTTCGCGTTCCATCTTGGACAGCGTCAGCAACGACCTTATTGCACTTTCCAACTTAACTTTGGCCGACCTAATGCAGCACAAAGGCATCGGTGAGGCCAAAGCCATCACCATCATGGCCGCCCTTGAGCTCGGCAAACGCCGTCGTGGCGCCGAAGCCAACTTGCCCACCGAGGTGAAAGACTCGAAAGACTCATTTGAGCGGTTTCTTCCCTACATCGACGACCCGAGGCAGGAACACTTCTTAGTCATGTACCTCAACCAAAGCAACCACGCGCTGAAGGTGGAATGTATTAGCAACGGCGGCACCACTAACGTTATCGCCGACCCAAAGGTCATCTTCAAAAACGCGCTCACCCTCAACGCCACCTGCATCGTCTTGGGCCATAATCACCCCTCAGGCAACCCACGCCCCAGCGAAGAGGATCGACTACTGACGAAAAAACTAGTAGCCGCTGGCAAACTCTTGGACATCAACGTCATCGACCATATCATCATCGGGAACGAACGCTACTACAGCTTCCGCGACCACGGAGAAATGACCTTTTAAACCACCCTTCCACCCATGAAACTCGTCACCATCATCGGGGCACGTCCCCAAATCATCAAGGCCGCTGCACTGAGCCGCGCCATCAGAAACCATTACTCCGACCAGATACAGGAAGTCATCGTCCACACGGGACAGCATTACGATGACAACATGTCGCAGGTGTTTTTCGACGAGCTGCAAATCCCGCGTCCCGACTACAACCTGCACGTTGGGTCGGCATCGCATGGCGTACAGACCGCCCGCATGACGGAAGGCATTGAAGCACTATTATTAAAGGAGCAACCCGACTTTATTGTACTCTATGGCGACACCAACTCCACCTTGGCCGGTGCCGTGGCAGCCGCCAAGATTCATGTGCCCATCGTCCACATAGAAGCGGGTCTGCGCTCGTTCAACAAGGCCATGCCCGAAGAGATCAACCGCATCGTGTGCGACCACTGCTCCACCCTGCTCTTCACGCCTACCAAGGCTGGATTGGAGAACTTGAAAAGAGAAGGATTTCCTATAGAAGAGGGCGGCCCTTCGACCCTTCGACAGGCTCAGGACTTAGGGACCGCAGGCTCAAGGACCGCTGTCCCAACCATCGACAATCCGAAGGTGTACCATTGCGGCGACATCATGTATGACAACAGCCTGTATTTCGCCGACATCGCCGAGGAGAAAACCGACATCATCAAGCGTCTGGCGTTAAACGACAAGCCTTACATTTTGGCCACCATCCATCGCAATACCAACACCGACTATCCCGAAAGGCTCAGCGCCATCTTCAGAAGCATCATCAAACTATCCGAGGAATGTCAAGTCGTGCTGCCACTACATCCAAGGACAGCCAAACTCATCAAGACCAACCTTGATGAAAACTTGCAAAAGCAAATCTTCAGTTGCCAGAATATCAAACTCATACCACCCGTATCGTTTTTGGAGATAATTGCCTTGGAGCGCCATGCACAACTCATCATGACCGACTCTGGCGGCGTGCAAAAAGAGGCCTATTTCTTCAAAAAGCCAGGCATCATCCTGCGTCCCGAAACGGAATGGGTTGAAATCGTGGAAACTGGCAACGCCATCCTCGCCGATGCCGACGAATGCCGCATCATGAAGGCTTGGGCACATTTCAAGGACAACCCGCCCACAGTGTTTCCTGAAATCTTCGGCGACGGCCATGCGGCAGAGTTCATGTTAGAGCAAATGCTACTCACCAACTCAAACAACTAAATGAAACGCTCTACCCTACTTCTTGTATTCGCTTTCACGCTATTTTTCAACGGGGCGAAAGCGCAATGGCACTCCATGAACGGTCCACAAGGACGGTACGTCAGGAGCATCCTCTGCACCGACAGCCTCTATTATGCTGCCACAGGTGGCGGCGTTTTGGTGAGCAGCGACCATGGCAACAACTGGGAGTTCCGCAACAACGGCCTCACCTCATGCGACACAAAATGCCTCGCCTCGTATAACGACACGGTGTTCCTCGCCACCGACGAAAACATTTTCCGCACCACCGACGGCGGCCTCCACTGGACGCCCGACCCTTATCTGCACAACCATTACATCAAGCACCTACTGGTCCACAACGGTTCACTCCTTGCCTCGACCTACATCCAAGGCGTTTACCAATCCACCGAAGGCACCCAAGGCGAATACAGCACGGGTGTTTTCCCCAGCGACGTGCGCTACCCTTATTTCATGGCCGACAACGAGGAAGCCATGTTCATCGCCACCTATAGGCGCGGCGTTTACCGTTCCTTCAACGACGGAGCTTCGTGGGAGCCGTGCAACAACGGCCTGAGCAGCGATGTTCTCGGCATCTACTGCCACAATGGAAAGGTCTTTGCCACCGTACTCGGGCAAGGCGTCATGGTCTCCAGCGACAATGGCGACACCTGGACGAGTAGCGGCCTCAACAAACAAGCGAAAGGCTATGCCCACCTCGGCGATACGCTCTATGCCGCCTGCTTCGGAAACGGCGTCTTCGCTTCTTTCGACAATGGCGCCACATGGCATGACTTCAATTCCAACATCCCGTCAAAAAACCTATGGTGCATTGCCGCCCATAATGGGCACATCTTTGTTGGCGACACACAAGGCCGCATCTACCGTGGCAACAGCGACGGTACCGGATGGATTCGCACCAATGCCCCCACGTTTCTCGCCTCAGTAGGTAATATCGGCATCAGCGGTGAACGTGTGCTGGCTGCCACCCACGGCTCAGATTTCTACTACACCGACGACGGCAGCACCTGGAATCAAGGCACTAACATCGGGACAGTGGAGATACGCGGCATGATGGTGGAAGGCAACAACGTGTTTATCGGCACCGACATGTTAGGCAGTTTTCTCTCCACCAACCGAGGCTCCTCATTCAATTCGGCAGGGGCCGGACTACCCGAAGCACAATGGCTTCAAAGCTTGGTGCGCTGCGGCTCACAAGTCGTTGCGGGAAGCAAGGATAGGATGTATGTCTCTTTCGGTCTTGGCGAGCAATGGTATGTGCCCACCTGCCTACCATACGAAATCGATGTCGTTGACCTCACTTGGGACGGCAGCACCATGTATCATGTCTCCTACGACGGCGTGTTGCGCTACAGCAGCGAGCAAGGCTCCAACTGGCAGGTCCTCAACTCACCGTTCGAGGGTGTCAACTACACCGCATTGCGTTACCATGACAACAGATTATATATAGGTACGCGCGGGCAAGGCCTGCACTTCTCCGACGACATGGGCGCAACCTGGCAAAGCATCGAAGCATTGCCCACCGATGCCACCATCAGGCGTATCACCACGGCTGACAGCATCGTCGCCGTGGGCTGCGAAGACGGGTCGATTTACGTGAAATACGACCATAGCGACGAATGGCAGCAGATGGAAGCCATTCCCGTCGTTGGCCCCATCCTCGACATTTGCATTGACGGGAATCGTGTCTATGCCTCGCCTATGGCCGGCGGCATTTGGTACACCGAGTTGCCCCCGATGCCCGACCACGTCGCGGAATCCAATGAAGCCACAGTGAGTATCGCACCGAACCCTGCCACAACACACATCACTATTACAGTCAGCGAGGCGTTGAGTCATGCCGAACTAACCTTGTATGACCTTCACGGAAAGGCTTGCTACAGCAGCAAGATGCACGGCGTACAACATGAGATACCGACCTTTGGTTTGCCTTCGGGAATCTATTTCCTGAAAGTTGCAGGAAGCCACACGGTCACCGTCAAGAAAGTGGCGGTACGGCAATAAAATACTTTTTTTCGTGTAAAGTGTTGTAGATTAAGAAAAAATCCGTACTTTTGCACCCGCAAATAAAGCAAACCCTATTAACTATTTAATCATTTAACAATCAAACAGTTATGAATCAGTACGAAACCGTTTTCATTTTAACTCCCGTTTTGTCTGACGAACAGATGAAGGAAGCGGTAAAGAAGTATGAAGATCAGCTGACCCAAAATGGTGCAGAGATCGTTCATGAAGAGAACTGGGGCATGAAGAAACTTGCCTATCCTATCCAAAAGAAGTCCACGGGCTTTTACCAACTCATTGAGTACAAGGCCGAGGGTAATGTAATCGCCGATGTCGAAACCGAACTGAAGCGCGACGAGCGCATCTTGCGTTTCCTCACTGTGAAGCTTGACAAGCACGCCATCGCCTACAACGAGAAGAAACGCAACAAGAAAGCCGAAGCCGCCGCTGAAGCACAAGCCTAATGTTGAACAATTAAAAACCGAAGAAAATGGCACAAGTGAACAACAACAACGACATCAAATATCTGACTCCCATTGCAGTCGATACCAAGAGAAAGAAATACTGCCGCTTCAAGAAGAACCGCATCAAGTACATCGACTACAAAGATGCCGACTTCTTGCTGAAGTTCGTCAACGAGCAGGGCAAGATCCTGCCTCGCCGCATCACCGGCACTTCAACGAAATACCAGCGCAAGGTTGCCCAAGCCGTCAAGCGTGCCCGCCACCTCGCCCTGATGCCATTCGTAGCAGATTGTTTGAAATAATTTGAAGGAGGACAACACATGGATATCATTCTGAAACAAGACGTCACCAATTTGGGATATAAGAACGACATCGTCACCGTGAAGCCCGGCTACGGCCGCAACTACCTCATCCCGCAGGGCATCGCCATCCTGGCCACCGAGCGCAACCGCAAGATCTTGGCCGAAGAGATGCGCCAACAGGCTCACAAGGAACAAAAGATCAAGGACGAGGCCATGGAGAAAGCCAAGGCTTTGGAAGGCCTGAAGCTGCAAATCCCCGCCAAGGCTGCCGCCACGGGTAAGATTTTCGGCTCGGTCAACACCATCATGATTGCCAACGCCATCAAGGAAGCCACTGGCATTGAGGTGGACCGCAAGCACATCGTCCTCAACGAGGATGCCATCAAGGAACTCGGCGAATACAAAGCCAAACTGAGACTCCACAAGGAAGTGGCCGTCGACATCGACTTCAACGTCTTCGCTGAATAATCAATTGAACTTTTTTAAAGTTTAAGGGCTGTCTCTAATTTGGGACAGCCTTTTTTTGTATTTTTGTACCGCTTCGAGTCATTGCGAGGCATCATTCCGTGAATACGGAAGAAGCAATCCATTCCGACGACAAAGAAACGGCGAATTATGCGAATTACGCGAATTTTTAGATTGCTTCGTCGTACCTCCTCGCAATGACGCAAAGCGAGTCAAACACTATAGCCAATGCTTACCAAAAACACCATTAAACAAATCGCATCCCTGCGCCAGCAGAAGTTCCGCAAAGAGCTCGGCCTTTTCGTCGTGGAAGGGCGCAAGATGGTGGAAGAACTGCTTCATTCCCAATTTGAAACCGTGGGGCTTTATGCCACCGAGGCTTTCCTCGCCGATTATCCCGCCTTCTCCGACGCCGAAATCGTCAGCGTGGTGCAGATGGAACAGATGAGCGGACAGGACACGCCGCCTGGCATCCTTGCCGTGGTCAGGATTCCCGTGCAAGGCGACATCAAAATCAAATCGCATTTTGTGTTGGCTTTGGACGGCATCGCCAACCCTGGCAACATGGGCACGCTTATCCGCACGGCGGAATGGTTTGGCATCAGTGACGTGGTGTGCAGCAACGACTGCGTGGAACTTTGGAACCCCAAGACGGTGCAAGCCACCATGGGCTCGTTGTTTAGGATGAAGGTGTGGAAAACCGATTTGGCCGCTTATCTCCATCAGGCCAAAAACGAAGGCAAGGCGGTGTATGGGGCTTTGTTGGAAGGAGAAGATTTGTTCCAGCTGAAGGCCAAGCCCGAGGGCATCATCGTCATCGGGAGTGAGTCGCACGGCATACGGCCTGAGGTCTTGCCCTGCATCACGCATCCTATCACCATCCCTCGCGTAGGTGGCAGTGCGACCGAGTCGCTGAATGCTGCTGTGGCTGGGGCTATCATTATTGCAGAAATGACCAAATAAGTTCTTTTCACACGAATTACCACAAATTAGCCACGAATTGTTCATTTAATTTTTTGAATAATTCGTGGCAAATTACATGGAAATTCATGTTTAAAATCCAAGAAAATCCAACAAAAAAAACCGCCCCGAATGGAGCGGTTTTTTCATTCATTCCAAGGATTGATTACTTGGTGATGACAACGCGTTGGACGCTGTTGTTGCCATTGTTGTCGTAGATGCTGAAGAAGTAGACACCAGATTCAACATTCATGTCGATGTTGTTGATCATGTTGTCGAGCTTCACCACGCGGAGCAGTTGGCCAGCCACATTGTAGATGGCGACCGTGCTGAGGTTCTCGCCTTCGAGGGTGACCATCGAAGTGGCGGGGTTAGGATACACCTTCCATGCAGCTTCGGAGGCTTCCTCAACAGCATCGGTGTTGACTTTCAGGATCAGCGGGATAATCACTTCCTCGTTTTCAGGATCGTTGGTTCTGAAGACTACATCAGCCGTCTTCTCTTCACCGTCGACGAAGCCGAAGGAGTTGATATTCACGGTAACCATATCAGAGGCGCCAATGGCCATCGAGCCTTCCGACTTGCTCAAGGTTGCCCAAGTGCCGCTCACAGGAGCGCCTTGGCAGGTGGCACGGATGTGGAAGTTACCATAGCTTTGTGAGAACACCTCAGAGCATCTGCTGAATGCGCCGCCACCATTGGTACGGTAGAAGTCGCCAAATTCAGAAACTTCACCACCGTCGAAGGCAAACGGAGCACCGCCGTCAACTTGTTGTGTGAATTCGCAGGTAACCCACACATTGAAACCTCTCAGGGCAACAGGCTCATCGAAAACAGCCACAGTCCAGTCATCATCAACGAGTTGGTCGTAAGGAACCACCTTCTCAGCCAAGACTTCACCAGGTTGGCCATTCAAGCCCTGACCATAGACGCGGAAGGTCACAGGAGTGCCAGGTTCAACACCATTGCCAAGAGATGCACCCGTTTCGGTATTCTGCCATTGGAAGAAGGGATATTGCACGCTAGTAAGCATAGTACCCATAGCAGCGCCAGCGTATGAAGCGCCCGGGAACATAGCACCCACTTCAACGAGGGTCGGGGTCTCGATATTCAGGCTGACGCCATTAACAGTGGTGGCATCGAGGTCGAGGTCGTAATAAATGTCGTTGATGGCAGTGCCGCCTTCTGTTTGGCCAAAGTCAATCCAACCCGTCCAGTCGCCGATGGAAGTACCTTCGGCATTGCTGATGTTGATGTCGACAGTGGTCATATCGTCATCCATAAGTTCGACATTGATAGATTCGGTATCGAACTCAAGAGAAGCAGCGGTTTCTTCACCGATTCTGGTGTATTTGAAGTTGTCAAGGTAGTAACAGCCCAGTGTTGCATGAGGTGCAAAGAAGTCCATGGCATCCATCTTACGACCCACAACGTTCGATCCGAAGCTATCAAGACTCCACTGCCAACTCACGATAGAGATTTCCTCAACTTGAGTGGTCTCGGAACGATAGAACAATTCAGCCACGTCGGCATCCAAATCCACACGAATGCGGAAGAACATCCACTCATTCACAACTGCAGGGATGTCAGCATTGGCGTTAGCACCAGCATGGACTGTACCATGGCCAACAGAATAAGTAGTAGTATTATTACCATTGTTTGTTGCATTCAAATAAGCCTGCATGGCCCAAGTAGAACCATTGCCGTTGAACTCGTGAAGGATGTTGAAGTAACCATACTTGCCTTCATCGCAATAGATAGCGAATTCAAGGTCGTAGGTGCCTGATTCCTGACCACCGAGAAGGAGGACATTGTCGTTAGAACCAGAAATGTAACCGCACTGGGTGCCACCAGCCTCAGCAATGACACCGTCTTCGGTGGTGCTGCCAGGGTGGTTGTACCAAGTGGTCCACCAATCGTTTCCAGCGGCAATAGCACTTTCTGCAATTCTGCCACCAAGAGGATAGGCCTCAAAGTCATCATTAATCAGCACCGTTTGTGCTGCAAGGCTTCCGCCAAACAACAAGGCGGCAACCATTGAAAGTAAAGATACTTTTTTCATTTGTTTGAAATTTTAGTTAGTATTAAGTGAATTGAATTATTCCATAATGCGCAAAAAATGCGCTGCAAATATAACCAAATTTTGTTTGGTGCAAGTGATTTGGGGGAATTTTTTCAGTTGGCAGTTGTTCAGTTGTTCAGTTTAGAGTTTAGAGTTGAGAGTTGAGAGTTGAGAGTCTGTGGAGAGTTTAGAGTTTAGAGTTGCTTAGTTAGGAGGAATGCGGAATGGGGAATGAGGAATGCGGAATGGGGAATGCTGAATGAGGAATGAGGAGTTAGGAGTTGTTCAGTTAGGAGTTGTTCAGTTGTTCAGTTAGGAGTTGGGAGTTGTTAGTGTGGATATACAACGGAAGAGACGCCTTTGTTAAGGGAAAAGACGTTGAATGAAATCAGTCGGAGGCATTACTTTAAGCGAAGCAAACCCATAATCCCGTATGTTTCTTGTCAATAATTTGCATATTTTTCGGTAAGATAGTCTTCCTTAGCTTTCTTCCAGTCATCTGTATCGCTTTCTTCAAACACGCCGATCATTTCCCGAATTTTAGCCTTCTGTTCAGCACGTTTCTTAGCCTGCAATATTTCCTCGTCACGGTATATGGCGGAAATGGCATCAAGAATACGTTTCCATAAAGAGGTATCGGTCTTATCGAACCGCTGTAGCAATTGCATCGTATCGGATTGTAAGTCTATTGCTGTCATAGTTGTTATCTTTTTCGGTGCAAAAATAAACAAAAAGAAAACAAGGCGCAACCTGAAGAGGATTTTAGTTATTGTTTGTAGGTTCCCTGCGGGAATGGAAGCATCGTTGCGTGGCATAAGGCGGCATGAAGAGCCGACAACATGTCAACACATCAAGCCGCCGCTGTTTAACAAAATGCCGCCACTCCATTCCCGCAGGGAATCTCCTAATTTATTGGGTCTTCGCCTCTTTCCAGTAAGCTATCATCTCGTCGAGGGTGAGGTGCTGCACGCCTTTGCCTTGCTCGCGGGCCTTTTGCTCCACATGAGCAAACCTTTCGCGGAATTTCTTGTTGGTCTTCTCCAAGGCATCGTCGGAATTCACGCCGATGTAGTTGCCATAGGCTGCCAAGGCAAAGAGCAGGTCGCCATATTCCTCTTCGATATGAGCTGTGTCGTCGGGCTTTTGCAGCGCCTCAAGGAGTTCGGCCTTTTCCTCCTCCACCTTCTGCCAAGCCTGGTCGGCATCGGGCCAGCGGAAGCCCACGCCGGCGGTCTTCTGCGCCATGCGGTAGGCCTTCAACAACGATGGCAAGCCTTCGGGCACTCCACCCAGCACGCTGCGGTTGTGCTCACGCTCCAACTTGATTTTCTCCCAGTTCTGCTCCACCTGCTCGGCATTCTCAACATGCTCGTTGCCAAAGATATGCGGATGACGCACAATCATCTTCTCGCAGATGCCATTGAGCACGTCGGCAATGTCGAAGGCACCCTGCTCCTGCCCTATCTTGGCATAGAAGACAAGATGCAACATGAGGTCGCCGAGTTCCTTTTTCACTTCGTTGAGGTCGTCGTTGAGGATGGCTTGGCTGAGTTCGTAGGTCTCCTCGATGGTGAGGTGACGCAAGCTGTGGATGGTTTGGGTGCTGTCCCAAGGGCAACCCGCCCGCACTGCGTCCATGATATCCAAAAGCCGCTTGAAGGCTTGTAGTCTTTCGTCCATGATGAATAGAAATAAAGTGCAAAAATAGATAATTTTGGGATTCCCTACGGGAATGGAGGGGTCATTTTATTGTTAACCGCGGCGGCCAACGACGTTTACGATTCGTTGGTTCTACCAGCCGCCGCAACATAAAGGGCCCTAAGAAACTCCATTCCCGCAGGGAATCTCCCTTGTTTCATAGTTTTTTGTACCTTTGCAGCCTAAATGGAACGACAAAAAAGCCATATCATCCTTCTCGCGCTGCTCACCTTATTATTAATAGGGCAGACGGCGAAAGCACAGATGAACCGCCCCAACTATGAGATTGAGGCCAAGGTGCATTATGGCTACATGTATTTCCAAAACGACCAATACCACTCAGCCTTGGGACGTTATAGCCGCCACACGCCCAGTTACGAGCTTTCGATTCATCGCAACACCTACGGCGAGCACCGTTGGGAAGTGCTGCACAACTACCCTTCCATCGGCCTCACCTTTTATTATTCGGACTTCAACCACGACAGCATCACGGCGGAATTGGGCAGGGTGTTTGCCCTTTACCCTTTCATCAACTTCCCCATGACGCCGAGCGAAACGAGCAAGCTGACGTTCAAGTTGGGCGTGGGCCTGTCGTGGCTCACCAACAAGTTCGACCCGAAGGAAAACTACCACAACTACGCCATCGGCTCGCACTTGAACGCTGCCGTCAACCTGTCGTTTGAATACCGTCAGCGCATCATCGAGCGGCTGCATTGGGTGCTTTCGGCAGGCCTGACCCATTTCTCGAACGGTGCCACAAGAACCCCCAACATGGGCATCAACATCTTCAGCGTGGCTACGGGCTTTTCCTGGTATTTGTTGCCCCCTGATGCACACATCGACAAGCGCTTGCGCCCCAGAAACTATCTCTTCGAGTTTGACGGCAAGAAGCATTTCGTCACCGACTACCAATACACCCTCGGCTTCAAGGACATGAGCCAGCAATATGGCACGCACCAATATTTCTTCGTTCACGACTTAGCCGCCAACTTCATGTTTCAACTCTCGGAACGCGACCGCTTGGGATTAGGACTTGAGCTGGTCTACGACAACTCCGACAAAATCACCAAGCCCGACTGGAACTTCTACCTGAAGCCAGGCTTTTTGCTTTCCTACGAGATGATGCTCGACCGCGTCAGCTTCATGTTCAACGCCGGGGTGCGCAACAACGTGCCGCTCAACTCAGGCAAATTCGGCTTGTTGTTTTACCAAAAGGTGGCCGCACGCTATTACTTCACCGACAACCTGTTTGCCACGCTCGCCTTCACCACATACGACATCAAGGCCGACTTCATCAGCTTCGGCGTAGGCTATCATTTACAGCACAAATACTATCTACCACAACATGCAAAGAAACGTTATCGCAATCCTGTTTTTCCTCGTTAGCCTGATGGCCACATCGTGCCAGAAGATGGACGCGCTGTTCAAAAACGGCGAGCCTATTACCGAGTATCGAACTGTGGGCCAGAATTTTACCGTGGTTTCGATGTTCAACAACGTGAACGTCAAATTAGTGCAAGACCGTCATCCCCATTTGGAACTCACCTGCCCGAAAAACCTCATTGAAAAAGTGACCACCGAAGTCAAAAACGACACTTTGGTCATCAGAAACGAGAACGACTTCAACTGGATTCGCAGCTACGACTACAGCATCGACCTGACCGTGTATTACGACAGCCTGCGTTCTGTCAACTATTGTTCCATTGGCGAGCTTAGCTCCATCGACTCCATCATAGGCATGAAAGCCCAAAGCATCGACTCGACGGAAATCGGCATCGATACGGTCTTGACAAACAACTTCATCCTTAGGATTTTGGAAGGCTCTGGCGACATCAACCTTACCTTCAACTGCAACGTGCTGAAGACCGTATTCAGCAACGGCACCTCGAAAGTCACGCTCAAGGGCTATGCTGGCTACACCGAACACTACCTGAAAAGCTATGGTGTGGTCCATGCCGAGGCATTGAACTCCAACATCGTCAAAGTGATGTCACACTCGACCAATGATGTCTATGTTTGGGCACAATCGGCGCTTTATGCCTATCTCTATAACATTGGAAATGCGTATTATAAGGGATATCCATGGATTGAAGCGCATTGTGAAAGTGATGGAAGAGTCATCAAAATGGAATAAACTCAAAACCGACCTGATTTTTTCAAATTTTGGTACAATATTTGTATATTTTTGAGCGATAAAAACGACTCTGTTTAGAACAACAAAATAAAACTCAATACAATGAAAGCATTCAGAATACTTCCGATCATTGCCTTAATGGCCTTCGTCAGCTGCTCGGCGAATCGCCAGATGGCCAAAGACGACACCTATTATTCGCCTTACGGCAACACAGGCGGTCGGATGGCTACCGGCAACGGTTCCTACGTGAGCCCCAGCATCAGCAGCAACTCGGAATACGACTACCAAGCCTACTATTCCGACAGCAAAAACTACGTCAACAACGCTGAGCCCGTCTACCAAACCACGGAGACGGTGACCGACACGAACGGTGTAGTGTACACCACCACTGAGACCTATTATGATGCCGACTTCGCCACCCGCATCAAGCGTTTCGGCACGCAAGCCTCCTCAACGAGAGACTACTACGATGATTATTACACGGGCGGTGGCGGTGGCGACACCTACGTCTACGTGAACAGCTACGACCCCTTCTATTGGAACTACTACCCAAGCTTCTACTGGAGCTGGAGTTACCGTCCCTACTGGAGCTCATATTGGAGCTGGAACTGGTATTGGGGCTATCCCTATTACTACAGCTATTGGGGTTGGGATCCTTACTGGAATTATGGCTACTATCACCCATACTGGCACCATTCACACTACTACGACTATCACCACGACTGGAACCACCATCACGGTGGCGGCGGACATCACCACGGCGGAGGCAACAGCGGCCTCGGCAACTATGTGGCCAGTGTGCGCCATGGCAGCAACACCGCGGGCTCAATGAGCCACAGCAGTGTGCAAGACGGTCGCAGAGGCACCAACGGTAGCATGTCGGGCAGCTCAAGTAGCGCCGGCGTAAGAGCCAACAGCGGCACTGCCTCAGCTCGTCCAACGGTGAGCAACACCAGTTCGCTCCGTCCCGGCGCTAATGGCAGCGTCAGCAGACCTGCCACCTCAAGCAGCCGTCCGTCGGTGAGTACTCGTCCCACGGTGAGCGACCGTCCTTCTGCCAGCACCAGTGGCCGCCCGGGAAGTGTTTCGAGCAGCCGTCCATCGAGCAGCAGCGCCAGCACGAGCAGCCAAAGCAATCCGCGCCAAAGCTATACCTCGCCCAGCAGCAGCCGTCCTTCGCGCTCCAGCTCTGAATATGTGCGCCCACAAGGTTCTTCCTCATCGCGTCCGTCATCAGCTGGTTCAAGTAGCGGCAGCTACAGCAGACCCAGTTCATCGGGCAGAAGCGGCAGCTCGTCGAGTGGCAGCTACAACCGTAGCAGCAGTTCATCCCCAAGAAGCTCCTCGTCGAGCTCGGGACGCAGCTCAGGCAGCTACAGTGGCGGTAGCCGTAGCTCAAGCTCGGGCGGCCATAGCAGCTCAGGCAGCCACAGCTCTGGTGGCGGCCGTTCAGGCGGCGGTGGCGGCGGAAGAAGATAATTTTCGAGCCATGACAAAAGTATAACGATAAAAGACTACCTTTGCGGTTCAATTTGCAAGGTAGTCTTTGTTTTATTCGACTAATCATGAAAAAAACACTCACCATAGCCATCGTGCTCCTCACCTATATTGCAGCATCTGCCCAAGGCGTTGATGATGCGAGCCTATACTCACAAACCTTCTACCAAGGCACGGCCAAAGCCTTAGGCATGGGTAACGCCCTTGGAGCCGTGGGAGGCGACATGACCGCCATCAACATCAACCCAGCCAGCATGGGCATCTACCGCAGCAACGAAATCACCATGTCGGTCAATCTGCTCGACAATTACCACAAATCCAACTATTACGGGACTGAAAAAGAAGGCAACCAAATGCGCTTCTCCATTCCCAATGTCGGCTTCGTCGGCGTCAAAGAACGCAGCAACTACCGTGGGCTACGTTTCACCCAATTCGGCATCGGCCTCACCCGCACCAACGACTTCAACATGTTCACCAATGCCAAAGGCATCAACCCCAGCAGCTCGATGATTGACAACTACCTCGCCCGAATGGACGGTTACTCCCAATATGAACTGCAAGACGAGTTTCCTTACGACATCTATCCTGCCTGGAGGACCTATCTCATCGACCTTTATGAAGACGAGCTTGGACCTTATTATGGCAGTCCCGTGCCTCAAGGCAACATCTGGCAAGGCCAAGAATGCAGTTACAGAGGACGTTCCGAAGCCTGGACTTTCGCCGGAAGCGCCAACTATAACGAGCGTTTCTTCATCGGCATCAGCCTTGACTTGGCGCACACCAAGCGATTTGGGACCAAGGTATTCGAAGAAAGCCGCGTTGAAGGCACCGAAACCGACTTCAACGAATGGAGCTTTACCCAAGACTTGAACTCGACAGGTTGGGGCGGCAACGCCAAAATCGGTTTCATCTTCCATGCCACGCCTTGGCTGCGTATCGGTGGGGCCTTCCACTCGCCCACCCTTTACAATTTCACCGAGACTTGGCAAACCACGACCGAATCGAAAATCAACTATGTGACTCAAAAATGCCTCAGCCCCGAATCACATTACGAATACACCTTCATCAAGCCACTGAAATGGGTGGGAAGTTTGGCATTCGTCATCGGACAGCAAGGCATGGTCAGCCTCGATGCGGAATACACCAACTTCGGCGCGGCACGTTTCAAGGCCAACGACTACGACTACACCCCAACCAACGAAGACATCAAAAACACGTTGAAACGCACCTTCAACCTCCGCCTCGGCACCGAATGGCGCGTGGGCGGTACCTATCTCAGATTGGGAACGGCCTATTATGGCAGTCCGTTTGGCTTTGGCGAAAAAGGAGGCAGCATCAAGAAAGCCTCATGCGGACTTAGCATTCCCTTATCGGCAAGTACCACTTTTGATCTTGCCTACGAGTTGACGCATGGGATAACCTACACTACCCTCTACGATGCGGGAGAACTCGGCATCGAATCCATCACACAAAAGCAATTCAGGCATCTCCTGCTGACCACGCTGAAGATACGTTTCTAAACGAAAAAAGGCCGCTCGAGAGCGGCCTTAATTTGTATCAGACTGAACATCAAGCCTTGTATTGCTCGATGATGCCCTTGTCGACCAAGATACGTCCACAGTACTCACACACGATAATCTTCTTGTGCGTGCAGATGTCCAACTGGTGTTGCGGAGGGATACGGTTAAAGCAGCCACCACAAGCCTCATCGAAGATGCCGACCACGGCGAGACCATTGCGGGCATTCTTGCGGATGCGCTTGTAAGCCACGAGCAGGCGGTCCTCAACGTACTTCTCGCACTCAGCCGAACGTTGCAGCAGTTGTTCTTCCTCTTTTTCGGTGCCTTCCACCAAGGAATGAAGCTCTTCTTTCTTTTCAGTCAAAGAGGCATTCAACTCGTTGAGGCGCATTTGGGCAGCAGCTACCTTGGCAGCCACGTCGTTATCCTTCGCCGTGATTTCCCTGATACGCTTCTCAGAAAGCTGAATATCAAGTGTTTGATACTCGATTTCCTTCGTCAAAGAATCGTATTCACGGTTATTGCGGACATTATTCTGCTGGTCCTCATACTTCTTAATCAGGGCTTCGGTCTCCTTTATTTTAATCTTATAGTCGGAGATGTCCTTTTGGTGTTTCTTGCTTTCATCCTTAAAATTGGAGATACGGGTCTCAAGGCCGGCGATTTCGTCCTCCATGTCCTGAATCTCTAAAGGCAGGTTACCACGATAGGCACGAATTTCGTCAATCTTGGAGTCGACCTGCTGCAAGGTGTAAAGAGCTACCAATTTCTGCTCGACGCTAACTTCAACAGGGTCTTCCACCGGCTTGGGGGCTTCCACTACTTCGACAGGAGCTTCTTCCTTGGGTGCTTCAGCGACCACCTCTTCCTCCTCGGGTTGCGGGTCGGCCTTAGCCTTAGTGGTTTTCTTTGCAGTCTTCTTCGTTTCCTTAACCTCCGTTGTTTCAGCAACTTCAGTCACTTCAACAACTTCATTGTTTTCTTTCTTAGCCATATTGATAATTACTTATTTCTTACAAAATAATGGACTGAATTCGTTTCCGTTTCAGCGATTGCGGCTGCAAAGGTAGGAAATTTTTTCCGAATTAACTCACTAATTAATTGTTTAGTGAATTGTTCGGTCTCAAAATGTCCACCATCGACCAACAAAAGGCGGCCTTCGGGAACAAAAAAGTCGTGATATTTGACATCAGCGGTGAGGTAAACGTCTACGCCACAGCGCAATGCATCCTGCATAAATGGACTCCCCGAACCGCCACAAAGCGCCACTTTCTTGACCTTGCGACCCGTCAATGCAGAATGGCGCAAGCATGGGGAGCCAATCATATTGGCCACAAGTCCAAGAAAATCAGTTTCTTCCATCGGAATGTCAAACTCGCCGACCATGCCGGCACCGCAAAGATCGGGTTCAGCGGACGAAGGCTGCAAAAGATGCAGGTTCTTCAATCCCAAACGGTCGGCCAGCACACGACTCACACCCAAGTAGCTGTTATCCAAATTGGTATGCATGGAAATGATGGCAATGTCATGCTTGACAGCTTTCATGATGATGCGCTCGATAAAAGTTTGCGGCGTGATATGCTTCAGCCCATGGAAAATCAAAGGGTGGTGGCTGATAACGAGGTCGCAATGTTTGGCTATGGCCTCGTCAAGCAGTTCCTCAGTCACATCCAAGGCAATCAAGGCCTTGTTCGTTTGGGCGTTAAGGTCGCCGACTTGCAAGCCAGCGTTGTCGTAATTTTCCTGCCAGTGCAGTGGGGCAATCTCGGTGATGCAATTCAAAATGTCTTTTACGGTCATAACTCTCTTTTGACGCGAGGCTTCGGGAAGTCGGGACGCGGGACTGTCTCGCGTCGCGTGTCACGCAGTCTCGTGTCCAATATTTTTCGAAATTGGCCGTAAAATTAAGGAAATTTGCCTAATTTTGACCCCAATAATGAGAATTTTACTACTGCCCATATCGCTAATTTACCATATTGTGCTGACAATCAGACACAAGCTATACGATTGGCATATCTTGAGGACCACACGATTTGAAAAACCCTTAATCTGTGTGGGCAACCTCAACCTGGGCGGAACGGGAAAAACACCACACACGGAATACCTTATCAATGTATTGAAAGACCATTACCGCGTTGCTACGTTGAGTCGAGGCTATGGCAGAAAGACAAAAGGCTTCAAACGCGCCGAAACGACAAGCACTAACGAAGACTTGGGTGACGAGCCACTGCAATATTTCAAAAAGTTTCCAGAGATTCAAGTTGCTGTGGATGAAGACCGTGTGAATGGCGTCAGGAAGTTGCTCATGAGCAACAACGCGCCCGAAATCATCCTCTTGGACGATGCATTCCAACATCGTAGCATCAAGGCTGGCTTAAACATCTTATTAACTGAATACCAGCATCTTTATTGCGACGACCTCCTTTTCCCTGCCGGCACTTTGCGCGACGTGAAATCCGCTGCAAAACGAGCCAATCTCATCGTGGTCAGCAAGTCGCCAAGAGAGCTTAAAGAAGCTGAAAAGCAACATATTATCAGCAAACTAAATCCATCTAAAGAGCAAAAGGTTTATTTCTCCTATTTGGAGTATGCGCCTTTGCAACCTTTGAACGAAAAAGCAAAAACTGTTTCCGTCGAAGATGCCGATTCCGTTATTGCTTTCTGCGGTATAGCCCATCCAAAGTCATTCATCGAAGAGCTGGAAAAACGATTCAAAACGGTTGATTTTCTGCGTTTTGCCGACCATCACGTTTATAGTGAGGAAGATGCGAAAAACATCGTTAAGCATTTTGAAAATCTGAGCGGCGACAAGAAAATCATCGTCACCACCGAAAAAGATGCCGCGCGATTGACAAATTCTCCTTATCTTTGTCAGTTTGATTGCGCTCCGCTATACGATTTGCCAATAACGGTGCGTTTCCATGAAGAAGAAAAGTTTAATGAAGAAATATTGAGTTATGTACGAAAGGATTCTCACGACCGTTGGTTATATTAAATTGAAAACCAATGGTTTTCAGCCCGAAGTCGGTATTGTGTTAGGCTCAGGCTTAGGCGACTTGGCCACTGGTATCAATGTAGAATACGCCATCCCCTATTCAGATATTCCCAACTTTCCCGTCTCAACGGTGAAAGGACATCAGGGACAGTTGCTTTTTGGCACCATCTCCGGCCGCAAGGTCATTGCCATGCAAGGCCGTTTCCACTATTATGAAGGTTACCCGATGAGCGAGGTCGCCTTCCCCGTCCGCATGATGATGCAGCTCGGCATACAATTCCTCATCCTCAGCAATGCCGCCGGCGGACTCAACCCGAATTTCCGCGTGGGTGACATCATGATCATCAACGACCATATCCATGCCATGCCCAACCCCTTGATTGGTCCGCATGACGACCGTTTCGGCGAACGCTTCCCCGACATGAGCGAGCCTTACGACAAACGTCTCATCAAGCTGGCCGACGAGATTGCCTTGGAAAAAGGCATCTGGGTGCAACACGGCGTGTATTGCTCCACCTCGGGTCCGACCTACGAGACTCCTGCCGAATGCCGTTACTTCCGCATCATCGGTGCCGACACCATCGGCATGTCGACGACGCCCGAGGTCATCGTGGCACGGCAAGGCAAACTGCCCGTCTTTGGCTTGTCCATCGTTTCCGACATGGCCAACATCTATGGTTTGGACCATCCCGTCACCATCACGCACGAGGAAGTCATCAAAGCCGTGAACGCCGTGGAGCCCAAGCTCATCACCCTCATCACGGAACTCATCCGCCGCTCGAAAGAAATCCAGTTCTGATGGCCGTCTATTTCGTCACCGACTTTCATTTGGGCATCCCCTCGCTGGAGGACAGCCAGAAGCGCGAGCGTAAGTTGTTGCGCTTCTTGGACACGATTCGTCCCGACTGCGAGGAGCTTTACCTGATGGGTGACCTCTTCGACTTCTGGTTTGAGTATAAGACCGTGATTCCCAGAGGCTTTGTTAGGCTACAAGGCAAGTTGGCCGAGTTCACCGATGCGGGCATTCCTGTGCACATGTTCATCGGCAACCACGACCTTTGGAGTTTCGGTTACTTGCACGACGAACTGGGAATTGAGCTGCACCGCGAGCCTGTCGTCAAGACCATCAAAGGCAAGAAGTTCTTTTTGGTCCACGGCGATGGCAGAGGTCCGGGAGACAACGGCTACAAATTTTTGAAGAAGGTCTTTGAATGTAAGTTCAACCAGTTCCTGTTCAGGTTGATACATCCAGATTTTGGCATTGGTTTGGCCTTGAAATGGTCGCACAACCACCGTTTGAAAAAACTCAAAAACGAGGTGGAACGCGGCTATTACGATGACATCCCAAAAATGAGACTATACCAATACGCCCAAGAGCAGGCCGCCCTCGACCCAACGATTGATTTCTTCGTCTTCGGCCACCAGCACAAACCCATGCAATACAAATCTGGCGACCATGCCTTGACGACTGTAGTGGGCAACTGGATTTATGATTTCACCTACGCAGTGTTTGACGGGGAAAAGGTTGAACTAAAGAATTTTGAATCTTAAATCTTGAATCTTAAATACTTACGATTATGCAAATCACAAAAGACTACATTGAAGCCAACAAAGACCGTTTCCTTGAGGAACTCTTTGGCTTGATTAGAATCCCTTCCATCAGTTCAGAATCGGCACACAAGCCGGACATGATCCGCTGCGCCGAGTATTGGCGCGACGCCATCCTGGCCGCCGGCGCCGACAAGGCCGAGGTGATGCCCACCGAAGGCAACCCCATTGTCTACGGCGAGAAAATCATCGACCCGAAACTGCCCACCGTCTTGGTTTACGGCCACTACGACGTGATGCCCGTCGACCCCATCGACCTGTGGCACACCGACCCGTTTGAACCCGTCATCAAGGATGGCAAGATTTGGGCTCGCGGCGCCGATGACGACAAAGGTCAGGCATTCATGCACGCCAAGGCTTTTGAGACCATGGTGAAGACCAACACCCTTCCCTGCAACGTGAAGTTCATGCTCGAAGGCGAAGAGGAAATCGGCTCGGGCAGCCTCTCGAAGTGGGTCGTGGACTACAAAGACCTCGTCAAGGCCGACATCATCCTCGTGTCCGACACCTCGATGATTGGTCCCGACGTGCCAAGCATCACCACAGGGTTGAGAGGTCTTGCCTACTGGGAGATTGAAGTCACCGGTCCCAACGCCGACCTGCACTCCGGCATCTTCGGCGGCAGCGTGGCCAACCCGCTCAACACCCTCTGTGAGATGATCGCCAAATGCATGGACGAGAACAACCACATCACCATCCCGCATTTCTACGACGACGTCATCGAATGTTCTGCCCGCGAGCGCGAGTTGCTCAACATGGCACCTTATAACGAGGAAGACTACAAGAAAAGCGTCGGCGTGAAAGCCCTTCGTGGCGAAGAAGGCTACACCAAGATTGAGCGTGTCGGCATCCGTCCCACCTTCGACCTCTGCGGCATGTGGGGTGGCTACACGGGCGAGGGTGCCAAGACCGTGCTGCCTTCGAAGGCATACGCCAAGCTGTCGTGTCGTTTGGTGCCTGACCAAAACAACGAAAAGATTGCCACATTAGTGAAGGACTACTTCGAGAAGAACGCCCCCGAGTATGTCACCGTAAAGGTCACGCCGCTGCATGGCGGTCAGGCCTACGGCTGCCCCGTCGACTTGCCGGCCTACAAAGCCGCCGAAGCCGCCTATATGGACACCTACGGCAAGCTGCCCATCCCGATGCGTTCGGGCGGCTCCATCCCGATTATCGCAAGATTCGAAGAAGTGTTGGGTATCAAGTCCATCCTGATGGGCTTTGGCCTTGGCGAAGACGCCATCCACTCGCCCAACGAGAACTACCGCCTCGACCACTTCTACAAAGGCATTGAGACCATCATCGCTTTCTATCAGCATTTTGCCAAGGGCGGCGAGATGGCTTAAAAACTAAAGGAAATACTTGATTTGGAGGAAGGGCAATTCGTCCTTCCTCCATTTTTTTGTCCAAATCCAACCCGATTTGAAAAAAATGATTACTTTTGCAAGAGTAATCCACAAAAAATGGAAGAAAAAGTAATCAACGACATCAAGCAATCGCTCCTACTGAACTTACCAGCGGGAGGCTATGCATTGTTGTACGGTTCCAGGGCAAGAGGCGATGCCCATTCAGGTTCTGATTGGGACATTCTCATCGTGCTTGACAAAGACCAACTTTTGCCCGAAGATTATGATACCATTTCATACCCGTTGAGAGAACTTGGCTGGGAACTTGGCGAATATATCAACCCTGTGATGTACACCGCCAAGGAATGGGAAAGCAGCAAGTTCACACCTTTTTATCATAATGTCATTGACGACGCAATACGATTGGCATGAAATTGACTGACGAAGAAAGGCAGATTGTAGTAGGCCTACAAATGGAAAAGGCACATCGATTCCTCGAACAAGCGGAAGAAATGTGTAAACAACAATATTGGGATATTGCTTCCAATCGATACTATTACGCTTGTTACCATGCAGTTCAAGCGTTGCTCATTAAAAATGAATTAGTTGCACATACTCATGATGGCTTATTAACCCTATTCGGACTTCATTTCGTAAAGGCAGGAAAAGTGGAGCCAAAACTGGGTGCTTTTTTATCAAGGATGGAACAACTTCGAGAGAAAGGCGATTACAACTGCTACTACGCCATTACGGAAGAAGAAATCAAAACAATTACAGAGCCAACAAAAGAGTTAATCCAAAAGGTAGAAGAGCTTTTGAAAGAATAAAAAACGGAAGAGTCGGCTGGCTCTTCCGTTTTTGCATCTCATTAGTGTTGCCTCTTACTTTGAGAACATCACCTTTTCACTGTTGAACATGCGGGTCAGTCCCCAGACAGCAATGCCAGTGTACACCACGTTGGCGGCCAAGGTAACGATGACAGGCAGCCATTTCATTTCGTGGGCAAAGACCGCGGTCATAGCCTGGATGGAGTTGTAGAAGGGGAACAGATAAGCTACCAAATTTTGGCTGGCACCCGATTGGAACATGGGCATCAAACCACAAAACATCACTACCAACATGAAAGGCGTGATCATCGTGCCAGCATTCTTCACGTCCTTGGCTAATGCCGACAACAGGCTGACGGCTGAGGCCATGATAAGCACTGAAGAGAAGATGATAAGCAACAAAACCGAATAATCGGCACCTGTATAATGAAGACCCAGTTTCAAGCCTGCCGCATCGGCTTGTATCATCTTGGGCAGAGACAACACGATACCGATGAAGCTCGAGATACCACTCAACAACGCTATACCGCTCAGCGACACCACTTTACCTAATGCCAACTCGTTTCTCTTCAAAGGAGTCACCAACAAGGTAGCGATGGTACCGCGTTCCTTCTCGCCGGCAATGCTGCTTGGCGCAATGGCCATCACACCGCTGAAGAGCATCATCAGGATAAGCATCGGGATGAGTTTGGAAAGGATGCTACCCAGCACATCGTCCTGACTGGCCATATCAAATTGATCCTCAACTGATTCGATACGGTTGATGTCGAAGCGGTTGCTCAGCTGGTCCTCGTAGGACGAAAGCGAGGCTTCCAGCATGTGGTACACACGCGAGGATGCGTTATTGGCCGAGTTGTAATAGATTTCGATATTGGGAGCCGGTTCAAAACTTTGCGGGTCGTAGGTAGCCACCTTCTCGTCGAACTTTTCAGGAAAGCGCACCAGTACCACGTTGAGGTCTTTTGCTTTTAATTTATCAATATCCTCTTGTGAAACAGGCTGTTGCGACACAGTAGTACTAGGCAAGCCATCTACCAAGGGTGCCACACTAACTGGAAGGTTCTCCACACAAACGGTCACCAGCTCATTGGTGCCCTCTGTGGCCATCTTCTCCATACCCATGCCCATGAAGCTATAGATAATATATATCAGCAGACCCGGCATGATGACCGTGGTAAACAGCAGCTGTCGGTCGCCGAAGAAACGGGCGAACTCTTTCTTGATAATCGTTAGTGTATTGCTTTTCATTCTTCGCCTCCTTTCACTTCTTTGTACATTTCGAAGAAACGGTCTTCCATGGACAAACCATTGCACACCTCTTCAAGGGTGCCACAAGCCGTCATGCGGCCATCGATGATGATGCCCACACGGTCGCAAAGACGCTCCACCAGACTGAAAATGTGAGTACTGAGAATAATAGTTTTGCCTTCATCGCGTAACTCTTGAAGATAATCCGTAACGGTTCGCGCCGTCAACACGTCGAGGCCATTGGTAGGTTCGTCGAAAATGATGATGTCGGGATTATGCACCAATGAGATGACTAACGACAACTTCTGCTTCATGCCCGTGGAGAGGTTGGCCACCTTCACCTCGGCGAACTTGTTGATGCCGAAACGCTCAAACAACTTTGTTTTACGTTCTGCCATCACCTCGGGGGCAATTCCATAGAGCTGAGAGAAAAAGTCGAAAAGGTAATTCGGCGTAAAAAAGTCCTCAAGCTTCAATTCTGAAGTCAGGAAGCCGATTTTACCACGCACCTCTTCTGGCTGGTTCACAACACTATAGCCATCTAATATGGCATCGCCGCTATCAGGGTGAATTAACGTAGCAAGCATACGCAAGGTTGTGGTCTTGCCAGCGCCATTAGGTCCTAACAAACCGAATATCTCCCCCTTGTAGGCTATAAACGAGAGGTTGTCGACGGCAACTATCTTCTTGCGGTCGGTTCGTTCAATTTTCTGTTGTTTGCGCGATAGCTGAAAGGTCTTGCACAGGCCTTCCACGCGAAGAATTTCATCCATAAGAATAAGACTTTTAGACAAGTATCATCATTTATACTTTTCGGGAATATATTTCCTGCCGTTCTTGTAGTTATCAAGGCCTTTCTTCAGGAAAGTGAGGAAAGCGGCCTTGTCCTTGCTGTAGGAACGCGGAATCATCAGCATGTCGCCGTCGTTGTCGAGCAACACGTAGTAAGGCTGGGCGTTAGCGCCAAAGCGGGTCTCCTGGAAGTCGATATTCTTGGAGCCGATGGTCTTCTTAACCTTGCCGTTCTTCGTCGAAACCGACCAGTCCTCTTCGGGCATCTCGGTCTTGTCGTCGACATAGAGTGCCACCACTACATATTCGTCGCGCAACATCTTCAACACTTCGGGATCGCTCCAAACGCTGTTCTCCATCTCACGGCAGTTATTGCAACCGTGACCGGTGAAGTCGACAAAGACGGGCTTGTCTTGTGCGCGGGCGCAGCTCAAGGCTTGCTCGTAGTCGAAGTAGCCACTCAAGTCGAGAGGCAGTTCAAGCACGTCGCTATATTTCGGTTCCTCGCAGATTTGTGGTTTCTGCTGTGACTCAACGTATTTGATGGTCCTATCCAAATTGAAGTCGAGGGTCTGTTGCGGAGGCAGATAACCCGAAAGGGCTTTCAACGGAGCGCCCCACATACCTGGAATCATATAAATGACGAAGGTAAAATCTATGATAATCAGCACTAAGCGGAACACGCTCAGCTCCTTGACTTCCTTCTCGCCCTTGAAACGAATCTTGCCCAAAAGGTAGAAGCCCAACAGGGTGAAGCACACAATCCAGATGCCGAGGTAGACCTCACGGTCGAGGAGACCCCAACCATAGGCCTGGTCAGCAGTCATCAAGAATTTGAAGCCGAGGGCGACTTCGACGAAGCCCAGGACGACCTTCACCGAGTTCATCCAGCCACCGCTCTTCGGCAGCTTCTGAAGCAGGTTCGGGAACATGGCGAAGAGGGCAAAGGGTAACGCGAAGGCGATGGAGAACGCCAGCATGCAAATGATGGGTGTCCAGATGGCGCCTTGTGTGGATTGAATCAACACCGTGCCGACGATGGGGCCCGTGCAGGAGAACGATACTAATACCAAAGTCAAGGCCATGAAGAAGATGCCACCGAGGTTTTTGGTGTTCTGCTTGCTGTCGCTCTTGTTCAGCATATTGCTACCCAAGGTGATTTCGAAGGCGCCGAAGAACGAAGCCGCGAAGACCATGAATACGAGGAAGAAAATCAGGTTAGGCAGCCAGTTCGTCGCTAACCAGTTGAAGATGCCGGCCGTCACGCTCTCGCCACCGACGAAATAGGTAATGAGGATGAGGATGGCAATGGGCAAGGTATACAGCAACACGATGAAAACGAAATACATAAACGCCTTGAAGCGACCTTCCTGCTTGGTCTCACCTTCACCATGCATGAAGAATGATACCGTCATAGGCACCATGGGGAACACGCAAGGCGTGAGTAGGGCGGCGAGACCCCAAAGGATGGCCGACAGTATCATGCCCCACAAGCTGGTGTCGGTACTTTCGGCACCTTCAGAGGTGAAGTAGTCGTAATCGTCGCCAGCTGAAAGCACTGCCTGTTTTTCGTCAGTCTCGGTTGCAGCATCGTCGTTTTCAGCAGGAGCAGCAATAGTTTCAACGAGTGTTTCACCATTGGCACCAGGCACAACGACATCAAAATCAGATGAAACCTGAACACATTGACCGTCTTTACAAGCTTGTCCAGTAATGGATCCCACAACCTTGAAGGCACTTTCTGTCAGCCTCTTCAGGCGTTGGGCATAGACGGCTGTTCCTTTGAATTGGACATACTCGACCTCAAAGATGTCATCGTAAAACAGCTCGCCTTCGGTGACATCGCGAGCCTCACCTGCCACTTCAAAGTCGTTGGACTTCTCAAACTCAAAGACCGTAGGCAGAGGGCCTAATGCGGGCATTTTAGTGGAATAGATGTGATACGCGGGGTCGACGGTGGCCGTGGCGACCACGTCAAACTCAGTTTCATTTACATCTTGAATAGAAAACGCCCATTTGACAGGGTCGACAATCTGGGCTTGCGCTGGCATGATGGCGGCGAAGGCCATCAAAAGGATTAAAAATAGTTTTTTCATATAAAATTAATTGATATTCAACTAAATAAACTATGCTATTATTCTTTCATTACGATATAGAACCTTACCCTCACGTTCAATACTCTCAATCAAATCGGTGTTCCTAAGCATGGAAAAAAGGCTCAAATCAACGAAATAGGGTAAATATAAAACGTCAATCTTGGCATCAAGAAGAGCAAGTTGAAGATAGGTTAAGTTACTACCTTTCAATGTAATATCAATATCCGACGATACTTTATTTGTTCCTCTTGCTCTCGAACCGTAGATAATGGCTTCCTCAACCTCTGGAATTGAAGCCAAAGTCTCACGCAAAGCGTTAATCTCATTATCTTTTAGTCCAAATTCCATTATTTACTCAGATTGGGTGAACAAATCGGCAGATTTATAACTAGACAAATTATTCATTCTTTCATAAAAACGCACAAACGCTTGAAAATAAGCATCTTTTACACGCACTATCACATCAGCAGCTGTATCTTCATCGTAGTTATGTGAAGTATCATTTCTGCGTTTTATCATTTCCATCCAAACATCACTATCCTCTATCAGCTTATTTTCGAAAGCCCAACGAACAGCATCTCTCGATCCCATAATTTCTTTGTCAGTGCCTTGATAATCCGCATAACTTTTCATCAGTTTCCAAGCCAATTCGAAGGTGAATTCAAACCGTTGAATTAATCCATCCGCCTCAAAATCATTCAATTGCCGAACCTTCATTACATTGACCACCTCTGCCAAACGGCTCAATGCCTTTTGGTAGCTGTTCAGTTTCTGTTCCCATCTCGGCAAAGTGTTTTCTTCCATTGCAATACAATTAGTTTTGCAAAAATAGAAAAATTATCGTGTTCAGCGATTTTGTCTGCATAAAAAAATAGTTTTTGTAGAGTTGGAAACCTTATATCGCTCATCAATGCGATATCCGACCACCCAAAGAATATCGCCATCAGCGGAGACCAAGAGCCAAACATTCCGTTTTTGCCATTCCGTAAATTTCTGATCCACAAAGAAATCGCTCAACAGTTTGGAACCTTTCATACCCAAAGGATGAAAGCGGTCGCCGGGGCGCCAACGGCGCAAGGTTAAGGGAAACTTCAGTTTGTTGAAATCCAGTTGCGCTACATTGGGGGACTTGTCGATGACGAAATCGGGAGTTTTCTCCAACTTGGCAAAACAAAGATGGACAGGAGAAAGAATTTCCTCCTCTCCTATTTCGATTTGGATTTCGTCATCTGTTTTCTCCTTTATTTCAGAGAGTTGAAGATCATCTCTTCCGATTACTACACAATGTGTAGGAGAACAGTATTGATTCCCAACGCCCGATCCGAGGGCATCATAGATAAAGTGACATTGGTCGGTGTTGAAACCATATTGGCGCAACCATTCAAAAAGCAATTGGAACGAGGAATGCTGAATGAGGAATGCTGAATGAGGAATGCGTTGAATATCACCGTTACGGTCGATGATTTGATTAAGCTTCTCTTGCAGCAATTCTCTGTATAGTTCATTCTCCGAAGCAAGATGTTCTAATGACTTATACAGGCCTTGCCGCGCTTCAGGATGCAGTTCATCGAAAACAGGCAGTAATTGATTGCGGATTTTGTTTCGCAGATAGACGGATTCGGCATTGGTATGGTCTTCACGCCAAACGATATGATTCTCAACTGCATACTTTCGGATTTGTTCTCGCGAAGCCCACAGCAATGGTCGAATAATCACTCCATTTTGTGGCTTCATGCCTTTCAGTCCGTTGAGGCCTGCACCACGCAATAAGTTGATGAAAAAAGTCTCGGCTTGGTCGTCGGCGTGATGGGCCACAGCGATTTTGGCATAGCCCAGCTGCTGCCGCAATTCTTCAAACCAAGCATAGCGCAGGTCACGAGCGGCCATTTCGATGGAAACGCCGTTTTCTACAGCATATTTCTCAGTTTCAAAATGCATTACAAAGCATTGAATACCATTCTTTTCCGCAATCTCGTTAACAAACCTTTCATCGCCATCGGATTCCTCACCACGCAAATGGAAATTACAATGCGCCGCAACAAACTCCACCTTGGCTTTCAGCAACAAATCTGCCAAAACCATTGAATCGATGCCGCCGCTGAGGGCCAAAATGAGTTTGTCGCCCTCGGCAATCAAGTTACACCTATTAATATATGCTTGGAACTGGTCAATCATTGTCAGTGCTTTACCACAAATTTTCCAATACCTTTTCCGTCCACCTGAACGAAATACAAACCATCAAGATATCGATTTGTATCAATCTTTACCTGCTGACTATCAGACACAACGGCATCCACCAACTGACCCAAGCTGTTGTAAACCTGGATCAATCCCTGCGCCTCAATATTCACAACACCATCAGCTGGATTGGGGTAAATTACACAACCTTCTTGCTGATTATCAAAAATATCCGAATAGCATTGATGCACTTCTATGCCCAAAGGCTCAAAAGCATCAATAATGGTTTGCAAATCATAGATATAAAAGCCCGAATGACCTCCGTCAAGTACAATTTCTCTATTGGGGGCAATCAGAAAATAATGCGGAGATGCTGTCAAATGATACAAATCCGCGAAAGCCTGTGCTCCTCCTTCCATGCCTACCGTTGGATACTCAACACCAAACTCCTCACACCATCGGAAACACAAATGCTCAGGGTCGTCTGTCACTTCCATGTAGAATATGTCTTCATTGTTGCATCCATATCGATAATAGGATTCCATAACGTATGGCATCACTTCACGGCACGAAATGCAGTTAAACCTAAAAAAATCAACGAAAACGAACTGGTCTCTATCAAGGATGTCGAACAAATGGATCTCATTGCCATGACAATCAACCAACTCAAAATCCAAGGCTTCGGGACCAACACAAATCGTGTCGGAATTGTTCTCAGAGCCATCTTCGCATCGCGATATCACATAGTAACAGTTCTCCTCCGTCGGATAATACGTGACGTTTTCCATGTTTGGCTCCACTGTGTTGGCCTCAAAATGGAAATCCTCTTCCGCATAATTCCGCGAAAACACATGATAATACCGGGCACCTTCAACGCCCTCCCACTCAAGGTCCAATTGTGATGCTGAAAGATGAGCCGTCAAGTTGTTTGGTGCCTCGCACTGACCAAAATTGCAATCACTTGGCACGATGCCCAAATCCGAAAAGACCTCCTCAAAATGATAGACTATCGGCTCCTGAAATATCTGATGGTCAGGCAAAAACAAAAGAAACTGGTTGTTCCCAGAGTCGTGGATGCAATCAGGATATAGGGCATAAAACGAGGCACTTCCCCCATCCATGCCAACCAAAGGAAACTCTACATGGTATTCTTCACCCCAAACATGGCACTGCGCATCATCAGCATGGGTCAACAATTCCATAAAAAACACATCCCTGCCATTGCAGCCATACTGATGGTACAAATTGTTCATGGTCAAGGTCTGTCCATAACTACTAAAATCATTCTGAAAGTGAACCAAGACATATTGTCCGCCGTCGAGCAACTCAAACAGATTGTACGCTACGCCATTACAATCCGTAAAGGTAAAATCCTCAACTACGGGTGGACACTCGGCCTTCAACTGCCAACCCAATGATAGAAATACCAATACAAACAACGCCTTTTTCATGTTCAGATAGTATGGATTGCAAAAGTACAAAAACCTCACAATCCGAGAAATAAATCATTTCTTTTTCTTCACCGAAAAACCAAATCCGCCGATTTTCTCGCCAAGGCCGTAATACTTACCATGCGAATAGGCCAAAGGCTTGGCGTGGTTGAGTTGGAACGCGCCCGTGCCCTTATCAATGAGTTTTTCTTCCGCATTGACGGCCACCACCTCAGCGATGAACATATCGTGCGAGCCTAATTCCTTCACCTCCACCACCTTGCATTCAATGCTCAATGGCGATTCGGCAATCAAGGGGGCCTTCACGATTTGGGCAGGCTCGGTGTGCAAGTGCATCTGTTTGAACTTGTTGTAGTCGCGGCCTGAGCGCACACCACACCAGTCCGTGGCAGCGGCCAAATCCTCCGTCGTCAGGTTGATGACGAACTCCTTGTTTTTCATGATGAGTTCGTGCGAGTGGCGTTCCTTGCGGACGGAAATGTAGCACATGGGCGGGTCGGAGCAAATCGTTCCCGTCCAGCCGATAGTGATGATATTGTAGTTTTCCTCGCAGTCGCCGCAAGTGACCATCACGGCGGGCAGGGGATAAATCAGGGTTCCAGGTTTGAAGGGGATTTTCATTTTAGTTATCAGTTGGCAGTTGTTCAGTTGGCAGTTAGAAGTTAAAACTCCGCTGTGTTTTAGATTTTGATGCAAAAATAATGATTTTCCCTGTCAGCTTCAGGAGAATACAACATTGCTGGAGATAGAATTTCTTATATCGAATTGATGAAATATCTCACTGCTTCAAGCAACGGGTCAAGGTCTTGACGAATAGTCAGCAGCACCACTTCACCATCAATGTCAAAATAACCATGTGCGATGTGGTTGCGGATTCCTATTACATCCTCCCATGGAATCTCCGAACGTTCCTTTAGCAACTCACCTTCTGTAATCCCATCTATTTGATGGATGCCCTCGCCTATTGCTTCAATCAACATGCAACTGGCTGCAAGTTTTTGCATTCCGTCAGGCGATAAATAATAATCTTCAGCCGTTTCAATATTGGCATTCCAGTCCTTAAGCTGTCCGATAGCATTTTCAATTTGCTGAAAAATGCCCAATACCCTGTCTCGTTTACTTAATGACGTAAATTCCATCGCGATTGATTTCTTGTAATAAGTAAGGATTCATGTGTTTGTGCATTCTCACCACATCCACTGGACAACCCAAAAGACGCTCAAGGAAACGTTTCAATCGAACTATCAAATAGGCTTGAGGTTCCATTTCTACACACACATCAACATCGCTTCCTTCAATCTGCTCATCTCGTGATACAGAACCGAACAAACGAAGCGAACGGATTCCGAAGTTTTTCCTTAATTCATCCTCTTGATTTTCAATTAATTCAATATAATCTTTTTTTGTCTTCATATTGCAAAAGTAATCAATTTCCTTAAAACGCAACATGTTTGACAATCAGAAAATGAAAAAATCCCGCTCGTTTGGGCGGGATTTTTTCATTTTTAAAGTCGACCAGCCGATGCCTTTTATCTGTCGGCCCTTCGACAGGCTCAGGGACCTTGGTTTAGTCGATCGTCCAAGTTGAACCGCTGTTCAGCAGGTCGTCCATGCACTTGATCTTCGAGTTGGCCTTCTCGTTTTCGATGACTTGGTCAAGGCTGTCGTTGAAGGTCGGGGCTTTCACGTCGCGGATGACGCCGATGGCGACGG
>JAEETH010000043.1 GCA_016290215.1 Bacteroidales bacterium
CTGAACGGTCTTTATTTCCTGCAAATGCTTGAGGAGCACTTAATCCCATAAGGATTACGAAGCTCAAGACGATATATCTAAATGATTTCTTCATGATGATAAGTTATTTACGGTTAGCAATTACATTAAATTTAGAATGTGTTCAGGTCAACTTGACGCATGGCACCAAAGAACTTGATGACTCTTTCGCCGCCGCTGGTCAAATCCTTGATGTGAATCAGGTAGAAGCCGCTCGCGATAGGAGTGCTGGCGAAGTTCGTGAGGTCCCAATCAATGTTCGGGCTGTCATTGTCCTTACGGAACTGACGCACCTTCGTACCACTCAAAGTGTAGATGGAAACCACGCACTTTTCAGGCAGGTTGCAAATCTTCACCCTGTTGGTAAGGGCATTGCCTTCGTAAGTGTCGTAAGCATAGTAAGGATTGGGCACCACCGTTACGAGATTGAGGTCTTCTTGGGTCTTGACTTCATCGTTCATGACCGGATCCCAACCATCAATGGTGAACTGGTACTTAGGATTCAGGTTGTTAATCATCAGATCCTCGTTCGGGGTCTGGAGTTCATAACCATAACCAGGAGCATAGGGCTTGGCGATACGGATACGGATGCGGCAGTCATTGCCTTCAGGCAGCCATTCCATTCCTTCAATACCCATCGGCATACCAATCCACTGAACCATCTTATAGAAGTTTCTGCTCAACGTGCCTGCCACACCAGTGTTGGTGAGGCCTTGGATGTAGTTCATCGTGTTGTACAGCAACTGGCCACCATCGTAAGCGTAGTTCTTCATTTGCTTCCAAGGAGTACTGCTGGGCAGCAAAGAGGTGATGGAGTCCATACGCCAGACGTAGACGAAGTGCTTACCACCAAACACCGGTTCATTATCGGTACCACGGAAGATGGCAGGATCGGAGAGTTGCATGGCTTCGCCATAATCGATTGTGGACTTCTGCAACTTGGCAGGGTTGAACTTCATATCACGGCCACCCATATCCTCAAGGTAAGAGTCCTCACCGTATGTCACATTCAAACGGGCACCCGTTTCAACATCGATGACATAGCCCGGGAACCAGCCCATGCCTTGCTCGGCAATGTAGGCGGGGTTGTTGGGGTCAGCAGTGTTAGGCTCGATGCCGAGGTCTTCGCAAGTCTTACCAGCGGGATTGATGGAAGCGTGTTTACGGAGACCGAAACGCTTGGCACCGCCTTCGGAGAGGTTCTGGTCAACACACATTTCGATGACGGGGCAACGGCTCCATTTCGAAGTGTCGGAAGTCAGAACGACATCGATACTCGCTGTTTGCTTAAAGCCCTCTTCATAACGCGCACCGCTTCCGTAAACAGGACCTGGGTTGGAACCGCCACCTTGTAACGAGAAGGAAGCAAGCAGAGCAGGAGCCCAAGTACGCATAGCAATCTTTTCATAATTCTCACCCGGGTCCCAAGGCTTGTTTTTACTTTCTCCGCCGTTACCCGTTTCTGAGATGCAGGAATAGTCATTGGTCCATGCCAACGATGACTCAGGAGAAGCATAGGTGCCAGAACGAATCCAGTTCAAGTAAGAGTCGGCAACATCATAGTCGCGGATACCATCCAACCAAGGTTTGGTAGGATCATCAAATTCGATGGATGAGTTGAGGACACCATTGTTGGGAGCCACAATCGTCATATAATCGTACCAGTTGTCAGGATTCTCTGGGCTCGGGTCTTGACCGCTATTGGATGCGGGAGCGCTGTAGTACTCACCCACCTTAACACGACCAATGTCGTAAGTCTGGGTAATGGTGACAGAAATACCACGGTCGATAAACATCTGTTCGTTGTCGTAGACGGTAGTCGTATCACTCATGATCGGCTCGCTTTCGGGCTCGTCAAGGTCACGCAAGTACCAGTGGCTCACCATACGAGCGGCTGAGTCACCTCTGACTTCGTTGTTTCTGGTGATGTTGTAGGAATACTTTTCAAACATGTCGTCGAACCACAGCTCGTAACGATGTGATTTCACATTCAGCGGGTCAACAATCTTGACATCGATAGGACCATAACCAGCCTTGTAAACAGGGTGGTAGGAAATCGGGTAATTTGGACTTCCAAAGCGGTTGGTCGAATCGTTGGCAATCTTCACGTTACCATTTTCGTCGAACAAGATTTCATTGATGGTTTCGTCGCTCAGTTCGAGTTCGTTTCCACCGTTACCCACACCGACAAGACGGGTGATTGCAGGTCTATCACCGTATGAGGAACGAAGCACTGTACCATTCACAATCTTATGCGGAACGGCAGCGTAGCATTGGATGTTCTTTCTGCCTTCGAGGTAAGGCTTCTTCTGACCCAGCAGACCTAAAGCGTCTTCTTGGTTATAAGGCAGGTAATTATTATAGGAGTAAGCCACTGCCATGTAGTAGTAGGTCTTGTGGTTCACCAAGTTCGGGTTTTCACCCGTGGCAAACTTATCCTCTGTCACAACAAAGCTGTGGGTGATACCGGCATCGCCACCTTCCACCTTCAGTCTGGGCACATTGGCATGGAGTGATTCGTCATATTCATAGTTAAGCAGACGGGACACGTTGTTGCGAACGTCGCATTGGAACACCAAACGAGCCTTGTCGTTGTTGCTGAGTTCGTCAGCACCGACTTCAGCATTGGCAAGCTGGTACACCTTATAACCTTCGAAACGATAATATCTGTCATAGAAATACTCAGTGGTATTGAATTCCTCAATAGGACTCAGCAACACGGTATCAACGCCATTAATCTGGGCGTGAACAGTGTCATAATAGCCTTCTGATTCCACTCTCGAAACCGGAATTTCGGGGTCAAGCTCAATGTAGCCTTCCTTATAGTTGTTGGAAATGGCAGTATTCGACAGGTAGATAATCAGCTGTTGGTCGAGCTCACGGATAGTCAAGTCAGGAGCGTTAGGACCATCGATGACCTTGAAGCAGTTGTCGAACAAGGCTTGGCACTTGTCGTCGACCACGCGCAGCAATTCGACAGAAGCCCAAGGACCGCCAGAGGTAGCGCGGGCCCACGGCACACCGAAGGTAATGTAGTTGACAGCACCGGGTTCCAAGGTGAAGGGACCAGCGGACTGCATGAAACGACGGTCACCGTAAGGATTGCCGCACTGCTCTTCAGTCCAGTATTTACCATTGGTATTGTAGTTTTCATTGGGCGGGAAGCCATTGGTACCCCAGTTCCACGGGTCAGAGTCGCCAGGGAACATGAAGTCGCACTCAGGGCCGACAACGTCGCCACCGGTACTGGCATCGCCACCATAACGCATTCTGACACCGTCCGTCCAAATACCACGCAACAAGTTGTAATATTCAGGAGCGTCTTTGGGGTCGTAGTTGTTACCCGAACCGCTACCATTGTTGTGATACACGAAACGGCGCATACCGAAACGTTCGTCGTCGACGATGCCGTTGCCGAAGTTCACACCGTTGATGCTTTCGTCAACCATTTGTGTGGAGTCTATGGCCACAAGGACAGAGTCACCAGTGACAGGATCCAACACCTTCATATAGGTATAGGCATACTTGGGGTTGTCGATTCCATCGGGATCCATATAAGGGCCTTGGAAGAAGTCGATACCAATCGCGGGAGGTTGGCTACCGTAGGCTTCAGGTTCACCACTACCGTCAACGGCTTTACCGTTGTAACCGTAACCGAGACCACGAGCTACGTCGCAACCCACATAGTCGTCATAACCATAACCGAGGTCAACATCGGTCCAAGGCGAGAAGTAGGTTCCCGTCAAGGTGTAGGTGGAACGGTTGATGATTTCGTAGCTATAGAAGGTCATGTTGTTAATTTCGTCGTTGGTGGCAAAAGCGAAAGCTTGAGCACGGATTTCAAGGCCGATGGCCTGACCGCCTGACTCGGTGTGTGAAGCACCTTTATCATTGAAGATCCACCACAAGGTTTGGTCACCCTTCAGCACCTGGTCGGCGAGGATGGAGCCGTGCATCGTACCATAGACTGATTCCTCCATGGTCGGAATCTTGGTATGGCAGAGTTCATTATCCATATCATAATAAGGATAGTCACCTTGGCTGGGATCGTATTCACCATTATTATCAGCATCGTAGAAAGGAGCCAGATAGTAGGCAACACCTTCATCTTCTGCCGTGGGGTGAGCAGGCCAATTTCTGATGATGGACGGAATTTCATAGCCAGCAACTGGCTTACCAGTTTCATCGCAATTGCTGAGGAATTCATCCACCTCGGCGCGAGTGATCTTGAAGAGCTTATCCCATCTGGCACAGGTAGCATCGTCGATAGAGGCTTTACCATCAACGGTCAGAGGACCTGTCCAGAAGTCATTACCACCATTGAAGTTAGGTCCTTGACGGAAACGCACGGCGGCGCACTTCAACTGGTCGTTAACGTCGACACCAGCGATCCAAAGAGAACCTGCATACAAGGAAGTAGCAGAACCATTGGCAGGGATGTAGTACTTGGAGCCAGTTCCACCAGGAAGGTCCCACCACATATCACCACCTGCATTAACACGGGTTTTCACATTGTTGATGTCCAACCATTCAAATGCTGAAGATGGCGTACATCCGGCTGCAGTGACGGCACGCTGGCCTTTGTTGTTGCCAGATTTCTCATTCCTGCACATATCAGCCTTTCCTGGAATCACAGCGCTAAAGATAAGCAGCGCCGCAAACATAATTCGAAATATATTCTTCATAATACTATTAATTTATCGTTATGAATTGTCTCGCATTTTAGAAATTGATACTCAAACCGAGTCTGATGTGACGAGGCATAGAATAGTTAAAGCCACTGTTGACATACAGTTCATACATTTGGATGAAGGACTGAGGATCAATCTGGCTGTTGATTTCACGCTGCCATTCAGGAGCTGAGAGATAACCATCATCATCGGGGTTACCAGTAGCGGCATACACATTGGTGATGTTCTTCGAGTTGAGCAGGTTCAGCACTTGGATGTAAACATTCAAGAAAGCCTCACGGCCTTTCGATTCACCTTCCTTCTTGCCACCAACCGTGAAGTAGATGTCCTTGTCGACACGGAGGTCGAAACGGAAGGAAGCAGGAATACGTGAACCGTTGTAGGTACCTTGGAGCAAGCTGCTACCGCCAGAAATCGGGGAGCTCACAGTACGCGAAGCGGTGAAAGGCGTGCCCGAACCACCCTTGACTTCCAATGAGAAACCGGTGTTGGACAACAGTTGCAGATCGGGTTTACCGTTCTTGCGGTGAATCACAGGACCATCATAGTTCTTGCCATTGGAGAAACGATAGTCAAGCGTCAGGTTGAAGCTGTGACGGCGGTCTTCGTTGGTCGGGAACACTGACCTCAGGTTAGGCACACCAGCAGCAATCAAAGCTGAAGCCGTGGAGGTCGAAGAACCGGTCATGTCAGCGAACTGCAAAGTGTAGCTGGCACGGATACGGGCGTTCTTCGTACGACGCATATCGTAGCTGGCAGTCAAACCCTTAACAGTACCGAAGTCGAGGTTGCTGTAGGAGTTGTAGGCCTTCGGGTAAGCACCATTGAAACGGTACATCTGAATCTGGTTACGAATTTCACGATAGTAGGCCGTGATGGTCATCGAAGAGGTGTTGGTCACCTTCTGAGTGAAACCGAGTTCATAGTCGATGGTTTGTTGCGGTCTCAAGTTGGGGTTGGCGATTGTGCCAGAGATGCTATTGAAGTTGTAGTAGTACAAGGGGCTGCAATAGAAAGCACTGGTAGGACGCATCGTCAACACATCGTAGTGGGCGAAGAACAAAGCTTCATCGGAAATCGGGAAGGAGAAGGAGATACGAGGCATCACGCTCCAAGCGGGGTCATAGTCCTTGAACGACTTGATGTCGACTCTCAGCTGATCCTTGTCGACGACCCAAGGCGAAACGCCAGTACCCATATCGAGCACGCTCGGGTCGCTGATTTCGTCACCAACGGCGTTGTACCAAGTATTGCCGTTACGGTAACCGACGATAGCGGTCTTTTCACTAATCTTATTGACATAAACGGCATAGTTGTCGCCGATGTTATCCGGAACCTCTTCCCACGACATGTCGTCCATCTGAACCTTTCTTTCACTGTTCATCAGTTGGCCAGCGGTCTTGTAATCATAAAGGATATACGGGTCTTTCAACACGTCTTGGTTGGCATCGAAACGGTCGACACGGAGACCAATGTTGAAGATAAGGTCTTTGAATGCGAACTTATCCTGGATGTAACCAGCCATATAGATAGGTTGCTGTGCAGCAATCGGGCGGGTCAGGATGCCTTCATCATCAGTCTTCGTGAAGAAGTCCTGAAGTGAGGGACGCTCGGTCAAACCGTACTTGCGGCTGCCGTCGTAGGTGTAACCATAATAGTAAACATAGAGGTTACCGTCTCTGGTCAACTCGTCAGCACCGAACATGCCAAGGTTGAGGCCACCGTCGACCTTGCCTTTTTGCAATTTACCATTGTTATCGTAGTACATGATGGAATTGTCATCGAAATCGTAAGTGTCGATGAGGATGTATTCCGTACCTTCCACATCAAGGCCCATGGCCTTACGCAGACGGGCATCGAAAGTGTACTGAGAGGTCTTGTCGTACATACGGTTGTACATCACAGTGTCAACATAGCCATCATAGCTGGTAGCGTATGGATGGTCGACATCGAGCTCTCTGATGTGGAAGTTGGTCAAGTCACGCATCAGCGTCCAATAGTTGGCGTCATACGACATACCGGCACTGTTACGTTGCTCATATTGGAAGCCCAACTTGATATCATGTGAGTTGTCGCCTCTGCCGAGGGTCATAGAACCGTTCACATTCACTGCAATCTGGTCGCTCTTACCAATGGAATAGGCGCTTTGGATAGAACCAGGAACGGCATAAATGCTATAGACACGTTCAGGTGAAACGCCGTTAATCAGACCATCGTTGAGACGAATGTCAACGAAGTTGTCATAATAACCGGCAGCGCCGAAAGGTCTATACAGGTCATAATAGTTCTCAACATAATTCGACAACAGGGGGTTGTAATCAGCTTTTTGTCTCTCGAATGTGACGAGGGTGTCGTAGTAGTTGTTCATCACCCACACATTGCTGAGGTTCTTGTATTGGCCGTCCACCAAAACGGAGTCGATGGTGCCTTCCGAGAAATAATAGTTGGGAGCCCTATAGGTGGTGAACTTACCCAAGTTACCGTAGGCGAAGATATTGTTCCAAAGGTCGGCATCGCCCGATTCGCTTTGGTAGCGTGAATAGTCAGCCTGGATGCTGTAGTACACGTTGGAGACCAACGAGGTGCTTTCAGGATCGGAGGGGAAACGCTGCGTGAAGCGGACATAACCACGATAGGTGGCCGACTTGCCCAAATAGTTCTTAGCCGTATTGAAATAATACTGACCACGGTCGTTGGCATAATGGCCACCTGACATCACCATAGATCCGCCTAAGGTGAGGTTGGTGGTCGGGCCCGTACGAACGTCGATCTTACCAGTCAGATTGATGCTTTGGTTGGCTGAATTGTTGAGGAAACGTGTTTTGAACAGATGGTCTTCCGGGCGGGTGTAAGCAGCAGTCTGATGGGTGCTGGTGCCCAAGCCCTGAAGGGTCAAAGGAGTTTCCTCAATGTGTTTCATCCATTCGTCGGTAGCGCGATAGAAGCCCGTGGCTGAAGTGCTACCGTACTTGTTGCGAGTGATATCAAAAGCGAGGAAGAAACCGAGGAGAGATTCCTTGTCGTTCTTCTTGCTCTTGATGAGCGGTCCTTGCAGGCTACCGCCGAGACGGCCATGACCATAGCCATCCACCGAATACTCGGCTTCGAGGCCGCCACCCCAAGTACGGCTGGGGCCCTTGGTGGTCATGTTGATGATACCGCCCATGGCGTCACCATACATGGCAGGCGTACCGCCCAAGATAACGTCGACCTGGTCGATAGCGCCTTGAGGCACGCTTGTGCTACCAATGACTTTCACACCGTCGATGTAGTAGACAGCACCTTCACGGGAACCACGGATGGAACCGACTTCACCGTCGGAGGAGAACACACCACCAACGCTGGCGGCAACACCTTCTGCCGAACGAACAGGCAGCTTGGCAATTTCCTCGGAGGTGATGGAGGCACCTTGTGTCGTGTTATCCTTCGAAATCAAAGGAATCTCGTAATCGACGACAGTGACTTCATTCAGGTTGATGGCGCCACTGACCATCTTGATGTCGTAGAAGGTGATCTTGTTGGCCGGAATGACCAGTCCGCGCAACACGAACGGGTTCAAGCCAATACAGCTCGCCTTGAGGTCATACGTTCCCGGAGGAATCGGGTTGATGTCATAGTTACCGTCAAAGTCAGAGGATGCACCACCCACTTGCGTTCCGCCTTTTTCAACAATGACGTTTGCAAATGGTACCGGTTCTCCTGAGTCATCGGTAATCTTGCCTTTGAGTCTTCCTTGCGCTTGTGCCATGGTCATCGTGCAGGTGGCCAGGATAACGGCAAGGGTCATTAGTAAATTTTTAAACATACCTTGTAATTTTATGTAATACTACTTTATTTAGTGCTTAGTTTAGGGCATTAAAAGTCGTCAAAATTACAACCTTATTTGAAAGTACGCAAGAAAAATGCGCTTTTTAAGCGTTTTTTTCTTTCAAAACTAAGGCTTATCTCCCCTATAATTCTGACATTTAAACATTTATGAAAAAGAGAAAAATTTGAGTTTTTTTTCATCCTCAAGCCCAGTACACCTTATTAATAATAGTCTACCAGGCTAATAATAGGGATTGGAGCGTTGGTGGCGCCGCATACGGTCGGCCCTGCGCCTGTCTCTATCAATCATGCGTTTTGTCTTTTTCGACTGCCGTTTGTAGTGCGTCGACTTGGCTTTTTTGTACTGTTTTTCCGCTCGTTTTCCTTGCTGTTCCATCTGCCGTTCGGCTTTTCTCAAGGCCCGCGATGAGTTAGAGGCACACGAGCCAAACAGCAACAGCGCGACAAGCAAACCGATAATGAAGTTGATTTTCCTTTTCATCGTCAAAGAATTTGATGGCAAATGTAACAATTTTCTCGGAAAAAGATACGATTTCGCCAAAAAAAGCGTTTCTTTGCCGTCATGAAATCAAAATATCTACACCTATTTATATTAATAGCACTCCTTCCCTTCCTGCACGGTTGCGAGAAGTATCCCGAAAACCCTTACAGGCCGGTATTGTCGTATCCCATCACTATAAACCCAAACTCTACTCATTATTACGACCCATCGACCGAGATTTATCATTCCTTGAGCGCCCTTTTTGACTGGGTTTACATCACAGCAGACATTGAAAGCACCAGCCGAGGCCTCATAGTCTTCCGCTATAGCTACGATGAGTTTTTCGTCTATGACCGTATGCCGCCCAATGAGCCTAACGCCTGCACTGACAGCCAGGGCAACACCACGCGCTTGGTAGTGGACTACCCCTTCGTCGTCGACCATTGCAACAACGCTTACTACAACATCCTGAATGGACAGCTTATCGTCCGCGAGCCCGATATGGTGCCAGATTTCCCAACAGATGGCACTACGATTTTCCCGCTCATCCAATATCACACCCAGTTTGATGGAGTCAAGCTGACCATCAGCAACTAAAGGGTGTCGTTCCCCGTTTCCATGATGCGACTTTGTCTCTCGATGGAAGCCTGATGGATGGCTTCAAACACCTCGTTGACCAACTCAGGAGTGAGGCCCAAATCCCCACCCATGGCAACGTGCTCGGCAAGGATTTTCCTGACTTTGACAATGATTCACCCTTCACGCGTGTGCGCGGAGGCATCCCCTTCAATTAGCGGCCTTAGCTTTTCCTGTTGGGGCGTGTTGTAAAGTGTCTTAGTGTACAATTCACCGTTTGGCAATCTGATTTTCAGCGTGGTGATGGTTTTGGCTATGAACAGCACCTTATCGACACTCATGTCTATCTTCATCAAGCGCAGCGTCCGTTCCAGCTCTTTGTAGACCTTGTACGCCACGAAGCAGATGCAGACGTGCGCCTCGATGCGTTTGGGTGTGAAGTGGAACATCGGCCTCATCTCAAGGTTTGACTTCCCTATGCGGAAGGCGCGCTCGACCACCCAAAGCTCGTGGTATTGCTTGATTACCTCCTTGACGTCCAGGTCGGTGTTCGTGATGTAGCCTTTCAGTCCGTCCCAACGGGTGTCCTCCTTAATCTTTTCGTAGTTGATGGAGACCGTGACGTCCTTGCTTATGTCCAGAAACTTGTTGTAGCCCCGCTTGTTCACCTTGTCCTTGGTCAGCGTCCCCTTGGCGTAGGCTTTCTGGAGCCTTTCGACGCCCTTCTCGCGGTTGTGGGCGTTCTTCTTGGCCCGTGCGTCGGAATAGCTCACTATCAGACGCTGGCCGGCCCTTTTCCCGTGCTCCTCGCAACGTCCATCCGTCCAGTCGATGCCAAGCATCCAGTCCCTGATTTCCATGGACTCGCTCCGGATACGGGCGCCAAGGATGTACTTGTACCCGGCCGACTCCAGCAGGCCGACGTTGGCCTCGTTCATCAGGCCGGAGTCCGCCACCACGACGAAGTCCTTCAGACCAAAGCGCTGGACAAAGTCGTCGATGACTGGTATCATGGTGTACCCTTCATACTGCTTCCCGTTGAAGACCGAGTACGACAGCGGATAGCCGTTCTCGCTCACGAGCAGCCCCAGCACAATCTGCGACTCGGCCGTCTTCCCGTCTTTCGAGAACCCGTCCTGCCGCAACTCGTCAGACGGATCGGGGGCGGACTCGAAGTACAGGGTCGTCACGTCGTAGAAGGCAAGGCCTATGCGGCCTCCTAGGACATCCATGGTGTGCGCCACGCTGATCTGCTGGACTTTCTCCCGCTGCGTGTCGTGCAGCTTGTCCATGTAGCGGTAGATGTTGTGGAGCTTGACGTCCTCGTCGAAGTAGGACTTCAGGTATTCCACGGTCGCCGCCTTGCTCATGGGCTGGCAGACACGGGCAATGACCAGATGGCGAAGGATGTCGTCCCCAACGGCGTTGAACCCGATGCGTTCGTAGACGCGCTCAAGAATCACCTGCGGCGCGTTCTGCAGCGTCCGCTCGACCATGGACAATGTCCTGTGGACCTCCTCCAGAGCCTTCGCTGTCTCTTCGAAGTCTAGCGATTGTTGACCTCCGTATCGTTCCATCCAACGACGAGCTTTTCTCTCCAGCTCCGCAATATCCTCTGGAGATGACGCCACTCCGACTGTCGCCAGTTCCTTGAACCGACCGGAACTCTTGTCCACAACGACTACGCTGGTCGTGCCCGATTTATTCCGTCTTTTGCGTACAAACATGCCACAAAGGTACGCAAAGGTGACGCGATTCACCCAAATATTCTTACATCATCTCAGATAAGGTTGATAATCAATCGATAAGAAAAATATGAAATTTTAGCTGTCGAAGTCAGGAAAATGTGAACTATGCGGAAGTAATGATGTTGTTAAACAAGATGGATTATATGTCTGTCAGCATTGTGGCACAAAATACACTGTTGATGAAGCGAAGAAATTGATGATAGAGGGAACGGTCAGTGTTGAAGGTACAGTGAAAATTGATGATAGCTCGAAGATTGACACATGGCTGTCGTTGGCAAAGAATGCAATTGGCGCTGGTAATAACCAGGAAGCCTATGATTATGCAAATAAAGTGCTTGAACAAGCACCTACATCTTCAGTGGCGTGGTTAATCAAGATGAAAAGTACAGCTGGCCTCGCTACTTTAGGACAATCACGAACGGCAGAAGTTATTTCAGCTGGAAGGAATGTAGTTTCTTTTGACCAAGAAAGGGAAGAAGAGGTATGCCTTTTTTTCTTAGAAACAGGGGTGAATCTTTTGGCAATTGCTGCTTCAAAAGCTGATGAAACCAAAGAAACAATAAGAGATTTATATCGTTCTTACTTTCAGGCATATGGAAAGCAATATGCAATAAATGCGTGTGCTGATACTGATCAGCCAACAGTGCATTTGTTAGAGGATTTAGGTAAATGTGCAATTGACTTGGAAAAGGCAGCAAAAGAAATGCCCATTTTTGATAATAGTGAATTGGTTCAAAGTAAAGGAGAATCTTTTATTGAAGCATTTAGTCATTATAGTTATTGTTTTTCTATACACGTATTACAATATTGGTCTCCACGGCGAGAAGCAATTGATAAGAAATGTGATGTGATAAAAGAGTCGTTAGGAAAAGACTTTCCAATTGCATATGAACGATGGAAAGAGAATGTCGAGAAACGTAAAGCCCAACAATCATCAGGCTGCTATGTCGCCACAGCAGTATATGGCTCCTACAATTGCCCGCAAGTATGGACACTTCGCCGTTTCCGCGACAACACTTTGGATGGAACATGGTATGGCAGGGCTTTCATCAAAACATATTATGCCGTTAGTCCAACATTGGTGAGATGGTTTGGCGAAACATCATGGTTCAAAGAATTTTGGCGCAAACCTTTGGATAAACTAGTAGCATCATTAAGAAACAAAGGTGTAGAAGACACACCGTATATCGACAAATATTAGTTTTGTTTGGTTTGTAGGGCTGACACATCGTGGCAGCCGCAGCTATAAAATAATGCTGCGGCCGCCGTGGTACGACAGCCCTACAAACCTATTGATAGCAAGGTTTTTATTTGTATGTCAAAGATTTTCCCTATCTTTGCCGCCGATTTGAAAACGAGAAATTCTATTTTATGACCAAACCATTGAAAATCGTGGTGCTTGCCAAGCAGGTGCCCGATACTAGAAATGTGGGCAAAGATGCTATGACGCCGGAAGGCACCGTCAACCGCGCCGCCCTGCCCGCCATCTTCAACCCCGAAGACCTGAATGCCCTTGAACAGGCCCTGCGCCTCAAGGAGCAGAATCCAGGCAGCACCGTCGGCGTGCTCACCATGGGCCCGCCGCGCGCCGGTGAGATCATCCGCCAAGGCCTCTTCCGCGGAGCCGACACGGGCTGGCTGCTCACCGACCGCCTCTTCGCAGGCGCCGATACCCTCGCCACTTCGTATGCCCTCGCCACCGCCATCAAGAAGATCGGCGATGTCGACATCGTCATCGGCGGCCGTCAGGCCATCGACGGCGACACCGCTCAGGTGGGTCCCCAAGTGGCACAGAAACTGGGTCTCAACCAAGTGACTTACGCTGAGGAAATCCTCAAGATCGAAAACAACATCGCCACTATCCGCCGTCATATCGACGGTGGCGTGGAGACCGTTGAAGTGCCGCTGCCCTGCGTGATTACCGTCAATGGCAGCGCGGCTCCCTGCCGTCCCTGCAACGCCAAGCTGGTGATGAAATACAAGTATGCCTCATGTCCGCTGGAGCGTCAGCCCGAAGATCCTCGCGCCGACCTTTATGCCAGCCGCGACTACCTCAACCTCAACCAGTGGAGCGTGGCCGATGTGGATGGCGACCCCAACCAGTGCGGCCTCTCTGGTAGTCCCACCAAGGTGAAAACCGTGCAGAACATCGTCTTCCAGGCCAAGGAGAGCAAGACCCTCACCGCCAGCGATGCCGATGTGGAAGGATTGATTAAGGAATTATTAGAGGAGAAGATTATCGGTTAAAATGAAAAACGACTATGACTTGTGACAATGACTATGATCACTTCAACAGAAGCAAAAGCTTTACATCTTGGTGAAAGTGGTCATGGTCATAGTCAGTGGTCATAGTCAAAAAAGAATGAACTATGAACAACGTATTTGTATATATCGAGACCGAAGGCACACAGGTGGCCGAAGTCTCCCAGGAGTTGCTCACCAAAGGGCGTAAACTGGCCGACCAGCTAGGCGTGGAATTGCACGCTGTCGTGGCTGGCACTGGCATCAAGGGTAAGGTGGAAGACCAAATCCTGCCTTACGGCGTGGATAAACTGTTCGCTTTCGACGGCGAAGGCTTGTTCCCCTACACCTCTGCACCGCATACCGATATCCTTGTCAACCTCTTCAAGGAGGAACAACCGCAGATCTGCCTGATGGGCGCCACCGTCATTGGTCGTGACCTCGGTCCGCGCGTCAGCTCCTCGCTGACCAGCGGCCTCACCGCCGACTGCACCCAACTCGAAATCGGTGACTTCGACGATGTCAAGAAGAAGAAGCACTATGACAATCTGCTCTATCAGATTCGTCCCGCTTTCGGTGGCAACATCGTAGCGACCATCGTCAACCCCGACCACCGTCCGCAGATGGCTACCGTCCGCTCAGGCGTGATGCAAAAGGCCATCTACGAAGGTAAGGCCAAAAACGAAGTCGTTTATCCCGAGGTGAGCAAGTATGTCTCTCCCGAGGCATACGTCGTGAAGGTCCTCGACCACCATGTGGAGGCCGCCAAGCATAACCTGAAAGGTTCGCCCATCGTGGTGGCCGGCGGTTATGGCATGGGCTCGAAGGAAGGCTTCGACATGCTGTTTGAACTCGCCAAGGTGCTCCACGGCGAAGTCGGTGCCTCGCGTGCCGCCGTCGATGCGGGCTTCTGCGACACCGACCGCCAGATTGGCCAGACGGGCGTCACCGTGCATCCCAAGGTGTATATCGCCTGCGGTATCAGTGGTCAGATCCAACACATCGCCGGTATGCAGGACAGCAAAATCATCATCTCGGTGAACAGCGACCCCGACGCACCTATTAATAAGATTGCGGACTACGTGATTGTTGGAACGGTTGAAGAAGTCGTCCCGAAGTTGATAAAATATTATAAGCAGAACAGTAAATAATGAAGAAAATATGGATAATGTTTTAACCATCATCATAAGCATACTAGCAGGATTAAATTGTGTTCTCTTTTTTAAGATTTGGGGAATGACGGAGAACGTCAAAGAAATCAGGAATCTTTTGGAAGATTCAAAGGAAAGAAAAAAGAATCAAAAAAAGAACAAATTTAATGTTGGTGACCATGTGACGGTAAAGTCATATAATGGTGTAATGGAAATTATGGACATATATGACGATGGGACATTAAGCTGTATTGATGCTGAATCCAACGAAATGGTTGGCGTTTTTAAAGAGAATGAATTAACGAAGAAAAAGTAAGACAATGGCAAACTATTATAATGATAACCCGAACCTGCAATTCTACCTCGACCACCCGCTGATGAAGCGCATCGTCGAACTGAAGGAACGCAACTTTGCGGATAAGGACAATTACGATTATGCTCCCGTCGACTACGAAGACGCAATGGAGAACTATCGCCGCGTTTTAGACATCACGGGCGACATCACCGCCAACATCATCGAACCCAACTCCGAGAGCGTCGACCTCGAAGGTCCGCATTTGGAGAATGGCCGCATGATTTATGCCTCCAAGACCGTGGAGAACCTCGATGCCTGCACCAAGGGCGGCCTCTGGGGTGTTTCCATGCCACGCCGTTACGGCGGTTTGAACCTGCCCATCACCGTCTTCTCCATGCTGAGTGAGATGGTAGCCAGTGCCGATGCCGGCTTCCAGAACATCTGGTCGCTGCAGTCGTGCATCGACACCTTATATGAATTCGGTAACGAGGAGCAGCGCATGAAATACATCCCGCGTGTTTGCGCCGGCGAGACCATGTCGATGGACCTCACCGAGCCCGATGCCGGTTCTGACCTGCAGAGCGTCATGCTGAAGGCCACCTATAGTGAAAAGGACGGCTGCTATCTGCTCAACGGAGTGAAGCGTTTCATCACCAATGGCGACTCCAACATCCACCTTGTGCTGGCCCGTTCCGAGGAAGGCACCAAGGACGGTCGCGGCCTGTCAATGTTCATCTACGACAAGCGTCAGGGCGGTGTCAACGTGCGCCACATCGAGCATAAACTCGGTATCCACGGTTCCCCGACTTGCGAGTTGACCTACAAGAACGCCAAGGCTGAACTCTGCGGTGAGACCCGTCTGGGCCTTATCAAGTACGTCATGGCCCTGATGAACAGCGCCCGTCTCGGTATCGCCGCACAGTCGGTGGGTCTGGGACAGGAGGCTTACAACGAGGCTCTGAAGTATGCCAGCGAGCGTCAGCAGTTCCACAAGAGAATCATCGAATTCCCGGCTGTTTACGACATGCTTTCGCGCATGAAGGCCAAGATTGACGCTGGTCGTTCGCTGCTTTACATGACCGCTCGTTATGTCGACATCTACAAGTGCCTTGAGGACATCCAGCGCGAGCGTCCGCTGACGCCTGAAGAGCGCGCCGAGTGCAAAAAGTATTCGCGTCTCGCCGATGCCTTCACGCCTCTGGCCAAGGGCATGAACTCCGAGTATGCCAACCAGAACGCCTACGATGCCATCAGCATCCACGGTGGCTCGGGCTTCATCATGGAGTACAAATGCCAGCGTCTCTACCGCGATGCCCGTATCTTCTCGATTTACGAAGGCACGACACAGCTGCAGGTGGTGGCTGCCATTCGTTACATCACCAACGGCACCTACCTCACCATCATGAAGGAAATGCTCGAGAATGAAGTCTCCGAGGACCTGAAGCCCTTGCAGAACACGGTGCGCACGCTTGTGGAACTCTACGAGCAGAGCATCAACTATGTGAAGGGTGCCAACAACCAGGAGGTTCAGGACTTCTTGGCCCGCCGTCTCTACGACATGACCGGCGACATTATGATGTCGCTGCTCATCCTCGACGACGCCACCCATGCCCCGCATCTCTTCACCCAGTCGGCCAACGTCTATGTTCACGCCGCCGAGGAAGACGTCATCGGTAAGAGCGTCTACGTGAAGAACTTCATCGAGGAAGACTTGGTGAACTTTAGGGCTAAGGCGAAGGAAGTGGAAGAGTAAGCCTCCGAAGTTTTATTGAAATGAAAACGGTGTGCTTTGTTTGAGGCACACCGTTTTGTTTAATAGTTTTACATTTTCACAATTATCCTCACAAAGGTCTCTTTGTCGGTTTCAATTCTTACCAAATAAACCCCGCTTTCCAGTCCTTCAATCAAACATTCCGAACCTTTGACCAATTGGTTCTGCACCAATCTTCCATCAACGGTATAAACCGAAACCCTTTTCACGCCTTCGCAAACGATGGTGAAACTTCCGCTTGAAGGATTCGGGAAGATTTCAGCCTCAATGCTTTGCTCGTTGATGCCATCGCAGGCTTCCACGGCATTCACGGCAGCCAAGGCGTCCAAAAGGCCTGAGCCGAAGTCGTTGCTCTTGTGCTCAGTGAGTTTTACAGCGGTGCGCTCAAGAATCTCGTCGATTTGCGCGGGTGTGAGTTCGTGGTTTTTGGAGAGCAACAAGGCGATGGTACCAGCCACCAAGGGCGTGGCCATCGAAGTACCGTCCATCAAGGTGTAGCCATCAGTGGTGTTGAAATCCAATGACTTGATTCGCACACCAGGAGCGCAAATGTCGGGGCGGATGAGGCCAATCTCGGTCGTGCAGCCCTCCGTATAAGGATAGTCGTTGTATGCTGCCACATCAGTCCATTGCGAAGGACCTTCGGACGAGAATGAGGCGATGGCGTTGTCGTAATTCACCGCGCCCACGCATATCACGCAACTTGTTCCGCCTGCATTCACCAACTGGTCTTCGTGCAGATGCGGCGGCGGACAGTCGCCTGGAGTATAGATGTTGTTCGGCACGGGTACCATGAACTGCATTTGTCGGATGTTGCCTGCACAGGCTGCCACCACCACACCTGCCGCCAAAGTGTTGTCGCAAGCCTGGCGCGTCATCAGTTTCTGTGCAGGGTTGGGTTGGGGTCGGCCCAACGACATGTTCATCAAGTCGGCACCATGCTCTAAAGCGAACTGCATGGCGGCCACCCAATGGGTTTCCTCGCCAACACCATCGCTGTTGAAGGTTTTCAAAGCCATGATGGTGGCCTCTGGAGCGACGCCCGTTTGTGAACCAGAAGCTCCTGTGCCACAAATGGTTCCGGCTACATGCGTGCCGTGTCCCCAATCATCGGAAGGGTCGTTGTCATGGTAGTAGAAGTCGTAGCCGTGATTGGGATATTCCGCGCCACCGTCCCAAAGGCGACCGGCCAAGTCGGCATGGTCGAGGCGTATGCCCGTGTCAATGACAGCAATCAAAACATCTGCGCCCTTATAGCCTTGTTCCCACACCTGCGGTGCATTGACTTGCAGCAGGTTTTCCGTGATTTCGCGACCATTGCCTCTCGGGGCAGGCATGGCCTCATTTTCAAAAATCCATTGGGTTTCTTTGCAGCGGTAAATCGTCATGATATCGCGGTGCTGCGCCAAGTCGTTGATGGCTGCTTTGTTGGCCTTGCAACTGACGCAATTCACAAGCCAAAACTGTTGAATTTCGTCCACCATGCCGTTACGCTCCATATCATTCAAAAGTCCAATCAGCTCATATTGAGTGGTTTCGGCCTGCCGTTTCAGGGTCTCGATGACAAATTGCCGCTGTTCTTGTCTGGAGGCGAAATACTCAGCCTCACGAAGTAAAGCCGTTGCATCAGATTGCTCCGAAAGGAGGATGACAACCTTTGTTTTCTCCTCATCGCCAATGTGTTGCATCTCCATTTCAAGATCTGGGTCGATGACGGGCTGTGCGACAAGACTGGCGCGGCTGAGAAATAGCACGGTGAAGATAAAGATAAGTCTTTTCATTATCCAAATTTAATTATTAGGCGCAAGAAATAGCTAAATCGTAACACTTGAGCCAAATTTTGACAAAACAACGGTGTACCTGAGAGGCACACCGTCGTCATTATGCTCTGCGCGACCGAAATCACTCCAAATGCGTAAACTTCTTCGACACCCAAAGCGCATGGCCGTGGAAGTCGATCAGGTAGAAGTCACCATCTTCGCCGAGGTATAAGAACCTTTCGCCCACTTTGGGATGGCGGTTGCTGCCATCGCCCCATTTGAAGGTGTCGGCACTCGTCGATGGCTCTAACCGCAAGCGTAGCTCTGATCCGTCGATGACGACATAAACATCTTCCTCTTCATATCCTCCTTCCTCGAACCATTCCTCAGAAGGGATCAAATACCTTTCTGCCGAATACTCGTATTCAGGGTAATATGCCATAAAAATGGTGCTAAGTCCTTGATAGAAAGGATCAATGGTGCCATCAACCCAACGGCGTGCCCAAAAATGGAGAAAACGATAACTGATGTTGGAAAAGACGTAGCTGTCGTCATCGAGCTTCAAGCGATTCAAATAGAAACCGACATCATAATCGTCATATTCCAAGCCTTTTGTTTCAACGGATGTGTTGAAAATCCCTTCGCGTTCTTCTTGGCTGTAGGTACCGTCATAAAGCGCGTCGTGAATCACCATCATAATGTGCATCTGGCGATACAAGTATCTGTCGATGAGAGGCTTGCTTAATTCCACAAACTTCTTGTCGGCGACCACCTTCTGGGCGAGGTTGGCCAAGTATTGGATGGCCTCGGGGTTGTAGTGCCCGAAATCTTCTTCGTTGTCGAGGTCCCATTGACCGTCGTGGTGTGGACCCGAAACGTAAAGTGGGCAAGGCAACATCTGTTGAAGCTCGTTCAACGAGATGAGCGAGGCGAGGTGGCTTCCCGTGACGCGGATGCCACATTCAGGCCAATAGTCATATTCGTCAACCAAGGTATGGCTGGTTTTGTCGAGGTCCAAGGCGGCGTTCTTGAAACGTTCTGCGATGTCGTTGCCGCCAAAAGAGCAGAGCAAAACGATGAAGGCAAAAGCCGCCAAAACTCCGGCTTTTGTGCGATGATTAGAGTTGAGCTGTTTCATGATGTTCAAATGTTTTGATGACCTGTAATTACGAAAGAAACGGAGATTTAAGTAACTGTTCAAAATTAAACTACACTTTTTTGACGCTGGACTTATTGACTATGACCATTGACAATGACTATGACCGCTTTCACAGAAATGCTGAAATTTCAGCTCTTGGTTGAGGTGGTCATTGTCATAGTCACAAGTCATCGTCCCTATAGGTAAACTAATTCTGCTCATCTACTTAAAAGGAAAAACCATTCAAGACGTCCTTGCTAAGTAATTGTTATTCCACCTCTTGGATAGTCCAGAAGTCAGAGCAGTTCTTGGTCTTGGTGATGTAGTCGTAAGGCATCCAGAAATAGCCGTTGTCGCCCCATTTTTTGCCCCACGAGTTGCGCACAAGGAACATCCTGGCGTCGTTGTCATAGCCCACGGCCATCACTGCATGACCGCCCACCATGTCTTCGTCTACATCAGGCATGGGCATGATGCCTGTCTGTTTTACTTCTTCCGACATGAAACTGGCGTACACGGAAAAACCAAACACAAAGGGGGATCCGCTGGCAAGGCAAGAGCGGAGATAGAACAAATTGGGCATGACGCTCATGTATTTCAGAACTTGATTGTCAAGTGCTGCTTCATAGCATTTCTTAGGAGGTTCTTTTGTGAACTTCGCTCCCGACTTGTTGCTTTTACTGTAAGTCCAGTCTTTTTCGAAGCAAACGCCCTGTTTGAACAACGATTTGATCCCATCTCGCAGGTAGGCGCCGCTGTCTGACAACACGGTGCCCATCGTCACCCGCTCGTTGTAATACAAGAAAAGTCGCGACAGCCGCCTGGTCTTCTGCCCTTGCAACTTCCTGCAACACTCAAAAGCCGCCAGCAAGGCATGTGCCGTACAGCTACCCAAAGAGCCTTGGTCTTGCACTGGCGGACAAATGTTTCTTAGGTCTACCTTTGACGGTAATTCACTGGCACTGCCCACCTTCAGTGGAGGTTGGTAGATGTAGTCTCTGGCATCGGGGAGGTCGGGAAGCCATCCAAACTTGTATTTCAAATGCTTGGTTTTGTTCACTGGTAAGTTATAGTTGCTCATGTTTTTTTAATTTATGGTGATGTATATTTTACAGTTATTCAATGGTTTAATGTCTTTTTCCCAAGCTCTTTTTTCCTCAAGGAGAATGGTGGATTTTCCAGGTGCAAGGGCTTTGATTTCAACCAATGCTGGAAAACTCTTGCCTAATGGGGTTGCAGCAATCTCTTGAGTCGGCTTGTGTCGCTTTATTTGGACTATGGTGACATTCTCGTCATTGGAAGCGATTGTCCAGCAATATCCGCCTCCTTCGTGGCTTTCCAATTCAAAAGTGCGGGTTTCGTTGACTTTTAATGTGATTCTCTTTCTCATAATGGCGGTTTTAATGCGTGTGAGAGTCGTATTTTGGCACAAAGATAGTATTTTTTATGAATAAAACAGTATCTGACGATACATTTTATATGTCATGGTTGGCATCTTGGTAAAGTCGTCCCTGCCATGTGTCCCTTTTCTCCATCCGCTTTTCGATGCGGGCCAACACTTCATCATAGCGCAGCTTCATCCATGGCTCGCTGACGAGGAAACGTGGTGGCACCTCGCCAGCAAAACGTTCGATGACGATGTCAGGGTTGAGCCGTTCGGCAAAGTCAATGACGAAGTCGATATACTCCTCAAGGTCGAAGAGATGGAAATGATCAGGATGTTCAAGGTATTCCTCAGCCATCTTGGTGCCTTTGAAGATTTGCAGTTGGTGGAACTTGACTGTAGTCAAGGGCAGTTGCGAAATGACTTTAGCGGCATCAAGCATCATGGTTTTGGTCTCGCCAGGCAGCCCGAAGATGAAGTGTGCCCCACAAGGGATGCCATAGTCGGCCGTCATGTGGATGGCACGTTCCGCCGTGGCGAAGTCGTGACCACGGTTGACGCGTTTCAAAGTCTCATCATAAACGCTTTCCACACCGTATTCCAGCATCACATAATGTGTATTTTGTATCTCGTTGAGGTATTGCAAAAGGGCTTCGTCAACCAAGTCCGGTCTTGTCCCGATAACAATACCGACAATTCTTGGTGTTTCCAAGGCTTTTGAGGTCATGTCATTCCTAGGCGGGAATTGCGGGGAGTGGGAATCTATGGCCTCAAAAGCCTGTTCGTAGATGTGTTTCAGCTCCTCCAACGGCTTGTAAGTATTCGAAAACGGTTGAAAATAAGCTAAATACTTATTCGCCCGACGATACCGCCGTTGGTGAAACTCAATGCCTTCCTCAATCTGCTGCTTGATGGATTTCTCAGGCCGACAATACGACGGGTTGAAAGCCTCGTTACTGCAAAAAGTGCAACCTCCCGTGCTGATTTTCCCATCGCGGTTGGGACAACTGAAGCCCGCATCGATGCTGATTTTCTGCACACGCCCGCCGAACTGCTTCGTGAAGTAGTTGCTATAACTGTTGAAACGGCGGCCATCAAAATGGTTCAAGTCTGTTGGGATTGAGGTCATTTTTGCAATCGGTCAATTAGTTCTTCTTTCACCAGTTGATATGCTGAATCAGGGTCAAATGTCTTTTCTGGTCGTAGCAAGCCTTCTGTGTCGCCCAAGAATTCAGCATCATTTAGTTTGGCTTCCATGTTGTTCACAAATTGCTTATAAGTTGGCGGATTCTCTACCGTGAATATCATGTATTGATTGTAACAATGGATGATTTCTTCTGCATCGTACTGCCCTTCGGTGAGGCCGACATACAAATCAAACAAATCGCGACCCTTCCTGCGCTGATATAAGGCTCTCATTTTGGTTCCTAACAACTCGTTGAAACTATAGGTGGTCAAATCGGCTTGTCCCGTGAACCAACTATTTTCTACCAAAAAAGGCCGTTTGACCAACCCCAGCACATCGAAATGCTCATAGCAGTTGATTTCCACTTTCAGACGGATGGGAATGGTAGGCGACATTTCCGACTCCATGCGGAAAAGTATTGTGTTGTTGTAGCGTTTAGGCTTTGTGACTTTATTGGGCATGAAACTCAATACTTCGCCTAACCTGAACAAAATATCCTTAATTGGTCCGGGATGGATTTGCACGAGGTCGATGTCTTCGCTATAGCGCGGCTGCGGCGATAGATACAACTTGTGCAATGCCGTCCCACCACGAAAAGCCAACTGCGATACGAGAAACTCGTCGCTATAAATGGCTACAAGTGAGCGGCAAATGAGGAGGTCTTGCTCGACCATGGCCGACTCTTTCCATGGAACATGTTCGTTCCATTCCATTATTGATGCTATATCTATCATAATTCATCGATTTCTATTTCAACATTGCCGTTTACATGCCACCTGTTGGACTGCGCCAGCTCGTTTCTTGGGCGGTCATTCCTTAATAAGATGCTGTTCCATTGTTTTTGTTCCTTCAGAATCTCAAACAAGGAATCTGCCTTTTCCTTTTCTTCGAGTACATACTCCAACAAATAGCCAAGGCGTTGCAAGGTTGCAATAGTTGTGTAGGACACCACATCTGCCATCTTTTCCATATCCATCACTTCTACCAGCTCTGCAAGTACGGTTGCAACTCTTTGATAACCTCCAACATGGTCGGCAAACTGTACCAGATCCACGGCAGTAAACTCCTGATTTGAATAGCGCACCACCCCCATCTCGGCATTCTTTGTCAATAGAAGCTCTTCTGGTATTTGCTTGCGATAATTCCAATTTAGATATGGGTTCTTTGAAGAATACTTGATTCTTGGTGCAATGGTTGTCACTTGCGTTACCATGACGGCCTGATGTGATGCCCCATGCATGGCAGCGGCTGAAAGCAAACTGAGATAGTAAGGTTTGCCGACATACTGCATGAGTTTGTCGATGTAATAGGTTGGGGGAACGATACCCTTCAACTGGTATTGCACTGGTACTACCACATAAAACCCTCGATAAACAGAACTGACATAGCCTTTCTTCACAAGACGAGTCAATTCCGACTGTATTGTTTTATAGGTCTTTTCGTTAAAAGACTGCTTCAATTCCTCCACAGAGAACGTCACTCGCCCTCGGATTTCCCGATTCTTTATCCATTCATAAATAGTCATTTTGTTGTCAAAGTATGCTAAATATGTTTACTTTTACGACTTTTCGACTACAAAATTACAAACATTTTTTCATTCCGCAAGTGTTTTTGTTGAAAAAGTATTTTTCATTGGGAAAGCAAGTCAACCGACGGCTTTCCAGCGGCCACACGGTTGTGTTGGCCGCTCCAATTGCTCTTGGTTGTTTTGCATATTTTGTGGGTTTTGTGATTATTGATTAGGGTCGGAATGATCAGGATTACTTAGGAAATGTTCATCGGTTAAGGTATTCAAGAACGCCTTCAGCTGGGCTTTCTCCAAGTCGGAAAGCCGCACTCCACCGTCCATCACATGGTGCATCAGCGGGTTGATGTTTTCGGAGTCTTTTACGCCCTCACTGTAGAAGTCGATGACCTCGTCCAAAGTGGTGAAGCGTCCGTCGTGCATGTAGGGGCTCGACACAGCGATGTTGCGTAGGGTAGGGGCTTTATAGGCGCCTTTGTCCCAATGGCTGCCAGTAACGGCAGCGCGGTCTTCGGAGTCGTTGAACTCGTCGTCCAAGCCGTTGTTGTAGAACAAATTGGTGGTCATCAAGGCCAATCCTCCGCCACCATGGCAGTGGAAACAGTCGGCACCTTCCTCGGTACAGAACAGTTCATATCCAGCCAGTTCGTCTTCGGTAAGTTGCTCCTCACCACGCAAGTAGCGGTCAAATTTACTGTCGGCAGAGAACAAACTACGGATAAACTGCGCGATGGCTTTTTCTACATTGATAAAGGTAATGGTGCGGCTACCAAAGGCTTTCTCAAACAACTCAGGATAGTCGTCGGTCTTTTGCAGATATTTGACCACTTGGTTGGTATCTGCATTGATTTCCACGGGACTTGTGACCGCCGCCAAAACCATATCCTCCAAGGTGGCCACGCCGCCATTCCAGCCCAAGCCTGTGCGGTTCCAAGCTAGGTTAATCAAAGGCAGCATAGCGTGATGTGTACCCGTTGGTGCGCCATATTCAAAACTCTTTTCTTGATGATGGCAAGAGGAGCAGCTACGGATGTCATCCGTGCCGTCGCGACCCGAAAGACGCGGATCGTAAAAGAGCTTTCTGCCCAAGGCAACTCCCTCTTCGGTCATGGGATTGTCGTCTGGGATGTTGTTTTTCGTCGGGAAATAGGAAGGTCGCGGCAATTCGTATGGTGTCTGTTGGTAGTGGGTCTCCTCTGGTTTGCAAGCACTTGCTAAAATTGTCAGAAACCCAATCAACATTGCACAAATACCCTTCAATGTACTCATCATTTAATCAATTAACAATTAAACAATTAAACAAATCGAAGATTCAACGTAGTTAATCAACGATTCAACAAACTTAAATCTTTAAATCTTTGAATCTTGAATCTTTGAATTCCCAATTCTTTCCTTCACGCTTTCCCAACTCCAAAAATGCGGTTTTGGAGTGGCTTTTCGCATCACGTTTTTGAACTTTTCTGCCAGTTTATTATCTTTTTCCATAATGGTATTGTTTTCATTGTCAGTAGGTTTCCCTATTTTAAACACGTCTTTCCCATTGCCGCTGAGCAATCGTTGTGCGGTCTGGTTCTGCATGATGTGGCTTCCAAATTCGTTGAAATCAATCGTATGGGGATTGCGGAACCAATTGTCGATGACCATCGTCAAGTCGAGTTGGTTTTCAGTGTTCGCCTTGACGGTGAAATCTACGGGCAACTCCACGATGAAGTAGTTTTGGTAAAATTCGGTGCAGTCTTCGTTTTGCCCGATGCCGAGGTGGATGGCCATGGGTGCAAGACGGCCTTCTGAATCCAAATACTTGCCATTCAGTTTCATGTAGTGGTAGCCACCGCCAAGCATATCGGGCCAAAACATTTCTGACTCAGGTGGGTCGGTGAATAAACCTGTTTGGTTGTCGATTTCGTCCAGTCCAAAAGTGAAACGGATGGCGGTGTAGTGGCCGACTTTCACAGGACTGGAATGTAAGGTTTGCGATTCCGGGATGTCGGTGTCGATATAATAGATCCGGCTGATGTCCAAGGTATCGGCAAGGCCTGGCTGATGGAGCATAATCCAATCGCTTGCCTCGTTTTTCAGCTCAATGTTGGAGAGAAACCATTGTATCTCGGTGATAAGGAACTGGTTCCCAGCTTCATTCTCGTAATATAACGTGTCAGTAACCAGCGACTTGCCATTGACTTCATAGCCAAGGTTCAAGAAGATTTCAGCCTTTTCGTTGGGCTTTGTGCAAGCCGCCACCATTAAGGCGAGCACTATGACAAGGGGTCTCAGTTTCATCATCTTTTGAAATTCAGCGGCGAAGATACAAAAATTCTGCCAAAATTGTGTATTTTTGCTGCCCTAATTGGAAAAACTATGGCAGAATTCAAGATTGGCGACAAAGTGAACTTTCTCAGCACCGTCGGTGGGGGCAAGGTCACGAAAATCATAGACTCTCGTATGGTGATGGTCGAAGTGGAAGATGGCTTCGAAATCCCGACTTTGATTACGGATTTGGTACTCGACTACCGTTCTATGCCCGCTCCAAGCAAACAACAACAAACGGTGGAAAAGGTGCAGAAAGAGGTTCAGGGTCAGGAACTTCTGAAGCAACAGCAGGCCGAGGAAGCCCGAAAAGGCGGTCTGCGCCGCTTCGCGAAAGAGGCGGAGAAGGAAGGCATCTACATGGCTTTCGTGCCCCACGAGCAACAATGGCTCCTCACTGGCCCGTTGGATGTGGTATTGGTCAACCACACGCCTTACGAGATGCTGTATACCTTCACCATTAAGGAGGAGGACAAATTCGCCAATGTGGATTTTGGCCAAGTCGACAAATACGAGAAAATCGTCATCGAGACCATCTCGCGCGATGACCTTGAGTATTGGCTCAACGGCGTGGTGCAAGCCATCCTGACCACTGAAACCTCGGATTCCGTGCTGCTTCCGTTGAATGCACCTTTCTCGCTGCGCCCTGGACGTTTCTACAAGGATGGCAGCTATTTGCCCTCGGGCATCTTGGGTGAGAAGTCGGTGATGGTTTGCCTCTCCGAGCTTATCGCTTTGAAGCAGGGTGGCAGCGATTTTACCAAAATCATGAAGGAAGGCATTGGTTCACAGGCTCCTGCAAAGGATTTGGTGAAGAAAGAAGCCCCTATCGACAAGCATCGTGTGGCTCCAGGCGAAGCCATCGTTGATTTGCACATCGGCGAGCTGGTCGACAACATTTTGGGCCTGTCAAGTCACGACATGTTCAAGATTCAGACAGACTATTTCAAGAAGATGCTCGATAGTGCCATTGCCGCCGAATACAATAAGGTGACTTTCATCCATGGTGTGGGCAATGGCGTGCTGAAAAACGCCATTATCGAGGAACTGAAGAACTACAAGAACACCGAAAACCGCATGGCCAGCATCGCCAAGTTTGGTGTTGGGGCGATTGATGTCATCATTACGGAGAAGAAATGAATCGCTGATTATTAACACGAATTACCAGTTGTTATTCACGAAATCGTAGATTTAACTGAGTAGATTACCCATGAATTCAATTTTTGGAAATTCGTGATACATTCGTGGCAATTCGTGTAAAAAAGTGAAAAACCAATTGGTCGGTAGTCGATCAATTGGTTTTTTGTGAACCCGCAGGGAATCGAACCCTGAGCTAAGGAACCGGAATCCTTTATTTTATCCATTAAACTACGGGTCCTATTTTGGCCTGCAAAGGTAGAAAGATTTTGGAAATTTCGTACCTTTGCCGCTTTAAAAAGCATAATTTTTAATTTAATTAACTGAATCATAATTGTTTGAGTTATGAAAAACGAGAAATTGAAGCAGCAAATTGTGGCCTACGCCTTGTTGGTGTTAGGTTCGGCTCTTTTCGCCATCGGCGATGTGATGTTTGTGAATCCTTATCACTTGGCGCCTGGCGGCGTGTACGGTCTCGCCAACGTGTTCAATGCCCTGTGGGGATGGAAAATCTCCGTGGCAGGCATCTGCATGGACACTCCCTTGCTTATCATCGGCACCATTATCCTTGGTCCCAAATTCGGCATCAAGACCATCATTTCGGTCATCCTGATACCCGTGTTTACCTATATCCTTGAAACATGGTGGGGCTATGCACCCCTCATCCATGACGGTGCTTTCTTCGATACGGAGATGCAGTCGTCGTTGTTCTTCTTGGAAGGTGACGTTCAACGCTACTTCATGCCCGATTTCTTCCTGAATACCATCGTTTCCGGCCTCATCTATGGCGTGGCCATCGGTGTTATTTTCCGTGCCGGTGCCACTTCGGGCGGTTCCGACATCATCTCCATGATTATCCATAAATACACCAAGATCAGCCTCGGTACGCTTGTGATGGTTGTGGACAGCATTATTTCACTCACAACCTTGATTGCTTTCGAGGACATCCGCCTGCCTATCTATTCCATCCTTCTGATTTACATCGAAGGCAAGGTCATCGACCTCGTTGTGGAAGGCGTGAAGAGCTACAAGACGGCTTTCATTGTCACCGACAAAATCGAGGAGGTGCGCAACTTCATCCTCAAGGACTTGGACCGCAGCGGTACGGTATTTGCAGGTAGCGGCCTCTACCAAGGTGCCGAGCGTAAGATGATTTACGTCACCCTCAACCGTAGCGACTTGGTGAAACTGAAGGCCAACCTTCGTTTCCTCGACCCGAACGCTTTTGTCAACGTGATTGAAAGCTCAGAGATTATGGGCAATGGATTTAAGGCTTTGCCGACGGAGTGATGCAATTGTCACAAAACCTTCAAAACAAGCAAAACCTATAAAGCAGTAAGAGGAAAGCTGCCAACCGGCGGCTTTCCTGCGACTGCCCAGTTGGGCATGTCGCTCATCAAAAAACTGTTTTGTAGGTTTTGTCAGTTTTGTGACCTTAAGACATAATCAATCGCCACAGGGAAATACGTCTGTTCCAGTTGGTGGATCTTAGCTGCCAAGGAGTCGGGCGTTTCGTTTTCGTCCAAGCTGACACGGGCTTGCAAGATGATTTCTCCGCTGTCGTACAACTCGTTGACATAGTGAACGGTAATGCCTGATTGTGCTTCCTTGGCCGCCACTACGGCTTCATGCACATGCTCGCCATAGAAGCCTTTGCCGCCATATTTGGGTAACAGCGCAGGGTGGATGTTGACAATCTTTTTCGGGAAGGCCTTGACCAAGTTTTCCGGCAACTTCCAAAGGAAGCCTGCCAACACAATCAAGTCAATGTCAAGGCTTTGCAGCTCTTTTACGAAAGCCTCGCTGTTGAAGTCTTGCTTGGTAATCATCCTCAGCGGAATGCCCAAATTCTTTGCCCGTTCGATGGAATAGGCTTTGGGATTATTGCAAACCACGTTGATGATTTCAACTTCCGGGTTGGTGGAAAAATACTCGGCAATGCGCTGTAAGTTGGTGCCGTTGCCGCTGACAAATATGGATAATCTTTTCATTCTCTGTATTTTATAGTGACAGTTTCGCTTTTCTTTAGGTCGAACCACACCAAATAACCTTCCTCGGCTTTGCGGTAATTGATGACTTTGCCCTCAACGACGACTGGCTTTGCACAAAGCAAGGTCAAACCTTCGATGGGCTCTCCTTGGTTGGTTAAGCTGATGGTATGATTGTCAATGATTTGATAATCAATGTTGAGCAGTTTCTCATAATAATTGAGATATTCCTGGACGGTGGTAGGCAGAATCTTCTTCTCGTCGCGAAAACGTGCAAGTTGGCTTAATGCGAAATTGAATCCTGGCATGGCCACAGCGGTGCCATTTTCATTGTATTGCCAAAAGGCACGCCAAGGGTTGCTCCAAGCAGGATAGGTATGGGTGATAAACACATTGTGTTGGTCTACAAGCCTTTGCAAACGAATGCTGTCAAAGAAATAGTACCATTCAAAGTCTTCGTTCACCTCAAGGGTGGAAGGTGTCGACCACAGAAGGAAGTCCTTGTCGCCATTGGGTAAGGTCGTGATTTGACGGTTGGGCAGCGCATCGCCGAAGCCGTCGTAGGGCTGCACAAAATGACTGTCGAAGTTGTAGTATTCCATGCGGTTTTCCTCGTAATAGGCATTCCAAAGGTAGCGCACGCCGTTTTCCTTCCATAGTTCAGCGGCATGTTGCGGCGAGTCAGGGAGGAGACCGTCGCAAACCAGGTCTTCGCGGTTTTTCTCGGGGCCGTTGTTGTAGCCATGGTCAATCCATGAGACAGTGCCGAACTGCTTTTTCATGAATTGCATGGCCGTCGGGAATTCGCTTGGGAGGGTGGTATAGATTTCAGGCGAGTGCAGGCAAATTTCAAAGCCTTCTTTCTTGATGTCTTTCAGTAATTTGAAGAATTCTGTGTCCGTTTTGATGGATGCGATGGGTCCAGTGAAACGGCCTCCGCTGGTCTCCGCATTGGTGATTTTGTCGGGGTTCCAGTAGAACACGCTCTTGGTGACGGGAATGTTGAAGTAACAAAAGCCGCCTACTGCATCTTCAGGCTTTGTAATGTGTTCATTTCCAAATAGTACGGCGCGATGAGTGCGTAAGTCGGTCCAATCTGCATGTTCGGTGAAAATGAATGCACTTTGATAGCCGCCCCAAACGGGCATGAGGCGAGGCAAATCTTTGGGAACCGTCAAATACAGGATGAATTCCCCTTTTAGAATATCGCCCGCCTTGATGTCGCGGTAGGAGATGTCCTCAAAATAATCCGTAGTGTCCGATCGCATCGGGTAATGCACCAGTGGATGGTCGCGCCAATAGTCTATATTGAAACAGGCGGTGCGGTTTTCGGCATCAAGTTGTAGGGATGAAATCCCAGTATTGTGGTAAGTGCAAAGGCTTAAGCTGTCGTTAATTATGCTAAAACCTTCACGGTCAAGGTAATATGTCGGTTGAAAAATGGTTGAATCAATGTGCTGGTTGCGCCGGTACACCGTAAGTTGACCTTCAGGCAGAGGTAAAATGTATGCCAACCGAAGCAAATGTAAGTCTTGTTTGAACACAGCTTCAGTGCTCACAATGAGGCGGTTGCCTTCTTGTTTGAGGCTGATTTCATTATCTGCCACCAAAGGGTCGTTGATGGTGTCGCCTTGGGTATTGATGTATTCCACAATCGGGATAAAGATTTTCGAGGAAATATTAAGGTGTATCAACGAATCTTGCTTGTACTCAGGTAGATATCTCGGCATGGATAAAGCGTCGATTTCTAATCTGGCATCGTCGAAAAGCAAAGTTTCCTTCTCTTTGTTCCAGATGAAACCCTTGATTTCGCTCTCGTGGGTGTAATCGAAGGGAAACACGAGGTCGAGTTGTGCTTTAGACCAATCGGAATTGCTGTCGACAAAATCTGCAAGAGGATAAGAGGCCCAGTAGCGGTTATGGATCGTGTCGTCGATGCTGATGACGAGGGTGGCTTTCGTGTCGGCTTTGGCCTTAAAGCGGAAACCGTATCTGCAACTCAGGTTCTGGTTTTGGAAAGGTTTGTCGATGACGAAACCAAGGCCGTAGTCGCGCAAGGAGTCGCAAATGCAGACATGGTTTACCTCAGTTGCGCTACTGTCTGCCACGATGTGCAGGTTGAGCCACGGCAAATTCCATTCTTGAAGGTTCTCGAAGTCGTTGGAGTACACTTGTGCCCGTGCCGAAAGGAAAGCGGTCAGAGCAACCCAAAGGAAAACAATCCTGATGCCAAACTTCATCTTGGTTTATTTTTCGGCAAAAATAGCGATTTTGTGGCAATCTTGTCGTCGCATTGCGGAAAAAGTGTGCAATCGTACTATATTAATAAGGTGTGTCGAAAACAAGTGCATTTTCGTGCACAGAGTTTTGTGTGACTTTGAACTGTTTTGATGCTTTTTTCATCGAAAACACCTGGCAAAATCTGCTTTTTGGGGTGGGGAAATGGGTATTCCTGCCTTTGTTTTAGGTTTTTCTTGTAAAATAGGTAAAAATATAATACTGTAAATCAACAAGATGTAAAATATTTTCAAAATAATTCAAAAAGATGTTGCGCGTATTGAAAAAAGCTGTACTTTTGCACCCGCTAAACACGAAGGGGAGACAATGATTATGAAAGAGGTTTAGCACAGTTCTTTGAAAGTCTGAGGCCAGCACAAGAAAGAAGCGCTGACGCCGCGAGGCGTCGCGCGGGAAGGAACCACCCGGGGGGAGACCATCCGGGATGGACATCGAGGCGGAACCCGAGATTCAGAATACAGAAAATTTGAGTACAACAATACTACAACGAAGAGTTTGATCCTGGCTCAGGATGAACGCTAGCGGCAGGCCTAATACATGCAAGTCGAACGGGATTGCCTCCTTCGGGAGGCATGAGAGTGGCGCACGG
>JAEETH010000100.1 GCA_016290215.1 Bacteroidales bacterium
AGTTTGGCCAAATCCTCTTGTGTGAGGTCTTTTTCGGCCCGCGCCACTTTCAAACGGTTCTTCATTTCGCGCCTCCTTTGTTGTAATGATGCAAAGCAATCTTGAATTTGAGGATGAACAGCAAGAGGAACACAAAAAACACCATATACGGTATCAAGAGGTAAGTGATGCCGTAAATCAACAAGGTGCCCAGAATGAACAAGCCTGCTGTGACGTACGTGGACCAGATCAGACTTTGGGAACGAAGATACTGAACGAATTCATCTTCGACTTTTTCTTTGGAGAAACCTAAGAAAATCAAGCCAATGATCAACAAAGGCATGGCAATGGAGAACATGCCAGTATCAGCCATGCGGAAGAAACCGCTATTGGATTCTTCGTCAAAGGAAATATCGCCATTATAAAGGGCTGGCATCCGAATGGAAAAATCCATATTTGGACCAACGCATAGAGCCACAAAGGAAATGACAGCAATCGCCAATCCAATCCATTGGAAATAGTGGGGGAACAAATAGTTTTTCTTCATAACGTATTGATTTTATTTATTTTCCAAAAGTTTCACCAAATCCGCTTCCAATTCCTCTTCCATGCCCTTGCCGAAACCAACGTGCATCTTCGCTATCTTGCCCTCGCGGTCAAGGAAATACAGGGTTGGATAGACAGAAATGTGGTAAGTTTCGGACAATTCGCGCTCGGCGAAAAGAATTGTGTAAGTAATACCGCGTTTGGCCAAGAAATCGGCCATCTCGTCCTCAATTGGGTCGTCAATCGGGTCGATGCCGAGCATAACAAAGCCTTTGTCCTTATATTTGTCGTAAAGGCTTTGCAACACGGGCATGGCCGCACAGCACGGGGCACACGACTTGTAGAAGAAATCGAGAAGAACCACCTTTCCTTTCAGGCCGGCGAGGCTTATGGTGTCGCCAGCGAGTGTGGGCAGCGACCAATCTGGGGCAAATGTGCCTTCAGCCAACGGTTCGGGTTCCTTATACGGCTCGTAATCCTTCAATTTCACCTCGGCGGGAATGGATTCCAAGGTCAGTCTGGATTCGTCGACAATCGTATCGAAGGCAAGCAGCTTGAATTCATCGTATTGATACATCGTGTCTTGCTGTTCCACAATGTCGAAGGCTATGGCATACTGGATAGGCAGATAGTCTTTCTTGTCGATCCAAAGATTGGTTTCGTAACGAATCGTTTGCATACCATAAATGCTGTCGGGTTCTTCATCCGTTGGACCAAGAATATCAACAAGGTAGCATGGTTTCCCGTCTAATTTGGTCTCCGACATGGAATAGGTGTATGTGGAATCGGTCAAGCCTGCCTCGCTTGGGACCGGATAGCAACTTTTAGTGGTCAAAGGCAGATAGAAAGTGCGGTTATGTCGCCCAGCGATGATGTCGTCGGCCCACAAGTCGCACGACATGATGGTGCCTGTAGTATCCTCATAATAAACATATTCCTCGCCAGTGTAAAGGAAATGGTAGCGCCAATCGCCGAGCAGGTCTTCATCATAATAATGAAAGGCCTTCCCGAAAATGAGGTCATACGGTAGTTTCTTGAAGTCGCAGGTGTAGCGATTCAAAGTTGTGTCGTTGCCCGACATCCATTTCTTTTTCACCGTCATTTCGTAATGCCCATGTTGGACGGACTGGCATTTTTGGTAGGATTTCCGAAGGACTTCTTGGACGGTAGGCTCAGGCTTACTTGTACAGCCCACAAGCACGACCACGATGATAGCCAATGGCAATTTAGATTTAAACAGGTGCTTCATTTTGCTTTTGTTTTATGTTTGACGCTGCAAAAGTAAAGCAAACTTTCCAATTAGACAAATTAATTTGTCATTTTCTCGCAAAAAATGTAGAAAGTAGTTTCACGCAGAATTCGCAGAACTCGCAGAACCTGCCGGACGCAATTTTTTTGCCGCTTCGCGATTCCCATAATTCTGCGATTTCTGCGTGAGAAAGAAAGCGTCGCTTTGCGCTTCACATAGTTCTGGGGATTAACTTCGTTGAATCTTAGATTTCTGCGTGAGAAAAAACTACACAAAATGTCAAACAATCATTTATTTTCCTATTATTGCAATTCATTTCCGTTGATATTTCAAACATTCACTATATGGAAAACGATCAATTCAAACTGCCCGAAAACGCGCAACGCGAACTGAAACCGGGCGAAGAGTATGAACCTATACTCTCGAAAAACAAAAAGTATCAAGAAGTTACGGTATGGTCGGTGTGCATCGGCCTGCTGATGACCATCCTGTTTTCGGCTGCCGCTGCCTACCTCGGACTGAAGGTCGGACAGGTGTTTGAGGCCGCCATCCCCATCGCCATCATCGCCATCGGCCTCACGGGACTGGCCCGCAAGAACGATGCCTTGTCGCAAAACGTCATCATCCAAAGCATCGGTGGATGCTCTGGCGGCGTAGTAGCAGGTGCTATCTTCACCCTGCCCGCACTTTACATCCTGCAAGGCAAGGGCTACCAGATCGAAATCAATTTCTGGCAGGTGTTCATTGCTTCCTTGCTCGGCGGCATCTTGGGCATCCTGTTCCTCATCCCTTTCCGCAAATACTTTGTCAAGGAGCAACACGGCAAGTTTCCCTTCCCCGAAGCCACGGCAACAACCCAAGTTTTGGTCAGCGGGCAGAAGAAGGGTAAGGACTCCTTGTTGCTGGTTGTCAGTGGCTTGATTGGCGGTTTGTACGACTTTATCGTCTCCACCTTCGGCTGGTGGTCGGAGACCCTCACCACCCGCATGATGGGTTGGGGTGCCGCCTTGGCCGACAAAGCCAAGCTGATGTTTAAGGTGAACACGGGTGCCGCCGTGCTCGGCTTGGGCTACATCATCGGCCTGAAATACGCTTTCATCATCTGCTGTGGTTCCATGCTGGTGTGGTTCATCATCATCCCAGGCATGAACCTCATCTGGGGCGACCAAGTCCTCGACCTAATGAACGCTGGCATCACTGCCACTATCGGCTCCATGGCACCTGAAGAAATCTTCAAGAACTATGCACGTCACATCGGCATCGGCGGCATCGCCATGGCGGGTGTGATTAGTATCATCAAGTCGTGGGGCGTCATTAAGTCTTCAGTTGGCCTCGCCGCCAACGAGTTTAAAGGCAAGAAAGTGTCTGACGAACCCGTCGACCGCACACAACAAGACATTCCCATGAAGACCATCGTCATCGGCATCGTGGCCGTGCTCATCGTCACCTTCCTGTTCTTCTGGTTCGGCGTGGTACACAACGTTTGGCACGCCTTGATTGGCATCTTGGTCGTGGCCGTCATCGCATTCCTGTTTACGACGGTGGCCGCCAATGCCATCGCCATTGTGGGTAGCAACCCCGTGAGCGGCATGACGCTGATGACCTTGATTTTGGCCTCTTTGGTGATGGTCGCCGCCGGACTGAGCGGTCCCAGCGGCATGACCGCCACCTTAATTATAGGTGGTGTGGTCTGCACGGCATTGGCCGTAGCGGGTGCCTTCATCACTGACTTGAAAGTAGGTTATTGGATTGGCACGACGCCCAAGAAACAAGAAATTTGGAAGTTCGTCGGCGTGGCCGTGGCTGCTGCCACCGTCGCTGGCGTCATCATGATTCTGAACAAGGCCTACGGCTTCGTGGGCGACGGTGCCTTGGTCGCACCGCAAGCCAACGCCATGAGTGCCGTCATCGAGCCGATGATGTCGGGCGGTAGCGCCCCGTGGCTGCTCTACGGCATCGGTGCCGCCATCGCTTTGATTCTCAACTTCTGCAAGATCCCTGCCCTGCCCTTCGCCTTGGGTATGTTCATCCCCATCGACCTCAACGTGCCGCTGCTCATCGGTGGTGCCATCTCGTGGTTCGTGAGCACCCGCAGCAAAGACCAAAAACTCAACGATGCCCGCTACAACCGCGGTACCCTCATTGCCTCAGGCTTCATCGCCGGTGGTGCCTTGATGGGTGTGGTGAGCGCCATCCTCAAGTTCTGCAACGTGGATGCTGTGGCCAAGACCGCCGAAGGCACGCCGTTTGCTGAGCTGCCCGTGGCAGGACTCATTGCCTTGGTAATGTACATCGCCATCATTGTCTATATGATTTGGGACTCGAAACGGGCGAAAGTAGAAGAGTGATTTTCAGCTCTAATTGATAACCATGTCGATGGCTGCCTTGACTGACTTGAGGTAGCCATCGCTTGTTTTTGTATTTTTACCATAACCATCAACAATTATTACTATTTTTGCAACTTCTTCTATAACAAGAAAAAAAGAAACAATAATATGAAAAGATTTACCACGATTATGGCGTTGGTGCTGATGATAGCGATGCCCACTTTTGCCGAACGTGTGACTCCAGAAACCGCTCAAAAAGTGGCTAAGACTTTTTTGAGCAACAATGGTGCAAAGACAGCCCAATTATCTGATATATCGAAGGCTTCAGGTTTCTCGAACCTTTATGTCTTCGCTGGAGAACAAGGCTTCGTGGTGATGGCAGCGGATGACTGCGTACAGCCCATTTTAGGGTATTCGCTGACTGGAAATTTCGTCGCCGAAAACATGCCCACCAACGTCAGCGGCTGGCTGCAAGGCTATAACGATGAAATCCAATACGCTATTGACAATCAAATGAGAGCCACAGCTGAGACTGCAAAATTGTGGAAAGAGTTGACTGAGGGCAACAGCAAGGCTGGCATGGCGGCTGCCGTCGTGAACAACTTGTTGCTAACCACCTGGGACCAGGATCCTGGTTATAACGAACTTTGTCCATACGACAATAGTACTGGCCAGCTGACCGTGACAGGTTGTGTGGCCACGGCCATGGCGCAAATCATGAAATACTGGGAATACCCCAACCATGGAGTAGGCTCACATTCCTATACTCCTGAGACCCATCCTGAATATGGCTTGCAGTCGGTCGACTATGGCAGCACCACCTACGACTGGGCTAGTATGCCTTTAAGCCAACCGAACACCGAAGTTGCCAAACTGATGTACCATTGCGGTGTTTCCGTCGATATGGATTATAATAACGCCAGTAATGGAGGAAGTGGGGCTGTTACCGCATACGTAGCCTACGCTTTGCAGACCTATTTCAACTACCAACCCTGTACCTTCCGCAATAAAGACGACTACACCAACATAGAGTGGGTCGGAATGTTGAAGGCAGAACTTGATGCGCAACGTCCTTTGCAATACAGTGGTCGTGGCTCCGGAGGACACTCCTTTGTTTGTTGCGGCTATGACAACAGCGACCGTTTCTATTTCAATTGGGGATGGAGCGGAAGGAATGACGGATTCTATGAATTGACGAATCTGGTACCCGGCAGTGGCGGTTCAGGAGGTGGCAACTACAACTACACCAATAGCCAAGGTGCTATCTTCGGCATCCAACCGGTACAATGTGATGCTGAGGAGCCTTCCAACCTAACTTATACTCTAAGCGGCATCCAAAACCTTACACTTAATTGGACTGCTGCAGGTGGAGCCGTTAGCTACAACATCTACCGCAACGGCCACTATGTCGGCAACTCAACGACTAATTCCTATAGTGAGACCACTCCTTTCGGCAACAATGTCTATTATGTGCGTTGCGTCGATGCCAATGGCAATCTTTCCTTATCGTCCAATACTGTAATTGTTTATATCGGATACCAAACTCCCATTGTTAACGATTTAGAAGCTTCCCTTTCAGAAAACAATGTCAACCTCACTTGGTCTGCGCCCGAATGGTCTTATCCCGAAACGCCTTCAGCAACGTTGAATTATGGGACCGGTAACCTTTTTTATTCATGGACTTCCGTGTATTACGCGCACCGTCATTTGGCTGCCAATTTGGCACAATATGCTGGCAAGGCAGTTTACAAGGTCTCCACATTCATCCAATATCCAGGTACATACTCTATTTATATCTACACAAAATCAACACAATACAACCAACCTGACCCGAACTACTTAGCTTTCAGCAAAGTAGGAGTCCCCGTTTCAATTTCTGACGAAATGTTTGAGTTCAATACGAACGAACCGATAATCCTGACCGGGGCAGACGACCTTTGGGTGGTGATAAGACATGAGAACACGGGACAACAATTCCCAACTCCGAGTTTCAATCTGTCAGAACATAACACAAATGCCTTTTATGCTAGTAACAGTTCACCTACCTCTTTATACGATGCCAATCCCAGCTATAACTGCTCATGGTTTATCAGCACTTACCTCACCGATGGCGCATACACCTACAACCTCTATCAGGATGGGACACAAATTGCCGAAGACCTCGGCCAAACCACTTACAACGCTACCTTGAACAATAATGCAGCTAACCTGTTCAGCGTAAAGACTAACTACTACGGTGGAGAAACTGAAGAATCCAACAAAATAGGCTTCGCCAAAGGCAACGCCACCCTCACAGCTTTGGGCCTCAGCGAAAACGACCAAATGACCATTACCGAAAACAGCAAACTCACCGTCAGCGGAACGTTGAGCGATGTCAGTAGTAGCAATCTCATCCTTGAAAACGGAGCCCAACTCGTCAATAGCTCTACTGGTGTACAAGCCACAGTGAAAAAAAGCATCACCGCATACTCACAAGACGGTGGCTGGAATTTTCTCGCCTCGCCTATACTCGAAAATATCACCCCAACTGTTGACAACGGCCTCCTCGCCAATAATTACGACCTCTACACCTTCGATCAAAGTGAGGAATTGGAATGGAGGAACATCAAAGCAAGTACCTTCACGACTATTGACAACAAAACCGGTTACCTCTATGCCAACAACGGAGACCCGTCCCTTTCATTTGAAGGAACACTTGTCGCCAACACTACAGCCACCTCTTTGGCCTACGATAACAATGCCGAATTCAAGGGTCTCAACTTCATCGGCAATCCTTATCCCTGCAACACCTACATCGACAAAAGCTTCTATGTTTTGGATGGAGACGGTTCCGACTTCTCCTTGGGCAGCAACCCCATCCCACCGTGCGCTGCCATTTTGGTCCAGGCGCAAGGTGCTGGCGATACCGTTACCTTTAGCAAAACGGCCTCCAAAAACAAGCCAGGCATTATTGCCACTGTTAAGACCATGCAAGGCAAAGTTGAGAAAATCATTGACAAGGCAAGAGTGAGTTTTGAGGAAAGCGACAACTTGACCAAGTTCACGTTGGGCCATTGTCATACTCAACTATACATCCCACAAGACAAGCAAAACTATGCCGTAGCCTTCGTCAACGGCCAAAGGGAGATGCCACTCAACTTCAAGGCGGGTAAAAACGGCACCTATATCCTTGACTTCAAAGTCGAAAATATGGAAACCAACTATCTACACCTCATCGACAACAAGACAGGAATCGATGTCGACCTTTTGGCCACACCAAGCTACGTTTTCGAAGCCACCACAAACGACCATGAGGCTAGATTTAGGCTGGCGTTGCCCCCCATCTGCGAGGATGCAAATGGTGGCAATGAGACCTTTGCTTACTATGCCAATGGTGAAATCCATTTAGTAGAGACACAAAATTTCGCCTCTCTGCAAATTGTGGATATGACGGGTCGCATTCTCGTCAGCAGAGACATGGTGCGCCATATCTCTACGGCAAACATTGCCCCTGGCACCTATTTCCTTCGCCTCATCAGTGGTGAACAGGTTAAGACACAAAAGATTGTACTGCAATAGTTCTCGCAACACTTTTTCTTTCTCCAACATCA
>JAEETH010000010.1 GCA_016290215.1 Bacteroidales bacterium
GGTTACGGAATTGGGAATGGTTAGCGAGCCAACAAGACCGTCGGCATCATTAAACATATAGGAAGGAATCCTTTGCACAGTGTTGCCGATAGTGAGCGTACCACTACAGTTTTCAAAAGGCTTGGCATCAGAAATGACATTAGCGCAGTTGATGGCATTATAATTCACTTGGGAGAAACCGTTGCAGTTCTTGAAAGCACTTTGGCCTATCGAAGCCACGGAAGTGCCGATGGTCAGCGTGCCTGAGAATCCTGAACAATCACAAAAAGCATTATTGCCTATCGAAGTCACTGAATTAGGAATGTTCAGCGAGCCCGTGAAACCTGTGCAACCTCTAAAAGCTTCATTACCTATGGTGAGCACAGAAGTCGGAATGGTTAACGTACCTGTGAGACCTGTGCAGCCAATGAAAGCCCGACCTTGTATCACATTCAAAGCATTGCTGAGAGTCAAAGTGCCACTGAAACCGTCGCACCACATGAAAGCTCCATAGCCAATGAAATCCACGGTATTCGGTATGGTCAGACTGCCCGTGAGATCCGTGCACTCAAAAAAGGCATACCAACTGATGGATGTCACCGTATAAGTAACTCCATCATGGGTGACCGTAGAAGGCAAAGTGATATCCCCCGTGGGTTTGGGGTAGTCACCCCACCAATCATTTATGGTTCCTGGATAGGTTATCTCCACATATTGTTCGGTGGTATTGGTGATGTTGTAGTACAAGGTCTGCCCTGTAGAACAGGTGGCCGAGAAATCGTACGCATACGCCGTTCCCATGCCGAGAAAGAGGGCAAGGAGGAGGGCGAAAACTCCTTTTCGATGTAGTAGAAATCTTTTCATAATATGATGTTTTAATTGGTTTGTAATATCAAGTTAAAGACGCCTCAAAATTAGGAATTATAAATAAAGAAACAAAAAAAATGCACAAAAAAAAGCCCCACTTTCGCGAGGCTCACCTTAAAACAATTATGAAAAACATTATTCTCTACCGTCCAATGCCTTCACTTCATCCATCATTTTCAGTTGCACGTAGATGGATCTCAGCACACTCTTCACTTCGTCGGAAGGTTGGGCCTCGTAAACCTGCTGGAGGTAAGGGAGACCCGTGCGAAGCAACTCGTTAGCTTGTTCTATCAAGCTGTTGTATTGTTCCAGTTCAGCTTTTGAAACGCCTGTGATATCGTTGGCTTGCTTGATGTACTTGTTGGCCATGACGGTGTAAAGGACGCCAAGGTTATAGGTGGCATCGGAGTAGTCGGGGTTGATGGCTAAGGCCTGCTCGTAATATTGCTTGGCCTTGTCGGTGTCATACACGTCCTTGTTGTTCTCGTCGCCGTAGATGGTACCCAGCACGAAGAGCAGTTGGGCGTTTTCGGGGTCGAGTTCATGGAGCTTGTTGAGGTCGGCCACGGCTTCGGCGCCCTTGCCTTCCTTCAGGTAAGCATTCACCTTTTCGAGGATAAGGTTGGCGTCGCTGGGGTCTTTCTCCAAACCAGCGTTAATCATGGCCATAGCTTGCTCAGACTGACCTAAACCGTTGTAGCAAGCGGCAAGGTGTCTGTAGACCTCGGCGGTTTCGTTGCCGTTGTCCTTCAGCTCGGTGAAATACTCCAAAGCGGTGCTGTAGTCCTCGGCTCTCAGTGCTGAAGTGGCGGCGAGGTTCAGCATCTCACTGGCTTCGGTGCCACCGCCCAATGACTTGGCGATGTCGTAAGCCTTCTTGAACATGGAGGCAGCCTCGGCAAACTTGCCGTTGTTGTAGTCGTCGGCGCCTTTTGAGTAGTAAGTGGTCATGACCGAGCTGATACGCGTGGCGATTTCCATTTGGTTCTCTTCAACGAAGGATTCGTTTTCCATGCACTTCATCAGTGACTCGTACACCACTTCCAAAGCGTTGGGCACTTCGGCCTTCAGCTTTTCGTCATCGGATTGAATGATGTTTTGGTAGATGGAGGCGCGGTAGAGCCAAGCCTGGCATTGGTCGTTGGGCTTCATGCCAAGAAATTGCTCGTGGTTGACGCATTTCTCGATGGAGGCCATAGCCTTGGCATATTGGCCGTTCTTGTTGTACATGAAAGCGTCGGTTCTGTCTTTCTTTTGGGCCATCATCACGTTAGCAGTGAGGGCGATGACCAGCAAAATCATTACTTTTTTCATTTTCTCAATTATTTAAAGTTTGACAATTTCGGTTTGTTATCTTGTTTCCTTACAATTATTGTTCCAAAGTGATAAACTGTGCCTCCTATGTCATTCCAGCGTAGGCATGTGCGTAAGGGGGAATCTATGGGAGGCGCTTCTCATCAGTTATTCTCTTCTTTAGTTTCAGTCGGCGTTTCGACTCCTTCGACAGAGTTATTGTTTTCAGTCGGCCCTTCGACAGGCTCAGGGACCTCGGTTTCTTCTTCGTCCTCGTGCTCGGTCTTGGTGACGGCAGCGATTTCGTCAGAACCGCGCAGGTCGATGAGCTTCACGCCTTGGGTGGCACGACCCATCACACGCAACTTGCTGACAGCCATTCTGATAACGATACCCGACTTGTTGATAATCATCAAGTCTTCGTCGTCGGTCACGGCCTTGATGGCGATGAGGTCGCCAGTCTTGTCGGTGATGTTCAAGGTCTTCACGCCCTTCGCGCCACGGTTGGTGATGCGATAGTCCTCGATGTCGGAGCGCTTGCCGAAGCCCTTCTCGGAGACCACCAAAACGGTCTGTTGCGGGTCGTTGATGCACACCATGCCGATGACTTCATCGTCGGGCGAACCCAAAGTAATGGCTTTCACACCCGTAGCAGTACGGCCCATCGGGCGGACAGTCTGCTCGTTGAAGCGGACGGCCTTGCCCGAACGAACGGCCATCAGCACCTCGTCGTTGCCTGAGGTCAAGCAGGCTTCGAGGAGTTGGTCGTCCTCGCGAATGTTGACGGCGATGATACCATTCTGGCGGATGTTCTTATACGCAGCCAAGTTGGTTTTCTTGATGATACCCTTCTTGGTGCAGAGGATGATATAGTTATTTTCAAGGTAGTCCTCATCGCTCATGCTCTTCACGTTCAGGTAGGCCATCACCTTGTTGTCCTTGTCGAGCGGCAACAGGTTCTGGATGGCACGTCCCTTGCTGTTCTTGCCCTCTTCAGGAATCTCGAAGGCTCTGAGTTTGTAGCACTTACCTTGTTCGGTGAAGAAGAGCAGATGGTTGTGGTTGGTGGCCGTGAAGATGTGTTCGATGAAGTCGGTGTCGCGAGTAGCGGAGCCCTTCGAGCCCTTGCCGCCACGGCTCTGCACGCGGTATTCTGTCAGCGGGGTACGCTTGATATAACCAAGGTGCGAGATGGTGATGACCACAGCGTCGTCGGCGATGATGTCTTCCATGCGGAACTCACCGGCGGCAGGCACAATTTGGGTGCGACGGGCGTCGCCATATTTTTCTTTGATGACGGTCAGTTCGTCCTTGATAATCTGGAACTGCAATTCCTCATTTTGTAGAATTTCGTGGAAATGTTTGATGCGTTCGTGGATTTCGTCCAACTCGTCCAAGATCTTTTTGATTTCGAGACCGGCCAACTGACCGAGGCGGTAGGCCACGATGGCGCTGGCTTGCGGGTCGTCGAAGCCGAACTTGTCCATGATGGCTTGCTTGGCTTCAGGCGTGCCGCCCTTACAGGCACGGATGGTGGCGATGATTTCGTCCACAATGTCGATGGCGCGGGCCAAACCTTCCAAGATGTGGGCTCGGTCCTCGGCTTTCTTGAGTTCGAAGCGTGTGCGACGCAACACGATTTCGTGACGGTGGGCCACAAAATGCTCAATCAATTGCTTGAGGTTCAAAGTATAGGGACGACCATTGACCAAAGCCACGTTGTTCACGTTGAACGAGCTTTGCAACGGGGTCATCATATACAATTTGTTCAGTACGATGTCGGGGTTGGCGTCGCGCTTCAGCTCGTACACCACGCGGATACCCTTGCGGTCTGACTCATCGCGGATGTCGGCCAAGCCTTCCAACTTCTTCTCGTTGACGAGATCGGCGGTCTTCTTGATCATCTCGGCCTTGTTGACCTGATAAGGGATGGAGGTGGCAATGATGCGCTCATGGCCGTTGTGTTCCTCGAAGTGGGTCTCGCCGCGGAGGACGATGCGTCCCCTACCCGTCTCAAACGCCTCGCGCACACCTTCGTAGCCGTAGATGACGCCAGCCGTCGGGAAATCGGGGGCCTTGATGTATTGCATCAACTCTTGCGTGGTGATTTCGCGGTTGTCGATATAGGCGATGATGCCGTCGACGCATTCGCTGAGGTTATGGGGAGCCATGTTGGTGGCCATACCCACGGCGATGCCGTTGGTGCCATTCACCAGCAAGGTAGGAATCTGCGTAGGCAGCACGGTAGGCTCCTGCAACGAGTCGTCGAAGTTGTTCTGGAAGTCGACGGTGTCCTTGTCGAGGTCGTCGAGCATTTCTTCAGCAATCTTCTGAAGACGAGCCTCGGTGTAACGCATGGCAGCAGGGCTGTCGCCGTCGACCGAGCCGAAGTTACCTTGGCCATCGACCAAAGGATAGCGCAGAGACCAGTTCTGGGCCATACGCACCATGGCGTCGTAGACTGACGAGTCGCCGTGCGGGTGGTACTTACCGAGCACCTCACCGACGATACGGGCAGATTTCTTGTAGCCGCTGCGTGAGGTGACGCCCAGTTCTTTCATGCCATAAAGCACACGACGGTGCACGGGCTTCAGGCCATCGCGCACGTCGGGCAAGGCACGCGAGATGATGACGGACATCGAATAGTCGATGTAAGCCGACTTCATCTGGTTTTCAAGATTAACCTTGATAATTTTTTCTCCTGAGAGTTCTTCAGGCATTTCTTCCTGATTTTCAGGATTGTTGATATTATTTTCGTCCATTTTCGGGTTCTAATTTTCGCTATTTAAAATAAGGGTGCAAAGATAGGGAATTTTTGGATAGGTTTGGAAAAAATGGTCAAAAACTTCAAAAACACGAATCATCATCAATGAGCCATGAATTCCCAAAAAATGGAATAAGTGGTCGTTTTTGCATCGAAAAAAATGGAATAAGTGACATTTTTATGCATAAAATTTATGGAATAAGTGACAAATTTTGGTGTAAAAAAAGTGGAATAAGTGACAAATTTATACTGATTTTTCAAAAATAGTCGTATCTTTGCGGCATAAAACACGAATTGTTGTCACCATGTTAAAGCGCAAATTTACAGGCTATTTGGAGCAATATCTACAAAGCAACCCCGACAAAATCCTATTGGTTAATGGAGCCAGACAAATCGGGAAGTCCTATACTATCCGCTATGTCGGCAAAAAAATGTTCCGCCATTTTGTTGAAATCAACCTCAAGGAAGACAAGGAAGGCGAGCAGGTTTTTGCCGATGTACACACAACCAACGACCTTTACATGCGCCTTAGCAACTACCCAGCACGGCACTTGGGTGACAAGTCGGACACTTTGGTTTTTTTGGACGAAATTCAAAGTTACCCGCATCTGCTCACCATGCTCAAGTTCCTCAACCAAGAAGGACGTTACCGCTTCATTGCCAGCGGCTCGCAACTGGGCATAGCTCTTTCGCAAACACCTTCAGTTCCCTTAGGCAGTATCGAGACACAGCAAATGTATCCACTTGACTTTGAGGAATTTCTATGGGCGACAGGCATCAGCGATGAATGGATTGGCGAAATTCGGAAACATTTCGAGTGCGAAGAGGCTTTGGACGAAAGCGTACACAACTTATTGATGAAACGTTTCCAATACTATCTGTTGGTTGGCGGCTTGCCTGAGGCCGTCAATAAATATTTGGAAGACAGGAATATGATGCGCGTGAGGACGGTCCACAAAGACATTCATGACTTATATCGAATCGATGCTTCGCAGTATGACGACGAGCACAAACTGAAGATTCGCCGCATTTACGACCTCATTCCCAGCCATTTGGAAAACCGCAAGAAACGCATTGTCTATAAGCACATTGAGAACAAGGCGGGCAAGGACTTTTCGGACTATGCAGATGAGTTCGAGTACCTGTCTAATTCGGGAGTAGCTCTTGAGGTGCTAGCCATCAGTAATCCTAAATTTCCATTGATGGAGACCGAACAAAAACGCCTTGTCAAGTTGTACCTCAATGATGTGGGATTACTCACCCACCTACTTTATGGATTAAATGTTAATGCTGTGTTGCAAGACATTCGTAGCATCAACTTAGGGACGGTTTATGAATCAGTGGTGGCACAAGAACTTCATGCCCATGGCTTTCCGCTGCATTATTACGACAAAAAGCCAACGGGAGAAGTGGATTTTCTCATTGACGACTATGGACGATTGAAGGTATTGCCTGTGGAAGTCAAATCAGGGAAAAACTATACCGAGCATAGTGCCTTGAGCAAGTTCCTGCAAACCCCCGATTACGGTATCGACCGCGCCATTGTGTTCTCCAACGAGCGGCAAGTCATGCACAAAAACGATGTGGTTTACATGCCCGTTTATTACTGCATGTTCTTGCAGTACAACCCCATTGACGAGGCATCGGCTGTTCTCCCTGAATTGGATATTCCTGAAATGATGTAAAATTGTGGCGCGGCGCGGTTTTTGTTTGTACCTTTGCACTCTGAATGAATCAGACAAGAGAAAATGTTGATTATTTATTAAAGTATTGAAAGTAAACGAATTGTAATAATATGGATGCAAAATTCTCTCCCCGCGTTCGTGCCATTTTGTCACTTAGCCATCAGGAAGCACAGCGTTTGGGGAACGCATACGTCGGGTTGGAGCACCTTTTTTTGGGTATGTTGAAGGAAGGTGGCAGCGCTGCCATCCAGATTTTGGAGAGCCTCAACCTGAACATCGAAGTCTTCTCAAAGAAATTGGAAGCCTCGGTACGCACAGCCAACAACAACCAAAATCAAGTCTTAGCCTTGCCTTTGACCAAGCAGGCCGAGCGCGTGCTGAAGTTCACCTATATCATCGCCAAGGAGTTCCATTCTGACATCGTCCGCTCCGAGCACCTCATGTTGGCCATCCTGCACGAGAAGAACAACATCATCTCGCAAAACCTTGAGTTTGAAGGCATCAACTACGACAACTTCAAGCAGGAACTGTTGCGCTACACGGCCGAAAACGCCGACCCACAAGAATCGATAGAAGACACTCCAGGCTATGCCTCAAGCATTTTCGACGATGATGACGATGACGACGACCTGATGAACGAAATCAAGCCGCAGCAGGAGAAGCCCAAGAAAACTCCTGCCGCCAAGAGCAAAACACCCGTGCTCGATAACTTCGGCCGCGACCTCACCAAGGCTGCCGAGGAGAACCGCCTCGACCCCATCGTAGGCCGTGAGCGCGAGCTGGAGCGCATTGCTCAAATCCTCAGCCGCCGCAAGAAAAACAACCCCATCCTGATTGGCGAGCCTGGCGTGGGCAAGTCGGCCATCGCCGAAGGTTTGGCTATCCGTATCGTGCAGCACCGCGTGCCGCGTACCTTATTTAATAAGCGTGTGGTTATGCTCGACATCGGCTCCATCGTGGCCGGCACCAAATACCGCGGACAGTTCGAGGAACGCATCAAGGCCATCCTCAACGAGTTGGAGAACAACCGCGACATCATCCTTTTTGTCGACGAAATCCACACTCTCGTCGGTGCAGGCAACGCCAACGGTTCCTTGGACGCAAGCAACATGTTCAAACCCGCCTTGGCGCGCGGCGAATTGCAGTGCATCGGCTCCACCACTTTGGATGAATACCGCCAGTATATCGAAAAAGACGGTGCCTTGGAGCGTCGTTTCCAGAAGATTCTCGTCGAGCCTACCACGCCTGCCGAGACCATCGAGATTTTGAACAACATCAAACCGAGATACGAAGACCATCACCTGGTCACCTACACGCCCGAGGCCATTGAAGCCTGCGTGAAGCTCACCGACCGTTACCTCAGCGACCGTCATCTGCCTGACAAGGCCATCGACGCCTTGGACGAAGCTGGCGCACGCGTACACATTAAGAACATCGATGTGCCGAGCGAGATCACTGAACTGGAGAAACGCTTGGAAGAGGTGCGCAAGGACAAGAAAGCCGCCATCGCCGAACAGAAGTTCGAGGAGGCAGGCATGTACCGCAACGAGGAAGTCAAGATCCTTGACCGTCTCGATGCCGTCAAGAAAGCATGGGAAGATAATGCCGTGGCACACCGCCAACCCGTGACCGAGCAAAACGTCGCCGAGGTCGTTGCCATGATGACGGGCGTGCCGGTGCAGCGCATCGCCAAGAACGAAGGCGACCGCTTGATGCACATGGAGACCGAGTTGGCAGGCACCGTCATTGGTCAGGACGAAGCCATCAAGAAGGTGACCCGCGCCATCCGCCGCAACCGTGCCGGACTGAAAGACCCGAACAAGCCCATTGGCTCGTTCATCTTCCTCGGCCCCACGGGTGTCGGTAAAACCTACCTCGCCAAGGTGTTGGCCAAGTTCCTCTTCGACAGCGAAGACGCCCTCATCCGCATCGACATGAGTGAATACATGGAGAAGTTCGCCGTGTCGCGCCTTGTGGGAGCGCCTCCCGGATACGTGGGTTATGAAGAAGGCGGCCAACTTACTGAAAAGGTACGTCGTAAGCCCTACTCCATTGTCCTTTTGGATGAAATCGAGAAGGCTCACCCCGATGTGTTCAACCTTTTGCTGCAAGTCCTCGATGACGGCCAGTTGACCGATAGCTTAGGTCGCAAGGTCGACTTCAAGAATACCATCATCATCATGACCTCCAACATCGGCTCGCGCCAATTGAAGGACTTCGGTCAAGGTGTGGGCTTCGGAACACAAGCCAAGCTTAATGCGAAGAACGAGTATTCGCAGAGCGTCATCGACAATGCCTTGAAGCGCACCTTTGCTCCCGAGTTCCTCAACCGCGTCGACGACGTGGTGATGTTCAACGCCTTGGAGAAGAAGGATATCCAGAAGATTATCGGCATCGAAATCCGTCAGGTGGTCAAGCGCGTCGAAGAGATGGGCTACAAGATCGAAATCACCGAGAAGGCCATGGACTTCCTCGCCGAGAAGGGCTGGGACGAACAGTATGGTGCCCGTCCGCTGAAGCGTGCCGTACAGAAGTATGTGGAAGACGTTTTGGCCGAGGCCATCATCTCTGCCAACCTCCACATCGGCGACACCATCAGCATCGACCTCGACGAAAAAGGCGAAGAGACTATCGTCAACGTCATCCCGAGCGAAAAGAAAGTCCTTGAAGAAGCGCATGCCTGATGAACTACGACTTCAAGAAACATATCAGCAGTAAAATCTTTAAGGTGATTGCCTACGCCAGCGCGGAGTTGGGCTATAAGAGCTACGTCATCGGCGGTTATGTACGCGACATCCTGTTGCGCCGTCCTTCGAACGACATCGACGTGGTCACCGTGGGCAGCGGCATCACCCTCGCAAAGAAGGTTGCCTCCCTCCTACCCGGACACAAGGAAGCCAAATACTACGGCGCCTTTGGCACGGCCATGATTCGCTTCGACGGCATGGAAGTGGAGTTTGTGGGCGCAAGGAAGGAATCCTACGACCGCAACAGCCGCAAGCCCGTGGTGGAAAACGGCACCTTGGAAGACGACATCAGCCGCCGCGACTTCACCATCAACGCCATGGCACTCAGTCTCAACCCCGAGGACTTTGGCACCCTCATTGACCGTTACAACGGCATGGGCGACATGGAAGAACTGTTGTTGAGAACACCTTTGGACCCCGACATCACCTACTCCGACGACCCTTTGCGCATGATGCGCGCCGTGAGGTTTGCCTCACAACTCAAGTTCTACATTGAGCCCGAGTCATTCAAGGCCATCAAGCGCAATGCCGAGCGCATCAAGATCGTGTCGATGGAGCGCGTCACCGAGGAATTGAACAAAATCATCCTCTCGCCTAAGCCTTCCATCGGTTTCAAACTTTTGGACGAGAGTGGTTTGTTGAAGCTCATCTTCCCGCAGCTCTGCTTGTTGAAAGGTGTGGAAGTCGTGCAAGGCCGAGGCCATAAGGACAACTTCCTGCACACGCTACAAGTGCTTGATCAAGTAGCCGAGAAGAGCAACGACCTTTGGCTGCGTTGGGCTGCTTTGCTGCACGACATCGCCAAGCCCCAGACCAAGCGCTGGGAAGACGGCACGGGCTGGACTTTCCACGGCCACGAGTTCAAAGGCTCCAAGATGGTGCCTAAGATTTTTGCCGCTATGAAGCTGCCCTTGAACGAGAAGATGAAATATGTGGAAAAGCTGGTCTTATTGCACCTCCGCCCTATCGTTTTGGCTGAGGACATTGTCACCGACAGTGCCGTGAGAAGACTCCTCTTTGACGCTGGCGACGACATCGACGACCTCATGCTGCTTTGCCATGCCGACATCACTTCGAAAAACGAGGAGAAAATCAAAAAATATCACCACAACTTCGAGATTGTTCAGGAGAAACTGAAGGAAATCGAGGCCAAGGACCACCTGCGCAACTGGCAGCCACCCATCGACGGCATCGCCATCATGGAGACTTTCGGCATCCCCGAGGGACGCGAGGTCGGTGTCATCAAGAATGCCATCCGTGAAGCCATCTTGGACGGTGTCATTGGGAACAACTTTGGCGAGGCGTATGCCTTTATGAAGGAAGAAGGGCAAAAACTGGGTCTTAGCGTGGTGAAGGAAATCCAAGAACCGATTGTAGTGGCGAATAATGGGCCTGTACCGAATAAAGTGTGAAATGGATAATGGTTTTAACCCTATAAATTGGCCCTTCGACAAGCTCAGGGACCTTGTTTCTTCAGGCAGCGAAGGGTCCCTGAGCCTGTCGAAGGGCCCGTACCCTACTAATAAGAAAACCCTCATCGTCATCGCCGGACCAACCGCATCGGGCAAAACCGCCTACTCTATTGAGTTGGCCAGGGCTTTGAACACGGTCATCCTCTCTGCTGACAGCCGACAGTTCTACAAGGAGATGAGCATCGGTACAGCGGCCCCAACTGTGGAAGAACTGAGCCAAGCCAAGCATTACTTTGTACATCATATCAGCATCGAGGACAAATACGATGTCGCCGACTATGAACGTGATGTCCTACAGCTTTTGGAAGAACTTTTTAAGACCCACGATGCCGTCATCATGACGGGCGGCTCTGGTCTTTTCATTGACGCGATATGCAATGGCATTGACGCCATGCCTGATGTACAGCCCGAAATCAGGGAAAAGGTGCAAAAACTGTTGGATGAAGGCGGATTGAAGGCCTTGCAAGACGAAGTGCAACGCCTCGACCCAGAGTATTATGCCATCGTCGACCAACAGAATCCCCGCAGATTACAAAGGGCTTTGGAAGTATGTTACCAAACGGGGCAGCCTTTCTCCTCTTTCCGCAGCGGTAACGCCGTCCAGCGCGACTTCAACATCAAGAAATATGCTTTGCTTTGGGACCGACAAGCCCTCATCGAGCGCATCGACAAGCGTGTTGACCTGATGATGGAGCAAGGCCTTTTGGAAGAAGCCAAAGCCTTGTATCCCAAAAGGCATCTGAATGCGCTAAACACGGTTGGTTACAAAGAATTGTTCGCCTATTTCGATGGGCAATGTACCCTTAAAGAAGCCGTGGAGCAAATCAAGATCCACACGCGGCAATATGCCAAGCGGCAGATGACTTGGCTGAGAAAAGACACAAGTTATCGTTGGATTATGCCGGAAGACTTCGATAATACCGTATCAGCCCTTCAGCAGGAGATGGCATGACCTCGCCCATGGCAAGGCCATATTCGGCCAGGCTCTCCCTTAAAAGGTTTTGGAAATGAAAAGCCACTGAGCCGACAAAGCTCACCTTCATTGTTTTATTGTGCTCAAAACGCAACACAAAGGCTTCGATGAAGGCCTTAAAACAACCTTTAACCAATTCTTTCATAAAAGGATTTGATTGGTACTCGCCTGCAAACTTGGCAAAGGTGGCCAAATAACGCGAAGGCAGAGGCTGATGATAAACCTTGTCGATGAAATCCTTTAATTCCAAATGATACGTTTCTTCAAATTTTTGACGCAAATCCTCTGGCATAAAGCCATAGAAATAGGCACGCACCACTTCCCTACCGATGTGCATACCGCTGCCCTCGTCACCGACAAGATAGCCTAAGGAAACGGCTTTTTCCACAATATTCTTGCCATCGTAAAGGCAAGAATTTGAGCCCGTCCCAAGGATACAAGCGATGCCTCTTTCATGACCTAAGACGGCATGACAGGCGGCCATCAGGTCATGGGTGACATGGATGTCGGCATGGGGAAAATAGTTTTGGAATACCTCTTTGATGATCTGGCAATTCTGTTCGTTGCCACAACCAGTGCCGTAATAATGGATGGAATGGATTCCGTCAGGGAGAGACGCGCCGCGGCACGTCTCTACAAGGTCTTGCACGGGAGAATAATTCGGGTTGAAACCTTTGGTCACAAAATGGGCTTTGACCTCAGGGCCATCCATGAGAATCCATCCCATTTTGGTAGAACCGGCATCGATGATCAATCTCATACACTATAATTTGCCACAAAAATAATCATTATTCCCAATCTTTGACACATTACAAAAGACGAGAATGACTTTCTTTTATTAAAACACAAATTATCAGTAATTTACCACAAATTTTCCAAAAATTGAATTAATGACAATTTGTGTTTCATTTTTGGTAATTCGTGTTGACAGCCAAAGAAAAGAAATATTTTCGCCATAAACTGATATTTTTCTTAGTTTTGCAGTCCATTATAACACACAAAACCAAACTGCAATGAGAAAATGGCGCATTGAAGACTCCGAGGACCTTTACAACGTGAAAGGCTGGGGAGGTAGTTACTTTTCCATCAACGAGAAAGGCCACATGGTCGTGACACCCAAAGAAGGCTGTGCCTCCGTCGACCTGCCGGAATTGGTTGACGAACTGTCACTTCGAGACGTGTCAGCACCCATGCTGCTGCGTTTCCCCGACATCCTCGACGACCGCATCAACAAGATTGACTCCTGTTTCAAGGAGGCCGCCAAGGAATACGAATTCCACGGACAGAATTTCGTGGTGATGCCCATCAAGGTGAACCAGATGCGCCCCGTGGTCGAAGAGATTGTCAGTCATGGCAAGAAGTGCAACATCGGTCTGGAAGCTGGTTCCAAGCCTGAGCTCCATGCCATCATTGCCCTTGGCACCGACTCCGACTCACTCATCGTGTGCAACGGTTACAAGGACGAGGAGTTCATCGAACTGGCTTTGCTTGCCCAAAAGATGGGTCGTAAAATCATCATCGTCATCGAGAAGCTTAATGAGCTGAAGGTCACGGCCAAGATTGCCAAACGCTTGAAGGTCACACCGAATCTGGGCGTGCGTATCAAACTCGCCAGCTCCGGTGCAGGCAAATGGGAAGAGTCGGGCGGCGACGGCAGCAAGTTTGGCCTCACTTCTTCCGAACTGCTCGAAGCCCTTGACTTCCTCGAAGAACACGACATGAAGGATTGCCTGAAACTCGTGCATTATCACATCGGCAGCCAAGTCAGTAAGATCAAGAAAATCAACGTGGCCTTGCGTGAGGCGGCACAGTTCTATGTGCAGCTTTACAAGATGGGCTACCATATCGAGTACGTGGACATGGGCGGTGGTCTCGGCGTCGACTACGACGGCACCAGCTCCAGCAGTGCCAGCTCGGTCAACTACAGCATCCAGGAATACGCCAACAACGCCATCTACACCATCGTGGATGCCTGCGACAAGAACGAACTCCCTCACCCCAACGTCATCTGTGAGTCAGGTCGTGCCCTTACTGCACATCATTCCGTGCTTATCTTTGAGGTGTTGGAAAAGACTTCGCTGCCCGAATGGGACGACGACGAGGAACCCGAAGAGAACGACCACGAACTCATCAAGGAACTTTACGATTCCTGGGACGAACTCACCAAGAGCTCTTCTTTGGAAATCTGGCACGATGCCCAGGAAATCCGCGAAGAAGCCCTCAACCTTTTCAGCCTTGGCCTGCTCGACCTCAAGTCGCGCGCCAAGATTGAAAGGCTGTTCTGGAGCATCGCCCGCGAGGTGAACCACATCGCCAATAGTTTGAAGCGCGTGCCTGAGGACTTCACCTCACTGCCGAAGCTGCTTGCCGACAAATATTTCTGCAACTTCTCATTGTTCCAGTCTTTGCCCGACCTTTGGGCCATCGACCAACTCTTCCCCATCATCCCAATCCAGCGTTTGGATGAAAACCCGACCCACCTCGCCACTTTGCAAGACATCACTTGCGACAGCGATGGCAAGATCACCAATTTCGTTGCCAAGTCGACGCAGCACACCATCCCTCTGCATAGCTTCACCGACAAGGAGCATTACTATATCGGTGTGTTCCTCGTGGGTGCTTATCAGGAAATCTTGGGCGACCTCCACAACCTGTTTGGCGACACCAACGCTGTACACGTCTCTGTGGACGAAAAAGGCTACTACATCGATCAAGTCATCGACGGCGAGACCGTGGCCGACGTGCTGGAATATGTGCAATACAGTCCGAAGAAACTCGTCCGCACGGTGGAGACCTGGGTCACCAAGTGCGTGAAGGAAGGCAAGATTTCCGTCGAAGAGGGCAAGGAATTTTTGTCGAACTACCGTTCGGGATTGTACGGATATACTTATTTGGAATAAAGCAAAGAAGCTTTTCACACATAGATTCCCAAGGGAATGACATGTGTGAAAAGCTTCTTTTGACAACACAATGGCCGCTCCAACACTAAGTTGAGGCGGCCATTGTCATAAGCCATAGGCCATAGTCATTAAGCGAACATCTTCTCAATGACATCCTTGTACTTCGCTGTGGCGACCTTACGTTTGATTTTAAGCGTAGGGGTCAGCATGCCGTTGGCGATGCTCCACTCATCGGCAAGCAGTACTTGCTTCTTGACCTTCTCGGTCTCGCCCAAGCCCTTGTTGAGCTCGTTGACTTCGTTGGCGTAAAGCTTCAGCACTTCGGGGTTCTTGACCATCTCCTCGTTGGTGGTGTAAGGAATCTTGTTCTCGTTGCACCAAGCCTTCAATTCGGCAAAGTTCGGGATGATGAGGGCACCGGCAAATTTCTGGTTCTCGCCCACCACCAAAACCTGCTCTATTAATTTGGAAGCGCTGAACTTGGCTTCGATGACGTCGGGGTTGATGTACTTGCCGCCCGAGGTCTTGAAAAGACTCTTGATACGACCTGTGATGCGCAGACGATTGTATTGGTCAATCTCACCCATGTCGCCCGTGTGGAACCAACCCTCCTCGTCGATGACTTCCTTGGTCAGCTCGGGATGTTTGTAGTAGCCCATCATCACGTTGTGGCCACGACAGCAAATCTCGCCATTATCCGCAATCTTCACTTCGGTGCCTGGCAGCGGCTGCCCCACATACCCCACTTCGCGGCCATGCGGATTGCGGTTACTCACGGCAATGACGGGAGAAGTCTCGGTGAGGCCATAGCCCTCAAACACTGGCATCTTGATGGCCGAGAAGAAACCCGCGACCTTTTGTGAAATGGCTGCAGCTCCCGAAACGATGATGTCGAAGTTCTCAGCGCCGATGTTTTCCCTAATCTTGGCATAGACCAACTTGTCGGCAATGGCCAGTTTTTTATCATAGAACCAATTGCGACTAACAGCATCAATCTTGTAGCGTTCGCCAAGGCGCACAGCCCAGAAGAAGATACTCTTCTTGAGGCCTTTTTGTTTGTTTCCAGATTGGATAATGGCGTCGTAGAAGCGCTCCAACACACGTGGCACGGCACACATCATCGTGGGATGAATGGCTCGCATGTCGTTGGCGATGGTGCCCAAACTTTCGGCATAGTAAATCGACATGCCACGATATTGGTAGCAATAGTTCAAGGCGCGTTCGTAGGCATGGCAAACAGGCAGGAAGCTGAAGGCCTTGTTGGACGAATCGCTAATCGTGTAATGGAAATTCGGGAACTGGTTCATGAGGTTGTGGTGCGAAAGCATCACGCCTTTGGGTGTGCCGGTAGTACCCGAAGTATAGATGATGGTGGCACATTCCATCTCGTCGACGGTGGCCTTGCGGGCTGCAAGTTCATCTTTATGCGGATGGTCTTTGCCCAATTGCAGCAACTGGTCGAAATAGGGGTATTTCTCGCGGTCAACCATGGTATAGACCAATTTCACGTTGGGCGCATCAGGCAAGATGTTGGTCACCTTGTTCATGACGGAGAGGCCGTCGATGATGACCATCTTGGCATCGCAGTCAGCAAGGATGTAACGGTAATCCTCTTCGCTGATGGTAGGATACACCGGCACCGTAATGGCTCCAATCTGACTGATGGCCATATCGAGCATGTTCCATTCGGGACGGTTGGTCAAAATCATGGCCACCTTATCGCCTTTCTCGATGCCCAACTCGATGAGGGCATAACTCAACGTATCGGCGTGTTCTTTATATGAGGTGGCACTATAATTTACCCATTGTCCGTTCTTTTTTCCAGCGAGGGCGACCTGCTGGTTGGGATACTTCTCCACATAGTTGTCGAGAAGATCAAATACTCTTTTGATTTCCATATCCTAGATAATTCGTTTTCAATTTGAGGGACAAAAATAGGAAAAATCAACATAGGTTCCTAATTTTTAAAGAAATCTAGTTGATTTTTCAATGCAATTCGGAAATGATGCATGTAGAGACGCAAAATTTTGCGTCTCTACAAGGTCATTTTTGTTTCTTACGTTTCGATAACAGATAAGCGCCCGCCAACCCTGACAGCAGTAGCCATCCACTGCCAATAGGCGTATAAAACTGGTCATAATCTATTCCTTCTACGGGAGCAAAAAGAACAAATTCATCTGTCTCTTGACGAAGCATTCCTTCAAATTCATTGTCCGCAATGAAGATTTGAGCTTTCAGAGAGCCAACACACAGCAGAAGAGCCGTGAGCAAAACCATGATATTTTTGTTCATTCTTTTCATCTCTTTCTCTCCTTATCTGTTAACGATTACTTTTTGAACTTTAGTTTCTTTTCCGTTGGTGAGGCGGAACAAATACATACCGCTGGCCACTTCGGGTACGGTTATCCTCGTTTGGCCGCCATGGACTTCTTTCTCCCATAGCACCTGGCCATTCAAGTCGATGAACTCCAACTCGCCATCGCCTGTGACTAACCATTGTGAGCCGTCGAAGAAGACGAAGCTGTTAAGCTCAACGTGCTCTTCCACATCGGTCACGTTAAAGACTATGAGGAAGCGCGACGGATAGTCACCCTTATGGCCCTCGAAGGTATAGGAGTTATTCCTAAGCATGTCGTACTGCACACCGGTTAGGTTGTCGATGAGGTACATACTATGGAAGTCGCCGTTGGCCGTATTCCACTTGATGTTGAAGATGTCGTCTTCCTTGGCTTCGAACCAAAGCGGCACTCGGTCGATGCCTTGCTGGGCGAAGAGTACGGCATAGTGCGTGTCGTCATGCTGGGCATAGAAGACACCATCGCCCACGCGCAGTTCTTTCATCTTGCGGGCACCGCCCCAGTTGGGACGCTCGAACTCGATGACTGTTACGTCGGCACAGCCTTGGTCACTGCTCAAGTAGAGATTGACCAATGGATAGGCTGGACGATCCTCACGCAAGTGGCTTTCCTCTCCATGTTTGGCAACCGAAGCACGAGTGGACAACATGGTTCCTTTAAACCGTAGAGGTTTAGTATCCTTCGCTTTCACATAGAAGGCTTGGTGAGGATGCAGATAACGCTCGGCATAATCACCGCCCCTAGAGCCATGCACAGGATAGTACCTGAATGCAGTAGCGGCATCTTCGCCATCATATTTGTCAGCATTATAGACTACATAGAACGCGCGTTCATCCGCGTAATCACTCAAGTAATTCTGATCGCTCAACACCTCCAAGTTTGTGCCCTTAGCCAACTCATCAAAGTCTAAGTAACCATGATATGGATTACCCACCAAGTTCCAGCCAGGCATCATAGAGCCTGAGGTGTTCTTCAGCGTGATGCTTTGGCCATCATTGTCGACAGTATTCAGCTTGCCGTGGCTTTGCATGAAAGTTTCTTTCGTGATGGCCGCCATATAACCCTTTCCTGAAATCAAAGTCTCTTCGTTGACATTGGTTGGGGTCTGATCGTGGTTGGTCGCCTTCTCTGTGACATAATCCAACTTTACATGTGGCGTATCACTGTGCCAGTGGTTAGGACCGTTACGCTTGAAGTTGATCCAGTGGTATTGCGGCTCATTCCATGTGTAGAAGTCCATGCCGTAAGGATAACGGTAAACGCCCGAGGAGGGACACTCATCAGAAGGTGTATTAGGGCTGTTCACGATGAAGAGATCGTCAGTTTGGGGAATGACAGACTCGTCTAACCCTGTCGGGAAATATCCGTCAGCCACGTCATAATCCTTCATCCAGTAACGGTTGTTGCCATTAGGTTGTCCTCCGTTAAGCCAGTTGAACTCGTTGGCGGTGGACTCCCATGGGTTGTTGTAGTGCGGGCTATTAGCCACGTTATCACCCTTATAGTCAAATCCCAAAGGTGCGTTGCTCAACGGTGTAGAGAACATGTGCCAGTCGCGGGGCAAGAGGTAGCCACCAGTGCCAATGAGGCCTTCATTGATACCAGGCGAAGAGGAAGCATGTCCGCAGGAATTGTCGAAGGTGATACCCACATAGTTGTTGGCAAAGTCACTCAACTTGCCTGGATTGAGGATAGACACATCCTCGTGATAGCTCACTTTGCTTTGGGTAATGGAAAGGCTACTGCCCACGTTTTTCACGTCGCCATAAACAAAGAGGTAATCAGGAATGTCTTGGTCGTGTTCATCCTTCTCCAATGTTCTGGCAAGTGCGCTGTCAAGTTCGTTGTCATCACGTACAGGACCACCATACTGCAAGGCACGACCTCCTTCATAAGTACCCACGCTACGGAAGTTACCTTGATAGATTGAGTCTGCATCAAACTCACAAAGCAGCAGCACAGGCAAGTCGCCGTTGATTTCGGCCAAGCCCGGACGCGCCCAGTGGGCGTAGGTGGAATCGGAAGCAGGATTCATGCTCCAAGCATTAATGTTGAGTCGGGCCACCAACGTCGTGTCACCGTCGATGATGTTGTCGTAATACATGTAGCCAAGATTGTCGGGGCTGGTAGTATACGTGTAGTTATCGCTATGCTCACCACAGTTGTCGAAGGAGTAACCCTGCTCGACATAGCAGTAATCAATATCGTTGGTACCAACGAATTGGTTAATGATGCCCTTGAAGACAGAAGTACTTGTAGGCTCATTACGCATGTGCGAATAACAGTTCTTCATCTCCATGCCATTAGCTCTGCCCAACAATCCACCAGCCAAAACACTATGGTTAGACGAGTTGATGTTGAACGTCGCATTGACAAACGAGTTTTCGATAGAACTATTGTTAGAGGCGTTACCTACCAAACCTCCCATGGGGCCTGTGGAAGAGGCACCAATGCCCATCACAGGCATCGCCATCGACGAGTGGACCACGCCTGCCTCTACCTTTGCGACCAAGCCACCTCCGATAATGCCGCTTCCATTCTTGTCGGGGCAAATAATCTCAACAGCGGCTTCGCTATTGGTGACATCGCCCTGTTCTTGATAACCAACCAATCCTCCGACGTTGAACGTGTTAACAGCATCAATTGAGGGGTTGAATGGGACGGTATTCTCAACCGTGGGAATCACGGGGCTAACCTTGCCACTTACCACGAACGTACGGTTGACATTGGCTTTATAGGTATTACCAAACAGTCCGTAGTCATGACGTTCATAGATGGAGTCGCCCACGCCAATGTATTCGATGTAAAGGTTCTTGATAAGATGACCTTTACCATCATAATTTCCAGCAAACTGCTTGTGGTTGCCTTCAGCAGGGCTACCTATCGGTACCCAAACATATTGCTTCAGATTAATATCATCTGTCTGCTTGATAAACTTTGGGTGTTGTGAACTTGATGAGAAATCAGTGGAAGAATACCCTACTCCATTCATACCCGAGGTCATGCTGATGAGCCAGGCCAAGCCCTTTTCATCCTTGATATTGAAGGTTGTGGTTGATCCTTCATTCACCTCTTCAATACTATTTTCGCCAGGGTTGGCACGCACCACATTGGCCCAAGTCCAGCCGAAGAACAAGGTGTTCTCATTCAAGTTGGGATTAGTCGGATTGGGGGTAATAATGGTCTCCGTTCCATCAATTGAAGTAGTCGCTCTTCCATCATAATAGGTAGTACGTTTGTGGTTTACAACACTCTCGTTGATATAGAGCTTTTCGACATTCTCGTTGACGAAGAACCAACCTTGGTCGTCGTTGAAGTTGCAATTCTGCCATGCTTGGGAGGCTATTGCTTTAGCTTCCATCGTAGCAGTGGCAGCGGGAACGGCCTCCGCCACCGGCGAGAAGGTGTTGTCGTAATACCATTCAGCGGTGTTTCTGATCGGGCTGGTTACACCGATGTGGGTTTCCTTTTCCAACTCGTCTGTGATATTGAAGTGCTTGGAGAAGGTAGGCAGATACACATTACAATTGACAGGATGGTCATTCGAACCAACTACATGGCGTTGCTTATTGCTGGTAATGGTCACCAAACCTTCCACATTCACAGTGCAGGAGGCATCCTTGTCGACAAACAAACCACCACCTTGTGGAGTAACGGTGATTACCTGCTGGCCACCTGACGTTGACTCTGTATAACAATCGTAGTCAACATTGTTGTACCATGTAGTAGCCACATCAATGCCATTGTAGCCACGCTGCAAGATGGTGCCATTGGCCAAGATTGCTTCAGTACCTGTCTCGATGTTCTTACTGCCCTTAAGAGTGAGTGTACTATTGGCAGTAGTGACTACCATAGGCTTGTTCACTTTATACACCTGCGTACTCATAAAGGAGGTTGGGATGCTATGAGTTGTAACATCCGTTGTGGTGGCTCCATACAAACCGTCCACCAACACATTCTCCATCACGAAGTTGCTCTTGTTGGCATGGATCATCATGCCCAAGTTGGCGCCTGGACCTACAGTAGAGTTTCCTGTTTGTCCATTCCATGTATCTACATTATCAGGTGCTGTTGCAGGATGCTCCGCATCAACGACTGTCTCGTCATAATAGTCATTGCTCATCAAGTGTCCACCTGGGTAGCGGTACAACTTCAATTGATAATCTGGCCATCTGTTCAAGTTGTCATTTTCGAGAACTGCTTCGATGGGGCCCACAACATAGATGATGTCATTGGCTTTGTCAAATGCAGGATACTTGGCTTCAGGAGTTGTAGATTCGTCATAGCAGATACCTTGTTCTAAAATGGTATTCCCTTCTACTGTTATGGTTTTATTGCCAGATACGGTCAGTTTGGGCTTATCAGGGAAATGGCCCCATCCCTCTTGGTGGTTTCTGTCCTTACCCCAACCGCCGTTGCCGTTGCCGATGCCTCTTCCGTCGACATACCAGATTCTGCCTGAAATGACTGGCAACACCCATTCACGGAACTCCTCAAGGTCCATCTCACCATCTGCTCTATTCTGCACATACTCGCCGATGTTGAAATAAGGATATTGTTTCGTTTTGGTGAATTCACTTCCACCATCGTCGCCCTCATAATGGTAAGTATAATTCAAAACCTCATGATTCGCTTGGGTAAAGAAGTTGTAGTCCGTAACATAACTCAGGAAACCGCCATCGCTTCCGTTCAAGATGTCACTCGTAAAATTATAACCATCTACGGCGATAGGATTGTTTTTCGGTGTCACCTTCGGGCGGGCGTAGGCAAAGCTCTCTGTACCATAAGGTTGGAATAAATCACCTCTCATCCTGAAGAAACCTTGCAGCTGGCCGTACTTCCTTATCTTGGTAGAGCCGCTTCCATCCAGATAGCGCACGTAAAGCCTTGAGTCGCCATTGAAGATAATGACGTTTTCTTGGTTATAAATCAAAGGCGAGTTAGGATTCGTTTGCGTATAATACAACCTTGCGTTTTCTTGGGTGTTGCCTTCCTCTACCAATGGATTGACACCTATCCACTCCCAATCATTAGCGTTGCTGCCGTCCAAGTGGCCGTATGAGGTGCTGTTGGCATTGATCAGATGCAGGCTTCTCACTTCATGGATGGAGTCCATGTAAGCAGGAGCGCCGACAGCACCAAGCACGATGCCAGAGGCATTGGTCACATACACGCCCTTATCGACCTGAAGCACGGCAAACTTCCTTTCGGAATCGGATTGGCTGATGTCGTCAGCACCGCTCAGGTTGACGTTGGTATTGTCAAGCATGATAATGTCACCACGCTGCAGGGTGGTCAGTGTTCGGGAAGCCTGTGTCAACTCAGCATCTGAGTTGCCCTCAGGATTGCGCGTGCCGTAATTCCTGACTAAGATGTTACGGCCTTCCTCACCCGACTCGCAGTTGGTGCCACAGCCATATATGCCACCTTCGATGTTCATATAGTTGGTAGTGCTCTGGGCTGGAGCTGAGATTGTGGTGTTGTAGCCGGTGCCGTCGATGTAGACTCTACTGTAGCCCGACACGTTAAACGAGTGGTCCCATTCCGTTGAACCTATGCTTCCATAAGAGCCGCCAAACACGCTGCCCTTGATGTCGAGGTTGGCAACGGCAGGAGTCTCCTGCCTGTGGATATTTTTGCCATAGAACTCATCCCCTGAGTCATTTGACGTTTCGACGATGGCCTTCTGGCCTATCAAGACCGCCACGGAGCCTTTCACTTTGCCGCCGTAGCCGGCGCCATACACATTGCCTTTTTCAATGCCTCCTTTGGCGTCGGTGCCGATGGTGCCGCCACTAATGTTGACGAACGAGGCCCAACCCTTCGAATCGTGTGGGTCTGACGGGTTATCGTCTTCGGCATAATAACTGCAGCCGTACACATTGCCTTCGACGGTGCCACCCCACATGTTGACCCAACGCGGAGCCTTGTTGGGGCGCGAAGCAGGAATCTGTCGGCTGCCGCCGAACAAACTACCATGTATCAAGCCACCCGACATGTTGACCACTTTGTAATCGTGTACCACACTCTGGCTACCACCGCCATACACATTGTTCCAGACGACGGGTGAGTATTCGGTCCCGTCGACAGTCGATTTCCTGATGTTAACGATGGTATAGCCATATACCTCACCAGCCGTCTCGCTTTCGACAGTGGTGAGCAGACCGCGACCGCCACCGTACACATTGCCGTCAAGAGTATTGTAATAAGTGGAAGTGGGATTGGCATCGTCAGCATCACCGATGATGCCGCCTTCAATGTCGACAAGGGCATTCTTTCTCACATGGCCGTCCTCGCCGCCACCAAACGCCGAGCCGTAAATCTGGGCCGTCTGGCCAATGGTCACATGGGTGTTTTTGACGAAGGCCAAATCGACATACTCGCCACCCACGCCGCCGTGGCCTGAGCCGAACACGTTGCCGAAGTTCTCGTCTTCGTGAATCGTACCAACAGTACCGCCCACGATAGTCACCGAAGCCAAGCCTGTTTTGTAGTTGCCCTGTGCATCGGGTTCCTCAGTGGCATTGCCCACCGAGGCCAGGTTGCCGCCGCCATACACATTACGGATGACATGGCCGCCATCCATATTGACATGGGTGTTGCCTTGCACCAAGCCCGCCGTATGGCTATGGATTTGTTCACCTTCATGTTCGTATGTGTCGACACCGCGACCACCGCCATACACATTGCCGTGGTAGGGGTCGTTGCAGGGTTCGAGATTACCATAATCATGGCCACCGATTTGTCCGCCATGGATGTTGACGTAGGTGTCTTTCAACACATGTCCGTCTTCGCCCGAGCCGAACACCGAGCCTTCAATCCAGGTTTCGGTGCCTGATTTTTCCATGATGTTCACCGTGGTTTGCTTCACCTTCGACAAGCGTGTCGCCATGGTGCCAGGCGCATCTGCCTTACCTTTGGCGCCGCCATACACGTTGCCGCCCACGCGCTCGTCGGGGTGAGACGGGTCGGTAATCAAGTGACCGATGTCGATGTTGCCGATTTGGTATTGTCCACCCACATTGACAGTGGCATAGCCGTGGTTGACGCCAACCAGCGTGTCGCCATTGACGTCGATACCGACCGAGCCGAGACGACCGCCGCCGAAGACGGAGCCGAGCATGTGGCCGCCCAAAATATTGACGGTGGTATTGCCACCCACGCGGCCAGCGGTTTCACTTTCTTCGTGGTAGTTACGGCCTCCGCCAAAGATGTTGCCGTCGAAGCCGGTGATGCCATTGGTACCCAAAGTGCCTTTCTTCATCGTCACCGTGGCATCGCCCAACACGTGGCCTTGGCTGCCGCCACCGAACAGGCTACCCCAGACGCGGTCATCACCATCCATCGGCATATCCATCTCAACGACGGCTGTGTTCACATTACAATAGGGACTCATGTGAGCATTGCTACCGCCCTTAGGACCACCGAAGACATAGCCGTTGAGGCCGGTACCGTCCAAAGGCCCGATAATGCCGCCGGTCACCTTCACCGTAGCCGTGCCAGTGTTGGCATCGGGAGTGACGCTGTTGGCACCCTCAGACAAATCGGAAGTATTTTCATAAACGATATTAAACTGGCCCACGCTGGCCACTTCGCCACCGCCGAAAACATTCTCAAAGACATGGCCACCCTTGATATTAACATAGGTGTCACCATACACGCGACCTGCTATTAAGATGGTCGGCTCGTGAAGCGCGTTGTCGGTATTCAATGATTCCGCCGTATCTGCGCCTTCATAGCCTCTACCTCCGCCAAACACATGGCCGCAGTTCTCAGCGACGTTATTGTTGGTGTAGACGCCGCCGATGGTGCAGTTGCCAGCGATGTTGACCGTGGTGCTGTCACGAACACTGCCGACTTCGCCACCGCCATACACTGAGTTCTTGATGGCTGCCGTGCCTTTGATGGTCACATTGGTCTGCTTGACGCGTGCCGCCAAAGGCCAGATGCTTTCAGATGCTGTACTAATGACACCTCTACCACCGCCATAAACGTTGCCGCTCATGGTATAAGGATTGACGTGGCTGGGATGCGTTGAGCCGTTGCCAACGACGGTGCCGCCACTGACATTCACGACCACGTGGCCGTAGGTCTGGGCGTTCTCGCCTGTCACATCGTCCCTCATTTGGCCATAATATGGATTGTCGGTCATGACACCATTGTTGTCATATTGGGCATCCACAAGGTAGGTGCCCACCGAGGCACGGTTGCCACCGCCAAAGACGGAGTTGAGGATGGTGCCACCGGTGATATTCAGGTTGACATTGCCACTCACCGAACCTGCGGTAAGGGCTTCCTCCGTGGTGCCACGACCGGCGCCAAACACGTTGCCGTCGGCCTTGGTGAGGCCTTGGGTCCCAATGATGGTGGGAACATCGCTGGATGCCTGACTGACCTTGAGGTTGACGTCGCCCATGACGTGGGCGTCCTCGCCACCGCCAAAGACACAGCCGTAAATACGGCCACCGCTGACGGTGACATCGGTTTCCCAAACATTGGTCCAGGTGTTGAAGTAGATGCGCGGGTCGCCCTTGCCCGAGCCATAGAGATAGCCAGGGACAGGAAGGTTTTGAATATCTGTTGTGGTGCGCGGCACGCCGATGGTGCCGCCACTCATAACGACAGTAGCCTTACCGCCTGAATTATGGTCTTCGCCATGAATCGTATAATTATAGGTGTACCTACCCACATTGGTGACCTCGCAGCCGCCATAGAGGCAAGAAAGGATGTGGCCGCCGCTGACTTCCACGCGGGTGTTGCCCCACACATGTCCCGCCGAACGCAGCCATTGGCTTTGGCCGTTGACTGAGCCGTAGGGATAGTAGCCTGAGCCGCCGCCAAACACATTGCCAAAGAAGGTGCCACCGTCTTGGCCAGCTTTCGGTCTACCGGTCTCGGGGTCAATGACGAAGATGTCGTAGGGGTTGCCGTTCATAGTGTAATCCCAATGGGCTGTCGGGGCCAAGGCGCTACTGGCCCAGTCGTCATCGGTATATGGAATAGTGTAGCCTTGGCCTGCACCGATTTGTCCGCCTTGGATTTTCACCCAAGTGCTGTCAAACACACTGCCGTTGTCGCCACCGCCATACACCGAACCGAGCACGAAGGCATCGTCTGAGATTTCCACCTCTGTGGTCCCAACACAGGCCATCAGTTCAACGAGATGGTCGCCTTCTTCATCAACGACCTGTGAGGTCTCAAGCGATTCCGTCCAGCCTGCGCCACCGCCAAACACGTGGCCGAAGTCGTCGGGATAACCCGACTCGGTAATCATCTGCATATTGTCCAAGCCGATGGTGCCGCCGCTGACGGCGACCTTAGTATGGCCGGTTTCGGGTTCAATATCGATATGGCTAACGCGAGCTCCAGTTTGGTTCCAAGTGTAATTGCCTACATTGGCCACCTCGCCGCCGCCATACACACTGCCGTAGATGCGTGCCGTGCCTGAGATTTCAACCTCGGTGTCCTTGACCAAGGAGATAAGCAAGGCCGATGATGCGGGATGGTCTGCAATGCCTGTCTTGCTGCCCTTGCCACCGCCGTACACGTCGCCTATGACAAATTGTCTATCCCTCATGTAATCGAGATTGCCCACCGTGCCGCCCGTCACCTTGACCGAAACTTGACCATGTTCGGGGCCGTCTAACAAGGCTTTGTAGGCGTCTGCGGATGTGCCGGTTGGGGTCACGCCGTTATAGCCGATGCCCGTCAAGGCCAAACGCCCGCCGCCGAAGAGGCAACCGAGCAAATGGCCACCCTCCATCTCGACGGTGATGTTGCCACGGGTGCGGCCCGCGGTGTAGTTCTTCTTGGAGTAGTTACGCCCGCCGCCGAAGATGTTGCCATCGTAGCTCGTGGTGCCATAGGTTCCAATCAAGCCACTGACCAAGTGAACGGTATCGCTACCCAACACATGGCCGTCTTCGGCACCACCGAAGATGCTGCCCCAGATGCGGTTGGCATGTGTGCCATCGTCCATCGGCATATTCACCTCAACTTTAGCATAGTTCACATTCGTGTAGCCCTTGTAAAGCTCAGTGGGGTCTTTACCGATACCCTCGCCGCCGCCGAACACATAGCCGTCCAAACCATTCAAGCCGATGTTAACATTGTAGGGATGGCCTAAATACGTTCCGGTTCCCGGTGCAGGACCCACTTGACCACCAGTGACCTTCACTTGGGCAAAGCCAGAGGTCCCAACAGGCCTCAAATCCTGGACAGAGGTAGTCTGATCATTCGCATCGGTAAAAGTGTAAGTATAGGCTTCGCTCTCGCCCACGCTGGCCACCTCGCCACCGCCGTACACGTTGTAGAACACATGGCCGCCATTGATGTTGACCACGGTGCTGTCCATCACCAAGGCTGCGTTGACCTTGCTGAGGTGACCTTTGCCGCCTCCAAACACGTCGCCGCCCGAGGTGTGGTAGATACTGTCGTAAGGCTGTGCATGGTTGGTATTGCGTTTCCAAGTATATCCAATCGTTCCCACCTCGCCTGCGTTCATATTGACCTCGGTGCATTGCTTCACGATGCCGACCTCGCCACCGCCATACACATTGCCAAGCACATAGCCAGGGACGGGGATGCTGTTTTCGTTGTTTTGTCCCACATTGACCTCGGTATAGATGGAAGTGGAGAAACTGCTTTCGTCAAGCGCAAGTTCACCACGGCTGCCGCCGAAAACGTGACCGCCGTAGCTGAACTTTTTGGTAACGCCGCCGTCAATGTAGCTTCCGTTCACATCCGAAAGCTTTCCGATAGTGCCGTTGATATTGACCGTGGCTAAGGTCTGGTTACGATTTGCATCGTAGGTAAGCGGTGGTATGCGCGGAGGGCCGACCGAGGCCAACGAGCCGCCGCCGTAGACGTTGCGGTGAATCAAGCCGCCGTTGATGGTGACCGAAGTGAAATGCGTCACCGAGCCTGACGAATTGCTGTGCTGATTGACGCCATAGACATCAGTAAAGGTTCCTGTACCTGATCCAGCGCCATACACATTGCCACGAGCCAACCATTGGAAGTGCAAGGTGTCGGATGTGCCAACCAAATCTTCCGCTGCCGTGGGATTGACATATTCATTACCAATCTCGGCATCGTTGACGACGACCTCAGTGCCCCAACGGACGTGACCGTCTTGTCCGCCGCCATACACCGAGCCAAAGAGTCGTGGGCTGTTTCCATCAGGTGTGGCATTGGGATTTTCACCGATGGTGACATGGGTATGGTTGACATAGCCGGAGAAGAACTCAGGACAATAATGGTAACGCGGAGAGAGGGTTGACGGCACATTGGGTGCAGGTTCGCCACGGCTACTGCCGAAGACATTACCCGTAGGCAGGTCGTCCTTGTCGCCATTAGCCGTTCCGATTTGGCCACCATACACATTAACATAGGTGTGGCCAGAGTTCATGAGGAGTTCCCGCATCTCTGCCGTAGTCCACTTCTCGCCATAGCCGTTCACTTGGTAATCGCCAGGGCCACCGGCATAGTTGCCTTTACCGACCGAAGCGCGGTTGCCGCCGCCAAACACGTTACGCACCACATAGCCATCATTGACGGTGACATAAGTGTTGCCATACACCTTGCCAGCGGTGAGGCTGGTGATTTGGGCTTCATATAATTCACCAATATGCCAATCGCCATTGGGGTGATCGTTATAATGCTCCAAAGTCACAGGATAGGTATCCGTACCTTTACCGCCACCATAGATGTTGTGTCCGACGAGACCTTTTTCAAGAGTGACGCGCGCGTTTTCGTTCACATGGCCGTTTTCGCCGCCGCCGTAAACAGCTCCTGGGAGGCAACCCAACGAGCCGAATCCAGTCCATTCACTCCATATTGAATAGAAGGCTGTTTCATAATCAATACTACCTGAATAAGTCGGTTTGTAGTTTTCGGGTGTGACAATGTTGTTGGGATAGTTGATGATAACTTCAGTGTTGTTGGAATTGGCGCAGTGTGCCATCACATAACGGTCGCCGGCTATACCTTTGCCGCCACCATACACGTCGCCATTGTCCTCACGAGCTGCCTTGAGCAAGGCAACTTGATCGGCATCCGTAAGGTCATACACATGACTCACATTATCCTCGTCATAGTAAATGGGTTGTCCATTGGCATTCCACGGGCCCATATAGTCCTTGCCAGTCATACCGACACGTCCGTTATTGATGATAACAGTGTCATAGCCAGTCCCCTCTGCATATTTGAATTCGTATGGCCAGCTGAGGGCGAAGCCTTGGGTCTCGTCATCATGAATGGTAGGCCATTCTGTGAGGGTACCCACTGAGGCCAATGAACCGCCACCATAGATGCACTTCTTCACCCATCCCCCATTCATTACAACCTTGGTGTTGCCTTCGATACGACCTGCGCGCTGCATAGGAGTGACCTGCACTGTTTCATCACTGTATTGGTTATGGACGTCCAAGGGTGCGAGCATCGTAGTGTTGTCGCTGCCGTAGCTGCCGCCATACACATTACGCCAAATCGTGCCACCATTGATGGTGACCGTGGCATTACCCGAAGGCTTGCCTGCATTGACATCGGTTTCATTGCTCGACAAAGTGCCTAACTCGCTACCGCCGAACACACTGCCCTTGATGATGGTGTTGTCGCCACTAATCGTGACAGAGGTATTCTTCACTTTACCCAAGTTGGGCCACATTGGGTTCACAGTGGTGCCGTCAATCTTGGTCAAACGACCCATCGAGCCACCGTAGACGTTGCCTCCGTAGGAGCGTCCTTCCGCGAGGACCGGGTTGCCCAAATGCAGTTTCGACTCATAGTCGTTACCGATGACACCGCCTGAAATGTTGACGGTGACATGGCCGTGAGTGACAGGATGAGCGGGGTCGCTGTAGTCGTCAGCCTGCATTTGGCCGTAAAGCGGATTGCCAACATTAACAAAAGGCGTGCCCACTGAGGCCAAGCGCCCGCCACCATACACGGAGCCGAGCATGGTACCTCCGCTGATGTTGAGCGTCACGTTGCCACCCACCGAGCCAGCTGTGAGGGCATCGCCCGAGAAACCGCGACCGCCGCCAAACACGTTGCCGTCGACGTATGAATAGCCGTAAGTGCCAATGTGGGCTCCAGGCTCAATGTTCATCGCGACATTGCTGAGCACGTGGCCATCCTCGCCACCGCCAAACGCCGAACCGAAGATGAATGCATCGTCGCTGATGTTTACTTCGGCATTTTCAACATTGGTCCAGGTGTTGAACATAACACGTTGGTCGCCCTTGCCTCCTCCAAAGAGGTAACAGGTGACAGGGTGGTCTTTGATGCCCTGGAACGAGCGAGGCACACCGAGGGTGCCACCCGTCATATTGACGGTGCTGTTGCCCATAACGTCGGTTTGCTCGTTGCCGCCATAAACGTTGGTAAGGATGTGACCACCGGTGATGTTGACCACGGTATTGCCCCACACACGTCCTGCCGAACGACGCCAAACTGCCTTGGTATTCGCTTCGTCCCAGAAAGGATAATAACCAGAGCCTCCGCCAAACACATTGCCATAAAAAGTATGTCCATCGGTGGCATTAAGCGCGCCGCCTTGAGAGTCGTAATCTTCAGCGTAAATATCATAAGTATAGTAATGGCCGTTTCCATCGCCGTAGGGCCAGTGGTCACATTCGTGGAAAGCGCCGGCATCAGTTTCGGTGAAGGATCCGTCCTTGATTTTTTGAATCACCGTAGTCCATTGTTCCTCTGAATATAAACCATCATGCACTTGGGTGTTTCTATCATATCCCGTGCCAATCTGGCCACCGGCGATCTCCACATGAGTATCGCCTAAAACAAGGCCATTCTCGCAACCGCCATAAACTGAGGCTGTGACAAGTGCCGAACCACTGATTTTCAGATGTGTCTCTTTGACCACGGCAAACAAGTTGGCTAAGGGGTAAGTAAGGGAGTCACTTTCACCTCTACTACCGCAGAAAACATACCCCAAGTCGTCCTCGTAAGTGGTTGCTCCAGGCTCAGGCATGAGCGTTTCGTTTTTGCCCACTTGTCCTCCCCTAATCAACACTTCGGTCTTGCCGGTACCTGTGGCACAAGTCTTTGGCTCTCCTGCGACATGCGCTCCCGTTGCCACATCGTAAAACTCAGTGAAGGTTCCCACCGAGCCAAGTTCGCCACCACCGTAGAGGCTACGTTCAACGATTCCTCCATTCAAGATAACCTTGGTGTTGCCTGTTACAAGACCCGTTTGTTGGTCGGAATGTATGCCTTCACCGCCGCCATAGACGGTGCCTTTGATGACTACCTGTGCCGAAGCCATGCCGCCCGTGAGCAACATAGTCAGCAAAAGAAAAGCTTTTCTTGATTTCAGTATATTCATTTTTTTATTTAGGCTATTATATTTCACTTTTGAACTCTGCTTATATCATTTTAATCGTCATCCGATGGATCTGTCGATGGCACAATGATGATTTTCGTATCACCAATGATTTTGCCTTCCTTGCCACCGCCATAGACATTGCCCAAAATGGTGACCGGACTATCATTGGGATGAAGTTTGTCGCCAAGAATCACTAAGGGGTTGCTGGTAACGTCGCCTTTATTGCCACCACCATACACATTGCCTTCGTAGTGTTTCGGGCGAGGATTTTCTGCGCTTTCAATAACAGGAAGGTTCTGGCTGTCTCCACCTACAGTGGCCTTGAGAACCTTGATAAGAGGAGAGTAGCCAGGATAATCGGTGCTATTGTAATTACTGATATTGCGTGGCGTATAGTCTGTTCGGTTGCCACCGCCATAGATGTTTCCGATAAAAGGAGGACAATCTGATTCCTCATCGAATTGCACTGTAATCGTAATCCTACCTTCCACATTGCCGTTGATGTCGCAAGCACCATAGAGGTCTCCAATCGTACCTCCACGAATGAGCAGGTTGATGTTGCCGCCACGTCCCAAATCCGACTGAGTCAATTCAGGATGAGCGTCAATCATCTCCTGGGTGATTATATAAATGTTGGAAGCATAAGTCTCGTCAGGGCTGGTTGCAGGATTGTCGATACTGCCTTTTGAGCCTCCAAACACATTTTCAAATATACCGCCTTCGATGGTGAGGTTGATGTCGCCATAGATTTGCGCCTTGTTGCTACCGCAATACAAGTTGACGAATCTCATCAATCTATTGGGATCGGTTTCACAAATAATGGTTTCAGTAATATCGTGGAAAATATCCACTTGATTGGAGCCCATATAGTGGTCAATGACCAACGCATTACCGCAGCCATCGAAGTTTGACAAAGAGATATTACCATTGATAGTACCATGCAGATTACTTCCGTTGAAGAGCGAATTCATATAGCCACCGCCAATGAGGATAGTGATGCCCCCTTCACCGATATTAGCTCCAAATTCCGGGCCAAGTTCGCCGTTACCGCCACCGAAAACCTGATCTAATCGACCGCCGTCGATAGTGAGATTCACGCCATACACTGCGGCTGCGTTTCCGCCGCCGAAGAGTCGCCAAATCGTGTTTTCGCAGCCGTGGACATTCACGATGTTTTTCAATCCGCTATCACCCGATGTGATAGTGTAGTCAGCTTGGTTGCCTCCACCGAAAACTTGGTGGATGGCATAACTGCCATCGGTGTTATCCACTACATTGTCTTCGTTATGAGCAGTTTGGTAAACATCCACATACACATTGCTCTTGGGCGAGCCATTCAAATTGTTGCAGCCATACACATCACAGTTGATGAGGTTGGCTTTGCCTGTATACGTGTCCGAATCATTCGAATCAGTCGCATAGCCGACATTGACGTAGACTTTGCCATAAACAAAAGCTTCTATACTTGTAGTAGCGCCGTTAACTCCGGCCTTTTGTCCCAAGCCGCCGCCGTAGGCAGCACCATTGATGATGCCGTTACGCAGGTTGACCGTGGTGGTAGTGGTAGCACCGGGGGTGTTTTGATCGGCAGTGTTCACGTTGCCCAAAGCCGAACCACCGTAGAGTTCGCCATATAGAACCAGGCCCGTATTCTCTACGTTGGTATTATCGCCGAAGTTGACGATGACGTTGCCCGTGACCGTGGTTTCGTGACCGTAGCCGCCACCGTGGATGTTGGCGGTATTAGTGCTGCTGACACCTATTGTACCACCAATGAGTTGGACGAGAACGTCGCCACCCAGGTTGCCACTTTGGTCGCAGCCGCCGTAAACGCCTTTACCCAAGCCCGTAACGGCATCGCCATCGGTGCCGATGGTGCCGCCATAGACATAGACCTCAGTGTTGTTCGTGATACTAGCTTGCTTGCCGCCGCCCACCACCTTGTGGACCACAGTGCCATTGTTGACGTTGATTTCGGTGCTGCCATCCACAGGTGCCAACTCGCCGCCACCATAAACATTACCTGACACGAGAGCAACGAATTCTTCTGAGCTCAAGTCCTCAGGAAGATCATCAGGAAGATAGCCCGACATAGCATCAACATAACCAAAGTTGACTATCGGGTTGGATGTAACCGTTGCCGAGGCACCGTAGGCACCGCCAAACACATTGCCTCTAATGCCTTCTTCTTGGGCAATGTGCATCACATTGACAACAGGTCCGTCAGTGGTAGAAGTTGGAGTATAAGGCGTCAGTTTGCCACCTCCATATACATTCGTCAGGTCGAGGCCACAGCTTACTTCATAGTCAATCACGTTAACGGTGATGCTTCCCGTAATGCTACCGTTTTGGTCACTACCGCCGAAAGCGTTTGTTATGGTTCCGCCTTCCAAATTGAGGGTGACGTTACCATCAATATTGGCAGCTGTCTCATTTAACACACCCTTCGATCCACCAAAGACATTGTTAATCGTACCACCTCTCACATCGAATTGGACATTGCCTTGAATCTCGGCCATATTGGAACCACCGTATGCATTGTCGATCACGGCGCCACATTTAATAATTGAATAGACATTGTCGGAAATAAGATGCGCCTCATTGCTACCACCGAAGAAATCAGTGATGTGCATATCCATTTCCTCATTACACTGCGAATCGCCATTGACTTCGGTGTACATCGGACCTGCAATGTTACCTTCTTTGTTGCTACCGCCAAAGAGGTGGATTATTTCACCACCCGAGACAACCAAGTGGGTGCCACCATTGCCGATGTTGGCCGCGGTGACTTCACCGTTACCGCCACCGAAGACATAATCCATTCGGCCGCCTTCAATAATCGTGGCCACCCCCGTGGCGTCTGCAGCATTACCGCCAGAGAACACCCTGCGGATGGTATTCAAACAATTGTGAACATATACCAAGATAGAAGATTCATCTGCATCCGATGGTATGTAGTCGGCTTGGTTGCCACCGCCAAAGACCTGGTTGATGGCATAATATGGATTCTCGCCAGTCGCGGCACTGTAATCGTACTCGTCATCCGGGAAATTAAAGGCTGTCTTCCACACATGCACCTTCACGTCGTCCTGCGGTGAGCCGTTGGTGTTGTTGCAGCCATAGATATTACCATCCCTAAGGTCGATGAAACAGTTGGCTGGAAGCTGGTCTTCGTTGCTGATGTTGACGAACACCTTGCCGAAGACCTTGGCAGCAATGGGGTCATTGCCTTGTCGGCCCAAAGCGCCGCCAAAAAGGTTACCATGGAGGGTGCCATTGAGGAAGCTGACAGTCGTGGAATTGTCGCCGTTCGTATTGACACTGCCCAAGGCAGAGCCGCCATACACATTTCCGTAGATGATCGGAAGTCCAGTCCAAGAAGTGGCAGTGGCTGGACCAACATTGACGATGACATTACCCGTAGTGCGAGTGGGCACACCGTATCCACCGCCAAACACTTCGGAGATGTGAGAGGCGTCGGCACCCACTTGGCCGCCTAAAATATCGACACGCGAAACACGGCTTGTGGGCGGGTTGTTGGTGACCTCCGTGGCCACCGTCACCGACGGGTCCTCTATGGAATAAACCGTTCCATTGTCATAGAAATAGTTGCCGTTGCCGCCAGCATAGATGTTGCCGTTCACTTGGCCTCCAATGACGACGACAAGCGAGGTGTCGAGCACCGCGCCGCTGATGTCGCAGCCGCCGAATAGGTTGGCAGGAACATCCGCGCCACCTTCCACGAGTACCAAACTGTTGTGGTATACATCGTTCATGCGGCAACCTCCGTAAACGGCATTACTCACCACGGCATCAGGAATGACAACAGGAGCATTAGGAGTTGCTTGGTAGGAGCTGCGCAAGCGCACCATACTACCCACATTGCGGTAGGTGTTGCCACCAATGGTGAAATCCTTTCCTGTAGTCATAGCGCCTCTGTTGCAACCGCCATAAACGGTACCCACTTGGCCATGTAGTAAGATGATGTCAGGTACCAAGGGCACATTTTGTGTTTCCACAACATTATCCTTATTGTTGCCGCCAAAAATAGTGCCCACTTGGTCATAAGGAAGAGGATTATTAACATTGAGGAATACCGTGATAGAACCGGTCACCGTCACACCATTGCCACCACCATACACTGTATTAATATGGCCGCCTTGGTCTGCAGGGGAACCGTTAATGTTGATGTCGACGAAAGTGTTGGTCTGGATAGGTTTGTCATTGAACTGTCCTTGGTCATCGTATGAACAGTAGTGACCCGCAGGAATGACATCATCACCGTTTACATAGTCGTAGTCGCCGTTGCCGCCGCCATACACCGTGTTGATGTCGGGCGTACCTGTGAGGCTGACGTATGTGTTTACCTCCGACAAAGAGGTGTAACCGTCAGAGGCAATATCATAACCCGCAGGAAAAACACGGTTGGAGATTTGACCTACCTGTCCCGAACGATCGTTGCCGCCATAAAGGGCACCGTCGAACTCATCCGTCATGCCGATGGAGCCACCCGAAACGATTACCTCGTTGCCACCCAAGATGGAGGCCATATTACCACCGCCAAACACATTGCCCACTACTTCTCCGCCATCCATGCGCAACGATGCCAAGCCCACAAATTGAGGGAACGACCTGTCGCCCACTGTGGCATCCGTAAAGCCAACTGGTGACATGTTACCACCAGCATAGACATTACCCTTGACCATTGCGTTTTCTGTAACAATCACATGGGTCTCGTTGTGGGTGGGAATGGCCCAACCAACATAGTTCTCAGGAGGACAATAGTTGATGCCTTCAATATAACTGATACCATCATTGCAGTGGTAGAAACCATTACTGCCTCCGAAAAGATTGTTATAGACAACACCTCCAGATGCCTTGACATAGGTGCCTCCTTGAACAGCCTGATATGCTTCCGAAGGTGGATTGCTGGACACATTCGGGTTAACGCGTGTGCTACCCACATCACCGCTGATATTGCAACCGCCATAGACGGTGCCTACATGGCCATCCATGATTTCCGTCCATGTGCTGTAGTCCACATTGCTCTTCTGACAGCCACCGTAAAGTAAGTCTATCAGGATATTAGGGCTGTTCATCTGAACGTGAGTACCGTATTTGACATTCATACTTACGGGAGCATTGCCGTAAGTGTTCGGAGCGAGTATCGTAGTCTCTTCTTGAGCCAGCATATCGCCCTCGTTGCCACCGCCATACACGGTGCCAATGCCTCCCGAGGTAAGGATAAGGTTCGGAACGCCTTCCATGGAAGCCCTATTGTTGCCGCCAAAGAGCGTACGTACATTGTAGATGCCAGAACGGTCCCAATGGTAATCACCATCGATGGCATTGTCTGTCAGGTCACCGCCTGAATAGTCTCCGATGGCATTCGTATAGACTTTACCATAGGCACCGTTGGCGAGCACAGCCAGTTGACAGTTGACAAGCACTTGGGTGGAGCGCACATCGTATTCGTTACCACCACCGAAGATGGTGTCAATCTGGCCGCCTTCCACTGTGATGTAAATATTCTGGCCTTGCACCTTGTTGCCACCACCGAAGAGGTAGCCGATGCCGAAGTCACGGCCAAGTACACCATTATGATAGTTGTTACCCGTTTCTGTGGTCGTATTGGTGACCGTGATGCGTTCCTGGGATTGGTAGCCTAACGATCCGCCATAGTTGTTGCCACCGAAGATGGTGAAGATGGTGCCACCATTAATGTTGATGGTCACATCATCGCTCGTTGCATTCAGGATGGCGTTTTTGGCGCCACCAAAGACGGAATCGATCTTAACGTAATCGTTGGTCACCGTAATCTTGGACTTTTTGATGGTAGGTGAAACAAAAGTCACATTCGAGCCGGTAGCGTTGGTCCAAACCGTGTCGCCCAACTGCTGATTGATTGTCATTTCCACTATGCTGGCATTGTTCTCAATGGTGTACTCTGTATCGTATGAAGCAGGCTCAAAAGAGGTGCCGTTGTAGGCATAGTAGCCGTTGCCGCCGCCGTAGATGTCGCCAATCCTTATAGGTGCATTGGTGGTACCATAATCGTCGAAGTCATTGGGGTCATCGGCTTCAACACCTATTGTGATGGTCGACCCTTCAGCGCCTAATACAGTTCTGGCAATGTCATTGCCGCCATACACGGCATGGATGCTGTCGCAGTTGATGATGGCCACCGCGGTATTGCCGCCTACATCGCCCATACGGCCACCTCCAAACACAGCGCCGTAAACCAACAAACCAGGTTGCTCTTTGGTATGGAAAGAATAAACTGACGCTGGGTTTTGGTCAGGGTCAGAACAAACGGCTTCCACCTTGTACTCATAATCTGTATCATAATCCAAGTTAGCGAGGAAATATGAGGTCACCTCCCCTACACCAACCGCGTTCCAAGCCGATTCGTTTTGCTTTTTCCAAAAGACAATATAACTCTCAGCCGTGGGAAGCCACGACACCGTGACGCCTTCGTAAGCGACCACTGGAGCGGCAGCCTGCCCAGGGTTATGGCACTGGGTTTTCAACGTGACCACAGCCGAGCGCGTCTGCATAGAACCGTTGGTATATGTAACGGTAAGCGAAATGAGAGCGGTTTGATGACTCGAAGGGTATCCATTGTTAAAGGAAAGCGTCGGAGAAGACGCTGTAGTCGAACTTAAAGTAAGATACTGCGCACCTTGGCCAGAAATTTCCCAAGAATAAGAAGCGATGCTGTTTTCGGTTATCGCTTCAGAACCAGGGATACCAGATTGTTCCGAACCGCCATAGAAATAATGCGGGGTGCCTTCAAAAAGATAAACGGTATAGGCTTGTCTATAGTCGTAAGAATATGGAAGGTCTTCGTCTACTTCAAGCGTTTGACTCGAACCATAATCCATTTCATCATTATCCAAAACGAGGTCGCCCAAGCCGCCTGATTCATTGCTGATTTCTTCGTCATACTCGGTAATCGTTACTGCACGGTACATTGCGCCATTGGTCGGAATATGATAACTGGATGCGGATGACAGTTGCCATGTACCATTATATTCCACCCAATACACTTCCCAACATTGCTGATCCACAGGGTCCCAGCTGTGGCCTTCACCGCAATCCCCTTCATTAGTAACACCTTGGTAACGGTGACCGCGAGCCACGCCCGCGCCATATTGGTCTGGATCCCAGTCATAGAAATAGTAAATCTGGTCCGTGTTTCTCAGCAATTGGATGGACGGCAATGTCGCTGAAAGCGAAAGTTGGCCATTGGGCTGTAACGGAGCCGCCAGAAAACGATAGTTGCCATTTCCGTCAATGAAATAGTAGTTATGGTGGAGACCATAAACGTTGGCGGTGTTGCCCGAATACCACAAGCATGTGGCAGGGTCGAACGTGGTGGCATCCTGCAACACCCAGTCTTGAGCGGTTTCATCATATACATGTGCCAAATAATGGTCGCCTTTTTTGATGACATGCAGCGGGTCGTTCTGTGCCGCAACGCTTCCAACAAAAGCAAAAAGCAACAGGCCGCAAACTGCTAACTTGCGTACTACTTTCTCCATATTTTTGCTTTTTCTCTTCATTTTCAGATGATGATGTATATTCAGTAGTTTTTTCATTGTCGTTTCCTCTTATATTCAACTCATTCTCAAGGTTGTGGTGTAGTGCCGTTGATGATCACTTTTGTGTCGCCGCCGATCTTGCCTATATTGCCTCCGCCATAGATGTTGCCGAGCACCTTGGTCTGGTCTTTGACTAAAACTGTTGTGTTTTGAAGCACTTCACTCTCGTCGCCACCGCCAAACACGTTGCCTGTGCCATTGACACCCGGGGTACCCACCGTGGTTGAACCTTCTAAGGTAAGAGAGACGCTATTTTCGACTGCGCCAAGACCTTCGAGCGGAACTGTAGTGAGCACATACCATTTATTGCTTCCCACAGGATACTCAAAAGTGGCATTTCTACCCGTATTTGTACCAGCTGGGATTACCACCCCTTGAGGGAACATCTGACCAGAAGCATTCTTATAGCACCAAGTGTATTCACGGTCGATGTATTCTAACGAATTCAATCTATTCATGCCATCCTGCATAAGACCGCCTCCATCAATATAAGGGAAATGCGGTTGATTCTTGTCATGAATTCGGAATGGCTCAATTTTACCTGAAAAGCCTCCGCCGTAAACATTGCCCTTTACGATGCAATCTGTTAGTTTGGAAGTAACATTACCTTTGACATTGGCGAGGTTGCCACCACCATAAAAGTTGTTTTTAACTGTACAGTTGACCAATGTGTTGGAGACATCGCCCGTAATGGTGGTGCCAAACTGTGCCCAATGGAGGTAGGAACGAATCGTAGGATTCTCACCCAAACCATTGGACTCGACAAAACACTCGAACTCGAAAAGGGCATGGTATCCTCTGTTTAATGTAGTATTTGGCCCTTCATAGGCTGTGCCTGCACCACTGATGGTATTAAGAGGGTTAAAAACATTATATCCATGAGAATTCCAGTATGTCAAAGTGGAAGGATTGGTAAAAGCAATATTACCATCTTCCTTTTGTTCGCGGTAGTAGCTGGTGCCTCCATTGCCGCCGCCATAATAATGTCCAAAAATAGTGCCTGTGGCATGGGTAGTAACAGTCATCTCATCGCCCATGACACCAATTTTAGGGCCTCCACAATATTTTTCCACTAGACTGTGGTCAATGGTGACATCAATGCTGCCAGATATTGGCTTGGAACCATTGATACCACCGCCATAAAACTCACCTATGATGGAATGGTCGATCTTGAACGTGATACTGCCATCAACCTTTTCATAGCCCGCACCCGCTATCATGCCAAAATGGCCTCCATTGATGTAGCAATGAGGATTGTCCTGGTTGGCCCCTGCGTTAACATTATAGATACCAGAAAGATAGAATTCAGGATAATCTCCACCAAGCACATTGACAGCACAATGCCTTGTTATTTTGCCATTACTGTCACGATTGCAGTGTCGGCCTGGCGTGAAACGCAACATACGGAAATGGCCTCCCAAAAGGAAATAAGAAGTATGGTCGTTGTCGCCATAACGCACAACGATTTGTTCGAAGTGACCTCCATTAAGAATCACCGGACCTTCCACTTTATAATTAGAGTTATTGGTATTGTAATTATCATATTCAAACTGGGTTGTATGCATATAGGAAGTCTCGGTAATCTCAAAATGACCTTGAGGGGTAAAAATACCGATGGTGTTTTGGTTTTCATTATGACGAACTGCCATACCCAACTCTGGCACGGTGAGGAAATCGAAACGAATGGGTTGGATGCATGGACGAGCAAATTGCCTACGGAATTGCAATTCAAAACAATAGTCTGGCTCATTGTCGAAGTCTTGGTCGATGCTCATTATCGTATAGGGATGCCATTTGTTGTCAACACCATATCCTACACCGCCATTTTCATTCCTTAACTGGAAATTGCCAATGAGAACGATGGCTTGGTCATATACCGTGAAACTCAACGTGTTATTCGAGAGCGTGGCCGCATCAAGGGCTTTGATGGCAACACGCCAATCGGTATAGACTGTATGGCCCTGAAATGTAGTTGGCAATGTTCCTCCAGGCACAAAAGGCTCACCATATTTCACATCCCCATTGGGAGAATAGTTGGTCATTTTTACCCTATCAAGATAATGGCCTGTATTGTGCATATAGAACGCCTTGCCCCAATAGGCCTCAATGGTGATGGCGGTCACGCCTTCGGGCACGTAGTAATAACCACCTTGGGCAAACACGCGACCACTCTTTGCATAAAGGTCTTTGTTGGTACAATTGCGGTCGGCAAAATTGAAACCATCTTCCCATGCGCGTTCTGAGACTTCATCGGGGGTATAGCTGCCATACGCAGACGAATAAGCATAGCCTTTGAAGGTGCCTGGTGTTCCGCCAGTTACCTCGGTTATCTTCCAGCCCGTCACCACATAGTCCGTATAATTACCGCCATAACGCGTGTTGTGGTCGCTGCTGGATGGGTTACCGAAAAGTTCGTTATAGTATGGAAGCTGCACTTTGCAATAGCCGTAGTCAAAATGCAGGGTATCCATGTCAGTGATGGTTCGCGTGATCGTAGTACCAGCGATGCCAGCAGGAGCATGATTGCCCGGGTTGACCGTGATGCTCAGTGTGCCCAAGCTCTTACCTTGATAAGGGGCAGCGTCGGTGCGTTGCACCCAAACACCTGCTTTATCGTCCCATACCTTATCCGGGTCAGGGTTGATGACGGAAGGATACTTACCCCACTTCTTCAAAATGGGATAGGGAGCAATGCTGGGGTCAAGCACCCACTTGGCAAGATCCAATTCCGTGACTTGTTCGTCGGTCGGTGTCGTTCCATTGATTCCGTTCACCCACCAAGTGCAGAGACGGCGATTGCTGTTGAAGATGCTACGATAGTATTCAAATCGGGTCAAATACTCCTCCAAAACAGGCCAAGAGGTTTTATGGCCAGCAATGGTCAAACCATTATCAAATGTGGCACTTTCGCGGAAAAAATCGTAAGGATTGATGCCCGTGTTCGAATCGTTTAGGATGACCTTGTTGCCATAGACAGGTGCGTAGTTTGCGCAATTGCCCGTATCAATGTCGCCATAAAACATGCAATTGACTACCATGGTCTTTATGTTAGCCTGGACCGAAGTCTGATTGTTGTTGCCCACCAATCCACCCACATAATAGTTACCGCCACCGCCTTGGGTAATCCAAGCATAACTGAAGCAGTTGATGACGCGGGCAGTTCCGTCAAGCAAACCGACGAGGCTACCGCAATTGCGGTTGTTGCTACTCGCCACAGTGGACGGATTGTCAAAAATGTTGATGGGATTTGTGGGCAGAATGCCACAACTGTAGATGCGAGAATCGCCATTGGCAGTGCAGCAGATGGCTCCGACATCGCCATCTTGACTGATAGCTACCTCTTTGAGCATGATATTACTGATGTGAGCTCCTGTAACAGTTATGAACAAAGGCCGAGTCAGTCCAGAAATGACAGGGAAAGTGCCGTCAGCCTTTGCTTGAGCCGTCAGTGTGCCCGAAAAGGCAGCATTGAGCGAAGGGATGTAACTTGCCGCATCAATGTCTGTTGTAATAACATAATTACCCGTGGCAGTCATCCCATTCAGTCCTGTCACATCAGTAATTGTTGTGGGTGTTTGTCCGAAAACATTTTCACACATGAAAACCGCAAAAACAGCCATTATAAGCAAGTTCATCACCCACCTGCTTTGCTTTCTGCCATAATTATCATTCGAAAAAGTCGGATTTTTGCCATCCAAAGTTCCAAAACTCTTATTCATACTATTCAAACAATATAATAATACAATAAACAAAAAAACCGTCATCATTACGATGACACTAATTGCATAGTGCGTGCACTTTACAAAAATTGTGCAAAGGTATTAAAAACAGCAAAAATATGGGCGTTTTTTGGGGTGGTTTTTTTATTAATTAATATATAATAATGCTTATTTTTAACAATACATTGATTATCAATAAATTACAAAAAACACAATAAAAAAGGGAAGGCGACTAAATCGCGCATTTTCGAGGAATTGTCAAAAATGTTTGATTGTTGTAGAAACGCAAATTCTGCGTTTCCACGACGGAACGATTAAATGCACAAGCACACCAAGGCCGCTAAAACCATCAAAAGCGGGATGATTTTGCTGCGAATGTTCTGCTCCTTGAAGCCGAAAATGCCATAGACGAACGACACCACAAGACGCACGCCATAGAGGATGAGCGGGATAAGCACCACCACAGCTGCATCTTGTTTAAGGCCGGTCAGATAAATCACATCTGCCACGGTGACAAACACGGCCATCGCCACGATGCCCCAACGCCATTCGAACGGCTGTTTTTGCCGGTTCGGATGCCAAATGAGCCAGAACAGCACCGCCATCATCAGGAAGTCGTAGATGGTGTACCATGCCTGGATGGTGGCAGGCGAGATGCTCTCCTTGCTGAGCAGAAACTTGTCGTAGACACCGCTAAAAGCCACTAATACAGCCGAGCCAAGCAGCATATACACCCACTTGTTCGACTTGAATTGTATGCCTTCCAACTTGCCCGAACGGTTCATAAAGTAGAACGAGATGATGGCCAAGACCACACCCGTGCCTTGCAGCCAAGTCAGGCTTTCATGGAACACACAAAACATCAGGACGACCGTGATGGCCGGCCTCAACTGGTTGACAGGCCCCACCACCGTGATGGGCAGGTGCTTCATGGCCGAGTAACTGAACATCCACGAGGCGAGGATAAGCGCGGTCTTTCCTAATATTAATAGGTGTTGGCGTGCCGTCAGCGGCTCGATGAAGAGCTTCTGCATGAAATCACTGTCAAAAATAAAGGGCTTAAAATGCGATAGCAAGATAAAAGGCACAAACAAAGCGGCACTAATCATCGTGCTGTAGAACAACACAGGGATGATGGCATTGCCCACGACAGTCTGTTTCTTGAAGATGTCGTAGAAGCCCAACAGAAAGGCGGAAATCAAGGAAAGAACTACCCACATGATTCAGTTGTTAATATTCGCAATTGGTTTTGAAAGGGCATCAAAAAACATCTTCGTGAGTTCCGGTGTCGAACAAGTATAGCATACAACGATTTCTTACGATACGATACACCAAAACCCAGTCAAATTGTATGTGACACTCCCTAAAAGCTTTATAGTTGCCAGAAAGCAGATGATCCTTATGTTTAGGATCCAAAGTCTTACCATCAGCTAATTGGCGGACTACGTCATCAAGCAATGAAATGTCAAGGCCTCGCTTTTTGGCTAACTTATATGATTTCTTGTACCTGCTCGAAAACTCAATGCTCATCATGGCTTTCAGGCGTTTATTTTTTCCAAATAATCGTCAAAGTCTTTACATTTGATGGTTCGTCCATTCTTGAAGTCATCAATGGCTTCATCAAGGCCAGATTTCTTCTTCGTCGTCTTGAGTTTTCTAATGCCATCAAGTTTCAACAAAGCAGCAATCAACCCCTTTATTGCCGGATTGGTAGCATCATATTGCAAAGTGATTGTTTCCATTTTATTACCATTTGCGTTCTGGCTGCAAAAATACAACTATTTTTTCAATGTAAGTAACGTTTTACTCCAAATCGATGTACACCGGAAGATGGTCGCTAAAGCCGCCGAAATAGCGAGGACCAATGTAAGTACGATAGAGTTTCTTGCCATGATAGGCCTCGTCGTCCTCCAACATAAATTCGGCATGGAAGATGCGGGCGCTACCTTCTTTATAATGTAGGCCTTCCCTGTCGTCCATCACCGCAGGCGTAACGATGATTTGGTCAAAAATCTGCCAGTCGGCCTGATGCTTCAAGGTGCCTTCAAAGCTCAAGCCTTCGTTTTTCCCGAATAGGTTGACGAGGCCACCTTCTTCTCTTTCTGAAGGATGACGCGCGCGCAGCACATCGTAGACGCTCGGGTCGGTGGGACAGTCGTTCAAGTCGCCCATCATGATGATTTTCGGCTGGTAGCCTTCGGGGGCGGCCGCCACGATGGAATCCACTTTGGCGCGCAAAATGGATGCAGAGCAGGAGCGAGAGCCCACCGTCTCCAACTCGCCGCTATACCTTGACGGCCAGTGGTTGACAAAGATGTGGAGGGTATCTGGATGTTGGGTCGGCCCTTCGACAGGCTCAGGGACCTTAGATCCAGCCGCGGTCGTTGAGCCTGTCGAAACGCCGCCTTTCATCGCAACAAACTTCGCATACAGAATATCCCTTGAATGATAAGCCGTATCCTCAGGATTATAATAAGGAAACACCGCACTCTCCACCAGCTGGAAATGGTCGATGGAATACACAATGGCGGGGTCGATGCCGCGCTTGTCGGGGCCTTCGTACAGTATCCAGCGATAGTTGTGCTTTTTCAATGGTGTTTGCTCAAAAAGGGAACGCAGCACATATTCGTTCTCCACCTCGCACATGCCCAAGATGCCCAAGGGACGGTTCTCCGACATGGCCAAGATGGCCTTGTACATGTTGTTGCGCTTCTGGTAGAACCTCGACTTGGTCCAATGTTGCATCCCTTCTTCGGTGAAGGCATTGTAGGCCTTAGTGCTGTCCACAAAAGGGTCGAAGAAATTCTCCATGTTCCAGAAGGCGATGCGGACAGTGTTGTTTTGTGCAAAAACAGAATTAGTAATCACAAAACACGCAAAACAGAGCAAAACCAAGGTCTTATTCATCGAATCAAGCGTTATTTTGAGTGCAAATATAGGCTTTTTCGGAAAAAGTTCGTAAATTTGCAGCGTAAACGAAAAATTCTATCAAAAAATGACTGCCGTACAAATAGCCAATCTGAACGCAGAAATCCAACGCAATCTTGGCGCCTTGTCTGAAGACGAGACGATGCTTAACCGCGTTGCCAAATATTTGCGCAAATTGGTGAAAGAAAAGGAAGATCCCACTTTGATGAGCAAAGAGGAATTCGTCCAAAAAATTGAGCGCTCCAAAAAAGAAGCACTCGAAGGGAAAGTACATAGCATAAAGAGCAAGGAGCAACTCTCCCAATTCCTCAATAGCTTATAATTAAATGTACAATCTTGATTATACCGAAACTGCAAAAGCAGATTTTCAGCGCCTTAAGCAAGGCGAACCAAAAGCATTTGCCAAACTTAGTAGGCTACTCGAAGAATTAATGGATCATCCACGCACAGGTACAGGTCATCCCGAGCAACTTTCAGGAGACCTTTCCGAACAATGGAGTCGTCGCATCACAAAGAAGCATAGATTAGTCTATGAAATACGTGATGCTCAGGTGATTGTGCTTGTTATTTTCGCTTACGGCCATTACGACGACAAGTGAAACGTCATTTCTGCATAGTATTTCTTCTTTTCCTTTTGCCTTTGACCACAATCAAGGCCCAAAACGCTCATTTCTGGGATGGCATCGAGGCCTTCGATGGCCCCACGGACGAAAACCCCGTCTTGGCCGCACAATTAGATTTCTATTTCGACAAGATGGTGGCTCCCCTACCCGACTCCATCACTATGGAAATCAACCGACTGATTGAACGGACAAACAACAATACTGACCTCCGTGACTTCATCCTTTGGCATCTTTTGGAGAAATACCGTCACCCCGAGTACATGAGTCAAGACCAAGTGTTTGTTTGGCTCTATGAAGAATACTTTTCCCGATTGGAAATCAAGGACTTGAACGAAACTAACTTGGCTTTAATCCGCGAGAAAGCTGAGACATTTCGAAGATTAGCATTATTCAACCTTGCACCCAATTTCGCGATAAACGATTCCGTTGATTTTCATTCCATCGAAAGCGAATACACGGTATTGTTTTTCTACGACCACGACTGCGATGTGTGCCAGGAGGAAATGCAAGATTTGGATTCAATATGTGCAGAACACCCTAAAATCATAGTTCTTGCCATCGACATGAATCCCGACAGTGCAGGTGAAAGTTCGGGCGGATTTGCAATCCGCCCGCAAGGAAACGGGGATTTGAAATCCCCCATTCAATTCCTCTGGATTACAAATCCGTCGGAACTGATAGGCCTTTTCGACATCGAAACCACGCCGCTGATTTATGTCCTTGATCGCGACAAACGCATCATTGCCAAGAAGATACAAGCGAAACAAATTGAGCTAATAGTGAGGAGTTTGGAGTGAGGAGTTTGGAGTATTTTGGATTACTCCTCACTCCAAACTCCTAACTCAAAAACGATTTCATCTCAGGAAGACAAGCCTCCGCCTCCTGAAACAATCTCCATTGTGCCCGCGTGCGGACCAGATTGTGCTCAGGATATTTGATTTTGTAATAGGTGTCGCCAATGAGGTAATCCGCAAAGAAACGCACCGCCTGCATGTAGGGGAACAAGGTGGCGGCATACGGCAGGTTTTCTTTCTCAATGGGCAGCAGGAATGATTTCGTGCCTTCGAGATAGCCCTTCGCAAAAGCCTTGAAAATCTCCATGTTGAAGTGGATGTTGTCTAAATTCGGATCATCTTCCGCGCCGGTGTTGGCAGCCGAACGCAAGAAGTCACCGAAATCGGAGAAGACAAAACTGGGCATTATGGTATCCAAGTCGATGACACACAATACGTTGCCATCCTTGTCGAAGAGCATGTTATTGACCTTGGTGTCACAATGGCAGATACGCTTGGGGAGCTTGCCCTCGCGATACAATTGTTCGCCCAAACACATCCTTTCCTCCACCGCCTTTATCTTCTTCACATAGTCCTGTACCTCAGGGTCTTTCATTCGGCCTGCCTTGTCATCGGTGATGGCATCATCCAACTGTCTCAAGCGGAACTCGATGTTATGGAAGTCGGGGATAATCTCGCCTATCGGGGCCTCCAAATCCGTCAGCAACGACTCGAAATCGCCAAACGAACGGCCCGCATAATAGGCATACTTTGGCGTGACGGCCTCGTAGGTGTAGCTGTCGGCAATGAAGTCCATCACACGCCAGTATTTGCCGTCTTCGATGACGTATGTCTTGCCCGTATCGGCTTTCAGGAAATGCAAAACACGTCTGCCAATGTCTTTAACGCCTTGGTTTTCATATTTCTTTCGGATATGGTTTGTCACGGCTTCAATGTTGTTTTGCAGCATTTCCACATCAGTAAAGACAGCATTATTGATGCGTTGCAATACATATTTCGGCTTGGTCCCCCCTTTCAACATTATTTTATAGGTGTCGTTGATGAGGCCGTTGCCTAAAGGCTGGATATTTTCGATAGTTTTCGGGTCAATAAAATGACCAGCGATGGAGAAAAGTTCGTTCATAATGTAGAATTTTTTGCGAAAATAGTGATTTTGAGCTTTAAATTCCTATTTTTGCCTTGAAAAAAATAAGATTCCCTACGGGAATGGAGTTGGAATCATAGTTGTAATGCGGCGGTTAGAGTTGCCAACAGAAAGCAAGTACTTCATACCGCCGCAATTCCAAAGCAAACAACTTCCATTCCCGAAGGGAAACCCATAATAACTAAATTACTAACGGTATGAGAAACAAACTTTTACATTTATTTATCGGCATTTTTGTCTTGGCTGTGTTTACCGCTTGTAGCGAGAAGAAAGAAACCGAAGTTCCCAAAAAGAACTACCGCATCGTCGGCAACACCATTGTCTTTGACGAGCCTCAGCGCATTGAAGGACAAAAGAGTGTCCTGCAATTCGCCGTCGACCCCATTGAGAACGTCCGCATCGGCTTCATCGGCCTCGGTATGCGTGGCCCCGATGCCGTCGACCGTATGACCTACATCGACGGCGTGACTGTCGTCGCCTTGTGCGACATCGAGCCCGACCGTGTCAAGAAGGTGCAAACCGACATCCTCGAAGCCAAAGGTCTGCCGCGTGCCGCTGCCTACACGGGTCGTGAGGCCTGGCGCGAGCTTTGCGAGCGCGACGACATCGACCTCGTTTACATCTGCACCAACTGGCAGACCCATGTCATGATGGCTACCTATGCCATGCAATGCGGCAAGCATGTGGCCGTCGAAGTGCCCGCCGCCACCTCCATCGAAGAGTGCTGGCAGCTCGTCGACGTGGCCGAACAGACCCAGCGCCACTGCATGATGCTCGAAAACTGCTGCTACGACTTCTTCGAGCTGACCGCCCTCAACATGGCCCAAAAAGGTATGTTCGGCGAACTCATCCACGGCGAGGGTGCCTATATCCACAACCTGGAGCCTTATTGGCACGAATACTACGAAAACTGGCGCTTGGAGTTCAACCAAAGCCATTCGGGCGACGTCTACCCCACCCACGGCCTCGGGCCCCTCTGTCAGGCCTTCAACATCCATCGCGGCGACCGCATGAAGACCTTAGTCTCGATGAGTACGCCTTCCTACAACGGCAAGAAAGTCGCCAAGGAGATGATGGGCGTCGACGACTTCGCTAACGGCGACATGACCACCACGATGATTCAAACCGAGAAAGGCAAGACTTTGCTCATCGAACATGACGTCTACAACTATCGTCCTTACAATCGCCTCTACCAACTCACAGGTACGGAAGGCTTTGCCAACAAATATCCATCAGCAGGTTTCACCGTCCTTGAAGACAAACTGCCCGAAGGCTTCCTTAATGAAGGCGAGCATCTCAACCCGCACGGCTTTGTGCCTGCCGAGGTGCGCGACAAGATTTTGGAGAACTACCTCCACCCCATCGCTGTGGAGATTGAAGAGAAAGCCAAAGAAGTGGGCGGCCACGGCGGCATGGACTTCATCATGGACTACCGCCTCATCTACTGCCTCCACAACGGCCTGCCCCTCGACGAAGACGTCTATGATGCCGCCGAATGGTCATGCCTCGGCGAGCTGACGGCAGCCAGCATCGCCAATGGTGGCATGCCAGTTGCCATACCTGACTTTACACGTGGCAATTGGGATAAGGTGAATGGATACAGACATGCAGAATGAGCGCCCTCACCACTCAATTCTAACCCGTACACCTTCCGGAGCGTTCACAAATTTCAAAAGGAGCGTTTGACTTTCCTCATCCCAATTCGATTGGCTGGCGATGCTTACTTGCACCTGCTTGGGTGACTGCGGCAAAAGGATACGCATTGCATTTTCCGTGTCAACAGGCGATTTGGATACAAAACTAAAACTGTTTGAGGTAACCTCTTCGTCATACTGCCGCGAGGCTGACGCCAGCACCTGCGGACGGGTTTTATCTTCCACTTTATCCAAATCAAAAAGGAAAGCCTGCTCGCTTGGTTGAACCACCTTTTCGGAAAGCACGGGCAACGAAGGGTCAAACAAGTCAATGAAACGGCCTTTTAAAACCAATGGCTCACTCGAAACGGGACTCTCGTCTACAACAGAGGCAATCAGATAAGAGTCCCTGTGCAAAACGAAAGAGTTTTTTTGTTCGTATGGGCCGTAAGCCGCTTCCAAGGTTTGCAATAGCAGGCTGTCAGCTCCCGCAGTAAGGACAAACTCTTGTGGATTATGACGCAATACATAGACTTGGCCTTTGCCAAAAGTGTAGTGCCCTTCAGCAACTTGTTCGTCCATACCCATCAGTGCAAAAAGATGTTTCGAAGGGGCGGTATAATGGTTCCCGTTGGTATTCCACCATTCAGGAACGTTTTGGAACGGATCATCATCGCGCCCGCAATAAATCAGGCTGCCTCCCTGCCCTACCCAATCGGCGATATGCCGGTGCGCCTCAGGGTCAAGGGGCTTCATGTTGTGATAGGTCATCAACAGCACGCGCTGGTCGCGCCAAGTCGCTTCGTATCCCACGTTTTCCAAATGGATGATACCCAAAGGAATGCCCTGCTTAATGAGTGGCATGGCCAAGCCAAAGAAATTGACTAAATACGAGTCTTCTTTACCCATGAAGGGCTGTTGGAACATGATGGAATTCGACAAAAGAACACTAATCCCTTGCGCACCGCTGACATGGTTTTCAGACTTCGGCATCATGTTGAGCGCATTAATCATCACCTGCATCTGCGTTGCATAATGACGGGGAATGACGGTCTTTTCATCGCTGTTAGGACTCAGACGATGGGGCCTCACATAAATGCGGTTAGGCCAAGGCATCACCTCATAATCGTTGATGTCGGGATAAAGCAGTTGGGCGGTAAAAGTGGCTTGATAGTTGCGCCGATAATCCTCCCAATTCACTTCGCTGTCCTCGATGGGGTCGGTCAAAAAATACATTTTGCGTCCCGTGGGCCTCGCCATCGATTCGAGACAACCATATTCCAAAAAGGCCATCTCAAAGACGCGCTCTTTCAGCACACCGTTGTAGTGGTTGGCCATACGCGACGTGCCTGTCCAGACCTGGGCGATATAGCCGTCGCAATTCTCCATGGAATTCAACGAACATTCAGGCGAAACGATGCCCCACTGGGCATAATTGAGCAAGGAATGTGTCGGCACAAAACAACGGACCTCCCTCCCCTGCTCACGCCCATATTGTTTGGCGTAAGCGAAAGCCTCATCGAGGGCACGACAATAAAGTTGATACTTGAGTTTGTTGGAGAAATAGGTATTTTCCGCTGACACATGCTGTGGCCGCCAAGGGAAGCCATAAAAGTCCTGCCACTCACGCTTGAAAGCTTCGCTATACCCACTCCACACCCAAAACTCCGGCTCTTCGAAGTATAGGGTGTTCATGCCTTCGTCAATGGCGCGTTTGATGTGATTCTCTTTGAAATAAGACAAAAAAACATGGGTTGGCACAACGTAAGGCGAATTGGGACCATGCATGATTCCTTCACCCGATAGTCTCTTTTGCACCTCATCGTCATGGGGCTTTCCATCCCACTCGCCTTTGAAATAGGAGTCAAAGCCACCCCAAGCGATGCCGGACATGAAATGCGTGGTATAGCCATGGTCGCGCCATGAATTCACGCGGTCGTGGAACGAAAGCGTCGTATAATCGCCTGCGCCATACACCATGACCACATCGGAACGTACATCAAGGGTAGGTTTCCATTCCCAAAGGGTCTGAAACGAAGTCTTTTCACGCTGCGCCGAAAGCTGTTGCACCATGAATAGCGACAAGACAACGAGCAGGGTTCTACGCATAAGGGACTTTATTTTGTCATGATGGATTTAAAGAATATCTCGGCGTCCTTCCACACCGTATAGTCGCGGGCATAAAGCAGGTTCATCTGGTTGAGGACATCGGCTTCGATATTCTTTTCCAAATGGGATGCGGGATTGTAGATGCCCTTGCGAATCTTGGGCAGTTTTTGCGACTCATCGGCGGGCGAGCAATATCCCACCCAGGTTCTGCGGCCAAACAGCACAAGGACAGCGTTTTTGAGGAACTGCACTGGCTGCTTCACGACCAAGGCCAAGGGCAACCAGAAGATGATGCTGAACAGGCTCATCAGCACGTCAAAAAGGCGTTTGTTACGGCGGTTGGCCACCGTGTCAATCGCCTTGATATCAACGGTGTAAAGGTCGCCGCGCGTGTTGATGCTGTTGCTGCCGATGATGGACAGACTGTCTTCTGGGGCAATCTTGTAATCCACGTTGGTGGCGTGCCAGTCCACCATCTTGTCAATGATGACCTGATGCGGCACATCCTTGGAGCAGAAGATGACCTCGGTGATCTTATAAATCTCAATGATGTCGGGCACCTGCGAGAGGTTGCCGATGAAGCCCTCTGGGGCCTCGCCTTGCGCCTCCGAACTCACCAAACCGATGAAATCAGGCTTGATGGAGGTGCTTTCCAAGATGGAATTGACGCGTTGTGTCTCTTCGGGGCTACCGATGACCAAAAAGCGCTTCTTCTCCGTCCGTTTCGACTGAAAGTTCTCATTACCCATCAAAATGCCTATGGCTCGCGTGATGCTCATCTCCAAGGCTAACCATAGCATTCCGAAGAGAATCAAGGCCCGCGAGAAACGGAGACTCTCGGGCAGCAAGGCATACAACACCAAAATCACGGCACTACCAAAGGCCACACCAAGGATGGCTTTCGCGATGCTATAAGGTTTGTCGTAACCTCCTGTGAAATAGGTGGACAACAGCCAAATCAAGATGTAAATCGGGAGCACCACCGCAAAGAGCACCGCTGGATAGGTGCCCACGCCGCCATAGATGTTGCCGTGACCCCAAAAATAGCTGATAGCCGCCAAGCCGCCGTAGCCCAGCACCGCATCCAAAAACGGGATGGCTGCCTTGTGGAAAAACTGCGACACCAAAGCAAAAAACGCCTTGATGTAGATGGCCATATTAATAAGGAAAGAGAACGACTTGGCCCATGAGTTGCCGAAGTGCTTCTTGGCAAAAATCTCCATGGCGCGGTAGAAGACAAACACGTAGTTGACGCTGGTCTTCTTCGTGCTCTCGCCCTTGTAGTGGATGATGCGCGTTTCAGGGAAATAATAGTTCTTGTAACCGCCTTGCGTGATGCGGTAAGACAGGTCGATGTCCTCGCCATACATAAAGAAGGTCTCGTCGAGCAGGCCTACTTTATCGAGCGTTTCACGCCGCATCAGCATGAAAGCACCAGCTAAGATTTCCACCTCGTTGGTCTCATCGTTGGAGAGATGCCCCATGTAATAACGGGCGAAACGCTTGCTGTGCGGGAAGAGCTTGGCCAAGCCAAACATCTTATAGAACGCCGTTTTTGCTGTAGGCAAACCACGCTTCGACTCGGGCAAGAACTGTCCCTTGCCATCCACCATCTTCACGCCGAGGCCACCCGCATCGGGATGGCTGTCCATGAAGGCGATACACTTCGAGAAGGTGTCGTCCTCCACCACCGTATCGGGATTGAGCAGGAGAACGTACTCGCCTGTCGAAATCCTAATCGCCTGATTGTTCGCCTTCGCAAAACCTACATTGTCCTTGTTGGCGATGACCTTCACATCGGGAAACTTCTGCGCCAACATCTTCAGCGAGCCATCGACGGAGTTGTTGTCGACAACAAACACCTCCCCCTCAATGCCCTGCATGGCACGTTGCACCGAATGCAGGCACTGTTCGAGGAAATACTCGACATTGTAGTTGACGATGACGACAGAGAGTTTCATATTTTTAGCTGTCAGCTGTCAGCAGGCAGCTATCAGCTTGGCAGCAAAATGCTGACAGCTGATGGCTGAAAGCTGATAGCCATTTTATTCCACTATTACTCAGGTTTACTATCTAAATTGACTTTTACGGCATTCATCTTGAGCTGTTTGCCTTCGGGCAGGCCGTCGCTAATGTTTTCAAGTCCGCAGGCATTCAGAATCTTGCCTTTCATCTCGGTGTTTTGCATCCAGCCCGTAAATTGTTCGGCACCAGGGCCGTAGGCATAGACCATCACCGGCAAGCAGGTATGGCTTCTCGTCGAGTAATCAAACACGACATTGGTGTATTTGCCATTGGGATCGGGCAAGGTCAGGCCGCCTGTCTCATGGTCGGCGGTGACCACGACCAACGTGTTGCCTTTCTCCTTGGCATAGTCGAGGGCCACCTTGATGGCATAGTCGAAATCGAGCATCTCGTCCATCATCCACGTGGAGTCGTTGCCATGGCAGGCAAAGTCGATTTGCGAGCCTTCCACCATGAGGAAGAAGCCGTTTTCAGCATTATCCAGGGTCTTCAAGGCCGTCTTTACGGCACGTGGCAGAAAGTCGCCACGCTCAGCCACAGGAGGCATGTGGTCGTCGTTGGCGATAACGGCGTATTTCTTACAGGTCACGTCGATGTCGGCGAGGGTGTCGTAGACCTTCCAACCGAGTTCGTTCTCCATGCGTTCCACAAGGTTGATGCTGTCCTTGCGTTGGTTGAAATGCTTCATGCCACCACCGATGATAAGATTCAGATAAGGATTTTCGGCCATCTGCACAGCAATATCCTCATATTGTTTGCGATACGGCACCTTGGCATAGAAAGAGGCAGGCGTGGCATGGGTGACATAGCTCGACACCACAATGCCCGTCTCCTTGCCTTGCTCCTTCATCACCTCAAGGACTGTTTTCACAGGAATCGAATCCGGATTCACGCCAATCATGGCATTTTTGGTCTTGTGGTCGCTGGCAAGAGCCGTGCCAGCCGCAGCCGAGTCGGTGATGTCGTTACTGGCCGAGTGGGTGTCGACTACGCCGATGTAAGGGAATTGTGAGAAGGTCATTTTTTCGCCCGACGCCAACATGGCCGCATAAACCTGCGGCAAGGCCATACCGTCGCCAATCATGTAAATGACATTCATGGCTTTAGGTGGTTCAGGCGTTTCTTCTTTCTTGCTGCCACATGAGGACAACATGCCCATTATGACGAGTGCGATTAGGGATAGAGTGGTTAGTTTTTTCATTATCGTTGAATCGTTGATTGTTTAATCGTTTAATTGTTGAGGTTCCCTGCGGGAATGGAGAGCTGTCTGTAGTTAAAAGGCGGCGGCTTCAAGAATCTTATGACTTGTGAACTCCACAAGCCGCCGCATTAAATGAGAACCTCACCACGCCATTCCCGCAAGGGAATCCCTTTTATATCGTCTATTTCTGTCGTTTATTGCTTCCGTGCCACAACTTTTTTCACCGCTTCCACGATGTCGGGCGTGTCGAGATGGTAGGCCTTCAACAGCTCCTCGGGCGTGCCGCTTTGGCCGAACACGTCATTGACAGCCACCATTTCCATCGGGCAAGGCATGTTCAAAGCAAGCACTTGCGCGATGCTGTCACCCAAGCCACCGTTGCGTTGGTGTTCCTCTGCGGTGACCACACAACGGGTCTTCCCTACCGATTTCAGCACAGCCTCCACATCCAAAGGCTTGATGGTATGGATATTAATCAGCTCAGCATTGATGCCCATTTCTTTCAGTATCGGTAGTGCTTGCACGGCTTTCCAAACGAGGTGACCACAGGCGAAAATGGTCACGTCGCTGCCTTCTTGCAGCATTTGTGCCTTGCCGATGACGAATTTTTCATCCACAGGAGTGAAATTCGGCACTTTCGGGCGACCGAAACGCAGGTACACAGGACCGTCGTATTCCGCAACGGCGAGGGTCGCGTTTTTAGTCTGGTTGAAGTCGCAAGGCACGATGACGGTCATATTAGGCAGCATCTTCATCAGCCCAATGTCCTCAAGGATTTGGTGCGTGGCACCATCTTCGCCGAGGGTTAAACCAGCATGAGAGGCGGCAATTTTCACGTTTTTGTTGGAATAGGCCACACTCTGACGGATTTGGTCGTAGACGCGGCCTGTGGCAAAAGCTGCGAAAGTACCTGTGAACGGAACGAAACCGCTCAAGGCCATGCCTGCCGCCATGTTGATCATATTGGCCTCGGCGATGCCCGTCTGGAAGAAACGCTCGGGGAACTCCTTAGCGAAGTCGCCCATCTTCAGCGAGCCAGTGAGGTCGGCACAAAAGGCCACCACCTTGGGATTGCGGCGCCCCGCTTCGAGCAAGCCTTCACCGAACCCTGATCTTGTATCTTTGTTATTCTGAATTGTAAAGTCCATGGTGTATTATTTCAAGATTTCAATATTTCAAGATTTCAATATTTCAAATTTCAAGATTGAGTTTCCCTTCGGGAATGGAGTTTATTCGTTACATTATTTGCGGCGGCAAGAGAATTTGGCTAACCATAGCACCACTGGCCGCCGCAAACAAAAACAATCTCTGAACTCCATTCCCGTAGGGAATCTAATAATCCCCTAATGTTTCCTTCAACTGCGACAATGCATTTGCGGCCTGTTCGTCGTTGGGCGGTGTGCCGTGCCATTTGTGCGTGCCCATCATGAAGTCGACACCCATGCCCATCTCGGTGTGGGCCAAGATGAGTTGAGGTCTGCCCTGATGCGTGTTTTCACGAGCGAGTTTCAGGATATTCACAATGGCATGCATGTCGTTTCCACTCATCTCCATGACATACCAGCCAAAAGCCTCGTATTTGGCGCGCAAGTCGCCGAGACTCAGCACGTCATCCGTGGGGCCGTCGATTTGTTTCTTGTTGTAGTCGATGATAGCAATGAGGTTGTCGATGCCCTTGGCGGGCGCATACATGGCAGCTTCCCAAATCTGGCCTTCCTCCTGTTCGCCGTCGCCCATGAGGACATAGACGATATGTTGGTCGCCGTTCAGTTTCTTGGCTTGTGCCGCACCGATGGCAACAGAAAGGCCTTGTCCAAGTGAACCCGAAGCAATGCGGACGCCTGGCAAACCCTCAGCCGTGGTGGGATGGCCTTGAAGACGTGTGCCGAGGCGGCGGAAGGTAGCCAACTCTTTGACAGGGAAATAGCCGCGACGTGCCAGGATGCTGTAAAACATCGGGCTGATGTGGCCGTTGGAAAGGAAAAACATATCCTCGCCGTTGCCATCCATACGGAACTTGGCGGGGTCGATTTGCATTTGATCGAAGTAAAGGGCTGTGACAATGTCGGTTGCGCCCAGCGAACCGCCCGGATGCCCCGACTGGCAGCCATGCACCATGCGGATGATGTCGCGGCGCACCTGAGAGGCGATTCTTTCTAATTCGTTGATGGTCATATTATTAGTCTTGTATTTATTTGTAAACTATTCAGATTTTAATACCAATATCATTTTTCCTATGCTTTCTTTTGACTATGACTATTGACTATGACAATAACCGCTTTATAATATAGTTTATGCGGTCATAGTCATCGTCACAAGTCATAGTCCCAAGGTCTTGTGAATATTTATACCAAAAGTGATCATACACGTAAAATCTGACTGCAAATTTACGGAAAAAACTATTCCAAATCACCCTTATCCACTTTGTTTTTCTTTCGGTCGTAGTCCTTCTTCGACTTGTGCACCCTCGAAGGTCGCATACTGACCTGCTTGCCGTACTGCTCGATTTCCTTCTCGCGGTCGGCTTTGAGCAAGGCTTTTACGCTGCTGAACTGCTTTTTCTTGTTCTTTTTGGACTTGGATTTCATGGTTTATGCTACTAATTTTCAATTGTTTCAATCACTACGCTGCCCCACCATACTGCCTACTCACATATTCATACACCGCATCGCGGTAATAGGAAATGCTCTCATCGGAATAGCTCTCGGGCAACTCCTGATACAACAAGTCGCGGATGGTGATGTAAAGTGTGGCTTTGGTGATAGGTTTGTCGAAGGGATGGTCCATGCCTGCCAACTGCTCTTTGATTTTCTCCAAGAGGTCCTTTGCGACCTTTTTCAGCTTCTTGATGTCCTCCTTGGTCAAGTCTTCTTTAAACAGCACATCGTACATCGAAAGTTGCTCGTCGTTCTCGAAGCCTTCCCTGACATAGCGCTTTTCCTCCTCGGTCAGGTCGTGTGACAACTTCATCAGTTCCTCAAAGGTCTTTTCTATCGTGGCACGGTTCTGCTCTTGGTTGTATTCTTTGATGATTTGCTGGTACCGCTCATAGAAGTTGATGCGCGACGGATTAGCGGCCATCATCTGGGCAATCCGCTCTTGCAAGAGTTCCTGAATATCCTTCATCACCAGATTTTTCTCCTTGCTTCTGGCAAACTCGCTCCTAAGTAAGTCGAAATTGATGCCGCTGATGTCGAAACGGCGGCTGTCACCTTCCGAGATTGTAAGATTTTCCACTTCAAGATGCTCATTCACAATCTCGTTGATGGTCACGCTAAGATCAGTGATGTCGGCGTGCTTGCGCTTCTTTTGCAATTCTTTGTAAATGGCCTCAATAGCATCCTTTTGTTGTTTCATCTCTGGGGTAATATCCTCACGGTCAAGGTATTTCCACAGTTTCAGCAAGGTGGTGGCAAAGGTGCAGTAGGTCTTCCTGATTTCCAAGGTCTCACACATAGCGTTAGCAGCCTCTTTCAGCGACGAGAGCTTATAGAAACTTTCCGCTTCAATCAGTTGTTTTAGCTCAAAGCCATGTTCTTTCAGGAATGCCGTGGCCGCTGCCATGGTTTCCACGACATGCTTGATAAGTTCCTGCTTGTCGAGGGTCGGGTCGTTGCCGCCATTGTCCCGACACTGGGAAGCGTCGGCTCCTTCGGGATTGGCGGTATAGTCGGCCAAGGCCTGCCGCAACGCCTTCACAATGCCCATGTAGTCGATGATGAGGCCGTTGGTCTTGCCTTCGGCCACGCGGTTGGCGCGGGCAATGGTCTGCATCAGCGTGTGAGCTTTCATGGGTTTGTCAATGTAGAGGCACGACAGGGTCTTCACGTCGAAACCCGTCAGCCACATGGCGCAGACGAAGACGATGCGGAGCTTCGAGTCGGCGTCCTTGAACTCTTTGTCGAGTTCACGTTTCTCCATCTTCTCGCGGTGCGTCTTGATGTCCAAGCCCCACTTCTCGAAGGTCTGAATCTCGTTCTGCTCTTGCGAGACGACCACGGCCATCTCGGTTTCCTTCATCCATTCCAACTTGCGCGTCAGCTCTTGCACTTCCTGTTGTGAGTCACAGGCAGCAATGATCTGCTCCAAAGCCTTGATTTCTTGCTGCCAGTATTCCTGGGCATAGTCGTACATGCGCACACAAGTCACTTTGTTGTAGCACACAAACATGGCCTTGCCCGAAGTCCAAAGGTCGCTATAGTGCTTCACGAAGTCCTGTGCCACAATGCGTAGCCTACTCCTGGCGGTCAGCAGGTGGACTTCCTTGGAAAACTCTCGTTCCAGTTTGGCCAACTGCGAAGCATCCATGTCACCAGCCTGCTCCAAGGCGGCGGCAATCTCCTCGTTGATTTCTGGGTTCTTCAAGTCCTTCAGTTTCTCGCCTCGGTTCTCGTAGAACAAAGGCACGGTGGCCTTGTCGTCCACAGCGCGTTTGAAGTCGTAGATGCTGACATAGCCGCCAAAGGTGCGGGCGGTGATGTTGTCGTTGGAAAGCAAGGGCGTGCCCGTGAATCCGATGCGGTGTGCCGTAGGCAGCAGGTGCATCAGGTTGTCGGCGAAGATGCCGTTTTGCGTACGGTGCGCCTCATCGCTCATCACGATGATGTCGTGGTCGGGATAGATGGGCTCGGCATTGGGGTCATTGAACTTCTGGATGAGCGAGAAGATGAAGGAAGGATTGCCTCTCAGCTTGGCTTTCAGGTCTTCACCGCTCGAAGCGATGAACTTCTCGGCCTTTACCTTGCCCAAGAGTCTGCAGTTCTCGAAAGTGTCGCTGATTTGTTTGTTCAGCTCGTCGCGGTCGGTGAGAATGACGATGGTCGGCGAGCCTTCAAACTTGCGGCGTATCTTCTGCGACAAGAACACCATCGAATAACTCTTGCCGCTACCTTGGGTATGCCAAAACACGCCCAACTTGCCGTTGAGATACTGGCGGTTTCGATACATCTCAACGGCTTGGTTCACACCGAGATACTGGTGGTTGCGGGCCAAAATCTTCACCGTGGTGCCGCCCGAATGGTCGTAGAGGATGAAGTTCTCCAACAGATCGAGGAAGTTCTCTTTCTTGCAGATGCCGCGCAGCATGGTGGGCAGCTCGATGTTGCCCTCCTCCATCTCGTTGAGGCGTTTCCATTCGTGGAAAAACTCCCATTTCGAGTCAATGGTGCCCACCCGCGCCTCCAAGCCGTTGCTGAACATGATAAAGGCGTTGTGATAGAACAATTGCGGGATGGTATCGAGATAGTCGCGGTAGTTCATGTTGAAGGCATCGACCACCTCCACGTCATGGTTTTTCAGCTCCATGAAAAGCAAGGGGATGCCGTTGACGAAGCCCACAATGTCGGCACGGCGGCGATAGAGGGCCCCATGCACCCACAACTCGCGCACACAGAGGAACTCGTTCTTGTCGGGCGCGTTGAAGTCGATGACCTTGGCGCGCACTTCCTCGGTCTCGCCGTTGGGTTTTATGCGCGTAACAGGTACGCCGTCGCGGATGTATTGATACTTCTGCTCGTTGATTTGCATCAGCGTCTGGCTGCTCATGCGCTCCGTCATGCGCTCCACGGCTTCTTGCAGTTGCTTCTCGGTGAGCCAAGGGTTGAGGGCTTTGAGGGCCTTGCAGAAATGACGGATAAGTAGCACCTCGTGGTAAGTGGCACGGCCTAACGTGCCGTCTTTGCCCATGGTCTCCTGGTCGAAGGCATAGACGCTCTTCCAGCCGAGTTCCTTTTCCATGAAATCGGCAGTGCTGCGCTGTATCAGTTGGTCTTCGCTGTAGTCGTGTGGCATAACTATAATAACTCTATGGTTTTCAAACTAGGAAAGAATCCTGGAACAGAGTTTTCTTCCCTAATCATGTACACCCGAATCTTGGGATTTATGCTAGTGATTATTTTTCCATAAAAATCGCACTTTTCCTTAGGAACCCTATCTCCTAGATAGACAGCCATAACCTTAATATAATAAAAAGCTGACTGGGAACCGAACTTGTCCTTTTCATACATCCTGACCGCCCGCACCTCATGTTCGTTCTGCCAAATGGAGGTTTTGACTGACAAGATTTTTTTAATTCTTTCCTTCTCATCACCTTCAACTATTGGCAGTTTATCCTGATAATTCACTTCCACCAACTCCCACTCATTATTATGTAAATTAGTAGTTTGCAATTCGATGCAACACCCCTTATGGCTATCCGCATAATGTGACCACATCAAGTAATCATTCGGAAAAACCTGATCATCTTGCTTTGTCAACAAAGAACAAACCCTTGTTCTTTTAGGATTGCCATAGATATTCTCATAATCATCTTCATTTAGTCCAACTTTGTTGAATTTTCCTTCCATTGGGTCATTCAGCTCTTTATACACCGCCCCATAAAGACGGTTATTGACAATAATGTCAAGAAATCGTTCCAAGTCAGTAAGGCTTCTGTACTTATAATACGTTCTTTTATACAAATCTATTTCCATAGTATTGATATTTATAGGTTACACTTCCATCTCCCCTCCCATCAGCCTCGGCAGCAAACGGTCGCGGGACTCCAGAGGCTTTTCTATTAACTATTATATATGATAACGTCTTCATAAATTCAATGAATTGTTTTTTTGTTTTTCATTAGAACTTTAATAATTCGTCCCTTTTTCCTAAACGTCTCGATTAAAAGCATACTGCCAAAGCAGCCAATCAAAAAACTTAACAATGTCATCATCGAGCTTTTGGAGAAATGATCAAGCCACCACTCAGGCATCAACAAATATACTGCGTATATTATTACAAATGCCACAGTTGATATCGTCAACAACATAGTTGACACACTCCGCTTTTCCTGGAATTGTGCTATATTACCAATATAAGTATTTTGAATTGTCGTATTTTTTATTCTATGATTAAAAACAAGCTTATTATCTATATTGTTCATATCATCAGGTGCTTCAATAATAGCAGTATAATCGAAGCATTCTTTTGATATTAAAAGCCCTTCAACTCTAAAACATATAACGTTTCTTTTCTCCTCATCAATTCGGGATTTGACAATTAGTCCACTTCCCAATGGACATACATTGACGGCTTTTACCACACATCCCTCTGGAAGAATTATTCTAATGTCAGTTGTTCTATCATCGTCTCCAATATCATTTCTTCCAATATTAATAAATCCACCTTTCAGAACTTTCACATTTTTTGACAAGACTTCGTTTCCATAATGAAGTGAAAAGCCAGGGAATTCATCGGTTAACCCCTTTCCAATATCATAGGAATTGATTAAATAATGGTCGATTCGGCTTTTCTTCATCTGCCACCTGGCGATAAAATATGTAAAGATTATGCCGGCAATTCCTAAAACAATTGATATAATAGTACCTGTCATAGTCTTAGTTCATTTAATTTGTATTTTCATTTCCATCTTCCCTCCCATCAGCCTCGGCAGCAAACGGTCGCGGGCCTCGGTGAGAAGGCGGATTTGAGACAATAGCCCTTGCCTCTTTATATACATTGTTTGGAATGCTTCAAAAAACTCGTGGTTATTTGGAACAACAAGCTCAATTGAATCTATATGTTTTTTCCCGAGATGTGCTACCGTTGCGCCGACAAGTGTTTTCTCAAAAAACTTGATAGGCTCTTGAATGGCTTGGAAAATGAATCCTTTTATTCCTTCTTCCTTTGGCCTAAATGAGCAAGCTCGTTGAACAAGGTAAGCATCTCCGCCACTCCAGCTATTGATATGGAAAATACCATCCATACCGACCACAATATCTCCATTCCGAACAATATAGTTAGCAGGTGCTTCTTCCGTTGTGAAATCTGACGTTGTACCATCGGGAATATTTCTAATCCTTAATATAGGCATTCCGTCACCATCACTATTGAATAGCATTCCGTCAAAAGCATAACCATATTGTACATCAACCATATCAACCAACTTCTTCCTCTCCCACCCCTCCGGCAGGCCATCCACCATCTTGGTGTTTTCATGCCCAGGGAAGCGCAACTCCACAAACCATTCCTTGTAGAGCCGCTGCGCCGCTTCCTCCAACAGCTTGATCTGCTTCTGGTAGTTCTCTATCAAGGTGTCGTAGCGGGAAAGGATGGTGGCGATGCGGATTTGGATAGTTTTATCAGGAATTTCCACTTCCATACCAAGCAAGTCGTCATTGGCTAGACTTGCACGAGTCGTCATCGACGAAAAGGCCATAAATTTGGCTCTAAATTTCTTGGAGCGAAGATAATAGCCAATATACTCTGGAACAACTTCACCTGTAATTGGCCGAAGCCTTTTAGTGAATCCATTGTAGGTTGCATTGGGATAATCTTTAAGAGCCACAGAACTCATGCCCAACTCATCCATCGTTTCGCTGGTTCTTGTAATAAACACATCACCTTTCTTAATAGAACAAGCTACTCTTTCTTTATTTGATGATTGGACCAGTGAATCTAATGTGTCTGGCAAGAACCAATTGTTGAAAACATCTGAGAATGTTAGGAATGGGTAGCCACTTCCAAAGAATTGCCATCCTTTGGAAAGTCCATTATGAACTTCGTAGAGTTCTCCCAACTTCACTTTTTTCCACTCGCTCATTCCTTGTCCTCCTTCTTGCTACTCTCATTATACACCCTTTGCAGTTCTTCCTTCGGAGGCAGGACTTTCAAGAGTTCGGGGTCCATTTCGTCGGCAGTCATATAGGTGGCCACTCCCATTGGCTGCTTGAAGTCCTGCATGATGTATCCGGCATAGTCCTTGTCTGCATTCTTGCAGAGGATGATGCCGATAGGAGCCTCTTCGTGACTGCGGCGGTCGTCGTCGTTCAATATCCGCAGATAGGCACTCAACTGCGCAAGATAGCCAACCTTGAATTTTCCGTTCTTCAGCTCGAACACGACGGTTCTGTTCAGGTCGCGATTAAAGAACAAGAGATCTACCCAGTGGTCGTGCCCCAGTTTATCATAGTGAACCTGACTACCGCAGAAAGCGAAGCCTCGCCCAAAGGTCATGATGAAGTTTTTCACGTTGTGGACAATATTACTCTCTATCACTTGTTCGTCCACATCCTCATCGTGCATACCCAGCTCCTCCACGTTGATAAAGTCAAGCAGATATTCGTCCTTGAACATCCGAATGGCGCGATACGCTTGCTTGTAGTCGGGGATGGTCGCAAGGAAATTGTTGGGCATCTTGTCCTGATGGTGGTATAGATCCTGCTTGATAATGCCAGGCAAGTCTTCGGTAGTAGGTTTATATTTGTGGCAATATCGTATGTAGAACAGGCGTTCATCGAAGTCCTTCGCGTGATTGATGATTACAATATGATGCGTGAAACTGATGCTCAGGAACTCCGCAAGGGGGAACTCCACATAATTCGTCAGTTGTAACTGACGAATTGCAATCATTTCATTTTCAGCATTATCAGCACTAATGCCATCCGTTATCGACCGTGAATTTAAAGATTCGTCAGTCGCAACTGACGAATTGGTTTCGATACTATTCCACGCCTCATAAAACAGGCGCATATTTTTCAGATTCGTCTCACTGAATCCCCGAAGTCCTGGAAGCTCAAGTCGGAGGCTATCGCTAATCTGTTTGAGTGCACCAGTCCCCCAACCATGATTGCGCGTGTTCATAGAGATATACCTGCCAACACCAAAGTACAACGCCAGCTGCTCTTGATTAACAGCCTTGACAGCCCGCGCCTGACTTTGAAGAATTGCGGTCTTGATAATAACTACAGCATTTTGATATGTCTTGCCATCCTGTTTCATTTCATTTCCTCCCAAGCCTTTTGTATTTCGTCCATCAGCACATTGGCCTCTTGGTTCAGTTGCGCCAACTCCGCGTGAATCTCGTTCATGCGCTCGTGGAAGTCCACACCGTCGTCCTCTTGTTCGGCCACACCTACGTAGGCACCCGGCGTCAGCGAGTAGTTCTTCTCCTCAATCTCTTGGATGGTTGCCATTTTGCAAAGGCCCAATACATCTTGATAAGTGCCATCCTCGCCAAACTTCGACACGAGCCATTCGCGCTGTCGGGCAGTTTCAAGCACGTCTTCCAGTTCGGCAATCTTTGCGTTTTGTTCGGCTTCGATGCGTTTCTTGTCCTTGCGCGGAGCATCGGCAATCAGTTGTTTCGCCTCGGCTTTCTGTTTTTGTAAGGCTTCCTCAAGGGTAGCCACAGTTTGTCCATTGAGGGCTTTGTCGTAATCAGCCACAAGCGCCTTGTATTTCTCGGTCGCGCCCCGATACAGATGCACGATGGCCTGCAAGTTGCGCAACTGCCACTCCGTCCATTCGTTCAAGGTGCGGTCGACCACGGTGTAGTAGTTGCGGGCATCGATGAACAAAACCTTGTCGCGGATGTCGGAGTTCTTGTTGCGGTCGAAGAACCACAGCGAGCAAGGCAGCGAAAGGGTATAAAAGAAGTTGTTGCCCACGCTCGCCATCACATCCACATCGCCCGTACGGACGAGCTTCTCGCGGATGTCGCGGTCTTTGTTCGCGCTATCGGTGGCCGAGCTAGCCATCACGAAACCTGCACGACCATGGTCGTTGAGATAGGCATAGAAATAACTAATCCAAAGGTAGTTGGCATTGCCCACTTCCTTGGTCTTGGCGTTCACGCCAGGCAATCCGAAAGGCAATCGGCCCGCCGCCGAAGCCGACTCGGCCTTCACCTTGTCCACATTGAAGGGCGGATTGGCCATCACATAGTCGCACTTCCCTGCGAGGTTATGGGCATCGTGGTAGAACGAGTTGGCCTCGTCGCCCGAGATAATCTTGCCGTTCAGCCCGTGTACGGCCATGTTCATCAGGCAGAGCTGGGCGTTGTATTCCACCTTCTCCTGCCCGAAGAAGGTCATCTGCGTGTTGGCGTTCATGCCGTTTTGGTTCACGAAGTCGCCCGTCTGCACAAACATACCACCGCTGCCACAGGCGGGGTCGAGCATCACGCCTTGCTTGGGTTCAAGCACATTCACCAGCATCTTCACCAACGACTTAGGCGTAAAGAACACGCCATCGTCGCTGGCCACGGCACGGGCAAACTTGGAGAGGAAATACTCGTAGATGCGCCCGATGATGTCGCCGCCCACTTCATCGATGGTCTTGTTGTTGAAGATGCGGAGCAGCTCGCGCAACAGGTCATCCGAAAACATCGTGTAGGTCTTGGGCAGCACACCCGTCAGCTGTTCGCTTTGGTCCTCCACAAGCTGCATGGCGTTGTTGACGGCCTCGCCCAACGAGTTGATGTCATGCCCGTCCTTGCTCTTCAATCCGGCAGCGACGATGTTGTCGGGCAGGTTCACCAAATAATCGAATTGGGCTTCCTTGGGGAGGAAGAGCGCACTTTTGGCAGCAAAGTCGCTGGGTTCCAGGGGCATCACACGGCCATTGCGCATGGGACGGTTTTGCAGGATTTCGGCCTCCACCATCTTATAGCGGCTGTAAGCATAGCGAAGGAAAAGCAGTGCCAACACGGGCATACAATATTGGTTGCTGGTCAGCTTACTGCCTTGTCGGAGCAGGTCCGCCGACTCCCAAAGTTCAGATTCGAGTTTTCGTATGTTGATCATTGTATCTGCTGGTTATAACCTACAAAGATACAACTTTTTTGTTTATTCAAATACCTTTATGAAAACATTAATAACAGCTAAACTACCAACTACTAACTATCAACTACAAACTACCAACTTCCAACTAAAAACCTACCACTTCCCCGAATATCCCCCACCGCCACTATGGCCTCCGCCGAACGAGCCACCCGATGAGTGATGGCTTGAGGAATGGCTCGAATAGCTTCTGCCACTTGAGGAACTGGAAGACGAACTGCTACTGTAGTGTACCAGCATAGGTATTGCCAAGGTTTTCACGAAGGTCTCGCCACAGTGCTGACAGACGTAGGTCTCCTGCTTCTCACCGCTTTGGGTATAACTGGCCTCACGTGTCGTCTCCGTTTTCATCAACAAGGAAGTGAAGGCTCCGCACTTCGCGCAGGTCGAGTACTTGCTGTAGCGTTTTCCATGCTCCTTCACCACATATTCGTGTCCATTGGGGCATCGGAACGGCGTAAACTTCAAAGCCTCTAACCTTACCTCCGCCTCGTGAGTTTCCGGCAAGCGGAAAGACTTATCCTTGCTCATCATCTCGCCACACTGCGGGCAACGGAATTCTTCGGACGCATTCATCCGTTTTTTGAGGACCAGATAGTAAATCCAGCCCAACCAAGGTGCTATCCAAATCGCAATCTTGTTGTTCGGTCGGTCGAAAGCAGCACGGTAGACCGAATTTGGGTTAACCGAAGTTTTTGCCAAATCCTTGGCCGTCTTCAGGACGCGATGGTTATGGCGGAAGCATATCCATGTGAGATACAATAGCAGGGTCGCCAATGCTATCCAATTGTATAGCTTGCTCTCTTCGGCATCGGGGTAACGTATGGTCGTAAAAATAACGACCATAAAGAGGATGACGAACAAAGAAAGGCCCAACATCATACCACCGAGACAGCCCTTGCCTTCCCAAGGCGAGCCCGACCAATACGTATTGAAGCCATCGACAAAGGTGACGCCGCCTTCATTATGCGAACGATAAGTGCTTGACACTGTTTTCTTTCGTTCATTTCGTTTGCGCAGCCAAAAGATAATGCCGACAAAAGGCATGGCAAACATGAACATACCAAACAACCCCAACCATAGATAGTTGCCGACGTCGTCAAAATCGTCATCAGTGCCATTGTCGGTCTGCGTTGGCAATGTGGTCTTCAGCCCCATAGGGATTTCGCCGCCATACACAGTGACAATGTCGACGATACCGGCACAAAGTCCGCCTTCGTGGTCGCCAGCGCGGAAATAAGGCACGATGGTATGGGTGAAAATTTGTTGGCACTTTGCATCAGTGAGGGTTTCCTCTGCGCCATAGCCCGTCTCAAACTCCAGCGAATGTTGGTCCTCAACGAACAACAGCAACACGCCATTGTCAGTTTCGGCATCACCAATGCCCCAATAGTTGAACAGTCCCGTGGCGAAAGGCTTAGATTCGGCATCGCCAATGGAAGCCAAGGTCACCAAGAAGACATCGGCCTTGTCGCGAATGGCACACAAGGCCGTGTTGATGCGCATTTCAGCACTGTCGGAAAGAAATCCGTCGGGGTCGGAAACATGGATGTCGTTGCCTTGCAGGCGTGTGTTGGGCACCGTCTCCACAGTCCATGCCGTTTGTGACATCACACTGAAACACAGGTGCATCAGCAGTATTATCAGACATGTTTTTCTCATAGTATCTTCTGGATTTGAAAGTACAAACATAGAGAAAAATCTATTCCATCTCACTTTCTTTAACCTTGTTTTTCTTCCTATCATAATCCTTCCCCGACTTATGCACCTTCGACCGCCGCATACTGACCTGCTTGCTGTATTGTTCAATCTCCTTCTCGCGGTCGGCTTGGAGGAGGGATTTCAGGTTGCTGAATTATTGCTTTGGGGGCTTTTGAAACGTTAAAAAGAAAAGCCCTTCTGGTAGGTGCATGGGCATCAACTTTGTCGACTCCACTCACATGTACGTCTGCCGAAACCAGTGCATCCGCTGTCACAAGGTATTCAAGGTCAAGGGCATTGCCTTACGCGGTAGATTAGTCAATCCACTCAAAATCCTTCAAATATTCTGGTTCTTCAGGCATCTCAAATCCTGATGACTCATTTCCAGGAAGTGTGAGATCCCTCGTTGTAAAAATCGGGCCATTCAAAAACGATTGGTTAATCGCTTTTGCTTTGAAAAGGATAGTACGGTATTCACCTTCGGGCATAATGTACTTGAAACCTATCGAAGATTCATGGCCGAAACTCAAATCGGCCTTTATCATTTCACCGACACTAATAGGACTCGGACTTTGCGCTTTCAGTTCGATGTGTGCATTCTTGCCGTTGGAAATGATGATTAGTGCTTTCTTTGTATATTCGACTTCTGTTACAACAATCCAATCCTTATCCCATTTGCTTTTCTTTTTGTCTTTGTCGTATAACTTGATGATTTGTTCGCCAAGACTGTTCTCACCAACATGGTCTTCAGCTATGCCAACGATTTTTGAGCCCTTGGTGGAAAGGTACAAAGAGTGGTCGCTGTTGAAATTCAGACTAATTTTGGCAATACTATCCTGTCCAGCCGACAAGTCGCCTACCACTATGTCTTTTGATTTGTAAATTGGCTCAGCATCGGGTATGTCGCTTTTTACCTTTTCCGTAAAATCGATACCGATATCATGGAGAGAGCCAACCACCTCGAATGTCTTATGATTGATTATGTTACCGAGCTTAACGGTATCGGGATCCATCATGGCGTGTTTGCCATACAATTTGTAAAACTCTGTCGAGTAATAAATATTCAATTTTTTCATTTTATATCCTCCCATTTTTATAAAGTTTCCAATAGTATTGGCCGATTTTTGTGAGTCGGCAACTCTTTGAAAGTATAGCGGCATAGTACATAAACCTCTTACCTTCAGGCAGTTCTTCCATAGAGGGTTCTACGAAACCAATTTTCTGCAAGTCTTGAAGCATTTGGAAATTGATGCACTTCGGATTCTTCGTTCTTGCTTCTTCTCTATTAACGTATGTGCTACAGTTATTTTCAGGGGTTAATGGATATTTGTAATCAGCCTCGGGAAACAGTTCCAAACCCTCTTTCATCCTGGCAAGTTCCAATCGCGGGGTAACGTTTCTGATGGATTCAAAATAGGATATGTTTGTCTTAAAAATCGGGCGTTGTCCCCACAATCCCAAACTTCTGTCAATATACGCGTAAATTCCACCAACCGTTATATTACCCAAGTCGTCAGCTGCTTCTCCACTTAAAGCCTGTAACAGGAGGTCGGTAAAAATGCCGTGTGATTTCTCGGATGACTCCACCGAGTTTTGATCAGCTCTGCTTGATGTCAGTATCGTGCATCCTTCAGGCAGATATGCTACATTATCTTGTCCAACTGCAATACTACCGCTTTTGCAGCAATCCAAAATGATTATCTTGTTTTTTATGGGAGACTTGGCAACTACCTGCATAATGTCATCCATTCTTATGCCGTAATATATTGAGTCAGGGTCAATATTGTCAGGGAATACAATTCCGCCGTTGTTGTTGGCATCAATATAGCCGTGTCCCGAAAAATAGAACAATGCTGTATCAACATTCTTATCTTCAAACAATTCTTTGATTGAGTTGAATGCGATTCTGGAATTTGGACAGTCTGGAATTTGCATAACCTCAAAATTCCTTGACTTGTCCTTGTCGTCATTGCGTTCGAGGATTTTAGCCAAAGCTTTGCAATCGTTAACGCAATAGGATAATTTGTTTGTTCCTGGATACTTATTTATTCCTATCAATAACGCCTTTTTCGCCATAGCTATTCGTATTAATGGTCAACAAATAATTCCAAATTGAGAGCATTGTTAGTTTAAACGAATCTTTCAATCCACCGTCTTTCGACGCAACAAAGATAGGAAAAAACTACATTATCTTCCAAAAGATTTTGAGTTTTTTACTGCATCCAAATGGAGCAGATTCCTTTTTCACTCTAAATCTACCTTATTCACCTTGTTCCGCTTCCTGTCATAGTCTTTCTTCGACTTATGCACCTTCGACGGCCGCATACTGGCCTGCTTGCCGTATTGTTCGATTTCCTTCTCGTGGTCGGCTTTGAGGAAGGAGCTCAGGTGACTGAATTGCTTTTTGATAAAATACAGCACCCTCCGTATTTCCTTAAGTCACCTGTTCCTCGAACATTGTGCATTTCTCATCAGCTGCGACGATGGCACAGCGGTCATGCTTTTATCTTTTAATCACCTTTTCCCAATGTGTGCCTTTTGCAGACTGTATTTCCAACAGATAACAACCACTTGGGTAGCCGCTCAAATCAAGGCTTTGCTCCTCTGAAACGGTTCTGGAAAACAGCAGTTTGCCGTTGGCATCGAAAACCTTAACCACACTTTGCGGCAAGCCTTGCATCCTGACCACTCCTTCCGTTGGGTTTGGATAAACGGACCAGGTCTTTTCGTTTTCGGAGACACCATCATAATAGTAGAAATGGGCCACCAAAGTGCGGTCGCCGTGCACTTCAAATTCGTATGTGGGGCTTTGTGAGACCTCATGTCCATCCTCTGTCCAGTTGATGAAGAAATAGTTCTCATAGGGTATCGCCTTGATATAGACCATTTCGCCGTAGGTAAAGCTCCCCGATCCATGCACTTCTCCTCCATCCTCAGGATCAGCCAACAATCGAATGTCGTAATACGCAATCTTAAAATTGGCCACCAAATGCCTGTCAGAGTCCACCACAAAGCTGAGTTCGGGCTCGTAGGAAATATCCATTCCATTTTCTGCCCAACTTGAAAACACGTAACCGAGAGCGGCCTGGGCTTCCAAGCGGCAAGTCGTACCCTCAACGTAGTTTCCTGCGCCAAAGACCTCCCCGCCTTCACGCGGCTCAATATCAACAGCAACCACATAACACGATTGGGCGAAGGTCGCGACGAGATGACGGTCGCCAGTCACCTGAAAACTATAGTCGGATTGCGTGGAAACGACATTGCCATTCTCAGTCCAGTTGATGAAATAATAGGTGTCGTTGGGATAGGCCCTCACTGTTGCCGTTTCACCATAATGGAATTCGCCTGTACCCATGATGAAACCACCTTCAATCGGATCAGATTCAGCAGTGATTTCGTATGTGTTTATCAAGAAGTTAGCCGTCAGACTGCGGTTGGAAGTCACGGTAAAACCATAGTCATTCTCCGTCGAGACCTCTTCCCCATCTTCCGTCCAATTGACGAAGGTATAACCCGTTGCAGCAATGGCTACCAAATGGCACGTCGAGCCTTCCATATAGTTCCCTGCACCTTCCACATAACCACCTTCTTCAGGGTCCACACGGGCTTCAACCACATAATAAGGATCGGTAAACGAGGCCACAAGATGACGGTCGCCCGTCACCTGAAAGCTATAGTCAGGCTCCGTTGAGACCACCTCGCCATTCTCTTTCCAATCAATGAAAAGACGCGTCCCATTAGGAATGGCACTCAATGTAGCCATGCTGCCATATTCATATTGGCCTGTGCCCGTAATGGTTCCACCATCGGTAGGCTGTGATTCGGCGGTTATTTCGTAGCTGTTTATCAAGAAGTTGGCCGTCAAAAAACGATTGGCGTTCACGGTAAAAGTATAGTCGCTCTCCGTTGAGACCACCGCTCCGTTTTCAGTCCAATTCACAAAAGAATAATGCTCGTTTGGCATGGCCGAAAGGGTGCAAACATCATTCTCATAATAGGTACCCATTCCGCTAACCATTCCCGCGACTTCAGGCATGGCAACCGCATCGATGGTATACGTTGTACGTTCGAAACATGCGGTCAGCGTGCGACTTGACGTGACAGCAAAACTATATTCACTCTCCGAAGAAACCGTGACGCCGTTTTCTTTCCAATCCGTGAAACTATACCCGGCATTGGCCGTGGCCGAAACCGTACAAGACTCTCCCATCATGAAAGTGCCGCCGCCCGTCGCCGTGCCTCCCACTTCGGGCGAAGCTGCCGTCGTTATCGTATAGGAACTACCACCCGTAAAGCTAAAGATATAAGGATCACGGAGCGCACCGATGATGGCATCCGACGAGAAGGAAATCGTTTGGTCGCAATCCAAATCAAGTTCCTGCTGGATTTCATGGTCATACAACTTAAAGGTAAAGGTGTGGCCATAAGAGCCATAAAGGGTCAAAAATAACATGTGACGGTCTAATGACTCATAATAATTGAGCATCTGGCTGCCACGACATTCGTCACCATAGAATGCACCTAACTCCAACGAGGAGGTGGTTTGCTCGATTCCGTTGATTTCAATCACGGCAATCACATTCATATTGGTCGGGAACTGATGCGGGTTGGGGTTCCAGTGATTGGCGAACGACGATACTCCCAACATCAAGGATAAAAGTAGAATAAAAATACGCTTCATAGTAAAAGTTGTTTTTGTACGCCACAAAAATAAGTATTTTTGATATACCACTCCCCGATTTTTATTACTTTTGCAGCGAAATAAGTGGAGGCTTATCATGTTTGATGACGAAGACATTGAAGACTATTTGGAAGAAGAAAAGGAACGGAAGGCTGCCATAAAGCGTTACGAAGAAATGCTGGAGACGCACGACTCGGCGTATTTCGACAGCGAAGAGTTCGAGTACATCATTGACCACTACACGCAACACAACCAGCTGAAACGCTCTCGTCAGGCGGTGGAGATGGCCATGGACCAGCATCCCGAAAGCAACATGCTGAAAATCAAGTACGCACGACAGTATCTGCTTGAAAACGATGCCCAAAGCGCTTTCGAGATTATGCAACACGTGGAACGTGTCGACGACGAGCAAGACCCTGATTATTTCCTCACCCTCGGCTCCTGTTTGGCAGCCTTAGGCAAGTCGAAGGAAGCCTTGGAAAACTATTTCAGCGCCCTGCCCTATTTCGACGAAGACGAGAAATTCGACCTCTACAACGCCATTGCTTACGAATACCAACGCCTGCGCAAATACGACCTTGCCTTGGAGTTTTACGATAGGGCCATGCCTTTCGCCGAGGATGTCGACACCATCTACCACGAAATTCGCTGCTGCTACCTCAGCGCAGGCCGCAAGGAAGAAGCCCTCGCCTACTTCCACGGTCTCGTCGACAAAGACCCATACAACAGCAAGGCGTGGACCAACATCGGCGATGTCTACCGCATGATGGGACAATACGAGGAGAGCATCGACCCCTACGAATATGCGCTCAGCATCGACCCCGAGGACCTGTGGACCAACATGCACTTGGCCGACATCTATTACGACCTCGGGCGTTACAAGGAAGCCATCGACACCCTTGAAGAGGCTTTGCGCAACGGCGTGGAGACTTCGATGATTCACACCACCATCGGCGACTGCTACTACCGTCTTAACGACTTACAAACCGCCGAAGAACACTTCCACAAGGCCTTGGAAATCAACGAAATGATTGGTGCAGGTTGGGCAGGTCTCGGTTATGTCTATAGCGACCGTGGCGACAGCCGCAAAGCCATCCGATGTTTCAAAAAAGCTTTGGAGTTGGAGCCTTGGGAGACTGACCACTTGTATTCCTTGGCCACCGATTATATGAAGCTCAAGGAGTACGACACGGCCATGGACTGTCTTCGAAAGATTCAAGAACAAACCCCAAACGATGCCGATGCCTACTACTACATCGCCGACCTTTACGGTCAACAGGACAAAATCGACGAGGCCATCAACACCATCAAATTCGGGTTGCTGCAAACTGACAATGACTCGTCCTTGTTGTATCTGTTAGCCTACGCCTATTTCGTCAAAGGCAGCCATGGCGAAGGTCTGGGAGCACTCGACGAAGCCCTCAGCGCCGACTTCGAGGCTTGGCCAGAATTTCTTGAATTCGACAAGGAGCTGCTTTCCAACGATGCCGCCATTCTTGACCTCATCGCACAACACAAAAACAAACAACAATGAGAGAATTCATTCTTAACTTTATTAAAGGCCTTGGAATGGGTGCCGCTAATGTCATCCCAGGAGTTTCGGGAGGCACCATTGCTTTGATTACGGGAATATTCGAACGTCTTATCAACAGCATCAAGTCGTTTAACCTTGAAGCCTTAAAGTTATTCTTTACAGGCAAATGGAAAGCATTCGCCCAACATGTGGATTTGGGATTTTTAGTGTCCGTGTTTTTGGGCATCATTGTCGCCATAGTCACTGTTGCCAAACTTTTCAAGTATCTTTTCGACAACTATCCCGTCTTTATTTGGGCTTTTTTCTTTGGTCTTATCATTGCTTCTATCTACTATGTAGGCCGCACGGTCAACAAGTGGAACCTGTGGAGCATATTGTTTTTCCTTGTCGGGACTGGCATTGCATTATGCATCGCTTTCGGCACCCCGGCGCAGGAAAACCACAATTTCTTCTATCTCATCCTCTGCGGTGTTGTCGGCACATGCAGCATGATTTTGCCCGGATTGTCAGGCTCGTATGTGCTGCTTTTGATGGGCAATTACGAATATGTAATGATTGATGCTGTCAACCTTTTGACCACTTCACCTTGGGAAGGCATCAAAATCATGATCCCCGTGGTTATCGGCGCTGTGGTAGGCCTGCTGGCATTCGCGCACCTGCTCTCATGGATTTTCAAGCGCTTCCACGACCAAACCGTAGCCCTTCTGTCTGGATTCATCCTTGGATCGCTACCCATCATCTGGCCTTGGAAAACCTCAGTAATGAATGTGCTGAAAGACGGGACCGAAAAAGTAGTCGGTTACCAATGGCATTGGCCTGCCATCAACGGAGAGTTTTTCGTTGCTTTGGTCATCATGATTGTAGGTGCAGCCATCATCATTTTGACAGAATCATTGGCCACCAGGCAAAAGAAATAACAAATCCATGAAACGCTACGGACTCATAGGGCACCCGCTGAAACATTCGCAATCAAAGGCATTGTTTGAGGCGAAGTTTGAATACGAGGGCTTGGATTGCCGTTACCAGAACTTCGACCTTAAAAGCATTGAGGAACTTCACGAGGTGTTGGAACGCTATCCCGATCTCTGCGGCTTCAATGTGACCATCCCTTACAAAGAGGCCATCATTCCGCTGTTGGACGAGATTGACCCCGTGGCCAAGGAAGTCGGTGCCGTCAACGTGGTGAAAGTCACAGAAGGCAAGATGAAAGGCTTCAACACAGACGTCTATGGATTCGAGAAGCTCCTTGAACGCGCCACAAACGGCAAGACCATCGACCACGCCTTGGTATTAGGTACAGGCGGCGCCTCCAAAGCAGTGCAATATGTGCTGAGGCAGAAAGGCATCCCTTATTCCACCGTCAGCCGCTCAGCCGAGAAAGGCGACCTGACCTACGAAACCCTGAACGACGACATACTACAACACAACCACCTCATCATCAACGCCACCCCTTTGGGCATGGCCCCGCATGTCGACAACTTCCCCGACCTACATTACCAAGCACTCAGCAACAAACACATCCTTATCGACGTGATTTACAACCCGAAAGAAACGTCGTTTATGGAATTGGGCTCAAGCTGGGGCGCAAAAGTCTATAACGGTATGCAGATGTTTGAGGAACAAGCGAAACGGACTTGGGAGATTTTTAATGGTGACTATGGCCTATGACTATGGCCAATGGCTTGCTTTCACGAGTGTGCAAGCCATAGTCATTGGCCATAAGCCATAGTCAAAAAAGAAGAAAAAATATGGCGAGACAAAAAGTAAAACGAGAACCTGAATACTTGGAAGACGTAGAGATTATCGACGCTGGTTCCGAGGGCATGTCGGTGGCCAAGCCCGAAGGACGCGTGGTCTTCATCCCCTTTGGCGTGCCTGGCGATGTGGTCGACATCGAAGTCTATAAGCGCAAAAAGAACTTCTTTGAAGGCAAGATTTTGAATTTCAAGAAGTTTTCAGAGAAACGCGTGGAGCCCGTCTGTCAGCATTTCGGCCTATGCGGCGGCTGCAAGTGGCAACATGAGGCCTACCAATGGCAAATCTTTTACAAGCAGAAGCAAGTGAAAGACAATTTCGACCGTATCGGCAAGATCGAGTACCCTGAGATTCGTCCGATTTTGGGCTGTGAGAAACAATTTGCCTACCGTAACAAGTTGGAATACACCTTCTCGAACCGCAAGTGGCTCACCGACGGCGCCCCTACCGGCACCCACGACGAGGATGCTTGCAAAGGTCTCGGCTTCCACCTGCCTCAGCTCTTCGACCGCGTGGTCGACATCGAAAAATGTCATTTACAGGCCGACCCATCAAACGATATCCGCTTATTTGTGAGACGTTTCACTTTGGAGCGCCATCTTCCCTACTACAACTTCCGCGCCCATGAGGGCTTGTTGCGTAACCTCGTCATCCGCTGTAACTCGAAAGGTGAGTTCATGGTCATCCTCGTCATCAGCGAAGAAAATGAGGTTGTGCGCCATGAATTGATTCCTGCCTTGGAAATGGCCTTCCCTCAAATCGTCTCGTTGCTCCTGGTCATCAACCCAAAGCTGAACGACATCATTAACGACCTGCCGTTTGAGTGCCTCAAGGGTGAGCCTTACCTCATTGAGACCATGAAATCGCCACGTCCGGGCTTCGACGACCTGAAGTTCCGCATCGGACCCGTGTCGTTTTTCCAGACCAACGTCTACCAAGCTGAGAGACTTTACAAGACTGCCTTCGACTTGGCTGATGTTCAAGGTGACGAGTTGATGTACGACCTTTATACGGGCACGGGCACCATCGCCCAGTATTTCTCTCGTTTTGTGAAGAAAGTGGTCGGCATCGAGTATGTGGAGGCTGCCATCGCCGATGCCAAGGTGAACGCCGAAATCAACGGCATCGACAACTGCGTGTTTTATGCTGGCGACATGGCCAAAGTGTTTACCGACGATTTCATAGAAACAAACGGTCACCCCGACCTCATCGTCACCGACCCGCCCCGTGCGGGCATGGCAGAAAAAGTGGTGGAACAACTGTTGAAAATCCGCGCCAAGAAAATCGTCTACGTGAGCTGCAATCCTGCCACACAAGCCCGTGACTTGCAGTTATTGGATTCGGCCTACAAGGTGATGGCCGTGCAGCCCGTCGACATGTTCCCGCACACCCAGCATGTGGAGAATGTGTGTCTGCTGCAGTTAAGGTGGTCTTAATTCCTCGATTTGTTTCACTAAGCTATCCAAATCAAGGTCTTCTGCCTTCACGGTAATGCGTGACTGTTCGTAAAAAGGCAGGCGTCCGGTGTAATGCTGCTCCACGAAAGCCGCCAGTTCCTCTTCAGTCTTGCCTTCGGCCAAAGGGCGTTTCCGTTTGGCATGAACGAGGCGGTCAACGACGGCTTTTTGGCTGATGCGAAGAAAAACAGTCAAACCATGTTGGTTCATCCAGTCCATGTTGTCGAAATAGCAAGCCGTTCCGCCACCCGTTGAAATGACGACATTTTCGAGGCTTTCAGTCGACTTCAGCACCTCCGACTCCAACTTGCGGTAAAGTGCCTCATCGTATTTGTTGAAAAAATCGCAGACGGAAATCTTGTATTTCTCCTCAAATAAATCATCGGTATCGGCCACCTCCCAACCCAAACGCTGGGCAAGATGCCGTGCGGCAGTGGTTTTGCCTGCACCCATGTAACCGACGATGTAGATACGATTCAAAGATTCAAAGATTTAAAATTAAAAATTAAAAATTTAAAATTTAAAATTCAAAATTTCTCATTCAGCATTCCTCATTCCGCATTCCTCATTCCGCATTCAGCATTCATAATTCAGCATTCCCCATTTATCATCTTGTACTGACAAATTTGAAGTTTTCCGTCGCCATCGCGGAGGTGGAAGCCGTTGCCCTGACAATACCGCCACACCTTGCAATCGGCGCATTGGTCGGTCTTCATCCACTTTCTGTCGCGGTAAAGTTGGAAACGGTTTTGCCACACGTCCCAGAAGCTGTCCTTGTAGATGTTGCCTTGGTGGTAGTCGTTGCGGATGCTGAGGCAGCCGGAGATAGCACCGTCGGCCAATACCGAAGCGATATTGATGCCTGCGCTGCACGAAAAATAATGGTTGCGCACCTCGCCCTCAAATCTGCCAAGGAAGCCGTCGCAGCCGTAGTCGGCACGAATCTTGCCTTCCTGTCGTGTCCGCTTGATGAACTCCATCATCTCCACAAACTGCTCGTTGCTGAGCTTGAAATCAGGTTCGTTGGCGGCACGGCCAAAAGGAAACACGGTGAACAAGCGCCAACGGCGGATGCCCAACGAGATAAGGAAATCGCGAAATTCAGGCAAGTATTTGATGGTACGCTGATTGACGCAGGTGATGACATCCCAAGTGAGGTTAGGATGCTGTTTCATGGCTTCCACAGCGCGCAGCACGTTCTTGTAGCTCATTGGGTTGCCGCGCATCCAGTTGTGGTCGTCCTCGAAACCATCGAAGCTGACAGCGATGCTCTTCAGTCCTGCTTCGACAAACTCATTCAGTTTCTCGGCGGTAAGCAACATGCCATTGCACACCATGCCCCATACGAAACCGCGTTGAGTGATTTCGGCACCACATTGTGCCAAATCTTGTCGCATAGTAGGTTCGCCCCCCGTAGTAATGACCATCACCTTGGACGGGTCTTGATGGGCACGTACTTCGTCAAGCACCTTGGCGAAATCTTCAAAGGGCATGTCGTCCTTTTCGGAAAGCATACGACAGTCGGAGCCGCAATGGCGGCAGTTGAGGTTGCATCGCAAGGTGCATTCCCAAAACAGTTGGTGCAACTCGTGTTCCTCAATGCGGCTTTGCAGCACCGCATGGTTGAGTTCGAGCATCACCTTTTTATAAAAGCCCAAACGTTCGCTCATCACGATCGGTCTTTTACCCTTGATTTGTTACTGATTCAAATCCTTAAGCTTTTTCTGCAACTCTTCCAATTCGCCTCTCATGCGTTGGGTCTCGCGGCCATACTCTTCCATGACTTCAGGCGAGCCGTAGATGCAGGAGGACTCGCGTTGTTGGAGAACCATCCTCAGCTCCGTGATACGTTGTTGAAGTTGGTAACGTTGAGCGCTCTTCTCAAGGTCTACATCTTCACCCAAGCGGCTGTTGATGGAGTCGAGTTGGCATTGCAGTCGATAACTCTCCAACTTGTATTGTGCCATGATTTCGGGTGTACCGTAGATGGCTGAGCCTTCGCGACGGCTCAAGATTTGTTGTATGGAATCGCGTTCCTTAATGAGCTGTTTCTTTTCGGCCTTAGTGAGACCACCCTTGGTAGTGCAACATGCAGCCAAGAAAGCCAGTCCCGACAAGGCACCAATCCATACGGTTCGAACAACTTTTTTCATCTTTTCTGGTGTTATAACGTGGCAAAGATAAGAAATAGTTGAGAGTTGAAAGTTGAAAGTTGAGAGTTTTTTTGTTGGGGGAATAAAAAAGATGCGTCAATTGACGCCGATGCCGACGAAGAATCCCCTTGCCCTGGTAGTCTTGTTGGGCATAGTGTCAAGGTCAAGAACCCCCAAACGATAGCCACCAAAAAGCATGACGCTCTTGTATTCCACATACAAACCACCGTCCACATTCACCTCGAAACGGCGAAGGGCATAATCCTGCAAGCTCGTGTTATAGCAGTCAATGGAGTTAATAACATCATAAGTCACTGGATCAGTATGTTTTCGCGTATAACTCATGCCATACGACAGCACGGGACCGGCAAAAATGCCCAAGTCGAGGTCTTCGGTCAACTCAAAAGCATAGCCCAACTGTATTGGTAGTTCGGCAATGAACTGCCAGTCTTGGGTGTCGTAGTCGGTGCCTTTGCTGCTGGTGGAGTTCATGCGGATTTGTAGGGCTGCGACAACATCAAGGTTATCGGTGATATCGAAGTTGTAGTGGACACCACCGAAGAAACCTTGGTAACGAATGGTCGACAAAGAATCTCCTATAACATTGGAAACCTTAACGGACAAGTTTTGAGGCGAATAGCCAGCATGAAAGCCGACTTGGGCCTCTGCTTTTACTGCCAGCAACAGCAGCGTTGTCAATGCCAAAAATAAAAATGGTTTTTTCATTTTGTAGAGAATTTGGTTTTATAACGAAAAAAAGAAGGCTTTATTTTGTATTGTTTTCGCATCACCTCCACCAACCATAATCGTGAAATCACCTGCCTCGAAATGCCAGCCTTTCTCGACGGAATATACCGATAGGTCGCGTTTGGTGAGGTAGAACGTCACTTGCTGGGTTTCACCTTTATTAATATGCACCCTTTGGAAGCCTTTCAATAGTTTTGAAGCTGGGGCAACGCTGGCCACCTCGTCGCGGACATAGAGTTGGACAACTTCGTCACCATCGTAGGGGCCGATGTTTTTCACGGTGCAGGTGACTTTACAGAGGGTGTCGGCCATAGATTCCCGCAGCCGAACATCCCTTGGCTGGAATGACATGGCCTTAACTGGTTCAACTTGCACGTCGCTGTACTCGAATTGGGTATAACTCAGGCCATAGCCGAAGGGATAAAGTGGTTTCGCAGATTCCTCAACGTAATCACCAGTGGTGGGTTGGGAATAATACACTGGGATTTGTCCCACCGAGCGTGGCAGGGAAATAGGCAGACGGCCTGCGGGGTTGTAGTCGCCCCAAAGGATGTCGGCCAAGGCGGAACCACCTTCCATGCCGGGATACCACATCGTCAGCAAGGCATTGGATTTTTCGGCGGCAAGGTTCATGTCTAAAGGGCGACCTTGGATGTAGACCGTCACAACGGGCTTGCCCGTGGCGTAGATGTGTTGCATCAGTTCCTCTTGCTTGCCCAAAAGTTTTAATGTAGAACGGTCGTAACCTTCACCACAATCCATATCGGAAATGGATTCACTGACGATGGCGGCACCCGTTTCCTCGTAGCTCGTTTTGAAGTCCCGGGCAGAAGAGCCACCCACAACAAGGACCACGGCATCAGCAGATTGGGCAACTATAACAGCTTCCTCAATGTTGGCATCGTTTTCGTCACGCACAGCACAACCTTTGGCGAAGGTCACCTCTGCCCTGCCTTTTTCGCGGATGCCTTCTAAAATGGTCACGATGCGGCTGGGGTCCTGGGGAGCCGTGTAGTCGCCGAGTTGGTTATACATATTGTCGGCATTTGGCCCGATGACGGCCACCTTTTTGGTGTTTCCGCCAAAGGGCAAAATGCCATCGTTTTTCAGAAGCACAGCGGATTCCGAAGCCACTTGCTTGGCCAATTGGGCGCTTTCTTTCGTGCCCACTTCTGCCTCGGCTAAAACCTCATCAACGAAAGGATTGTCGAACAGTCCAAGCTCGTATTTCAGTTGCAAGACATGGCGCACGGCACGGTCGATTTCGGCTTCGGTGACGAGACCGCGTTGCAAGGCTTCTTTCAAAAAGCCACCATAGTTGTAACCGCCCAAGTCAATATCAACACCTGCTTTCAAAGCCATGGCAGCGGCCTCAGCGGGGTCAGCGGCCACATGTTGCGTGGCATAAATGGCGTTGACGGCATTTAGGTCGGAGAAAACGACGCCCTTGAAGTTCCATGAATTGCGCAAAACCTCCTGAAGTAGCCATTGATTTGCCGAGCAAGGCACACCATCGATGGTGTTGTAGGAAGTCATCACGGTTTGGGCACCACCATCGCAAATGGCTTTTTCAAAGGAAGGAAGATAATCCGTCATCAAGCGGTTTTGCCCCACCTCTGCCGTGGCTGCATTATGTCCGCCTTGCGGGATGCCGTAGGCTGCCAAATGCTTCAAAGTGGCGCAAACGTGTTTCTGCATTCCTTTCACTACTGCTGCACCCAACACGCCTGAAAGATATGGGTCTTCGCCCATGGTTTCCTCCACCCTTGACCAGCGTGGGTCGCGGGCGATGTCGAGGACGGGGCCATAGCCGATTTGTGCCCCTTGCAGACGGACTTCGCGCCCCATCACCTCACCCATCTGCTCCAACAATGAACGGTTCCAAGTGCTGGCTTGTGCTATTCCCGTCGGGAAAACGGTCGTGCCAACCGCCATGTGACCGTGGGGCGTTTCTTCGCAAAACAAAAGCGGAATGCCCAAACGTGTGTTTTCAATTGCATAACGCTGCATCATGTTCAGTAACCTTGCCGACTCGCGTGGATGCAGCCCCGTTTCCACCGTTTTCCTTGACCAAGGATCGGCACGGAGCACAGCCCAACAGGAGCCAAGCGGCATAGTGTCCATCGTGCCTACAAAACTCTCTGAAAGCCAAAGCGAATCACCTTCCTTGCCGTAGAAGTTGAAGCCTATGGGACAGGACAATTGGCCGCATTTTTCTTCAAGGGTCATTTGCGACAATAAAACATCCACTTTGTCTTGCTTTGGAGCACAAGAAGACAACGATATACACACTATCACAAAGAGTGACAGTATTGCGCCCCATACCATCATGGCGGACAAGGATCCGCCATATCCCGAACACGAAGACGATACCCTATCGTGCAGGAGATTGCGGGTCAAGCCCGCAATGACGGTTTGTGGTTGGGTATTGTGTTTCATTGCACCCGACCATTTGGAAATGGGGATTTCAAATCCCTTATTCAACACCAACAGATTGCAAATCCGCTGGAACGGCTTATTCTGCCTTTTTTTCATCACACCAAATGGCTAATCAAAGTTTCCCTATCTCCAGGCAGCATGTCGATGACAGGAATCTCCACCATCGTGTAGCAGCCTGGTTGCAGGCGCATCGTAGCACGTGCCACGTTCACTAACACCTGACCCGTCAAGGCGGGGTTGTTGATGCTCATGTTGAACTCCATGCGTTGGTTGGCAGTCTTGCCCGAGACACCTTTGCGCACCAAGTTGACGCCATGGCCCATATCACGAACGGCATCCACGCTGTCGACGGCAAACACATGGGTCTCGTCATTGGCAAAATATGGATCGGCTTTGATGTCTTTGGTCACTTGTTCCAAAGTAGCACCATCTTCGAGTTCCACATAGACCATACGACGGTGGATGCCTTCGCCTAACGGGATGGTCACTGATAGGGCGTTTTTCACGCCTTTCTTGGAACGCACGCAAACGCTGTGGCCCATCGACATACCAGGACCGAAGTTAGTGTACGACAAACCTTTAGGTGCAAGGCTCTGCATCAAAGTGCGGACGATGGAATCCGAGCCCGGGTCCCAGCCAGCGGCGATGACACTCACCGTGTTCGTTTCCTTATTAATAGGCATCAGTTCGCGGCGGTAGTCCACGATGGAAGTATGGATATCGAAGGAATCCACAGTATTGATGCCCAAAGGCAGGATTTGTTTGGCGTATTCGGGACAACTGCGCGTCGGGCAAGCCAAGATGGCCACGTCCACGTTTTTCAGTTCCTTGATGTCTTTAACCACCTCGTATTGAGAGAGTTCCAAAGGCTTATTTTCGGCACCATTGCGGCGCACGATGCCCGCTATTTCGAAATCGGGGGCGGCTTCCAATGCTTCGAGTGCGAAGCGGCCCACATTGCCGTAACCTACTACGGCAGCTCTGATTTTGTTCATAGTTTGCAGATTTAAAGGGCAAAAATAGAGATTTTAATCTAACATTTCATTTTTTTTCATAAATTTGCAGCATGATGACACGGGAACAATATATAGCCGACCATGCCGCATTGTTTTGGTACACTCCAGAATCCAAGAAGAAAGACATCAGCGACAGCCTTTTGGTGGAAACTATCCTCAATTACGGCACTATGGATGATGTGAAAGCCTTGTTTTCCTTGATGGGCATTGACAAGGTGGCTAAGGTTTTCTTTTCAGCCAAAGGCAGGCAGAAAGCGAACTATTTCCCCCAGATATACAATTTCTTCACCTTGGTTTTCAACCGTTATGTTCCACAATGCAATCCTGAACGACAAACAAGTTGAACTGCTTCCGCTGATTGGCGAGTTCAAAAGAGAGTATTATCTCGTTGGAGGCACTGCCATAGCCCTATTTTTAGGACACAGACGCTCCATCGATTTCGATTTGTTCAAGTTTGCCCCTCTCAATCGAAAAAAAAACGTTGAAAAAATACGCCAATTTGGCTATGAACCTTTAATTACTTGGAATGTAACCGACCAGATAAACTTAGTCGTCAACGATGTGAAACTGACCTTTTTCCAATATCCTTTCCAAATCAAAGCAAACAACATCTTTGAAGGACAAATTCGCATTCCCGAGTTGATCGATTTGGCTGCCATGAAAGCATACGCATTGGGAAGACGGTCTAAATGGAAAGATTATGTGGACTTGTTTTTCCTTTTGAAAGAACAATTTTCCTTTGAGACCATCAGTCAAAGGGCTAATGCGATTTTTGGAAACATGTTTTCGGACAAGTTGTTTCGATCACAACTTTCTTATTTTGAAGATATAGACTATACAGAGGAAGTGAATTATATGATAACTAATCCACCAAAAGAAGAAGAAATCAAGGAATTTTTAATCTACGTATCCACTACGATTAAGTAAACAAACACAAAATAGGCAATGCCATGAAAAACAGGATCATCATCGTTTTGCTTTGCCTCGCTTGCGGATTGTGCTCGTGTACACAAACTGACTCAAGCAGAAAAAAGAGCGAGAGTAAAACCATGACTACATCAATTGACAGCAATTATTACGTAGAGAACATTTTTTACAATCCTTATAAAAAGTATGAGAATGTACAGGGGAAAAAAGATTGTGATACAAGTATTTGGAACAAGAGCAATGATAATAACAGCAATGATGATAACAGTAATAACAATAACAGCATCCCGGAATCAGTAATCGCAGATACAAAAGAAATTATGGAGGGAATACATAACAACAAAGGTTTGTTTAGTTCTTCCAGAAAGCTTAATAAATATATAGAAAGAATTAATGTCGACAATGTAGCTCTTATTACGGTTGAATATGAACGTACGTACAGTAAATCCATTTTTAATGAAATAATGAGCAATGTAAATATATCAAGCAAAACAAGAGCAGAAGCAGTGAAGCACATAAAAGATTTGCTAATGCAACGAGCAAAGAGTTACGGCGTCTATACAGATGATATTGACAGATTGATAGACGGGCATATAGAGTATGAAAAAAATAAATTTGGCAGAATGAAATCTAAAGATATAGACCAAGATATTAATACTTTTTTTAGGAGAAGTATCAGGACAACAAGCTATCCAAATACACTGTATCCAGCTAACGGAAAAATAGATGCCGGTTTCAACCAAGGTTGTGTAATGGATTGCTGGCTGCTTGCAGCAATAAAGTCATTAAGTTTAAACCCGAAAGGATTGGAGATGCTTGAAGATTTAATTTCAATAGACGATAACGGGAATGTAACAGTTAAACTAAAAGGAGTAGATAGAGAATATACAATCCCTAAAGAAGAACTTGAAGGAGCAAATGAATTTGCACAAGGCGATTTGGATGTCAGAGCTATAGAAATTGCAGTAAACAAATATTTACACGAAATAGAAGATCATACAACATTATTTGGAAAACTTAGGGATTTTTATAATAGAGGTACATTTATTTGCTTTGATATCAATCATGGAATGTGGGATTTGGATATAACTGACTACATATTATTTGGTAAAGAATGTTGTGGAAATATAAGACCAGATGAGGAAACCATAGAAAAAATTCAATCCGGTACAAATCCGACAATTGTAGCAAGTCGTAATAGTTATAACTTGAATGGCTATATGAAGAACCATGTTTATACTGTTATTGGAGCAGATGACAACTATGTGTATTTATCTGAACCGTATAACACTAATACAAACCTCTCAATGACACATGAGGAGTTCCTAAAATTTTTCAACATTAGCTATTCTAGAAAATTCTAACAACAATAACAATGATAAATCTATCCGCTATGAAAAAAACATGTTTCACTATTCTGTCTTGTCTATTTTTGTGAAAATGTATACTTTTGCACCCAATATAACAATATCAAAATGAGTACCACAACATTGACATATTTATTAGAATTCCTACATGGCACACTTATTCCAAGCCACCAAAAAATCACAAGCTGATAAATTATAATAATTGAAAAATAATAACCCTATGAAAAAAACTGGTTTTATACTATTACTCATGATGGTCTGCCTATTCGCTTCAGCCCAAACCATCGAACAAACCTATCATTTCAGCCAGCCTACTGTCAGCGAGCGCGATGGCTACCAACAAATTGGCTTCAAAGGTTGCCTGCCCAACGGCATCGTGGGCGAACCTACCTTGCCTTGGCAAAACGTCAGCCTGATGCTGCCGCAAGGTCAAGAAGCGACTGCCATCAACGTGGAGTTTGCCGACTTTGTGGAACTTGAAGGCAGCTTCAACCTCTATCCCTACCAGGAGCCGAGGGCTTATTCCGATGAAAAAAAATACCCCTTCACCAAAAACGAGAGCCTTTATCGCGCGGAAAACACCTATCCCACAAGAGGTTACAGCAAGGTCAGCACACAATATCTGAATGGCGTGGCTTTAGCTTTCAGTGGCTTCACGCCGCTACGTTATGTGCCTGCCACGGGTAAGGTCAGCTATGCACAAACGGTAAAAGTCACCATCGAGACCACCGCAAGCCGCGTCGACCACAGCCGCAAGCTTTGGCTCACGCCCGAAAACGAGGCTTCGCTGCAACGTTTGGCACAAAACTCCAATGTGTTGAGCTCCTACAACAAGCGTGGACGCGAAATCAGCGGCTACGACATGCTCGTCATCACCTCCGAAGAATGGATTCCGAGTTTCGGGGAATATCTCAACTTCTACAACAACAAAGGCATCCGCACCCGCATCGTCGCTTTGGAAGAGATTTATGCCTCCATGCAAGGCTGCGACGAGCCAGAGCAAATCCGCAACTACATCATCCAAGAATACGAAAACAACGGTATTCAGATGGTAATCCTCGGCGGCGACGTCAGCATCGTGCCGTTCCGTTTCCTCTTTTGCGATGCAAAGTTTAATGATGTGGACCAAGACCAGTTGCCTTCCGACATGTATTACGCCTGCCTCGACGGCACCCTCAACGACGACGGCGACGACCGCTGGGGCGAGGTGGGCGAAGACGACTTGCTGCCTGAACTCGGCATTGGCCGCCTGCCTTTCAACAACGAAACGCAGTTTGAGAACATCATGAACAAGACCTTCAGCTACCTGCAAAACCCTGTTTTGGGCGAGTTTACCTCTCCTATCTTTGGCGCGGAGCACCTAGGCGACGGTTATTATGGCAGCAAAGACATGGAACGCCTCATCGGTGAGAACAGCGACTACGACTACACCACCTACGGCTATCCCGTAGACTATAACTTCAAACGCTATTATGAGACAGAGACACAACATTGGAGCGGCACCGCTTTCCGTAATGTCATCGCCACAGGTGGACAATACGTACACCATGAGGGTCATGCTAACACCAGCTATGTAGCGGGTTGGGAAGGTTCCACCATAACCAACGACTTCTTTGCCGACAACGATGGCGTCAACCACAACTACATGCTGTTCCACTCCCACGGCTGCGAATGTGGCAATTTCCCGTCGGGCTGTATCCTTGAAAAGATGGTCACCATCCCGAATGGCTTTGTGCTCACCACGGGCAACTCGCGCTACGGTTGGTACCTGCCTTGGGGCGATGGCATGGCCGAACACATCCATCGAGAGTTCATTGATGCCTATTGCCACGACCACATCCCTTCCGTTGGCTTGGCCTTGCGTGAAGCCAAGATAGCCTCGGCACCTTGGGTAGCCATCCCCTATCCAGACGAAAATGGCGAACCGGTAGGTCACGAAAACGGTTGCCTGCGTTGGAACATCTACTGTCTCAATGTGTTGGGCGACGCTGCCCTATGTCCTTGGTTTGAAGAGCCTTTCACTCCCAATGTGGTCTTCGAACAAGGCCTGAAAACCGGCACCACCTCCACCACCGTCCATGTGAGCCATTTCGATAAGCCATTAAACAACTTCCGCGTCAGTTTATACGATGGTGAGACCTTGTTGGGCTTCGGCATCACAGACGAAAACGGCGATGCTGAGCTCACCTTCTCCCCTGCCCTTGACGTGGTAGGCGAAATGAGACTCATCATCACGGGACAAAGTGCTTGGCCGCAAACCTTTGAGGTCATTGGCTTCAACAGCAACGAAGCCTTTGTCTATGGCGACATCATTGGTCTCGATGGTCCCGCTGAATATGGTACAGAGCGTTTCGTCAACATCAACCTTTACAATAAAGGCGACCAAACGGCCTTTGGCGTGCAAACCGACATGTACACCGATTGCGAGTATGTCAATGTCCATCCCAGCAACCTGTTCATCCCAGAATTTCCTGGCAACGAAACCATGAATTTTGCTGAAGCGGCACGGATTCAAATCGCCGACAATGTGCCCGACTTGACGTCATTCACGTTGAACCTCACTACTATCACAGGCTCAGTTGAACGCACCACGAGCCGTCAATTCCAGCTGATGGCTCCCAATCTGCAATTTGTAGAATTTGAAATTGAAGACACCGAAGGCGACCAAAACGGCTTCATTGACCCAGGCGAGCGTGCCATCCTGCACATTCATGGCAAAAACGCGGGGCATGCCCTTGCCCCTGGCACCTATCTGACAGCCACTTGTGACGACGAACGCCTGCAAATCGAACAAACCATAATACAAATTGGAGCGGTTGAAAGTGACAGCAGCTTCATCGCTGACCTCATCCTCAACGCCGATGCCGACATCATCAGCGGCACTTCTTTCCACCTTGACCTCACACTCCAAACTGGAACCTACACCACAACGTTAAGCCACCTCCTGACCGTGGGCCGCGCCATAGAGACTTTCGAAAGCGGCGATTTCAGCTTCCTCGACTGGTTCTATGATGGCGACCTGCCTTGGACCGTCACCGACGAAGAAGCCCACGGCGGTAATTACTGTGCCCGTTCGGGTGCCATCGGCGATGACGAAGTCACCAAACTTATCATGTATGCCGACATCCTCGCCGATGGTGAAATCAGTTTCTGGTTCAAGACCTCCACTGAGTCTCGTAAGGACATCTTCGCTTTCTATATCGACAATCGCAAGCAAGACTGGTGGTGGGGCGAAAACGACTGGACTTATACCAGTTACGAGCTCACTGCGGGAAGTCACGCCTTCATTTGGCTCTACGACAAGAACAGAAACGGCAGTGCAGGTGAAGATTGCGCTTGGGTGGATGACATCACCTTCCCCCGTTCCTGCCTCATCACAGGCGTGGAAGAAGTGACGGAGCAAAAAACCACCGCACTCTATCCGAACCCCACCACGGGCCATTTCACCATCGAACTGGCTGAAGAAAGCAATGTCGGCATTTACAACATGTTGGGACAGCAGGTGATGCACCTCAATATGGTGTCGGGCAACCAACACATCCAATTGGAGAACGCTCCTAAGGGAATGTATTTCGTTCAGATTCAAAGCGGAAACCAGATTGAGGTTAAGAAACTAATCATAGAATAAACCACCATGAAAAAGCAGAGCATTATCCTCTCGCTATGCCTCGTTTGCGCTCTTTTCGCCACGAAAGGCATGACCCAAAACAATCTCGTCCTTCGTGAAGACAATATCGAAGCCATCCTTCATGCCATGACCATTGAGGAAAAAGTCGGGCTTTTGGTAGGTAGTCAGGAAGACATGATGCCTGGCGCAGCGGGTAACACCCGACCGATACCACGTCTTGGCATCCCGATGACGATACTCTGCGACGGTCCTGCTGGACTCAACATCGAGCCCAAGCGCGAAGGTACAGACCAGACCTTCTACTGCACCGGCTTCCCCACTGGCACGGCTATGGCCAGCTCGTGGGACGTCGCCTTGATGGAATATGTGACCACCGCCATGGGCAACGAGGTGCTGGAATATGGTGCAGACGTCATCCTCGCCCCTGGCATGAACCTCCATCGTAACCCGCTCTGTGGCCGCAACTTCGAGTATTACTCTGAAGACCCACTACTGTCAGGTAAGATGGCAGCAGCCTTCGTGCGTGGAATACAAAAGAACGGTGTGGGCACCTCGGTAAAACACTATGCTGCGAACAACCAAGAAATCAACCGCAGGGAAAACGATGCACGCATCAGCGACCGAGCCTTGAGAGAGCTCTATCTCAAGAACTTTGAAATCGCCGTCAAGGAAGGCAAACCGTGGACGGTGATGTCGTCGTACAACAAAATCAACGGCGACTACACGCAGCAGAAACACTGGCTGCTCACCACCGTGCTCCGCGACGAATGGGGTTTCGACGGCATCGTGATGACCGACTGGGGCGTGAAAGAAGGCACGGTGAAAGCCGCCAAAGCAGGCAACGACTTGATGGAGCCTGGTCGGCCCATTGAAATGGAGCGTCTTTTGGCTGCCGTCAACAGCGGTGAAATCAGTATGGAAGAAATTGACCGCAACGTGCGCAACATCTTGAAATACATTGTTAAGACCCCGCATTTCCGCAAGTATAAGTTCTCCAACAAGCCCGACTTGAAAGCTCATGCTGCCGTGGCACGCAAAGCTACCGAAGAGAGCATCGTCCTCCTTAAAAACGACGACAACACTTTGCCGATGAAAGGCAACGAGAAAGTAGCCCTTTATGGCATCACCTCAGTCGACTTCTTTGGCATCGGAACAGGTTCAGGCGAAGTCAACACGGCACATATCGCCAACATGCAGGAAGCCATGACTGCAGCAGGCTTCACCTTGGACAATGACTTGGCCGAATACTATCGACTCTGCTATGCCACCCAAACTACAACGGAAAAGATGGACGGCAGCGCCATCGACAAACGTCACCGCCCAGAGCCAACAGTTTCTGTGAAAGCCATTGAACGTCAGGCCAAAGACAACGATGTGGCCGTCGTGGTCTTGGGAAGAATCGCAGGCGAAGGAGCCGACCGTGCCGTGAAAGACGACTTTGAACTTACCTCCATCGAGCGGGAACTGCTGCAAAATGTCAGCATAAACTACCATAAGGAGGGCAAGAAAGTCATGGTAGTGTTGAACATCGTCGGCGCCATCGAGACCGCCTCGTGGAAAAACATGGTCGACGCCATTGTGTTGCCGTGGACGCCTGGACAAGAAGGTGCCCATGCCGTGGCCGACATCCTGAAGGGCAAGGTGAATCCCTCAGGCAAGTTGGCCATGACATTGCCTGTCAACTACATGGACGCACCCTCTTCGAGGAACTTCCCTTACACTTGGGACATGACCAACGGCAAAAAAGGTGAGAGAAAGAACGTGGACTTCACGGACTATGAAGAAGACATCTGGGTAGGCTACCGCTACTTCCAGACCAACAAAGTGGAGGTCTCCTACCCCTTCGGCTACGGCTTGAGCTATACGACTTTCTCCTACTCCAAGCCATCGGTAAAAGCCGACAAGGAAGGCTTCACCGCCACCATCACCGTGACCAACACAGGCAAAGTGGCTGGACGTGAGATCGTTGAACTTTACGTGGCCGCTCCTGCGGGAGGTCTCGAAAAGCCTGCCCGTGAGTTGAAAGCCTTTGCCAAGACCAAGCTTCTTTCCCCTGGTCAGTCAGAGACCTTGACGATGAAAGTCAGTGCCTATGAGATGGCATCGTTCAACGAGGAACACTCGGCTTGGGAAACTGCCGCTGGCACCTACCAAGTCATGTTTGGCGCCTCTGCTACCGACATCCGCGCAACGGCCTCGTTCAACTTCAAGAAGGCGCAAGATTGGCCGGTGCATGACGTTTTGGGAGCGCCTAAAGAGTGATTTCTTGATAGTGTTTCTTGATACTTTACAGCCCGCTTGAAGGAGATTCAGGCGGGCTGATTTTGATTTTGTTTATTCTATCATTTGGAAGGTAACTTTTCAGTGTGTATTTTTATGAATGTTAAAAAATCCCGCTAGAAATCACATCCAATTTCCATCCCTTGTCTGTTTTCTTTACCAAACAATCCCAGAAACCTGAACGAGCCGAAACGGAAACAAGATAAGTATCCTCTTCGTCATCAACCTTAAACATAGGAGACAAATGAT
>JAEETH010000101.1 GCA_016290215.1 Bacteroidales bacterium
AATTAAGATACATTGCAACCCTTTTTATGTTTATAAAATCAATAATACAAAAATATGAGAATTTGCACTACGTATACCTCTTGTAAACGAGACAAATCCTCTACTCATTCTAAAATCAAAATCTCTTAAAAAAACTCACATGCATGGAGTTCTACACGTAAACGATACCGTAAACTTTCTTTTTTACCGCAAGAACAGTCTTAACTTCATCTACAACAGAATTTAAGTCAGAAATATCCAATTTTTCCGTAAGAATCACCTCATCTGCAGAATTAATTTCATTTATTGACTCAGGTCCGACGAATTTAATATCAGTTCCATTTTCAGAATTAAAATTATCGATGATAGTTTTTATTTCTGAAAGTTGTTGTTCGTACGTACCCATCATGGTCGACAGCATAATTATGGAATTATTACCTTTGGCAATAATATATTTAAGATTTTCTGACAAAGCCTTCACAGCCGACTCATTAGTCTTTTTATCTAAATCGTGAATACAAGATATTTTGTTTATTCCAAATGAGTCAGAAATAAAATTTTGGTCTCTTAGTTTACCTGCTGTAAGATATCTGAAAATATAATAACAAACAGACAAAACCAAGCCAAACAATAAACCTATAGCGATGAACTTAATCAATTTCATAACCTTGAAAGTTTCTAAATCCACCAATTTACCGTAATCGTCAAACTTAACAGGTTCGGCAACAAAAGCTATCTTTGCATTAATTTTATTCAAGTCATTCTGCAATGAAAGCAATTCTGAAAGAGCTTGATTGCGAAGCTCAGATAAGTCATTAACAGGAACTTTTCCAGAACCAATTTTTTCAACATCCACATTATATCTATCCTTACAAAAGATAGACAATTTGGTGTTAAAATACTCAAGTTCTTTTTCTAATATTGTCAGTTTATCCTCAGAATCCGCTAATAAGCGAATTATAAATGAATCTTTACTATCTTTATCTTTACTATCTTTATCTTTACTATCTTTACTATCTACCTTCAGGAAATCTTCAATCAAACCCAAATTTCGATATTCACCCAAATCCAAGCCAATTTTTTCAGAAACACGATACAGAAAATTACTTGATTGCAAAAAACTTAAAGCAAAGGATACTGCCGGATTATCAGCTTGAACAGAGCCTTCTTTAACTGCATTAAGATCGCGAATCGAATAGAAAAAAACAGCTTCCTGCATATCCGATGAATTATCTTTAAAAAGCAACGATTTAGAAAGATAATCATTTTGTATATCAATTTTCTGTTGAATCTGATTCTTTTTTTCTAGTAAATTATCTTTAGTGACCTTATAACTGTCAAGATTAGCGCGGTATTCCCTCATTCTTGAGTCATAATCATCTTTATATATTCTGTAACTGACTTTATACTCTTTTCGCTGAACTTTTCCATCCGGCTGTTTCTCATCTCTTACAATTTTAAATTGTTTATCGAGTTCTTCTAATGGAACATCCGAAAATTTAAAAGCAAAGAACTTGTAACAGAAACCTAAACAGGAAAACACAACACCCCAAAACAGTATTACTTTCCATTTTGAAAGAACATACCTGCCAAGTCTAACCAAGTCTATTTCAATTTCTTCGTTATTAGCCATATACAATCCCAAGATCAATATTACTTTTAAATACCGTTACAAGTCTAACAATCAACAGACAAGACTGTTTGAAGCTACAATTTCAAACAATCTGTAACAAGTAACCACAAATTTGAAAAAATTCTTTCTAAATTGTGTCGCATTATAACATTTTAACACATTTCAAATAAAGTCAAATTCTAACATCAGGGCGAACGCATCAAAAAACTCTATACAATACCTAAAGAAGATGCTACACATTCTAAAGCCATTTTAGGATCATAACACCGTTTCTGCAATTGATTTATGCTGATCACTTTTTTTTCATACCCTTTGTTCCATAACCAAAATCTGTAATTTTCTAGGTAAGCCAGCGCCACCCGTCTTTGGAGTTTCTCACTATAATCTTTTGAATTTAAGATCAATTTTTATCAAATTTTTTAATTTTTGATCATCGCTGATCCTTTATGGAATAAGGCTCTCCAAGAAATTTATTTTTAAATTTTTACTTGATTGACAAATTTTTTAGCGTAAAATATATCTTGTGAGTACTGTGAGTATATTTCAAGGCGTTCGTATGGCTTATTTTTTAAAGAAATGCACTAAGAAAGGCAGAGTTTATCTATCCATTGTTAATGGCTATCATGATCCTAATAAAGGGTACACTGTTCAGGAAACGTATCAATCTTTCGGTACCGGTTCCAAACTTATTGAACAGGGTATTTCAGATCCGGTTGCCTATTGTGAAGAACTTGTTAAAAAGTTAAATTTTGAGCAAAGAAAAGCCAGAATTGAAGAAGTCTCCGAAATGTCTCCGATTAAATTTGCCGGTCATTTCCTGATCAATGCCATTCTTAACAAACTTGGCGTTAAACAGATTTTTGATATTTATTCCCTAACTACAAACTTCCGGTTCAATCTCTATGACGTGTTCTGCTCTCTTGTGTTTTCCAGAATCATAAAACCATGCAGCAAGTATCAAACTTTTAAAGAAATTATTCCCTACCTTGATAAGCAGTACTCATTCTCCTACGATCAACTTCTATCAGGTCTCGCCTATTTCGGTGATAATTACGAGAAAATTTCAGAAATATTTACTGTATCTGTTCAGGAAAAATATAAACTCGATACAGGACATGCATACTTTGACTGCACAAATTTTTATTTTGAAATTGATAAGGAAGACGAGTTTAGAAAAAAAGGTCCCAGCAAGGAAAACAGACCTTTGCCGCTTGTTGGAATGGGGCTTCTTCTTGATGCCAACCAGATCCCTATCGGATTAAAACTGTATCCGGGAAATGAGTCTGAGAAGCCTAAAATCAGAGAAATTATCAACGAGCTTAAACAGAATAATGACATCCATACCAAAATAATCCAGGTGGCAGATAAAGGATTGAACTGCGCCAGAAACATATATGCCGCCAGGATTGACGGTGACGGGTATATTTTTTCCAAATCCTGTAAAACTCTTCCTGACACTGAAAAGAAATGGATATTTTCCGACAATGATTACAAGGAGGTCAAAGATCAGGATAATAACGTTCTTTACAAAATTAAAGAATGCGTGGACGATTATACCTACCATTTTGAAGAGAATGGTGAAAAACGGATTTTCACTGTAAAGGAAAAGCGAGTTGTTACATTCAATCCTTCGCTGGCAAGAAAACAGCTTATGGAAATAGAAAAACTGGAGAATAAGGCACGGGAACTGTGTCTGTGCAGGGCCAAAAAGGATGAATTCGGTGAATGCAGCAAATACGTGGACTTTAAGAGTAAAGACGGCAGTAGCGCATCTGTTTCTTTAAACTCCAAAAAACTGAAAGAGGACAAAGAACTGTGCGGCTACAATCTTATTGTTACATCAGAACTCAAATTAAGTTCAGCTGAAATTTACAAGGTATACCACAACCTGTGGCGCATTGAGGAAAGTTTCAGAATGATGAAGTCCGAACTTGATGCACGCCCCGTTTACCTACAAAAGAAAAACACTGTTTTCGGTCATTTCCTCATTTGTTACATAGGGGTTCTTCTTACTAGACTTCTTCAGATTTATGAACTTAAGGATGAAAATTCATATCAGTCTGTTTTTAAATTTATCCGTGATTTTCAATTGGTAAAAAATAACGGAAAATTCGTTAATCTACTTACCAAATCAGACTTCCTTGATCAGATTTCAAATTTAGTAAAACTACCAATAAAGTCGGCAGTCATTACTCAAAAACAGTACGAGAAAATAATGAACTATAAATTTAAATAGAAAAAAAGGTATGAACTAGGGATACCGAAGTTTATGTAATTTTCTCACAAGAAATTGCAATAAAACTCGAAAGACAGGTTAAATGCTAAGTAATTATACAATGTGCAAAAACCGTGGTCATTTGTTATTGAATAGGGAGGTTTATTATCAGGGCATCTTGCAATGCATTGAGGATTAGCGAAGGTCCCTATATAAGAACTAAGCATCTGAAAACCCTCAGCAACAAATTGGGTGGAACTATTAGTTTCTAGATATCCGTTGATGATATGGACACCTCCCAACCAAGCAACATTCTGCTATAATGGTTAATATTTAAACAAAACAGGAGACATCCATATGGCTATTGTAAACAGTATCGTTAAAAATTACACTAAGATTATTGCTATTGATACCGCAAAAAACAGCTTTCAGGTATGTGTTGGCAGAACAGATGGAGAAGGCAAGGTTAAGCAGTATAAATTTAGCCGTAGCAAATTCCACGATGGGATTGTTAAACTTGGTGTAGATGGTTCTGCAATAGTCATGGAAGCGTGTGCAACAAGCCATAATTGGGGCAGGTTGTTTCAAAAAGATGGTTTCACTGTTTTGCTTGTTGCACCTCAGCATGCAAAGAAATATCTTAAAAATACTCGCATGAAGAATGATGCGAACGATGCCGAAGCAATATATGTATGTTCACTGCAACACAACACTAGATTCATCAAAGTCAAAACATTGGAAGACAGTGCAATTGCATCGCTCCACACGAATAGACATGCCTGTGTAAAAAATATGGTAGAAGCAGGTAATCGTATGCGCGGATGCGCTGCGGAATTCGGAATTGTAGTTGCTAAAGGACATTCTCATATTAAAGATTTGCTTGCCATTATAGATTCACCGGAAAAGATGGCAACATTGAATATTCCCGACATTGCTCAGTGGAACTTAACGAAATTGGCTGAAACCTACCGCCATGCACAAAAAATGCTGGATGAGGTAACTGAAATGATAGTTGGGTATGGTGAAACAAGCGCGCTAATTCAGTGTGCAATGTCATGTCCCGGAATAGGACCAATAACTGCCAGTGCACTGGTGGCAAAGATATCTGACGGTTCAGCATTTGATAACGGCAGACAACTTGCCGCCTTTTTAGGCCTGGTGCCATCGCAGAATTCCACAGGTGGTAAAAGCACTCTGGGTAAAATTTCCAAAACCGGAGACAGGTACTTGCGGGCACTCTTATGTCAGTGTGCACACAGTATAATTAGATTTTCAGAACACAGAACTAAAGAATGTAAGGATACGCAGCTGGACCGATTTGTGATGAGGCTTAAAGCTAATCACAAGGCCGGTTGTAATATTGCAATAGCTCTGGCTAACAAGATGGCAAGAATAGTGTGGGCTTTGTTAAAGCGCGGGGATAAATTTGAAACTAAAGTTGCATGATAAGATGTAAGTTCTACATGAACAGATATAAAATTTCACCAATGTACTGTTGAGAACAACAGTAAGGTAGATGAGAAAGATTTCCTTCCTGGAAATTGCAAAACTTGATGACTAAATGAGACAACTGGCACATCGGACAGAGCCAAACCTGACGTGTACAATGATATTTAATGTCTTTCTGTTGATAAGGACCTCTGTCGCGAATATCATTTGGAGCAGATCAAACGTTGATCACAAGTAGCTCGGATATATGAAAGCATTCCAACTTGTCAAATTTATGAAAAAAGTTCTTGCAAATCGGGAGGTGTCCATATATGTACACGGCAAACCTCTCAATAACATTGACGAAGGTGCATTTACGGTTTTGCAGAGTTCCGGCTGTTAACAGCATAAACTGCAACTCATAAAGGGATTTTTGTATGATTTATGTTCTTAACAGTAAAGGTGAACCGCTTATGCCGACCGGGCGTCATGGCAGGGTAAGGCATCTGCTTCGTGATAAAAAGGCATTCATTGTCAATTATCATCCTTTTACTGTTTAATTAACAAAGGAGCAAAATATTTAAATTCAGGAAGTTTCATTAGGAATAGATACCGGTTATGAGAATGTAGGGCTATCAGCAACAACAAAGGATCAAGTTCTTTTTGAATGTAAAGCGGAACTGAGAACAGATTTAGTTGAAAATTTATCAACCCGAAGGGAAACGAGACGAACCCGACGTTCAAGGAAATTACGATATAGAAAAGCAAGATTTTCGAATCGGAAACGTACGGAAAAATGGCTGCCTCCGTCAATAAAGTCAAAATTGGAATGCCATTTAACACTCGTAGCAAAACTGCACAGTTTTTTGCCGATAGGAAAAATCGTTGTCGAGATTGCGAGCTTCGATATTCAGAAAATAAAAAATCCTGAGATAAAAGGAGCTGAATATCAGCAGGGTGTTCAGTCAGACTTCTGGAATGTACGTGAATACGTTTTGTATAGAGATAATCATAAATGCAGATATTGCAAAGGTAAATCAAAAGACATGGTTTTAAATGTTCATCATCTTGAATCACGAAAAACCGGCGGCAACTCGCCTGACAATTTAATTACCTTATGCGAAACCTGCCATAACATGTATCACCGGGGTTTAATAAGTCTGGATAATGTAACTAAAGGCAGTTCCTATAAACCCGAAACATTTATGAGCATTTTGAGGAAATATCTGATTGAAAACCTCAGGAAAACATATAACAATGTAAGTTATACCTATGGTTATGAAACTAAAAGTAAAAGAATTGCAAACAGGCTGGAGAAAGACCACAACGTGGATGCCCGCTGCATTTCCGGAAATTTCTCCGCAAAGCCGGACGGAATATATTTATATAAAAAAGTAAGGTGCCATAACCGGCAGATACATAAGTTTAAAACTTTAAAAGGCGGTATAAGAAAACTTAATCAATCACCTTACATGATTCACGGATTCAGACTGTTTGATAAAGTCAGGATAAACAATCAGACAGGATTTATATACGGTAGGAGACAGAGTGGCTCCTACCTTGTTAAAGATATTGATGGAAATATTATTTCAAGTAGTATTTCCTATAAAAAGTTAAGTCTTATTGAAAAAAGAAAAGGGTGGATTGTTGATTTTAAACAATCTTAATTAGCATCAATGGTTATTATGGAGCGTTTACGAATTTCATGATTTTTAATCCGGAAATGAATAGGGTAACAGTTGATCAGTCGGTTGAGTGGGTCACGCTGGCATTCAAAGAGATAGCCAGGGCTCCGAAACTGTTTGCACTGAATGTGGCCAGTGTTTTCTGCATCACTGCATGTATCGATCTTTTTATTATGAGTATGCCGCTCATGTACCTGCTGTATGTTATGTATTTCTGTATTTTCGGCACGGTAATCCTTAATCTAAACAGCTACCGCCGCAAACAGGAGCATCTGATCAGCTTTTATGCCGGTTTTAAAGCTCCGTACATGTCCAGACTGCTTAAATCCTGCACCTTCATGTTAATCGGCAGTGTTGCCGCCCTGGCTGCTTCCATGTGTTTTTTATATTACAAGGGATTTTTCAACCCGGAAAATATCGAACAGCTGAAAATGGTTATTTCAAGGCTTACCTCTCCGGAGCAGCTCAAACAGCTGGAGGTGGCCTTTACAAAGTTAAGTTCCAATCCTGCTGATCTTTCCCTTCTGGCTGATCTGTTCCCCGGAGTTGAACTCAATTCTGTGCTGGTTCTTATTCAGCAGCTGATGATCAGCCTGATGATTTTTTTTCTGCTGTTTCTGCTGGTGACCAGTTATTTCTGGCTTGTTCCGTATTTCT
>JAEETH010000044.1 GCA_016290215.1 Bacteroidales bacterium
TTAGGTATTCCAAATGCCTTGCACAATCTATCCTTATTTTTGGAATCCACACATACAAATGTGTCTGGACGTTTGATGCATAAAAGCCTTGTTGCACTGGCAAGAGGATTATTCCATCGTGATAGAAACACTTTGCAATACGCATCGAATTGTTGTTTTGTAACGACTCCCTCTATAGGTATTTTATCGATTGCCTTTGCAAATTCATTTGTGGTGTTGAAAGCATTTTGGTACACCCCAAGTCCATTAGACCCGAACCATTTCCAATCAATTTCTTCGATGCTACCAGGCATATACGATTTGAAGCCAGCAAGGCATTTCTTTACCTCTGGGTCAATGTCCTGAAAATGTTCGTGATTGCTTATAATATCGTGGGCAATGTCCAGCAAAGAAATCCTATATTCAAAGCCTTCCGTATGCTGGACTTTCGAGACATAGGAATCCCATGTCATCAGGTCCATTTCGGTCGTGTCAAACCCACTCTTGACATGTCTCACCTTTGAAAGGCTTTTCAGGTTGGGCTTTTGGTATTTGTGGCATTTTTCGTACTCATTCAATTCAGCCGTAGTCATCTGCTTCGCTTTTTTCCAAACTCCATTTATGAAAGAGTCTGTTTTAGAAAAGAAGGTTTTGTCGCTGTCATTGCTTTCAATCAGCACATTCGCTTCGGTGTTTTTAGCAAAGCCGCCATAGGTGAAATTTGAGCTGCCGATGATTGCAGCCCAATCCTTACTGTCATTGAAAAATAAATACACCTTGGGGTGAAAGACTCCCGAGGTATCATCTAGCATGAAGCGAACTTTTTCGTTACCTAAATACTGTTTGATAAAGGTAGGTGATGTCTGGTAGAAGTGCAGACCCACAACCATTTTGGAAATTTTCTTTTCATGTTTCTTCAAGGCTTTGGCAACCATTGAATCTTTTGGATTTCCTGCCCATGCTACGGCAATTTCAATGTGCTTGTATTTGTCGCATAAACCCTCAAAGGTTTTTGCCATTGTATTATTGTTAGATATGAAACGCATAAGATTATTATTTTGTAGCAAAAATAGTGTTTTTTTTCTTTAGTTCGGTCGGATTTGTAATCCGAACGCATCTAACCAGCGGATTTGTAATCCGCACAACTACAAACTCCAGCCCTTGGCAATTTACAATTTAGTGCAGTTGAGAGTATAAAAAACTTACCGATTAGTGCAGTTTAGAAAACAAAAAAGTTACAATTTACTGCATTTTAGTATTGTAATTCATTGAAAATTCGTATTTTGCAGCGAATAAATAATAGAACCATCATGACAGAACTGGACTATAACGTAATTATTTGATAAACTTAAAGTTATCGAATTACAAATCCGCCGGAACTTTGGGGAAGCTTTACAGCTCCTCCGCAAACTTAATGTCCTTCACATTAAGCTGCAAGTTCGTCTTGCCCTGCCAGGTGTTGTACTCCAAATGGTAGCAGATGCTGAAAGGCTCGCCGCTGTGGATGCGGTTGAAGAGGTCGCCCTTCTGGAAGGCGATGCCCGAGAAAGGAGCCACACCTTGCTCTTCGTCGCCCACCTGCGAAACGGTGAGTTTCAAGTGTTTGTGACCGCCCACGGGACGTGAACCGCCTGCATCGATGACGTTGTCCGTCCAAAATACAGGGGCCATATTGCCTGGACCAAAAGGCGCAAACTGGTTGAGGATGCGCATAAACTTGGACGTGATGTCGCTGAACTTGATCTTTAAGTCCACCTCCATCTCGGGGACAAAGTCTTCGTCCACAAGATGCTCGGCGACGTAAGCCTCAAAACGACGACGGAATTCAGGTAAGTTCTCAGGCTTCATCGAAAGGCCGGCGGCGTATTTGTGGCCACCGAAATGCTCAAGCAGGTCGGAGCAGTTGTCGATGGCATCATAGATGTCAAAATTCTTGATGGAGCGCGCCGAGCCTGTAACCAAACCATTGGCCTTGGTCAAGACGATGGTGGGACGATAATAATAATCGGTGAGGCGCGAGGCCACGATACCGATCACGCCACGGTGCCAACGCTCGTTGAAGACCACGGTGCTCTTCGCATCACGAAGCACATCGTCGGCATCAATCATGTCGAGGGCCTCTTCGGTGATGCGGTTGTCGAACTCACGACGTTCGTCGTTGAGGTCGTTGATGGAAGCGGCCAACTTCTCGGCATGTTCCTTCTTATCGGCAAGCAACAAACGTACTGAATCCGATGCCTTGGCGATACGCCCAGCCGCGTTGATGCGAGGCCCGATAAGGAAAACCAAATCACTGATAGTCAACTCTCTGGTCAGCACATTCTCGTCTTGTTCCTGCTGGTCTTCATCGCGACGATAGATATTGGCATGTTGCAGGATGGCCTCAATCCCCGGACGTGGTTTTTTATTCAGCTGCTTCAGACCGAAATAAGCCAGCACACGGTTTTCGCCCGTGATGGGCACAATGTCGGCAGCAATGCTCACAGCCAACAAATCAAGAAGCTCATAGACTTGTTCTATAGTACCCAACCCTTTCATGGAGAGTGCGGTCACTAATTTGAAGCCTACGCCACAACCTGAAAGTTCATCGTAAGGATAGTGGCAATCAGGGCGCTTGGCATCGAGCACCGCCACAGCGTTGGGAATGACATCGCCCGCGCGGTGGTGGTCGCAGATGATGAAGTCGACACCACGCTGGTTGGCATATTCAATGCGTTCCACCGCCTTGATGCCGCAGTCGAGGGCAATGACTAACTTGAAGCCGTTATCTGCCGCATAATCAATACCTTTGATGGAGATGCCGTAACCTTCTTCATAGCGGTCAGGGATGTAGAACTCGATTTTTTTCTTCTTGAAGAACGGCTTGAGGTAAGTGTAGACCACCGCAACGGCTGTCGTGCCGTCAACGTCGTAGTCACCGTAAACCAGCACCTTTTCACCATCGTTGATGGCGCGGATCACCCTTTCAACGGCCCTATCCATGTCTTTCATGAGGAAAGGATCGTGGAGTTGCGAAAGTGAAGGACGGAAGAACGTTTTGGCTTCTTCGTAGTTGGTAATTCCGCGTTGGACAAGCAAAGTGGCAAGGTTCTCATCAATATTGAGCACCTTGACAATCTCGGCAACTTGTTGTTTGTCAACCGATTGATTTAAAATCCACTTCGTTTCCATCCACTTATTTTTGAATTTGTAAAAATAAGAAGAAAATCAATTCCACAAAGCGGAAATTTCAATTTATAATCAAAATAGTTATTAATCCATTCTTTTCCAAACATTTAAAATGTAGTTTTTTTCCGATTCTACATAATGAGCCCCTTTTTTTGACCCTTAAAATCTGTTGATAACTTTCCCCAAAAAAATCTCTCTCAGGTATTGCGCTGCTTTCAGTTTTTTCGTAATCTTGCAGTCTTAATTTCGCAAAATTTCACACCTTTGAAAAAAATTAGAACTGCTTTAATATCAGTATTTTATAAAACAGGTATCGACACCATTGTCGACTTGTTGAAACAAAATGGAGTGCAAATCTACTCCACGGGGGGAACATACGACTTCATCAAACCTCTTGACCCCACAGTGAAGACCGTCGAGTCGCTCACGGGCTATCCGTCCATCTTGGGTGGTCGAGTGAAGACGTTGCACCCCAAAGTATTTGGCGGCATCTTAGGTCGCACCCAACTTGAGTCGGACCAGAAGGAGATGCAGGAGTATGACATTCCCGCTTTCGACCTCGTCATCGTCGACCTTTATCCTTTCGAGGAGACCGTGGCCAGCACCGACGATGCCTCGAAAATCATCGAGAAAATCGACATCGGTGGCATCTCGCTCATTCGTGCCGGCGCCAAGAACTTCAATGACGTGCTCATCGTGCCTTCGCAGAAGTATTACGGCGAACTCATCCAGTTGCTCAAAACGCAACAGGGTGAAACCTCCATCGACGACCGCCGTCGTTTTGCCACCTATGCCTTTGGCGTGAGCTCACACTACGACAGCGCCATCATGAACTGGTTTGCAAAAGACGACGAAAACAAGGCTTTGAGAATCTGCGAAGAAGAAGGCACCGCCTTGCGTTATGGCGAAAATCCGCACCAAAAAGGCACTTTCTATGGCGACCTTGAAGCCATGTTCGAGAAGCTGCACGGCAAGGAATTGTCATACAACAACCTGCTCGACCTCGACGCAGGCTTGAACCTCATCCGCGAATTCGACGAGCCCACCTTCGCCATCCTCAAGCACAACAACCCTTGTGGCATCGCCTGCCGCAAGACGGTCAAAGAGGCTTACAACGACGCTTTGGCTGGTGACCCCGTCTCGGCCTTCGGTGGCGTGCTGGTGTGCAACCGCCCCATCGACTTGGCTGCGGCTGAGGACATCAACAAGCTCTTCATCGAAGTTATCGTGGCCCCTGGTTACGAAGACGGCGTGCTCGATCTGCTCTTCTCGAAGAAGAACCGCGTGGTGTTGCGCCTGAAAGCCGACCAATACAGACCTCAGATGGTGAAGACCGCCTTGAACGGCTATCTCGTGCAAGACCGCGACCTTCACACCGAAACCGCTGACGACTTCAAGGTCATCACCACCAAGGCGCCTACCGCTGTGGAAGTGGAAGACATGGTGTTTGCCAATAAGATTGTGAAACACAGCCGTTCCAACGCCATCGTCCTCGCCAAAGGCAAACAACTCTATGCCTCAGGCATTGGGCAGACCTCGCGCGTGGATGCACTGCGTCAAGCCATCGAAAAGGCGCGTTCGTTCAACTTCGACTTAAACGGTGCCGTGTTGGCTTCCGATGCCTTCTTCCCCTTCAAGGACTGCGTCGAGCTAGCCCACGAAGCCGGCATCACGGCCATTGTGCAGCCTGGAGGCTCGGTGCGCGACCAAGAATCCATCGATTGCTGCAACGAAAACGGCATTAGCATGGTGTTTACAGGATTTAGACATTTTAGACATTAGAAAAGACACGGGACTGCGAGACAAAAGACGGAAGACGAAGGACAAAAGACGGAAGACGAAAGACGGAGGACAAAAGACGGAAGACGAGGGGCGGCCCAAGTCCTAAGTCCCAAGTCCTAAGTCCTAAGTCAAAAACTAACAACAATTAAACGATTAAACAATCAACGATTAAACAACAGATAGACATGGGAGTATTATCATTTTTGAATAAAGAAATCGCTATTGACTTGGGTACAGCCAATACGATCATCATATACAACGACAAGGTAGTCGTTGACGAGCCCTCCATTGTGGCCATGCAACGCGACACGAAGAAAATCATCGCCGTCGGCAAACGAGCCATGATGATGCATGGAAAAACCCACGAAAACATCAAGACCATCCGCCCGTTGCGCGACGGTGTCATCGCCGACTTCCAAGCCGCCGAGTACATGATGCGTGAGATGATCAAGATGATTCAATTCAAGAACACGCTGTTCCCGCCCAGCCTGAAGATGGTTATCTGCATCCCTTCGGGTATCACTGAAGTGGAGGAACGCGCCGTTAAAGACTCGGCCGAGCAGGCTGGCGCCAAGGAAGTGCGTCTGATTCACGAGCCTATGGCCGCTGCCATCGGTATCGGCATCGACGTGCTTGAACCGACCGGTAACATGATTATCGACATCGGTGGTGGTACCTCCGAAATCGCCGTCATCGCCTTGGGTGGCATCGTCAACAACAAGTCCATCCGCATCGCTGGTGACGACTTCACCGCCGACATCGAAGAATACATGCGTAAGCAGCACAACATCATCGTGGGTGAGCGTACCGCCGAACGCATCAAGATTGAAGTGGGTGCTGCCATCCCGCAGTTAGACAACCCGCCCGATGACTATGCCGTGCAAGGCCGTGACATGCTGACCGGTATCCCGAAGGAAATCCGCGTCAACTACGCCGAAATCGCCCACTGCCTCGACAAGAGCATCATGAAGATTGAAACCGCCGTGTTGAATGCCTTGGAGCAGACCCCGCCCGAGCTGTCGGCTGATATTTACCGCACGGGTATCTACCTCACCGGTGGTGGTGCCTTGCTGCGTGGCCTCGACAAGCGTCTCAACGCGAAGACCAAACTGCCTATCCATGTGGCCGAAGACCCGTTGCGCGCCGTCGCCCGTGGTACCGGCATCGCCCTGAAGAACTTCGACAGATTTACGTTCCTGATCAAATAATTGACGCGGGACTACGAGACGCGAGACTGCGGGACTTTTTGTCACGTGTCCCGAAGTCCCGTGTCCCGAAGTCCAATAATAACTATGTACAACCTTCAGCGTTTCATACTGAAACACCACTTCGTCATTTTGTTCATTTTGCTCGAGGTGATTTCCATTTTGCTGCTCGCCCGTAGCCAAAACTTCCATCGCAACAGCTTGGTGAACACTTCCAATGCGGTTGTGGGCAAAATCTACGAGTGGAGCAGCGAGGTGGGCAATTATTTCCGCCTCAACACCACCAATGAACAATTGGCCGAAGAAAATGCCATGCTCCGAAGGCAGCTATCCATCGTTTACGACACCGCTTCCTGTGTTTTCGATGTGAACGAAGGCGATACACTGTATGAGTATATTCCCGCTCAAGTCGTCAACAACAGCACCAACCAAACCAACAACTACATCATTATTAACAAAGGTGCAAAGGACGGCATCGAGCGCGACATGAGCGTTATTTCCTCCGACGGCATCGTGGGCGTGGTGACCGACGTGAGCCGTCACTACGCTTCCATCATGAGCCTACTGCACAGCAAGTCGGTGGTGGGTGTGCGATTCAAGAACAACCAGGAAATTGCGGGCTTGAAGTGGCAGACCAACAACTATCGCTACGGCATGGTGGAAGACATCCCGACGCATATCGTTTTGCAAAAAGGCGATACCATCGTGACCAGTTCTCATTCCTATATCTTCCCCGAAGACCTGATGGTGGGCACCGTGGAAGAGTTTTATCCCACCGCCGTCGACGCGCTGAACAAGGCCAAGATACGTTTTGCCACCGACTTCTCCACCTTGAGGCATGTCTATATCATCAAGGATTTGCACAAACCTGAAATCGATTCACTCAAAGCCAAATTCCAATGACATGAACAAGATCTTTTTACAAATCATCCGCTTTGTTGTGCTTGTGCTCTTCCAAGTGCTGGTCATCAACCACATCCGATTGGGCGGGTATGTGCATCCTTATATTTACTTGATTTTCATCATGTTGTTGCCATTCAACACTCCCAAATGGCAACTCTTGGTGTTGGGCTTTTTTTTAGGCATAATCATCGACGTGTTCACAGGAACCCCAGGACTTCATGCAGGTGCCACCACCTTGATGGCTTTTTGCCGACCTTCTATCATCAGCCTTATTTCGGGCAATCAAAAGTTTGATAACATCCAAGAACCCAACCTCGGACAATTGGATGGAATGTGGTTTTTCCGATATGTGCTCTGTTTGGTGTTCATCCATCATTTTGCGCTATTTTTCCTTGAATCGTTCAGTTTCAGGCTCATCGGTCAAGTGCTGTTGCGCATCCTATTGAGCGTGCCCGTATCCGTCTTCCTCATCATGATGATTCTTTATATCTTCAAAACGGAAAGAAAAAGAGAATAATTACTAACAAATATCTGATTTACAATGAAAAAACATCTATTTTTCTTATTTGCAATCGCCCTCGGACTGAGTGCATGCCAACCCAAGGACAACAGCTTTAAGGTCAATGTCAGCTTAGCCAACGGCAACGAAAGGACCGTTTTTCTGCAAAAGTATGTCGACAACGCACCTGTCACCATCGACTCGGCGATCATCACCAACGAAGCAGCGGCATTAAGTGCTGAAAAAGACAATCCGCAAATCCTTTATGCATTGAAAATTAAGGGAATGCGTGGTTCAATGCCATTCTTTGCCGATAACAAAGATGTCACTGTTGTGGGCGACATCAACAACCCTCAAGATGTTGAAATCATGGCTTCGGAGACGCAAGCCGAACTCGATGCCTACAACGAAAAGTTGGAGGGCTTTGACAATCAAATCCGCGACCTCTATGTCGTGATGCAACAAGCCTTCGACGACAATGATTCGATAGCGATGGACTCGCTCAATAAAGTCGGAACCGCACTGATGGAGCAGCAAGACAGCTTCCGCGACGAGTATATTAAGGCTCATCCTGAGAGCTTCGTTACCCATTACATCCTCGATGGCGTGAAGCAAGACTATCCCGTCGACCAACTGAAGGACCTGATGGCAGGCTTCACCACCGAATCCATCTACCGTGACCACCTCAACGAATATGTTACCAAATTGGAACGCCTCGAAGTGGGCCAGCCGTTCATCGACTTCACGCTGCAAACCAAAGACGGTGAGAATGTTACCCTTTCTGAAAAGATTGCCCAAAACAAACTCACTTTGGTTGATTTCTGGGCTTCATGGTGTGGTCCGTGCCGCAAGGAAAACCCTGTCGTGAAAGCCGCTTACGAGCAGTTCCATGAACTTGGTTTCGATGTCGTTGGCGTCAGCGTCGACCAAGACGAAGCCGATTGGCTAAAAGCCGTCGAAGACGATCAGCTGCCTTGGACGCAGGTGCGCGACAGCGAGAACAAAGCCAGTGAGAGTTACATGATTTATTACATCCCGTCCAACTTCCTCTTCGACCAAAACGGCAACATGGTGGCGAAAGGCCTGAGAGGCGAGGAATTGGCGGCGAAACTGGCTGAACTGCTTCAATAATGAGGAATTAGAAATGCTGAATGCTGAATGACCTACCGGCGTCAGCAATTCAGCATTCCGCATTCAGCATTCAACATTCCGCATTCCAAAATAACTCACGCTATGAAAACGAAACTCTTTCTTTTGGGTGCACTTGCGCTGGGATTGTTTGCCTGCACCTCAAAGCCTGAAGTGAAGACCTTTAAGGTCAACGTGAACCTTGCCAATGCCGATGGACAGACCGTCTACCTGCAAAAGGATGGGCAAATGCTCGATTCCGCTGTGATTGCGAATTGGGACGCCGTGTTCAACACACCCGTTTGCGACGACAACGAGATGTACGGCATCATGCTGCCAGGTTGGCGTCGTCCTTTCCCGTTCTTTACTGACAACGCGGACGTGACCCTCGAAGGCGATGCACAAAACCCCAACCTGATTTTGGTAAAAGGCTCAGCCTCGCAAGACCGTCTGAATGCTTTCACCGAAAGCTACAACGAACTTGAAGCCAAGTTGGAGGCCGACAGCACGATGAGCCAAGAAGATGCCGAAGAAATCCTGAAAATGCACTGCTTCGACTTCGTTTGGGACAACCCCACCGACCCCGTGGCGCATTATGTGATGTACCGCTACAAGTGGGCTTTCGGTCCCTGCGAGCTACGCACGATGATTGACAATATCCACGCCGCTGACAGCACACTCAGCACCGCCAATTTGAAGCTGGCCGAGGAATACGTTGAAAAACAAGAACGCGTGCAAGAAGGCCAACCCATCATCGACTTCACCCAAAACGACCCCGACGGCAACCCCGTGACCCTCAGCAAACTCGCCGAGGGTAAACTCTTGCTCGTCGACTTCTGGGCTTCGTGGTGCCCGGACTGCCGAAAAGCCAATCCCGATGTGGTGGCTGCCTATCAGAAATACCACGACCAAGGCTTCGACGTGCTTGGCGTGTCGTTCGACACCAACAAGGAAGCCTGGCTCGCCGCCATCGAAAAAGACGGCTTGACCTGGACCCATGTCTCCGACCTGCAAGGCTGGAGCAATGCCGCTGGAGCTTTGTATGCTATCTCTTTCATCCCGCAAAATGCCTTGATTAAGGACGGTGTGATTGTCGCCCGCAACCTTGAAGGTGAGGCGTTGATGGAAGAAGTGGGGAGACAGCTGCAGAAATAACAAAAGCTGTTGCCTGCCAACAATGTGCCAAGACCTTTCCTAAACAATCGCTTTAAGGATTTCAGGAAGGTCTATCTGTTCATTACGAAGCGTTTCGATTTTTTCTCTCCCAAATGCGGTGAGCGAAAAGAACATTTGGCGTTTGTCTTCTTTACATAAATTCCTGGAAATCAGATTTTTCTTTTCAGCAGACACAATCACTTTCGAGGCATTGGAAGCGGTAAGCCCCAATGCCTCGGCCACGGCACCCGAAGAAAGCTCTCCTTTTTCCTTTAGGGTACATAAAAGCATCGCTTCGTTGATATTCAACTCAAATCGCTGTGAAAACTGATGCTCAAGCTCAGCTATTGCACGGTTGATGTCACGCAGACGGCAAATGATTTGTTTGTCCATACATCATCAGATAAACAGGTTCACACAGGCATCCTCGGCGCGGTTCATATAGGTGGCTACACCGCCAATGGTCACACCGTCAATAAGTTCCTCTTTGCAAACGCCCATCATGTCCATCGACATTTGGCAAGCGATGAATTCCACACCGCTATCCATGGCTTGTTGACGGAGTTCCTCCAACTGGCTGATGTTTTTCTTTCGCATGATATAACGCATCATTTTGTCGCCAATGCCGAACATGCTCAGCTGGGAAAGTTTCAGTTTGCGGGAATCAGACGGCAACATCAACGAGAACATCTTTCCAAAGAAATCCTTCTTGACAGCGGGCTTTTTCACTCTTTTGATGACATTCAGTCCCCAGAAAGTGAAGAAGATAGAGACTTTGTGTCCTGTGGCGGCAGCGCCATTGGCCAACACGAAGGTGGCAAGAGCACGGTCGAGGTCATCGCTGAACATGATAAGGGTCTTGTTCTTCGACATGGCACCTCCCACTGCTGCAACTGCAGGTTGCGTCCCACCTTTCTCAATCACCACCGTACAATAACCGCCTTCGTCATTTCGCGACAGGAAACGGTTGCCCGTGGATTGGCACCATGCTTCGGCATCTCTTGGAAAACCTGGGTCGGTAGCCCTTACCTCGATTCGCTCGCCTTCGGCCATGGTGTCCATGTTTTTCTTCAGTTTCAAAATGGGTCCCGGACACTGAAGACCGCAAGCATCAACAGTGATAACTCTCTTTTCGCTGGAATTTGCATTATATGACTCATTCATCTTTTTTTCGGTTTGATTGGAATTGTTTTCGTGTGTTATAGTTTGTGTAGCTAAAGCGTATGTTTTGTAACCCCCGGATAGGTTGCGCACGTTTTTGAAATTGTGGCCCGTGAGAATCTTCAAAGCAATATAGCCGCGCAGGCCGATGGCACAGAACAAAATGACGGGCTTGTCGGCAGGAATCTCATGGATGCGGTCGCGCAACTCATCTACAGGGATGTTGATGGCATTGCGGATGGTACCTAAATCGTATTCGTCTTTTGTCCTCACATCAATTAACGTTGTACCACTCAAATCCATATCCTTCAGTTCGCGCCAATGGACGACGGGCATAGAGCCGTTGATGATATTGGCTGCGGTGTAGCCCGCAATGGCGATGGGGTCCTTGGCGGAGGAAAATGGTGGCGCATACGCGTGTTCCAACTTAATCAGATCGTAGATGGTGCCACCATTTTTAATCAAAAGCGCTACTTGGTCGATACGCTTGTCCACGCCATCGTTACCCACACATTGCGCACCATAGAGTTTGCCGCTTTGTGGGTCAAAGGTCAATTTCGTGGTCAGTTGGAAAGCCCCTGGATAGTAAGAGGCATGGGCGGCAGAAGAAGTGGTGGATTGTTCAAAAGCAATACCCAACTGCTGCAATCGTTTAGCGGGAAGGCCAGTGGCCCCTACGGTAATATCAAACACTTTGGCGATAGAGGTGCCGATGGCTCCTTCATACTCGGTGTGATTGCCAAACACCATATTGTCGGCCACAATACGACCCTGTCGGTTGGCAGGATTGGCGAGGTAATTCAGCCAAGGTTTGCCAGTGAGCGGATGGACAAACTCGATAGCATCGCCCACCGCATACACATCTGCGACGGAAGTTTGCAGGTATTTGTCCACCTTGATGCCTCTTTCCCCTAATTCGATACCTGCCTTGACAGCCAACTCTGTGTTGGGTCGAACGCCAACGGAAAGGAGTACCATGTCTGCCATGATATGTCCACCATCGGTAAAACAAACCCGCAGTCGACCATCGGTTTTCTCAAAGTGCGAGACACTGGTATTCAACCACAGGTCAACCCCTTTGTCCATCAGATGACGATGTACATGCGAGGCAATGGAAAAATCAACAGGGGCCATCACTTGGTCGACCATTTCAACAACAGAGACCTTGGCACCTGCGTGTTGCAGATTCTCAGCCATTTCGAGACCGATAAAGCCACCGCCCACCACTACTGCATCCTGCACTTTATGTGTGTTCAAGTAGCTTTTGATACGATCTGTATCCGTCACGTTCCGAAGGGTGAAAATACCCTCAAAATCAACCCCTTTCAATGGAGGAACCACCGGATTGGAGCCAGGGGAAAGGAGCAACTTGTCGTAGCTCTCGGTGTAGGAAGTGCCGTCCGCCTTTGTTATGGTCACCCTTTTTGCGCTTGTGTCAATGTTAGTGACCTCGTTTTCAACACGCACATCGATATTGAAGCGCTTGCCAAAGCCTTCTGGGGTTTGCACAAAAAGATTGTCGCGGTCTGAAATCACTCCACCGATATAGTACGGCAGTCCGCAGTTGGCGTATGATATGTATTTCCCTTTTTCCAACAGGATGATTTCTGCCGACTCATCGGCCCTGCGGATACGTGCTGCAGCTGTGGCACCGCCTGCCACACCACCAATAATAACATGTTTCATATTGTGCTTATTGGGTTAATTATAATTGATTTTATAATAATCGAAAGCGCAAAAATAATATTATTTTCCAATATAAAATATTTCCATTAGAAAATAATTATTTTTTTCCTTATCGTTCAGGGGCCCAAGCCACAAAAGGCGGATTAGGATACTCCGTCTTGCTGTATTCCAAAGGCTGTCCATCGCTGATGCGCAGCACCTTGCCCCCCGCGGCGCGGAGAATGGCATCGGCGGCGGCGGTGTCCCATTCCTTGGTCTTGCTATAGCAGACATATACATCGGCGCTTCCCTCGGCCAGACGGGCGAATTTTAGGCTGCTACCTTGAGTGTCGATGACCAAGTCGGGATGGGCGGGACGCAATACCTTATTAATATATTCATCCACCTCTGGCGTGCGGTGCGAACGGCTAACCAAAACGGTGAACGGACGTTCTTGTTTAGTGCTGAATGCTGAATTATGAATGCTGAATGCTGAATGACCTATCGAGGTCAATAATTCAGCATTCCACATTGACTTCGTCGAATACTTCGTATTTCCGCATTCCGCATTCCACATTCTATCCAATACTGGTGCATAGATCACACCCAAAACGGGCTGCTTGTCGTCTATCAACGCAATATTGACCGTAAACTCACCATTGCGATTTACAAATTCCACTGTGCCATCCAAGGGGTCGACGAGCCAATACCGCTTAAATTGTGAGCGGTCGGGCGGCAAGTCCTCCTCGCTGACGAAAGGTAAGCCAGTAGGTTTCAAGATTTCCTTGATGATGTTGCTGGCGCGCAAATCTGCCTGGGTGACAGGCGAATCGTCATCCTTGGTGTAAACTTCAAAAGGTTGGGCATATACCTCCATGATGGCCTTTCCAGCCTCGATTGCAGCTTGTTGGGCAAGTTTCAGTAGTTGTTCCATGTTGCAAAAGTAGTGTTTTTTTGACTATGGCTGACTATGGCCTATAGCTTATGGCTTATGGCTCGTTTCACCCAAGGTATGGACTTCGTACCTTTTGCTGAAGCGAGCCATTGGCCATTTGCCATAAGCTATAGTTATTTTATAGCACTGAAAACCAATGATATAAGAAAAAATTTGCAAAAAAGTTAGCTTTGTCAACTTTTATTCCACTAATTTTGCACGCGAAAAACCGAGGGTTATTGTAACATCCTTAGCGTAAAAATCAGAGACTATATGGCAAAGAATTTAGTTATCGTGGAGTCACCGACCAAGGCCAAAACCATCGAGGGTTTCCTGGGAAAAGAATATACGGTGAAAGCAAGTCAAGGCCATGTGCGTGACCTTAACAAAAACACTTTAAGTGTCGATATTGACAATAACTTTGAACCTGAATACGAAATCCCCGACGACAAGAAAGCACTTGTGGCTGAACTGAGGAAATTGTCGAAAGCGGCCGACACCGTGTGGTTGGCATCCGATGAGGACCGCGAGGGAGAATCCATCTCGTGGCATCTCTACGAAGTGCTCGACTTGAAGAAAAAGGACACCAAACGTATTGTCTTCCACGAAATCACTAAATCGGCCATCACCAACGCCATTGAGAACCCACGCAACATCAACATGGGCCTCGTCAATGCGCAACAGGCTCGCCGCGTGCTCGACCGCCTTGTAGGTTACGAACTTTCGCCCCTTCTGTGGAAGAAGGTGAAACCCGCCCTTTCGGCTGGTCGTGTGCAATCAGTCGCCGTGCGCCTCATCGTCGAACGCGAAGAGGAAATCAAGAACTTTGTGCAAGGTAGTGCCTACCGCGTGACGGCACAGTTTACCTTCACCAAAGACGGACAGGAATACAACCTCTCTGCGGAGCTCCCGCATCGTTTTGAGAACGAAGAGGAAACGAGGAAGTTCTTGGAGTCGTGCATCAACGCTGACTACAAAGTGGACAACATCGAGAAGAAGCCTGCCGTGCGCTACCCTGCCCCACCCTTCACCACTTCAACGCTACAACAAGAGGCCGCTCGCAAATTGGGTTTCTCGGTCGCCAACACCATGCGCATCGCCCAGCAACTTTATGAATCAGGTAAGATTACCTATATGCGTACCGACTCGGTCAACCTGTCAAGCCTCGCCTTGGGCATGGCCAAAAAGGAAATCACGGAAAACTATGGGGCAGAATATGTGAAGACACGCCAATACCACACCAAGTCGAAAGGCGCACAAGAAGCTCACGAAGCTATCCGTCCCACCTATCTCGACCAACATAGCATTAAAGGCACCTCTGATGAACGCCGACTCTACGAACTCATCTGGAAGCGTACCATCGCATCGCAAATGGCTGATGCTCAAGTAGAACGCACCAATGTAAACATTAGCGTATCGACCAACGACAAGCTGTTTGTGGCCACGGGTGAAGCCATCCTCTTCGATGGATTCTTGAAAGTCTACCGTGAGAGCTACGACGACGCCCCGAGCGAAGAAGATGCCGCTATCCTGCCGCCCATCGAAGTGGGTGTTGTCCTCGACATGGACAAGATGGAAGCCCAACAACGCTATACACGCCCGCCATTCCGCTACAACGAAGCCAGCCTGGTCAAGAAGATGGAGGAATTGGGCATCGGTCGTCCTTCCACCTACGCGCCCACTATTTCCACCATCCAGAAACGCGAATACGTTTCGAAAGGTGACGTGAAAGGCGTTTCACAGGAATATCAGATTATCACACTGAAAAACAACAAGATATCAGAAAAGAAAGGCAAGGAAACCATTGGCTCCGAAAAAGGCAAGCTCATGCCGACCGACATAGGTGTGCTCGTCAACAAGTTCTTGTTGCAGTATTTTGAAAGCATCATCGACTACAACTTCACCGCCAATGTGGAGAAAGAGTTTGACCAAATAGAAGAAGGCCAACGCGAATGGAATGCCATGATTCGCGATTTCTACCAAGGCTTCCACAACCAAGTCGTCTCTACAACCGAAAACTCGGGCAAGTTCAGCGGTGAGAAACTTCTTGGCGTCGATCCCGCCACGGGCAAGAATGTGTACGTGAAGGTGGGTCGTTTCGGTCCGGTGGCCCAAATTGGCGACACCGAATCGGAGGAAAAACCTCGTTTTGCCGGCCTCAAGAAAGACATGAGCATCGAGAGTGTCACCTTGGAAGAAGTGCTGAAGTTGTTCGACTTCCCGCGCATCCTTGGTGAGTTCGAAGGCAAAGAAATCACCGTGGCAGTGGGGCGTTTTGGTCCGTACATCCGTCACGACAACAAGTTCTACAGCCTCGCCAAGACCGACAATCCCGCCTTGGTGGAATACGACCGTGCCGTTGAAATCATCAACGAGAAACGTCAAAAAGACTTGGACAACATCATCCTCACCTTCGACCAAGACCCCGACATACGTGTGTTGAACGGCCGTTTCGGTCCTTACATCGCCTACAAGAAGAGCAATTACAAGATCCCGAAAGGCACCGAACCTTCCTCCTTGACTTACGAACAATGTATGGCCATCGTGGAAGACCCGAAAAACGCTCCGAAAAAGAAGGCGACGATGAAGAAGAAATAACCAAACGAAAGCGGTGGAATCAATTCTGCCGCTTTTTTATTGAAATGACGCCGCAATCCAAATAAATCCTTATTTTTGCATTCTTGAAATAAGGTTCGGCCCTTCGACAAGCTCAGGGACCTTAGGCCTGTCAAAACGCCGACAGAATCTTTAAATTTTTGAATTTTAAATTTTAAATCTGAAATCTGAAATACAATGGAAAAGAAAGACCTACTGAAAGACGTTGTCGAACATATCGACATCAAGAAGTATGACTCAACGGAACTCATCAACGCCATGCGTAAGATGTCGTTCACCTCGCGCGACACCGCCCGCGCCGCCGATATCCTCTGCCAGATGATCGCGGAGAAGGACTGCACCAACATCCTCACCATCGCTGGTTCGACCTCGGCCGCCGGCTGCATGCAAGTGTATGTGGAGATGGTCAGAAACAAGATGGTTGACGCCGTGGTCAGCACAGGTGCCAGCATCATCGACATGGACCTCTTCGAAGCCCTCGGCTACAAGCACTACATCGGCACGAAAGAGAACGTCATCCCCGACACCAAGCTGCGCGAACTCTATATCGACCGCATCTATGACACCTTCATCGACGAAGAAGAACTGCAGGCCTGCGACCAAGCCACCTGCGACGTGGCCGACACCTTGGAGTGCCGTCCTTACAGCAGCCGCGAGTTCCTCTATGAGGTCGGAAAATGGTTAGCCAACGGTCACGGCGTGAAGAAAGAAAGCCTCATCCAGACCTGCTACGAATGCGGCGTGCCGATTTTCTGCCCCGCTTTTAGCGACAGCTCGGCTGGCTTCGGCATCGGCAAGCACCAATGGCTCCGCAAGAAAGCCGGTAAGCCTTACGTGAGCATCGACTCAGTGGCCGACTTCCTTGAACTGACCGAAATCAAGATGAACAGCCCACAATCAGGCCTCTTCATGGTTGGTGGCGGCACACCCAAGAACTTCGCACAAGACACCGTCGTCTGCGCTGAAATCCTGGGTCATGAAGTACCCATGCACAAATATGCCATCCAGATCACCGTGGCCGACGTGCGCGATGGCGCCTGCTCGTCGTCGACGTTGCTCGAAGCTGGCTCATGGGGCAAGGTGAGCGAAGAGCTCCAGCAGATGGTCTACGCCGAAGGCACCACCGTCATCCCCGCCATCGTCAGCTACGCTTACCACAACGCACCGTGGCGTGAACGCGAGTATAAGAACTGGCAGAAACTTTATAAGTAAATGCGGAATTAGGAATGAGGAATGCGGAATGGCGCAATGCGCTGCTGGGCTTCGCCCTCATTCAGCATTCCTCATTCAGCATTCATCATTCATCATTCATCATTAAAGAATGGACATCAGCATCTTCCTTGAGCCCGTTGCTGAGAAGTGTTTCAGCAAAAACTTCCGCCCTGGCAAGAAGACCTTGGGCGAAACCTTAACCATCTATCGCTCAGAGGACGACTTCCCGAGCCTCGAAGGCGCAAATTTGGCCCTCTTCGGCGTCAAGGAGGAACGCGGTGCGGTCGACAACAAAGGCTGCGCCGACGGTGTGGATTATATCCGAAAAGCCCTTTATCCGCTTTTCAACCACTGGCCCCAGCTTCGCATCATCGACTTGGGCAACGTCAAGATCGGGAAAGAACTCAATGACACTTATTTTGCCGTCAACCAAGTTCTTACCGAGCTGCTGAAAAACAAAATCGTGCCTATCATCATCGGTGCGGGACAAGACCTCACCTACACGATGTACCAAGTGTATGAGCCCACGGGCAAGCTCATCAACATCGCCGCCGTCGACCCGATGTTCGACATCGGCAACGACAAAGAAGCCCTCAACTCCCATTCTTACTTAAGCCATATCATTCTTCATCAACCCAATTTCCTGTTCAACTTCACCAACATTGGATACCAGTCGTATTATGTTGACACAGAGAATATTGAGCTAATGAAACAGCTGCTTTTCGATGCTTATCGTTTGGGCAGCATCAAGCAAAACATCGAACTGACCGAACCGCTCATCCGCAATGCCAACCTCTTGAGTTTCGACATCGCAGCCATCCGTGCCGCCGACGCCCCAGGCGTGAAGAATGCCTCACCCAACGGTTTCAATGGCGAAGAAGCTTGTCGCATGACACGCTATGCCGGACTGAGCTACAAACTGTCGTCCATCGGTTTCTTCGAATACAACCCGCATTACGACATCAACTCGCGCACGGCCAACCTCATCGCCGAGATGATTTGGTACTTCATCGAAGGCTTCTCCAACCGTCAAGACGACATCCCTACCTTGGAGAGCACCGATTTCAAGCGCTTCAATGTGCAAATCAGTGATAGTCAAGATGTGGTCTTCCTTTGCCATAAGATTACAGGCAAATGGTGGATGGACATGTCGTTCCTGCAAAACGACGACCAACGTTACGAGCGGCACCATTTCATCCCTTGCTCAAAGGAAGACTACGACCAAGCCATGCACAACGAACTGCCCGACAAGTGGTGGCAGTTTTATCAGAAGTTGATGTAAGAACAGCACGGCAATATCAGCCAAAACTCTCGCTATTTCTTAGTTTTGGCCGAAAATTGATAAATTTGTAGCCAAAACCCGTCATTTTTCATAGTTTTGGCTGAAAATAAAAAATTTTTCATAATTTTGTGGCTTCAAATTCATGGAATAAAATGGACAAGGCCCCAAATATCATTGGAAGAGAAAAGGAAATCGCCGAGTTTGAGACATACGTCAAGTCGGGAAAACCGGAATTTATCGCTGTTTATGGTCGCCGCAGGGTTGGGAAGACCTTCCTAATCAACCAACTATTCAATGGACAGATGGCCTTTAGCATGACAGGGGTCCTTGAAGGTAACTTTGACGAACAGATAGAGGCTTTCATGGACGCCATGGACCTTTACAGCTTCGAGACCAAAGAACGACCTGCCACATGGATGCGAGCGTTCACCCTGCTTCGCAAGGCCTTACAGCCCAAGGTGGAAACTGGTGATAAGTGCATCGTGTTCTTGGACGAAATCCCCAGTTTGGACACACATGGGGCTGGATTTGCCAAAGCCTTGGGACATTTTTGGAACAGTTGGGCTTCGCTACACAACAACATGAAACTCATCGTGTGTGGCAGTGCCACCACATGGATGATGAAAAACATCATTGACAGCCACGGTGGACTACACGACCGTATCACACACGAAATGAAGCTGTTACCTTTTACTCTGAAAGAAACAGAGCAATACCTTATCAATAATGGATTCCATTGGAGTCGCCTCTCAATAGTGCAATCTTATATGATGTTTGGCGGCGTAGCGTATTATTTGAGCCTTTTGAATTCCAATTTGAGCCTAACGCAAAACATTGACAACTTGTATTTTGATGTCAATGGTACGTTGCGTCGAGAATACAAGCGCTTGTATAAGACTTTGTTCCGTTTGCCTGAACCTTATACAACCATAGTGGAATTGTTAGCCCGTCACAAAAAAGGACTGACACGCACCGAATTGATGCAGAAGTTGGGGAAAAATTCAGGCGGCAACTTGTCGGAACAGCTCGACAATTTGGTAGAATGTGGACTGATACGAAAATACAAAGTACGCGAAAAACATGTTGTCAAAAACAAAGGCAGCATATACCAGTTGGTGGACATGTTCTCGCTGTTCCATATCCATTTTGCAGATAAGTCAGGTAGCGACAGTCATTATTGGGCCAATCATTTAGGCACATCCGAAATCAACACATGGTTAGGTTTGGCCTACGAGCGTGTCTGTTTGCTTCATGTTCAAAAAATTAAAGAAAGCCTACATATTGACACTATTGCCACCGAACAATACAGTTGGCGAAGCAAGGAAAGCACACCAGCTGCACAAATAGACTTGATTATTGACCGCGCTGACGATGTGGTCAATGTCTGCGAAATAAAATATTCTACGGACGAGTACAGTCTTTCAGCAGAAGAATCCAAAAAGATGGCTTATCGTTTGGAAACATTTCGCCGTGAAACGGGAACAAAACAAAGCCTATACTCCACATTGATTACAGCTGTACCTTTAACCGAAAACGCCTATTCCTATGACATTCCTGTCAAACTTTCGATGAATGCATTATTTGGGTAATGGACCTTCCTCTTTCAAAACAATTTACTACTTTTGTCGCAAATTTTTCGAACTATGAAAAAAGCATTTTCCATTTTTACCCTTTTGCTCCTCGTAGCCGTCACTTTACATGCTCAGGAGAAGCAACCCGACTGGATGAGATGGCATTATCTCTCAGAATCGGAAATGTATAACCCCTCGCGTGGCATGAACTTCGTCGAGACCGACCCGCCAACGGGCGAGCCGCGTTTTGTGGCCGAGTTTGAACCCATGCAAGGCGTGATGATTCGTTACCCATTGGGCATCCCCACCAGCCTCGTCGCACAGCTGTCGAACAACTGTCATGTGTATTGCATCGTTGAGTCCTATCTACAAAACAGCGCCCAATACGATTTCCAAAATGTGGGCGTCAACATGGGTAACCTCTCCTTCGTCAACGCCCCTACCGACTCCTATTGGGTGCGCGACTACGGCCCGTGGTACATCTTCGAAGACCGCCATCCTGCCATTGTTGACAATATTTACAACCGTCCACGTGAATATGATGACGAAATCCCAGGTGTGTTTGCTAACTTTTGGAACATCCCCATGTACGGTATGAGGCTCGAACACACTGGCGGCAACATGATGGAAGACGGTCGCGGCCACGGCGTGAGCGACGACCTCGTGCTACAAGAAAACAACAACAATGAGACCAACGTCCGCAACAAAATGCGTGACTACTTAGGCATCGACCCGTATCATATCACCATCGACCCGCAAGGCGACTACATCGCCCATGTGGACTGCTGGGGAAAGTACCTCGCTCCCGACAAAATCTTGATTGCCCGCATGCCGCAAAACAATCCACGCTACCAGTACTACGAACAAGTGGCTCAGTATTTTGAGACCACGAACTGCTGCTGGGGCTATCCCTACCATGTGTATCGCGTGGACGAACCTGGAGGCAGCAGCCTTGCTCCTTATACTAACAGCTTGATTCTCAACAAAACCGTTTATGTTCCGATTGGCAACAACACCACATACAACAACCAAGCTTTGGCCGTGTATCAGGAAGCCATGCCTGGCTACACCATTGTCGGCGTGAACGGAAGCTGGCAAAACACCGATGCACTGCACTGCCGCACCCGTGGCGTGATGGACTTCGACATGCTCTTCGTCGACCACCGGAACGTGATTTTTGGTGAGCAAGAATGGCAAGATTCCATCCCCGTGGTGAGCAAGTTTATTGCCTACAGCGGCGCCAACTTAAAGCAAGATTCCCTCCTTGTTTATTATAGTATCGATGGCGACACCTACCAAACGGCCCACATGACCGCCACGGGCAACCCTGACGAGTATGTCGGCTACATCAAAGGTTACCAAGGTGAATCGAGTATCAATTATTATGTGTTTGGTGCCGACGAATCGGGACACCGCTACACACAGCCCGTCTTCGCCGATCTCGACCCACACCATTTCACTATTGGCGCACACGAGCCAACGGGCGAATTGGTGATTACTCCAGATACGCTGTGGTTCACCCAAATGGGACAGGAAAGACAGTTCAATATCATCAACGAAACAAACGAAGCTGTCACCATCATCGATGTAGTGCCTGAAGCACCAAGTTTCAATCTTTGGGATAACACTTTCCCGTACACTTTGCAACCTGGGGAAACGCTTGTGGTTACCATTAATTTCCAATCTGCTCCTGGTAAAGACACGTACATCCCCTACGAAATTCTGGTTCAAACCACGTTGGGCGACAGAATTGTGATGGGCATGGTACTGAACACCTCACTTGATAGTGGTTTTGTGATTGTGGGTGCGCCCATTCTGGAATTCAACGACCCAGGCGACAGTCCTCAACAAGCGTGCATGCAAAATCGTTTCTTTGGTAGCCAGATTCCCGTCAAGGTGCTGTCTGTTACCGAAAACGGCACGGACTATTTGAGCTTTGAGCCTCATGGTACCTTGCCTTACACTGTGGAACCAGCGGATTACTTCTACCTTGATGTGTATGTCAATGCCATGGTGAAAGGCTATGTAGTCACCACCTTTACGGTTCAGACCGATCAAAATGACTGCACTTATAGCGTCGCCATCAACGAAGACCTCTTGAGCGTCACCGAACTCTCCGCCGAAGCCAAACTTTACCCCAACCCGACCACAGGCCAATTCACCGTGGAAGGCGCGAATGTAGCCAAAGTGGAGGTCTATAACCTCGTCGGACAGAAAGTGCACGAGGCTGAAGGCCAAGTGGTGAACATCAACGCCGCCGAATGGCATAAGGGCATCTATCTGGTCAATATCATTGAACAGAATGGTGCCGTTGTAACTAAGAAATTGGTGGTGAAATAATTGAATGCGGAATGCAAAATAAATAATTGAATGCGGAATGCGGAATTGTCCAAATCATGGATTTAATTCCGCATTCTGCATTTATAATTCTGCATTTTCTCAAACGTCAAATTTGAATTCGGCATCAAACCAGCCGGTGTCTTCCTTTAAAAGATCGTATTCTTCGCCTGTCTGGTGGTCAACCACGTGCACAGTGCCTTTGATGTCGTCGTAAGTGAATGTAAACTGGGAGTTTACGTCGTCTTTAGGTACGTCCATTTTAGATGTTACTATTGATTTTGGGCTGCAAAACTAATCAATTTTTCTTTTTGGAAACAAATCTGCCACAAATCTAATGCAAATAACATTGTCCATTCCGCCACTTCGCGTCATTGACTACGTCGAATCTTCGATTTGCGAACAGAGTGAAGCAATCCAGAGAAAGAGCTTATTGTCTAGACTGCTTCGTGCCTCGCAGTGACGCAAAGCGCTGCAAAACAATTTACGATAAGATTTATGTAAGATTTGTTTCTATTATCACAAACCTAACCTTTTATTCAATTTCGCCGTCTGCTCCTCAAAGCCTTTCTTTCCCAAAAGAGCAAACATATTCTTCTTATACGCCTCCACGCCAGGCTGGTCGAACGGATTGACGTCCAGCATGTAACCACTGACGGCACAAGCCATCTCGAAGAAATAAATCAGCTCACCGAGCACCTTTTCGGAGACTTCGGGGATGACGATGCGGAGATTCGGCACGCCGCCGTCCTCATGGGCCAACACCGTGCCCAATTCGGCCTTGTGGTTCACTTCGCTAATGCGCTTGCCAGCGATGTAGTTCAGCTGGTCGAGGTCGTCGCTTTCCATCGGGATGCGGAGTTCGTGGTTGGAGTTCTCGACCGAAATCACCGTCTCGAAGAGGTTGCGCAGACCGTCTTGGATGTACTGTCCCATCGAGTGCAGGTCAGTGCTGAAGGTGACCGAAGCAGGGAAGATGCCCTTGTGCTGCTTGCCATGGCTCTCGCCGTAGAGCTGCTTCCACCATTCGCTAAAGTAAACCAAACGCGGCTCATAGTTCACCATGATTTCGTTGGTAAGGCCTTGTGCATAAAGGGCTTGGCGCACCACGGCATATTGCGAAACGGGATTGTCGACAGTTGGGTTGGCCTTGCATTGTTGCTCCATCTCGACGGCACCCTTCACCAAAGCGCGGATGTCGATGCCTGCCATGGCGATAGGCAGCAAGCCCACGGGAGTAAGCACCGAGAAACGTCCACCCACGTCGTCGGGAACGATATAGGTCTTGTAGCCCTTCACATTGGCTAACTGCTTAAGGGCGCCACGGGCTTTGTCGGTGATGGCGATGATGCGCGAAGCGGCTTCCTTTTCACCGTATTTATTTATGATGTGTTGCTTCAGGATGCGGAAGGCTATGGCGGGCTCGGTCGTCGTGCCCGACTTGGAGATGACCGCAAGTGAGTAGTCTTTCTTGTCGAGAACAGCCATCAAGTCGTGGAGGTAGTCTTCACTCATGTTATGGCCGGCATACACGATGAGCGGCTTCTCGCCAGTGAGTGGTGCAAAGTGGTTTTGCAGGGCTTCGATGACGGCACGGGCACCCAAATAGGAGCCTCCGATGCCGATGACGACGAAGATTTCCGACTTTTTGCGAAGGTCGGCAGCCGTTTTCTCGATGTCGGCAAGAAGGGTTTCATCGATTTCGGAAGGCAGATTGACCCATCCGAGGAAGTCGTTGCCAGCACCCGTTTTATGGAAAATGGTGTCATAAACACCCGAAACCTTTGCTTCTAATTCATTCTTGATGTTTGCGTCCAGAAAAGATTGGACATGTGAGAGGTCAATTTTCATGATTTCTGAGTATTAAAGTTGCTGCGAAGATAAGTAAAAAAGCCTATCACAAGGTAAATACGCTCATTTTTAATCAAATATGATATTTTCTTTATTATTTAACAATAAATATAAAAAACTGTAATACAACTTATTACAAAATTGATAGAAAGTTTTTTTAGGGTCAAAAAAGAAAAAAAATGCTTTCGTACACAATTTTTTTGCTGTATTTTTGTTTTATTTCAGTGAAATTCATATTTTTGCACAACTTTAAAAATGCAGCAATACAAGCATAAACACTACCGATTAGGAGTAATTTTTATTTTTTAATTTTTTCATTTTATCGACCATGTCACAAATTAAAGTTTTATTGGCAGAAGACGACAAAAGCTTGGGCATGATTCTCAAGGCTTATTTGGATGCCAACGGTTTTATCACCACATTATGTTCGAACGGACAAGAAGCGTGGAATAAGTTCAGTACCACCGATTTCGATTTTTGCATCACTGACATTGTGATGCCTGTTATGGATGGCTACACCTTAGCCAAGCAAATCAAGACCGTCAATCCGTCGATGCCGTTGATTTTTCTCACTGCCAAAAAGGAGCAGGAAGACATCTTGGAGGGCTTTAGCTTGGGTGCCGACGATTATATCACCAAACCTTTCAGCATGGACGAGTTGCTGGCACGCCTCAAAGCCATCCACCGCAGATGCTCCTACATCCGCTCCCGCCCCTCAACCTTCCAATTGGGCAGTTATCAATTCGACGCACCAAGGCACGAGCTTTCCAAAGATGACGAAGTCAAAAAACTGACGTCCAAGGAATCAGACCTGCTGCTGCTTTTGTGCGAAAACATGGGTAACACGCTGGAGCGCTCAAGTGCTTTGGAACAGATTTGGAAAGAGGACTCCTACCTCAACGCCCGTTCCATGGACGTCTATATCACCAAGCTGCGCAAATACTTCAAGGATGAGCCCAATGTGGACATCCAGAATGTGCATGGTGTGGGATTTAAGCTGGTGGTGAAGTAAGGCTACAGACAAGATTGCCGGAAAGACGGACGCAAAGAATCTCGAAAGGGAGTTTTGCGTCCTTTTTGTTTTTTTATACCTTTGCAGCCATGAAACGTTTCGCTTGGATTGGAATATTGGTTTTGCTGGCCTTTATGTCGGCTTGCGACACCACCACACGTGAGGCACGACGCTTGGTGAAGCGTGCCGAGCTGTTGGTCGACACCCTGCCCGACAGCACCGCACGCCTGATTGACAGCGTGCTGCGCATGCCCGCGAGCTTCAGCGAGCGGGAGCGCATGGACTTGGCATTGCTACAGGCCGAAGCCCTCTTTGGCGACCATGGTCAGGACATCTCTCCCGTGATGGACGACGATTTCTTTGACGAGCACACCAACCTCTCCACCAGCCCCGAATTGAAACATACCACTGCCTATTATGCCAGGAAAAAACAATACGCTAAGGCTGCCCATGCTGCGCTCTACAACGGTTTCGTGCAGCAGCATTACGAGGAAAAGGAGGAAGCCATGCGGTCGCTTAAGGAGGCGGAACAATATGGTGGACTTGCTGGAGATAGCCTTACCATGGCGCAGGCACAATATCGGATGGGTAAAATGCTTCTTGATGATGGTTTGAAGGAAGAGTCTCTTGCCATGCTCCAAACTGCCAGCCTCTACTTTGGTGATCACATTGTTGATAAAGCACTGGTTCTGAATATGATGGGGGTATGTTATATGTTGCAAGGAGATGTTGATGATGCTGAGTCATGCCTAAAACAAGGTTTATTGAAAGTGGGGAAATACCAATCCAATTCCAGCAAAGCAAATCTTAAATTGTTGAATAACTATGCAGTTTTGTATCGCCTACAAGGTGAATACGACAAAGCCGTTAACATCCTGCGTCAAATGTTGGTAAACTCCAATCTTAACGAAAATGAATTCTTCATGCTAAACCTAAATTTGGGCAATGTGTATTTCGACAAAAAAGTATTTGATTCTGCCACATTATACTACAATCGTGTAGTGGAGTTATTGCATTCGGAGAAAATAATGCCTAATACTCAATTGGCTGCTTATACGGCATTATCTTTATTTGCAGTAAGCCAAAACAACGACTCTTTAGCACTATTTTATCGTGAAAAACATGAAGAGTTATTATATACTGTAATAAAGCAGCGACAAGAACAAAATATATATAGGATTCAGCGACAATATGATTATGAAAGCCTTCAAAACGCTATGAATCAAAAGATAATATGGAGACATCGTGTTATTCTAGTCATAAGCGTGGTGGCCATTATGGGATTGATTGCTTTCGCCTTGTCGAGGGTCAAATTGGCACAAACACGAAAAGAAGAAGCTGAGACCAAAGCCAACCTGTTCCACTTCAGGCAGCAAAATAAGGAACTGACGCAAAGAAGTGAAGAGCAAAAGCAAAACCAAATCTATTTGACCCAGAAGCACAAGGAAAGCGAACAGGCTTACGTGGATTTGCTCAAAGAAAAAGAAAAACAAGAACAAAATGCTGCCGAATATGGCGAAAAGCTTTCCGTTGAGCTTAAAAAGGAGCAAGCCATTATGCTTCGACTGCATCTGTTTTTGGGAAACCGAGGAGATGAAGAACTACTTAAAAAACTTGAAAAAACGGTTTTCGGCAAACAAGCACACTTGGATGCAATGATGGAAAACGTGGATCGACTCTATCCGCAATTGCGAGAAATCATCAAGCAAGAGGACTTGGGGCTGGATGAAAACGAGCAATTGGATGTCATCATGTCGTATTTCAACATTTCACGACAAGATGAAGCCTTGTTGCTCAACAAGACCATCGACATGGTGGACAAGATTAGGAACCGCAGCAGAAAAAAGATACAATCGGCTTCCGAAGGAAACAATTTGCCCCAAATAATATAGTATTTGGCCTCTATTTTCCTTTTTTCTACCCCAACAATCATTCAAAAGTTCGGAATAAGGTTCGGAATGAATTGATTTTATTCCATTCATTATCAATAATATGCAGAAAAAATTAGAATTATCGTTCGGAACAAGGTTCGGAATCCATGTTCTTAATTCTATTTTCGCTCCGTGAATTCACAAAATGTCAAACAATAAAAACTACACAAAATGAAGACAAAAGCATTTCTGCATGTTGGCCCTTGTACCAGAATCTTAGTGTTCCTTTTTGCAATACTTTTTAGTGTATCATCATGCAAGAAAAAAGAAGCCGATGTATTTACAATGAATGCTAAACTAAATGGGAAAGATATCAACTTCCAAATGCATTCTTTGGCAATAAAAGGCATCCTCAAAGATAGTGATGGAAATGACATTCGCCAAACATACCAAATATCTGGTTTGGGAGAAATCGGTTTTATCATGAGAGCCGTTGATAGTACAATGACAAAACGTGATTTTGGTCTTATGGATATGGAAGAATGCATGCTTTGGAGAAAAAGTGTTGTTCTTCGTTGCATTGATGCACATTTAAAAATAACCCAAGAGGAAGAAAGGATGCTTACCGGAGAATTTAGTTTTGTTGGAGTTAATGACTCTGAGAATCCCGATACATTATATATCAGCGATGGCTACTTTCAAATGACCATGGATGTAGGTGTTGGGCATAGAACAAACTAATTTAATAAGTAAGTGTTCAAAATTAAACTACAATATCTTTTGACTTCGGGACACGGGACTTCGGGACTTTTTGACCATGACCATTGACCATGACTATGACCGCTTTCACGGGAATGCTGAAATTTCAGCCCTTGACCGAAACAGTCATGGTCATAGTCACAAGTCATAGTCCCGTAGTCTTATCAATATGTAAACTAAATATGCTCATCTACTTACCAAATCAAATGCGAGGGAATCCATTGTGGTTTCCTCGCGTTTTCTTTATGGCTGCCACGACTCTGATGGCGGCAGCATCACCGTGGTATCGCTCACAAAGTCAAATGTAATGTCTTGGGGAATCAGTGTGGTAGTATTGGTCAGAACGGCGAGGAAACGACGATGCGCTGCATCGCGGACGATGAGGCTGCGGTAGCCTTTCCACCAACCAAAATGGAAATAGATATTGGGGTATTGCTTGCTCAAGCGCCAACCGAAACCGTAGTTCTCGTCGTTGTTCCACTCAGGCGAACCCGGCACAAAAGCCTCAGCCTGCAAGCTGTCGGGCAAGATCAGGTTAGCATCCAAAGCCAGGTTATATTTCCATAAATCCTCCACCGTCGAGAACATGATTTTGTCGCCCATCACGCCATTGAGGTAGTCGTTTTGCGTCTTCACCGGACCGCTGCGATACATGTCGTGGCCATGCACGTCGACGGGCATATACATCGAAACTGCGGCATCGTCGCGCATGGAATAGATATAGGAATGCGTCATGCCACAGGGCTCAAAGATGCGCTCTCGCATAAAATCCTCAAAACGCTGTCCGCTCACCCGTTCCACCACCGTTGCCAACAGCGCATAGTTGATGTTGTTGTAGAAAAAGTTAGCATCAGGAGCACCGTAAATGTCAGGCTTTTTCTCGGCCAACATCTTAATCATTGCCTCGTTCGAGAACGGCTTTCTGCGGTCGGGCCAATGCGTATCAGCCATGGCATCATAGCGCGGCAAGCCCGAACGATGGCAGAGCAAATGCCTAACTGTAACCCCTTCGTAAGGCAATTCGGGAATGTATTTCCGCACGTCGTCGTCATAATCAAGCTTACCTTCCGCATTGAGCAACATAATAGCCTCGGCGGTAAACATCTTTGAGTCGGACGAAAGCTGGAAGGCATCATCGATGCGCAACGAGTCCTTTTGTCGTTTGCTCAAGTCACGCCAACCGAAAGCCTTCTCATAAACGACTTCACCTTGTTCGGCATAAAGCACCACGCCATTCAATCCGTTGCGCGACAAATTCGTGAAAACCTTGTCGGCTTGTTTGGCGCGTTGGGCCAACATCTCCTTGTTCAGATCGAAAAACAGGCTGTCGACATTGAGCGTAGGCACTTCGTGGTTGCACCGCCTCCCACACAAGGAAACCGTGACGACCACTATGAGCAGCAGCAAGATTATAAAAAAGGTTCTCCGCTTCATTTACGAGGGGCAAATGTACACAAAAAAGGCCATTAATCGCTGTTTTTTCGGCAAAATCAAACGTAAATACAGCTTAATTCGCTAATTATTACTACTTTTGCAGCCTCATTTAAACACCTTAATTATATTTCATGTCACAATTTACAGATTTTGGATTGAATCCCGCTCTGCTGAGGGCTATTAAGGAGCTGGGGTTCGAGAATCCTATGCCTATCCAGGAGAAAACCATCCCTGTACTCCTTGAAAAAGATGTTGATTTCGTGGGCCTTGCACAGACGGGAACAGGTAAGACTGCCGCATTTGGCTTGCCTCTGTTGAACAAAATCGACGCCGAGCAGCGTTGCGTACAAGCGTTGATTCTTTGTCCGACACGTGAGCTTTGTATGCAGATTACCAGAGACTTGCGCAGCTATGCCAAGTACATTCCAGAAATCCTGATTGTGCCCGTTTACGGCGGTGCCAGCATCGAACTACAGTTTAAAGACTTAGCCAAAAAACCACAAATCATCGTGGCCACCCCGGGTCGTCTGCGCGATATGATCCGCCGCAACCGTGTCGACTTCAGCAACGTGAAGACGATGATTCTCGACGAGGCCGACGAAATGCTCAACATGGGCTTCCAAGAGGAAGTCGACGACATCCTTGAATACATGCCCAAGGAAGGCCGCCACACCATGTTGTTCTCAGCTACCATGCCACAAGAGGTGGAAGCCATCCTCAACAAATACATGACCGACCCCATAAAGGTGGC
>JAEETH010000102.1 GCA_016290215.1 Bacteroidales bacterium
CAACAGCAGACCGTCTTTGACCAATTCATAATCTGACACATGGCCCAGCCAAAAAGAAGAAATCTGGCGAAGCAGGCATGCCTCCAACTGCAAATCGCCTTGCTTGTTGAACAAAGGCATCTTGGATCGCGGCTTGAAACAAAGTGGCTGGCAATGCGTTATCCCAGTATAATAAAAAGTCCATGACCGTCCTTGGTCTTCCGAATAGGCCACATATATACTCGGTTCAAGTGCCATAAAATACTCATAACTCTTATACACGATGGCTTCCACCGATTCTCTCTTTTCGTATCTCATAACCTGTCGCTTGTCAATCTTGGCAGCAAGTTCAGGACAATCATCAAACCTATATTTTAGGCTCTCATAGTAATAACTTTGGTGATCCTCCCCTTCTTGAAATGGCGTGTAATTCTTGATCTCCTCCAACGCAAAATAGGCATTTTCGTATGCCATGATTTCGTTTTCATCCAAAGGTTTCCAAGGCTTATAGTTTCTTTTCCATTCTTGATAATAAGCGTCTTTTTCCTTGCTCGGATAATTCGATATGTCGTCTATTTCATCTTCCTCCTGCGCGAACGAAAACGCAGGAAGCAGAAGGAGCAGCAAGAAAGTCAGTAGTTTTTTCATTATATTATTGTTTTATAATGCTTTGCAAAAGAAATCATTTTCACTATTCCGACGCATTTACTCCGATATACTATAGATTCCACCAATCTTCCATCCTTTTTCAGTCCATTTGGCATAATAATAGGCCGACCCCATTAAACCACCACTCGAAAGGACATAGGTGTTTTCCAAGTAATCGGTCTTAAACATAGGAGAATAGTTATCAAAAAACCATACGTCCCCATAATCCTTCTCCAACAATTCGTACTCCTCGGATGAAAGGAAAATGTATCTGTCGTTGATCGGCTGAATACTAACAAGATTTGGGTCATCAGAGACCATTCTATAAGTTATCGTGGAATCCGATGGATAGTGAACAGCCGTAACCTCATCCAAAGGAATCAACGCACAAGAGTCCTCGTCCCAGTCGCACCATCCAAGTCGTTCGTCTGAGTTGATTAGGGCTTCATAAACAATGGTTTTGTCAGTTCTTGGCACAGCCCAGCGTGGATTTAGGTCTAAATTGTCCGAAACCCCGTCGCCATCGGTATCAGGATTGTTCGGATTGGTATAATAATACTTCTTCTCTAAAATATCGGTCAAACCATCGGAATCGGAGTCACGTTGCAGGGTTGCAATGTCAATTGTCAGCAAAAGACCATCTTGTACCACTTCGTATTTTGCACAAATCCAATCAGCTGACATCTTCCTCATCAAGCAAGCCTCAATCTGTAAATCTCCATTGGAATTAAATAATGGAAATTTGGAATACCACTTAACGAACAATGGGCTTTTTTGATTTATACCCGTGCAATAATACGACCAATTCTTGCCTTTGTCTTTTGAATAGGCCACCCAAACACTTAATCCAATACCCAGTTCACCTTCTTCATAGACAAAGGCTTCGGTATCCCCATGACTTTCATGCATCAAAATGTTTTCTCTATCTATTTTACCGATAAATTGCGGCTCGATATAAAAAGGGTCGAATGTTGAATGACGAGGATCGGCTGCTGTATCCAAAAACCTTTTCATTCGTTCTTGCTTTACTTCCCATAGAGAATCTTGGTAAGGAGTATGGAAGCGTTTTTCTTCATCGTACGTCGTATAATCCTTTATTTTCTTGAATTCGAAAAACTCATTCTTGTATCGGCGCACCTTGCTTTTCTTTACAGGCTTGTATGGCACATATTTCCACTCCTTTTCTTCGCCACGATGATAATACTGATCCTCTTCTGTGCTTTTGAACTTGGCCAAATAAGCGTCAAAATCGAAGTCTTCCTCCTGCGCGAATGCTAAGGCAGAAGTCCAAAGAAGCAGTAACAGACCCAGATACTTTTTCATGTCATAATATTTTTGTTTGTTATGCAAAAATAGTTCTTTTCCTTGAAAACGAAAAAATTACGGCATTATTTCCTCCGAATTAGTGAATTTGTGTAATTTTGCAATCAATTAAACACTAATAAATATGAGTACAGCAACATTGACGGACAATCCTATGCAACCTTTTACAAAAGAGGAGCTCTTGCAAACAGCCGAAACAGGGAGAAAACAAATTGCTGATGGATATTTCTTCACGACAGAAGAGGTGATTTCCGCTTGTTGTTACGAAAACACTCAAATTTGCAACAAAATGAAAAAGAATAAACCTAATAACACAATGAAAAAACTAAGCCTAATCCTCTTTGCCTTGATGGCCAGCCTGTTCGCTTCGGCGCAGACCATCGAGAAGACCTATTACTTTGGTGAGCCGAACGTGAGGCAAATCCAAGGCTACGAGCAGATCCAATTCTCGAGCTGCATGCAGAGTGCCCTTGCGGGTCAGCCGTCGTTGCCCTGGCACAGTGTCAGCCTGATGCTGCCTCAAGGGACTGAAGCCGTTGCCATCGAAGTGGAGCTCTCCGATTTCCAGACGATGGAAGGTAGCCACAACCTCTTTCCATACCAGTCAGCCCTCACCTACTCTGACCCCGTGCGAAAACAATTTGAGAAAGACGAGGTCCTCTACACTTCGAGGAGTGTTTACCCCGCTCAAGCCTACGGCAAACTCAGCACACAATACATGAACGGTGTAGGTTTTGCCTTCTCGGCCTTTACACCCGTGCAGTATGTACCCGCCACTGGCGAGGTGAGATATGCCACAAGGGTTACAGTAAGAGTGACGACAGGAGCAGCCAAATCAGACCAGAGCCGCAAGCTTTGGCTTAATGGCGATAATGCCACCCGTGCCATGCGCCTTGCCCAAAACCCTGAGATGTTGCAGACCTACAACAGCCGTGGCCGTACTATAGGTGGCTATGACCTACTCGTAGTCACCACGCAGCCCTATATCAACGCTTTTGACGAATATGTAGCTTTCTATCAAGCACGTGGCCTACGCACCCGAGTCGTCGACCTCGCCACCATCACCAGCACGATGGAAGGTCGCGACAATCAAGAGAAGCTACGCAACTACATCATCCAGGAATATGAAGAAAACGGCATTATGATGGTCAACCTCGGCGGCGACGTGCCCGACATCCCTTACCGTGGCCTCACCTGTCATGTGACCAGCAGCAGTCCATACGACGATGAAGACATTCCCGCCGACCTTTATTATGCCGCTCTTGACGGCACATGGAACGATGACAACGACTACCGTTGGGGCGAGATTGGCGAAGACGACCTCCTGCCGGAAATCGGTATCGGCCGTATGTGCTTCAGTAACCCAACAGAGCTTGCCAACATGCTTCACAAATCCATGACTTACCAAACAGAGCCTGTCCTTGGCGAGTTCCGCAAAGTCACCATGGCTGGCGAGCACCTCTACGACGACCCCATGAGCAACGGCAGCCAATACCTCGAACTGCTCATCGGAACCCATGACGACAATGGTTACACGACCACAGGCATTCCTGAAAACTATGACTTCACCCGACTCTACGAAGAAGAAGGCAACTGGAGCGGCTTCATGCTAAACAATGTCGTCAACCAAGGCACACAATATATCCACCATGACGGTCACGCCAACACAGGCTATGTAGCTGGTTGGAACACATCCACTATCACCGACAGTAACTTCAACGGCTTGAATGGTATCGACCATAATTACACCTTCTTCCACACTTCGGGCTGCATCTGTGGCAACTTCCCCGACGACTGCATCCTTGAACGCATGACCAAAATCGCCAATTTTGCTGTTGCCACTTTCGGCAACTCACGTTATGGCTGGTTCAACGAAGGCCAGACGGAAGGCCCTGCCATCCACCTGCACCGTGAGACGGAAGATGCCTACTATCACGACCGCATCCCTTATGGCGGCATGGCCTTGCGTGAAAGCAAAATCGAAACTGCACCTTGGGTCAATGCCCCTGGACAATGGGAAGAAGGTGCCTTGCGCTGGAACTTCTACGACCTCAACATGATGGGCGATGTGGCTGTCAGCCCTTGGCACGACGAGCCTTTCACACCCAATGTCAGTTATGCCGCTGAAGTCCTTGTCGGCACTGCCTCGATGGATGTTACCGTCACCAATGCCAACGGTGAAGGACTGAAAAACTTCCGCTGTGGCCTCTTCCATGGCGAAGACCTTATCGGCGTAGGCTATACCGATGAAAACGGAAACGTCACCATCGAATTTGCCGAACCCATCAGTTTTGTAGGCGATGCGAGCCTCATCGTGACTGGCTGCGATGCCTGGCCTCAAGCCCTGCCCGTCCTTTGCCTACCTGGCGACTGTTCCTACCTCGTTTACGATAGTTATGAAATCAGCGGTGGCGCTCAACCCGATTTTGGACAAAGCATCCAGCTCAATGTTCAACTCAAGAATGTAGGTGCCGTAGCTGCCAACAACGTCACCGCCATCCTCCGCACCGACTGCGATTATATCACCATCACCGATGCTAACGAGACCATCGCCCGCATCGAAGGCGGAGCCATTGTCAACCTCGACAATGCCTTCGCCATGGACATCGCCGACGATGTGCCCAACCTCATGAAAGCCGACTTCGACTTAACCTGCACCGATGGCACCGACACTTGGGTAAGCCGTTTCGCCATCAGGCTGCACGCTCCTGAGTTTTCCTTCGTCGGCACCGTCATCGAAGACAGTAATGGTGACGGGCATGTGGATTCTGGCGAAGCCGCGATAGCCCATGTCACCATCAAAAACACGGGTTTGGCCACAGCACCCGATACACATTTCAGCGTTTTCTGCGACATACCTGAAATCACTTTAGCACAAAATGAATTCCAACTTGGCGCCATTGCCTCCAACAGCGAGTTAACGGTTGACATCCCTTTCACCATCTCAGAAAACGCACTTCTTGGTGACATCTACGAAATCGGCTTTACCGTTGCCTCAGGTCATTATTCCACTGAAGGCGGCCTTGCCATCATGGTCGGTAATGTCATGGAAGACTGGGAGACTGGCGACTTCAGCAAGTTTGAATGGGAAAATGACCCCTACACACCGTGGACCGTAGTCACCGAAAACCCATACGAGGGCAACTATTGCATCAAGTCGGGTAACATCGGCGACAACTCCGTCACCTCGCTCACTGTCAGCCTCGAAGTGTTCGGCGAAGGGGAAATCAGCTTCTATCGGAAAGTATCATCGGAAGAAGAGTATGACGTACTATTCTTTTATATTGACGCCTTTTTGCAAGACGAATGGTCAGGAGAAGTGGGATGGGGAAAAGAGCAATACACCCTCGCTCCCGGAGTGCACGAAGTCAAATGGACTTACTTCAAAGACATGTATATGAGCGATGGCAGCGACTGTGCTTGGTTGGACAACATCGTTTTCCCGCCTTCCGAAATCATCATGGCCACGCAAGAAACAGTGACCAATGGCATCGTCCTCTATCCCAACCCTAACAAGGGCCAGTTCAGACTCAGCCTGCCCGAGGAAGACTGCGAAGTCGTGGTATTCAACAGCTTGGGACAACAAGTCTACCAGCAAAGCAACGCCAAGGGTATGACCACGCTCAACCTTGAAGGCTTGAACAGCGGCATGTACTTCGTCACGGTGAAGTCGGAAAAGTTTGTCAGTACTTTGAAGTTTGTGAAGGAATAAAAGGTCATTCAGTACTTTACAACAGCCTCGGGATTTTCATTTCGAGGCTTTTTTCATACCAAGAAAAAAAACTGAAAAAAACCTATTGCATTATCTTTGGTAATTTCCTACCTTTGCAACTTCATTTTTGAACGAAAGAATATCAGTTAAATCACTAATAATCAATTAAATCAATGACAAAGTATGTTTACACCTTTGGCGGAAAGACCGCTGAAGGCAATGCTTCGATGAAGAACGAGCTGGGCGGCAAGGGCGCTAACCTCGCCGAAATGTGCCTGCTCAAGCTCCCCGTACCCGCTGGATTGACCATCACCACCGAGTGCTGCACAGCTTATTACCAAAACAATTGCCAACTTCCCGCCGGCCTGATGGACGAGGTCCACGCTGGCATGAAGAACATGGAGAACATCATGGGCATGAAATACGGCGACCCCGAGAACCCGCTGCTCGTCAGCTGCCGTTCTGGCGCGCGCAAGTCGATGCCCGGCATGATGGACACCGTGCTGAATATCGGTCTCTGCTCCAAGACCATCCCTGGCCTGATCAAGAAGACCAACAACCCCCGTTTCGTGTATGACTCCTACCGCCGCCTCATCATGATGTACGCCGACGTCGTCATGGAGAAGGCCGAGGGCATCGAACCCGCCGACGGCAAGAGCATCCGCAAGCAACTCGACGACATGCTCGACGCCTACAAAGAGAAGATGGGCTACAAGAGCGACACCGAGCTGAAGGCCGAAGAGCTCCAGCAACTTGCTGAAGACTTCAAGGTCCGTATCAAGGAAGTGCTGGGCACTGAGTTTCCGGATGATGCAGAGGCCCAACTCGAAGGCGGCATCAAGGCCGTGTTCAAGAGCTGGAACGGCAAGAAGGCCATCTCCTACCGCCGCATCGAGGGTATCCCGGACGACTGGGGCACCGCCGTCAACGTGCAGACCATGGTGTTCGGCAACATGGGCGAAGGCTCCGCTACTGGCGTGGCATTCACCCGTAACCCTGCCACTGGCGACAACCAGTTCTACGGTGAATGGCTGATCAACGCCCAAGGTGAAGACGTCGTTGCTGGTATCCGCACCCCCAACCCGTTGAACGACGACACCAAGAACGAGCAGAACAAGCACATGCACTCCATGCAGGAGCTGATGCCCGAGACCTATAAGGAACTCTGCGAGGTGCGCCGCATCCTTGAAGAGAACTACCACGACATGCTCGACATCGAGTTCACCATCCAAGATGGTAAGCTCTACATGCTGCAGTGCCGCGTCGGCAAGCGCACTGGCGTTGCCGCTCTGACCATGGCCCTCGACATGCTGAAGGAAGGCCTCATCGACGAAAAGGAAGTCGTCATGCGCCTCACCCCCGAGCAACTCGATGAGCTGCTCCACCCCATCCTCGACGCTGCCGACGAGAAGAAACACACCGTCATCGCCAAGGGTCTGCCCGCAGGTCCTGGTGGCGCTGTCGGTCGCATCGCCCTCACCAGCGAGAAGGCCAAGGAATACCGTGCCGCTAAGGTGGCCAACATCCTGGTCCGTGAGGAAA
>JAEETH010000011.1 GCA_016290215.1 Bacteroidales bacterium
GATGTCGGCCCGTCACGTCCTGGGGCTGGAGAAGGTCCCAAGGGTTCGGCTGTTCGCCGATTAAAGTGGCACGCGAGCTGGGTTCAGAACGTCGCGAGACAGTTCGGTCTCTATCTGTTGCGGGCGTTGGAGGCTTGAGGGGCCCTGACCTTAGTACGAGAGGACCGGGTCGGACGGACCAACGGTGAGCCGGTTGCGCCGCCAGGCGCACGGCCGGGTAGCCGCGTCCGGATCGGATAAGCGCTGAATGCATCTAAGCGCGAAGCCGGCCCCGAGATGAGGCCTCCTTAGAGGGCCGTGGTAGACGACCACGTCGATAGGCCGCAGGTGTGAGCGTGGCGACACGTTGAGCCGAGCGGCACTAATTGCCCGAAGGCTTCCGCTCAGCGCACTCGACGCAGTGCGCCTCGCGAATACAGTCCACGCTGGTATCGGCTTTCCCCATCCGGCAAGGCCGGGAGAAAGACAAGTGGCGGCCATTGCGCGGGGGCGCACCTCTTCCCATTCCGAACAGAGAAGTTAAGCCCCGCCGCGACGATGATACTGCGGGAGACCGTGGGAAAGTAGTTCGCCGCCCACCCACAACGGAGACCCTTCACCAATCACGGTGAGGGGTTTTCTGTTTTTAGGCACTTCCCTATTCTTTTCACCTTTCCTCCTAAAAAACATCCAATGTTCTCCATTATTCAATTTAATTTTTTTATTTTTGCTTCATCATTACAACCATTTCGCGTTTTGAAATAAAGGTTTATTTTCCAAGAACAAGATTATCATTATTGTAACTAAAACAATTTGATATTATGCACAGAATTGCAAAACTCCTGTTGGTCGTTTTAGCGTTGATTGTTACACCATTGAAACAATGGGCACAAACACCTTATAGACAATATGCCGATGACGGCGTGGAATTGAACCTCACAGAAATTCAAAACACCGATTATCCCTCAGCCATCGTCTTCCTCACCGATGGCAACTGGAATGACGCCAGCAAGTGGAGCACGGGCGAATTGCCAGCGCCTGGCAGCAATGTGAGGATTGAGGCCAACGCCATCATTCCCGCAGACTATACTGTCATAGCCAACCAAGTGATCATTGCCGATGGCGGTTCCCTCACTATTGCCGACGGCGGACAACTGAAACACAACACCAACGGCCTTGTGGTGACGATGAAGAAGAACATTGAAGCCTACACAGGGATGAACTGCGAGGACAACTACTATTTGATTAGTTTCCCCTTTGAAACACCCGTTGCCGTTCCTGATGCTATGACGGCTGTAGAAGGCTACGACTTTTACGGCTTCGACCCAAATTATCTGAATGCCGAATGGCGCAACAATAGGCAACAAGCCATCACCACCGTAGGAGGTGGCGGCACCACTGGGTACCTGTATGCCATTCCCGAAGATATGGAACTTTCACTGACCGGTGTGGTCGCTACTTCCCATTCCGATTCGTCATACATTGATGAAAAGGACGTGACTATTTCCTATACCCAAGGTTCACGTAAACCATCCAACGGTTGGGCACTCTTGGGCAATCCCTTCACTTGCGATGCCTACCTTTACGACGATGAAAACAACCCGATGGATTTCATGGTGTATAACAAGCAGGGAGAGTTGGTAACTTGCAATTGCGGCCCTATTGCACCATTGGAGGGCTTTTTCGTAAAGGTGAACCATGCGACGACTGTCCGCATCATGTGTGCTCCTAGTGATTGCTCTTTTGAAGAATATTTTGATATTGTCATATTAGCCAGTCCACCTGAAGGCGGAACTGTTGGTGGAAGTGGAAGATATCCTATAGATACAACTATAGTGATAACAGCCACTGCAAATAGTGGCTATGAGTTTGCACATTGGGAGGATGGGAGTGAGTCAAATCCAAGAATTATCACTCTTGAAGGAGATGCTACCTATACAGCATATTTTGAGCCTTCAGAACCCACTGACAGCGACTGGGTTGACCTCGGCTTGCCCAGCGGCCTGCTGTGGGCCACCCGCAACGTGGGTGCCAGCAGTCCCGAGGACTACGGCGACAAATTCGCTTGGGGAGAAACCCAGCCCAAGAGCACCTACGACTGGAGTACCTACCAGTACTGCAACGGAAGCGACAGAACGCTGACTAAATACTGCAACAGCTCCCGTTTCGGCTACAACGGCTTTACCGATAACCTGACTATCCTGCAACCTGAAGACGACGCGGCCACTGCCAACTACGGCGGGCGCACGCCCACTTTGGGGGAATGGCAAGAACTCCGCAACCACTGCTCCAGCATGTATACGACGGTGAATGGCGTGAAAGGGAGGCTTTTCATTGGGCCAAACGGCAACACGCTCTTCCTGCCTTTCAGAAAAAAAAACAACTACCTCGGCGAATATTGGTCGAGTTCGCTCGAAACCTCGGGCTACCCGGATAACGCGTGGTTCTTCTATTTCAGTGATAGCTACACCGAGGTGCACGACTTCCGCCGCTACAATGGTTATTCTGTCCGGGCGGTGCGTACTTCTGGGCAGAAATAGCTTTTGTTTGTTCCGTTACAGGCGAGACGGGCAAGGGGCAAAAAGTTATTGGGCGGCAGCGTGATGTGAACAGAAGCCCTCGTTCGCTAACTTTTCCGCAAACATAAAAAAGCCGTTTTTCCACATTTGCAATGCAAAGAGGTGAATATGAACATTTGCAATGCGAAAACGGGCAATTGCGGCTGTTGCAGTATTAATGGCAAATTTGTGTGGCAATAATGGTAATTTGCGTATATTGTTTTTGGCATTGGGCGATGAGGCGAAGAGATAATGCAATGCGATAATGCGAGACGTGATAAATCGCGTCTCTACAAACATTATCCAAAAAACTCTTCCTTGAAATTCACGAAATACACTTTCTCCTGTGCACGTGTCAATGCGGTGTAGAGCCATCTTAAATCCTCTACTTCAAGTGTTTCCTTTAAGTTTAATGAGGAATCGATGAAAACCGTGTTCCATTGCCCGCCTTGGGTCTTGTGGCAGGTGAGGGCGTAGGCGAATTTCACCTGTAAAGCATTGAACCATGGGTTTTTTTTCATCTCTTTATAACGGTCTCTTCGATTCGGGATGTCCATGTAGTCCTCTTCGATGGCACTGAATAGCCGTTTGTTTTCTTCTTCCGTCAGCGAGGGACTGTTGCTGTTCAAGGTGTCCAAAAGGATTTTTGCCTCTATGTTGGGTGCGTCGGGATAGTCGGTGAAACTGAGCTCCACATCGGCAAAACGGAACCCATACATATCTTCAAAATGTTTGATTTTCCTTAGCTCAGCCATGTCGCCGTTGGCGATGAAACTGATGACGTCGTTTCCGTTAGCCCAGAAATAGTTGTTCTTCACCACCATCAACTTGTCGCCCGTGGCAATCTCGCCCTCGATGTTGAGGATACGTCCGCGAATGGCATGGTTGAACATGTTGGCGCGTTTGTTCGACTTACAAACGATGACGGCCTCATTGTCGGAAGTGTTGGCAAAAGCATTGTGTAGCATCTCCTCAAAAGCTTCTGGTTCAATCTTTTGGATGTCGTCGAAACCTTGCAAATGGAAGATGGGTAGGTGATATTCATATAGCTTTTGGCTGAGCAATTGCCTGATATCCGTGGCATTATACAAAATCCCCGATTCCAAAGCCTGTCGCTTGACCTCAGTCAGTTCGTAAGTAGCGGCAGTGACAGGAAATTCCGATTTCAGATAATCACAGTTAAGGGCAGGGCTTTCCGAACTCTCTACTGGAGGCAGCTGTGCCGTGTCACCAATGAGTAGCAGACGGCAGCTTTCCCCACTGAAGACATAACTCAACAGGTCGTCAAGCAGGCTGCTACCACCAAATTCCCTTTGTTCCCCAATCATCGATGCCTCGTCGACGATGAAAAGCGCGTTTTTCGACTTGTTTTCCGCTCGCGTTATGCGGATGCTGCCATCGGGGAAGGCTTTGGCTTGATAGATTCTCCGGTGAATGGTTGAGGCGTTTTGTCCTGTGTAGCTACTGAGCACCTTGGCAGCGCGTCCCGTGGGAGCCATCAGCACATATTTCATGCCGATCATTGGCAAGGTTTTCACCAAGGCCTTGACTAAAGTGGTCTTTCCCGTTCCTGCATAGCCTCTCAGAATATAGGTGGGATTCTCTTTTTGCGAAAGCAGGAAGGCTGACAAATGGTATAACACTATTGACTGGCCTTCTGTGGGTTCGAAGCCGAAAGACTGGGTGAGTTGTCCGAATAAGTCAAGTCTTTGCATTGCCTTATAGGGTCAGAAGGGGTAACCGATGCCCATTTGCATTCTAATGTTATTGCCTTTGCCGAAACGCCAATAGTTGCCGTCTTCGTCAGGGTAGGGATTGCGCATGGCGTAGGCGAAATCGAGACGAATAATCAAGAACGAAAGGTCCATCCTGACGCCGAGGCCTGCATCGAGGGCTAATTGCTTGTAGAATTTGTTGAACCTGAACTCGGCATCCGGCATGGATTCGTTGGGATAATAAGCCCACACGTTGCCCGCGTCAAAGAAGACTGCGCCGTTGAACATGTCGTAGATGGGGAAACGGTATTCGGCGTTGACCTCCAATTGAATATCGCCCGTGCTTTCAAAGTAATCACCGCTGGGGACATAGCCTCCAGGACCGACCGTGCGATATATCCAACCACGCAAGCCGTTGGAGCCTCCGCCATAGAAACTGCGCTCAAAAGGCAGGTCTTTGGAGTTGCCGTAAGGAAAACCTAAGCCGACGAACTGACGGAACACGAGCCATGAATCGTTACCTATATCGATGTGCTGACGGAAGTCGAAGCTGCCTCTCACATATTGGGCATAAGGGATGCCTAAAAAGTAATGGTGTCCGTTGTTTTCGGTGATGATTTTAGTCTTGTTGAAAAGCGACAGCAGGTTGCCGCTCGATTCGAAGTCGGCACGCAAGTAGAGGAAACTGCCTTCCTGGTTGAGGCTTTGGTTGGTGAGGATGAAGGAATAGCGTAGGCCCAAAAGCAAGTGACTGGTGTATTGGTCCTTTTTTCGTTGACTCGTTTCTTCATCAAGATAGGCTTGGAAAACGGGGTTGATATCGGCTATCTTCACGCTGTTGAGATAGATGGGCGTGAGGGTGTGTCCGATACGGTTGCTGCCTTTCCAGTCGTAACTGTAGGAAGCCATCATCGTGTAACGCGAATAGTAGTACCTGATTTGAGCGTTGAAACCCAGCGATACCGATGTCGTTGGCATATAGTCGCGGGCGAAATTAGAGAACGCGAAGGGACTTAGGAATTTCGGGAAAAGAAGGCTGGCTGTGATGCCAAATTCTCGTGTGTTGAATATCTGCTTCCCGCTTTCAGTCACTTCTTCACCAATCAGTCTTTGGGCCTCCAATCCGCCCCTGAGACTGAGTTGGAAGGTCTCGGCTCCGTGGAAAATGTTCTTGTTGGTATAGGCGAGACTGCCTTTGATGCCCACATCTCCGTCGGAATAGGTGCCTTCAGACTGGATAGTAAATGAATGGATTTCGTTTTGCTGCATCGTGATGCGGCAATCCAATTCGTTGAGAGTATCTTTGGGCACGCTGTCGAATTGGATGCTCACATTGCTGAAAAGCCTGTAGTTGCTGAGTGATTTGTAGGTGCTTGTGACGCCCCTTTGGCTATATGGGAAACCCTCAATGATGTTAATGGCGCGCGAGAAAGTCTTAGGCTTGATCTTGGGTTTCTCGAAGTAATAGAAATCCAACTCGTTGGTGAACTTTCTCCTACGGCCAAATTCTGTAATGAGTTTTGCGGAATCAATGGGCTTGTCGTTGATGTGGAAAACGGAAAAGTCAGGATAGATTTTGATGTCGCGAATACGATATTTCTTGTATGCCAAATCACTCTTTTTCAGCCGCATGGTGATGTCCATCTCATGGCTCATAAAGTTGCTGTCAACCTCATAGTAGACATGGTCGCGGTTGAAATAATAGTACCCCGAGTTTTTCATCCTTTCGGTGATCATCTCACGTTGATTGTCAAGCGAGAAGGCGTTGTAGATGTCTCCCTCCTTGACCGGAAACTCCGTGCTGTCGCGCATGATGTAGGAACGCACCAAACTGTCTTCGATGACATAATTGATGTCTTTGACGCGATAAGGTTGGGTAGGGAAGACGTGATAGATGATTTTGACGTTTTTTCTTCTCCTTCTCTTTTGCACCTCATGGGTCACCTGTGAATTGAAATAGCCCACGTTGTCAAGGTAACGCATCATCTGTGTCATCGAATTGTTGGCCTCCGCCACATCGTAATAGATGGGCTGTCTTCCGAAGTTTTTGTTCATCCATTTCCAAAACACGCTTTTGGGTCTGCGTTCCCATTTATAGTAAATCCATGTGGGAATGTTGGTTTGGAAGGTGGTCCTGTAGGGCTTCAGGGAGATGTATTTCGATATACCCGACTTGCTGATTTCTGTGCCTTTTTTTTCGATGACGACCTTATTGCTTCGTACCAGATATTTCCCCTCTGGGACAAAACGGCGTATGGAACACGACGACAATAGTACCGCCGCAAGCAGGACAAGAATGATATGGAGCCTTTTGCCTTTCACTTGGCATGGATTTTCGGCAAAGGTAAGGATTATTTCTTTACACTACTTCTGCCACCGTGAAATTGCTGCCGCCGATGAAGACCACATCTCCGAAATGGGCATTGTTGACGGCGGAACGGTAGGCATGATTGACTGATTCGAACACCTTTCCGCGCAAGCCCATGTCAAAGGCCTTTTGGGCTAAGATATTGGAATCCAAACCTCTTGGAATGTCGGCTTTGCAGAAATAATACTCTGCTCCACGGGGCAGAAGTTGCAAAACGCTCTCGATGTCTTTGTCGTTGACCATGCCGAGGACGAAATGGAGCTTGTCATAGTTCATTTCGGCCAATTGCATCACCACTTCCTTAATGCCAGCCACGTTGTGTCCCGTGTCGGCAATGGTGAGCGGGTCCTTGCAGAGGATTTGCCAACGCCCCATCAAGTGGGTGTTGCGAACCACCTTGGCGATGCCGTCACGAATGTCATCTTCCGAAAGGTCGAATTTTTCACGTAAGAGGTCGAGGGCACACATTACGGTGGTGAGGTTTTTTTGTTGGTAGTTGCCCATCAGCGGAAGTTCAAGGGCTTCCATGTAGAGTTCGCTGTTTTTCCAAACGTCAAACTTTTGTTCAATGTCGGATTCAATGTGGATTTTGTCGCAGTCGAAAATCTGGTCAGCAAAGTAGATGGGACTGTTGCACTCTTTGGCCTTGTCGATGAAGACTTGCTGCGTCTCTGGATGGGTTTCGCCAATGACCACCGGAATGTTTGGCTTGATGATGCCCGCTTTTTCGTAAGCGATTTTTGCTCTCGTGTCACCCAAAAACTTCATGTGGTCGAAGTCGATGTTGGTGATGATGCTCAACTCAGGCTTGATGAGGTTGGTGGAGTCAAGCCGTCCGCCCATGCCCACCTCAACGATGGCAATGTCTATTTTTTCCTTTGAGAAGTAATCGAACGCCATGCCCACGGTCATCTCAAAGAAAGAGAGTTCCATGGCCTCAAACTTTTCCTTGTAATTATCAATGAAATGCACCACGTTCTCTTCTGGGATCATCTCCCCGTTGATGCGGATGCGTTCACGGAAGTCGCGCAGGTGGGGCGAGGTGTAGAGTCCTGTTTTATAGCCTGCTTCCTGAAACACAGAAGCCAACATGTGTGATGTGGAGCCTTTGCCGTTGGTGCCGGCCACATGCACCGACTTGAAGTTGTTTTGAGGGTTGTCTAAAAGGTTGAGGAGTTGGATGGTGTTGTTCAGGTCAGCCTTGTAAGCTGCGGCCCCGATGCGTTGATACATCGGGAGTTTGTTGAACATCCAATCAAGAGTTTCAGAGTAATTCATAGGCGGTATTTTATTCTGAATGAGGAATGATGAATGCGGAATGTAAAGCAACACTGAACTTCATTCCGCATTCCTCATTCGTATTTTTGCATTTCTTTTATTGGTTGATTACAAAAGTATAAGTGATGGTGCCGTGTTGTTCTTCGGGTGCATCGGGGTCGGCGGCGAAGGTGGAGCGTAGGGCGGCTTGTTTGGCTTTGCTGCGCATATCGCTGTTGATCAATGTGGTGCCTTTGGTGGCGACTTCGGCACGCGTCACTTTTCCTTGTCGGTTGACCCAAATGTCGACCACGATGATGCCTTCCTCGCTGAAGTCGTCATTGGGGCGATGCAGGCTTTTTGCTCCACGTCCGCCAAGGTCATATCCTGTGCCATTGCCACGCCCGCCATTGCCCTCGTATTGTCTGACACCCGCCAATCCGTTGGGGCTGCCTTGGTCGCCAGGCTGTCCTGTTATGCCTTCTGAACCACCTGCTTGTGGGTTGTTGTTCCCTTTGAACAAAGCCCTTTGGTTGACGGTCGGTTTAGGTTGCTCGGCAGGTTTTTCCTGTTTCGGCTTGTTGTTTTTCGGTTTTTCCAAGGCAGGAGCTTCTTCGTCGTTTTGGGTGGCGATTTCTTCCTTGCTTTGGCTGGTCTGTTGCTCGGGTTGTGCAGCCATGGGGACGGCAGGTTTCTCAGGCTGTATGTTGCCCATGCCTTGGTCCATCATGCCTAAGTCGACCTCTACGCCTTCCTCACCTGGCAGCGGGAGCGGCGTCCTGAAGGCCATCAAAAACAAGACGAGCACAATCAGCGCGTGGACGATGATAGTCCCCACGGCAGCTATGCTCTTGTCTTTCTTTTCGTTATTGTTCATATCACCTCCTATTTCTTTGGCGATGTGGCTAAAATGACTTTGTGGTTGTTGTTGGTGGCGTTGTTGATTTCGTTGACCGCATCAATCACATTCACGACATATTGCACGGGTACGGTCTTGTCGGAACGCAGCACCACAGTGGCCTGTGTGTCGTTGCCGATGTTTGTGTTGATGAGGTCGGTGAGTTGGGTCTCGTCAGCGGGGGTTTCGTCAACGAAATACTGGTATTGCTCGTTGATGTAAACCGTGACGGTCTGTTTGGCCATGGTCTTGCTGTTGCTCGATGGCAGCATGAGCTTGATGGCGTTGGGTGCAACTAAGGTCGAAGTCAGCATGAAGAAAACCAGCAGCAGAAACACCAAGTCCGACATGGACGAGGAGTTGAACGTAGGTTCGACCTTATTTCTCGATTTGATGGCCATAATACGCTGATTTTATGCGGGTTCGTTCAAAACATCCATAAACTCGGTAGCCTTGGCTTCAAGCAGGTTGACGACCTTTTGGATTTTGGTCGAGAGGATGGCGTGGAAGAAGTAGGCGATGATGCCGACAATCAGACCGCCGACGGTGGTTACCATGGCCTCGTAGATACCCGAAGAAAGCAGCTCGATGTCAATGTTGTTGCCTGCCATCGACATGTTGTAGAAGGCACGAATCATACCGGTCACAGTGCCCAAGAAACCAATCATAGGGGCGGCACTGGCAATCATGGCGAGGATACTGACGCCGCGCTCCAATTGTGCCACTTCAAGGTTGCCCACATTTTCGATGGCCGAGTTGATGTCGCCCAAAGGTCGTCCGATGCGGGAGAGACCTTTTTCAATCATGCGGGAGATAGGGGTGGAGTTGCCCCGGCACAGGGCCTTGGCCGAGTCGAGCTTACCGTCTTTCATGTATTCACGGATGCGGTCCATGAAACTGTTGTCGTATTTCGTGGCACGCGACACGGCGATGTAACGCTCGATGAAAATGTAAACCGCAATGATGGACAAAACGGCCAATAAAATCATGATCCATCCGCCTTTGGTGGCAAGTTCGAGGATGGAAAGCTTGAATTCAGTGGGTTGTGTTACGGTTTCTGCTGGAATGGCGGCTGCTCCTAAATCATTGGCAGCCTGTTGGATTTGAAGGAGATTCATATTGATGTTGAATTGTTGAATCGTTGAATTGTTGTTTGTCGGTTTTTGTCTGTAGAAACGTGGCGCGCCGCGTCTCTACATAATAACAATAATCGTTGTGTTTTATTGCATTATCGCATATCGATCACATCCACTTTGGGGTGCTTTTTCGTGTCGAAGGTGAAGAATTTATCGTCCAATTCTTGGTCGTATTTCATCTCTTCCACGTTGACGATGACCTTGCTCCCGTCTTCCATGTAGATGTCTGCACTCTTTAATTCGCTTTTCAGTGCGTTGATTTTCAGGGTCACGCGCTTGTATTGCCCTTTGGGATTAGCCAACTCGATGGTGGCGTTGCCTTGGGAATCAATGTTGGTCAAGGTGGCCACATAACTCTCATCCAACGAAGTGAGGATCTTCAAGGGTGTGTTGTCGGTGCCTTCATTGGCGTTGCTTACCATGACTTCCTTTTCATCAACAAGATACGACCAGATGGTCTTGCCGTCGGAGATGGTCTGTTGCTCCGCCATTTCGACTTTGTAGGCTTCGCCTTGCAGCCAGGAATGACCTTGTTGGCTGTCGCCAAGGTTCTTGCCGTCGGGGCTGATTTGGTAGTTGAAGGTCATTTCAATGTTTTTATGGCTCTTGAGTTGACCAATCAAAACGCGAATGAGGGTTTCGGCATTGTTTTGTGCGCTAACTGCTTGTGTCGCAAACAAAAGGAACAAGCAGGCAATGATGTTTTTCGTTTTCATTTTCAAATTCCGTTATCTTTGTTGTAGAGATCCTGCAAAATCTGTTCCAAAGCAGCCTCGGAGCCCACTTTCACCTCGCGCGACTTGCTGCCCGAGAATGGCCCGACGATGCCGGCGGCCTCCAACTGGTCGATGATACGACCTGCGCGGTTGTATCCAAGTTTCAGTTTGCGTTGGATCATCGAAGTGGAGCCTTGTTGGGTTTGCACCACGATGCGGGCGGCTTCCTCAAAGAGGCTGTCGCGCTCACCGTCGTCTTCGATGTCGGCGCCTTCGCCCTCTTCTTCAGGCACTTCGGGCAGCAGGAAGGGTTCCGCATAACCACGTTGGCTGCCAATGAAGTCGGTAACTCGCTCCACTTCCGGGGTGTCGATGAAAGCACATTGCAAACGCACGAGGTCGTTGCCCGTGGAAAGCAGCATGTCGCCGCGACCGATGAGCTGGTTGGCACCGCTTTGGTCGAGGATGGTCTTTGAGTCGACTTGCGAGATGACGCGGAAGGCGATACGAGCCGGGAAGTTGGCCTTGATGGAACCCGTGATGATGTTGACGGAAGGCCTTTGTGTAGCAATAATCAAGTGGATGCCAACGGCGCGCGCCAATTGGGCGATACGGGCGATGGGGGCTTCCACTTCGCGTCCTGCGGTCATGATGAGGTCGGCAAACTCGTCGACGACCAACACAATGTAAGGCAAATAACGGTGACCTTCGGTGGGCAACAATTTGCGCGCCTTGAATTTTTCGTTGTATTCAATGATGTTGCGACATTCGGCTGCCTTGAGGAGGTCGTAGCGCTGGTCCATCTCGATACACAGGGAGTTGAGCGTGCGCACCACTTTCCTCACATCGGTGATGATGGCATCCTCAGAATCAGGGAGTTTGGCTAAGTAGTGGCGTTCGATGCGGTTGTAAAGCGTCAGTTCCACCTTTTTCGGGTCGACCATGACGAACTTCAGTTCCGAAGGGTGCTTGCTGTAAAGCAACGAAGCCACTATCGCGTTCAGTCCCACTGACTTACCTTGACCTGTAGCACCAGCCATCAAAATGTGTGGCATCTTGGCGAGGTCGAAGACGTAAGTCTCGTTGGAGATGGTTTTGCCGATGGCACAAGGCAGGGCGTATTTCGATTTCTGGAACTTCTCTGAGGCCAGCACGCTGCGCATGGAAACGGTTTCGGGCTTGCTGTTAGGCACTTCGATACCGATGGTGCCCTTGCCTGGAATGGGGGCGATGATACGGATGCCCAAAGCAGCCAAACTCAAGGCGATGTCGTCTTCCAAGTTCTTGATTTTCGAGATACGGATTCCCGCGGCGGGGACGATTTCGTATAGTGTGACCGTTGGACCAATGGTCGCCTTAATCTTGTCGATGGAGATGCCGTAGTTGCCCAAAGTCTCCACAATCTTGTTCTTATTGGCGTTCAGTTCCTCTTCATCGATTTCCGATTTCTGCCCACCGTAGTCGTTGAGCATGTCGAGGGTCGGGAACTTGTAGTCGCGTAGCTCATACCGTGGGTCAAAAGGCGTGTCGATGGTGTGGTGCTCCATGTTTTTAGGCTTTTCCACAGTCTCTTCCTTAGGTGTTTCTTCGATGACCAATTCCACGTTCCCTTTCTCGTCGTCGGTCTTTTGTGGAACGGCTTCTTGTGGCTTGGTGTCGTTGATGGGAGTGACGGTAGGAGCTAAGGTGATTTCTGAATCTTCTTGTTTGTCGGCAGGCTTAAAGACATTTTCCTTTTGCTCTTTTTGCTCTTGTTGACCAAGATTGTCGTCAGGGTTAACGATTTCAAACGTCGGGGCTTTAGTATAAGAGGTCGTGGGAGGAAGATTTGATTTGTCGTCTTCGTCATTGTTGATGAAACTGGGGACAATATCATCGACATTGTCCGTGATGTTTTCGTCTTCTACTCCATATTGTTCTTTGATTTGTTGTTCGGCAAGACGGGCCGCCTGATGACGACGTTCGTCTTCACGTTTTTCTCGCAATTCCTTGAAATAGTTGAGGGTAAGGTTGAATTGATAAACCGCAAAGACCAAGAACAGGAAAGCGAGTATGATGATAATACCGGTGTTGCCGACATAATTTGCCAATATTGTGTTGAGCCATAGACCCACAGCGCCGCCGAAGATGGCACATTTTGGGGCTGCGGTGGCAATGAAAGCGAAAAACAGCGGTAGCCATACCAAACAAAGAAGAGCCCATTTCCATACGCTCCACATCTTGATTTTGGCCACATCAGTGAGACGCAAACCGATGAGGGTCAGCAGGTAAACAAAGAAGAAGGCACCGACGCCAAACGATTCTTTGATGAATGTTTGTGCCAAGAAGAAGCCGGCGCGTCCCGTTGGATTGTCGACATTGGCCTTTTGGCTGAAGATTTGGTAGCCCAATTCCTGATGGTGATGGCTGAAGAAACTGATTAAATAGGAAATCAAGGCAATGCCCAAGAAAACGGCCAAACAGATAAATAGGATGCCGATAATCTTACGGATGCGACCATCATTCTCTTTTTTCTCTTTGGCTTTCTGAGGCTCTTTGCTTTTCGTGGATTTGTCACCCTTTTTGGTAGTATCCTTTTTAGGTTTTTCCTCTTTTTTCTTCTCTTCTATTAAAAGTTGCTCCTCCAGCTGCTCAGCTTCGGGCAATGCTTTTGTCCTGAAAGTGTTTTCTTTACGGTTGTTTCCTGCGCTCATTTTCTGTCTTCGTTAATGGGGTACAAAAATACGCAAAATTGTTGGTTTTTAGTGCTGACTTTTCGAGAAAAACGATGTCTATACACCCAAAACAATGTTGGCGTCAATATTCAGTTTTTGGCTGATGCTTCGTGCAAGCGAAAGGGAAGGTTCTGTCTTGCCGTGCATGATTTCGCTCATCCTAGGTTCGCTAATGCCGAGCATGTTGGCAATAGCCTTTTGTGAAAGACCCATCTCGTACATACGAAGTTTGATAATGTCGATGAGCGAGGGCTTACCAATAGGATAATGGATATCTTCGTATTCTTCAATTAAATCGATAAGCATATCTAACTCCAATGCATATTGGTTGTTGACAGGTGTATCGTCGGTTACCAAATCTTCAAGGTATTCCACCCTTTTAAGTGCAGCTCTGTAAGCTTCTTCTGTTTTAATTTGTGCCATGTTTTATAATTTTTCAATGTTTTTGATTCTGTCGTATTCGGCGTGTGTGCCGACAAATCTGATGAGGACGTGGCTCACCGTGAATTTTATTAGGACGACCAGTCGATAGTCGTTTCCTTTGATGTTGAACACATATCGGTTATTACCTACGCTTGAAACCGTGTTGAAAGTCTTTTTGATGTCTGAAAAGTTCTTCCATTCCGCTTCTTTCGTCTTTTCGAACCAGTCTTCTAATGCGGACTTCGACTGCGGGTTCTTTGTGTAATAGGCAACCAAAGTACTCTTTGCAATGATTCTCATATAAGGACACTTTCGATTATCGCTGCAAAAATAATAATAATCTTACAAATAGCAAAACAATCTTACGAAATTTGTAAGATTGTTTTGTCTAAGTATTAAATATGATGGAAACCAAGATTTATTTCGGAATCCTAAACATCCGCTTCCACCTGATGCCGCCGTTTTCCTTGTCCAATGAGAGCCAAACGAGTACGGGCTTGCCAACGATGTGATTTTCAGGCACGAAGCCCCAGTAGCGTGAGTCGGCGGAGTTGTGGCGGTTGTCGCCCATCATCCAGTAGTAGTCCATCTCGAAGGTGTAGCTGTCGGCCATTTGCTCGTCGATGAAGATTTTGTCTCCTATCACCTTGATGTCGTGCAACTCGTAGGCGTGGATGACGCGCTCATAAAGCGGTAAGGTTTTGACGTCTAACTTCACTGTTACGCCTTTCTTGGGGATGTAGATTGGTCCGAAGTTGTCGACATTCCAAGGATAGAGGTCGGGACGGTTGGGGAAGAGGCTGGTGCTGGTGCCTTCGCCTGGAGCTTGTATGTTGCGCATCACCGAGGTGATGTAAGGCAGCTTAATCAACTCGTCGGCCACCTTTGCGCTGATGTTGAGAATGAAGGTGTTGGGGTCAGCGGTGCGATAGCCCTCGGTGATGTTGTACTTGTCCAAGGTCTGTTTGTTGATGCCGCCGTTGGTGGTCACCACCGTGTAGTTGTGCTGCATATTCTCGGGCTCAAAGGCTTTCTCGTTGTTGATATACACCACGCCGTTTACGATTTTCAAGCTGTCGCCAGGCATACCGATGAGGCGCTTCACGTAGTTTTCGCGTTTGTCGACAGGGTGTGCGATGACATTGCCGAAGTTTTGGTGGTCGTTCCAGACGGTTTGACGACCATATTCGCGCACAAGGTCATAATAGCTGATGCTGCTTTGGAAGATGTCGCAGACCGTGTCGCCAGCGGGATAGTTGAACACGATGGGGTCGTAGCGCTTCATCGTCGACACGCCAGGATAGCGGTGGTACGGTAGCTTGATCCATTCCACATACGATTTCTTCGTCTTGCTGCCAGGCAAGGTGTTGTGTACGAACGGGAACGATAGAGGCGTGTTGGGGCGCTTGGGGCCGTAGTGTATCTTGCTGACAATCAAATAATCGCCAACGCAAAGCGATTTCTCCATACTTGATGTGGGGATGGTGAAAGCCTCGAAGACGTAAGTCCTGATAATCAAGGCGGCGACCACGGCAAAGATGATGGCATCGAACCACTCGCGTGCGGTCGATTTCTTGGGTCTTGTGGTCGTGGCAGGGTCTTGATATTTGTCGTTCTTGGCGATGACTGGGAAGAAAATGAAGGGCAAAATGGCCGCCATACCTTCCTCCCAAATCTTGAATCTTCCGAAGCACTTGCCCAACTCGACGAGCATGAGAAGCAGCATAAAGACGTTGATGTAGGGGAAGACGATGAAGAACCACCACCAGAACTTCTTGTGTTTGCCGATGATTTTCAGCATGACAAAGATGTTGTAATAGGGGATGAGGCTGTACCAGCCTTTTTGTCCAGCGGCCTCAAATTGCTTCCAGCAGAACGCAATCGGGATGGTGAAGAGGGCCGGGACGATAAGAATGAACAATAATAATGACATGTTTATTTGTGATTTCTTAATTAACGAATGAATAAATGAAATAGTATTTTCGGCTGCAAAAGTAGGAATTATTTCTGTAGCAGCCAATCGCAGGCTTCTATGCAGTGTACGGTTTTTTCTTCTGTCACAATATCTTTTGTTTCGCCGTACATCATTACCAAGGTCAGATTGTTACATTTGGTTAGTGCGGCACCTTTCAGCAATCCTCCTATCTCGCGGTTATACAGCCGTTTGCTGGGATTGCGGAAATCGTAGGTCACTTGTACGAGTTCGGTGACGCGGTTGCGGTCGGTGAGGGCAAAGTCAACTTCGAAGGACTTTGGTTGCTTGATGTAGTATAACTGTTCCGATTCATACTGCATTCTGCGCATCAGTTCGATAGCAACGATGTTCTCCAAGCGCCAGCCAAGGTTCTCTGTTAGCAGGGCATCTTCGTGGTCGTCCACAAAAGCCGTGTCGATGGCGTAGCATTTCCGACTGGTCTGCCGGTCGATGCTTTTGTATGAGAACCGTGGTAAAATGCGTAGCAGATAGGCTTCTTCAAGGTATGAAACGTAGTTTTTTACCGTGTGGATTGATTTGATTTGGTAGTCTTTTTTCAACGAGGCAAACGAAAGCTCTTGGCAAAACTTGTCGAGTGTGGCATTGGCTATTTGTCGCAGAGTGGTTTTGTATCGGATTTTGTAGCGTTTGCAGATATCCTTTGTCAGAATGGCTTCAAGCAACGACATGATGTAACGACGTTGGTTTTTCATGTTCAGCGTTTCTGGGAAACCTCCTTGTTTCATGTATTGTTCCAAAGCATGAAGCCTCAATCCAGATGCCTTTGTGGTAAGGCTTGTAGTGTCGATACCTTTTGCGGTGCAATATTCCTGGAACGAAAAAGGAAACAACTCGATTTGGTTGTATCTTCCGGTGAGATGGGTCGCCAAGTCGCTGCTCAATAGGTTGGCATTGCTCCCTGTGATGACCAAATGTAGTTTTTGTCGTAGTAAACGGTTGACAAACAAATGCCATTTCGGAGCGTTTTGTATTTCGTCCATAAATAGACAATCAAAATTACCGTATAGGTTGTACAAGGCTTTTAGAATGTCGTTTAAATGTTCGGCGTTTAGGTTGGCGAGATTTTCGTCGTCGAAGTTGACATAAGCGAAATTGCGTTTGCTTTCCATCAGCACTTTTTGACACAAAGTTGATTTTCCGCAACGTCTCACCCCGATGACAACTTGGACAAGATTGCTGTCCAAATCGAGTGCTTTTTCTTCTTTGCGTGTGACAAACTGGGAAAAATCCGTTTCCCGAAGCTCGTTCATTTGGTCGCGCAGTATGACTTCAAAATCCTTTATATCCATCCTAAAATTAAATTTGATGCAAAAATAGTAATAATCTTTTAATTACAAACATCAAACTGCACTTTTTGGAAAGTTTTCTATACCATAAACTGCACTTTTTGGAAGGTTTTTAGTGTTCTAAATTGCACTTTTTGGAAAGTTTTCTATACTCTAAACTGCACTTTTTGGAAGGTTTTATAACAAATCCTCCATCCCAAACACTCCCGTCTTCCCAATGAGGAACTCTGCCGCAGCAATAGCACCTAAGGCAAAGCCTTGTCGGTTAAAGGCCTCATGGGTGAGCGTGATTTTGTCGGCGGGCGACTCGGCCATCACGCTGTGGATACCGTTCACCTCACCTTCGCGCGTTACCTTAATATATAATGTGTGGTCGGTGGGATTGTCGATGCTCCAATGGTCATAGTCATGGTTGACGGAGAGGATGTCGTTGGCTAATTTCACGGCGGTGCCGCTGGGTTTGTCTAACTTGTGGATGTGGTGTGTTTCAGCCATCGAAAGTTGGTAGCCATATTTCTCTGCAAACTTCGCCAACTGTTTGTTGAGCATGAACATGATGTTCATTCCGATGCTGAAGTTGGGCGCGGTGAAGAGGCTTTGCTTTTCTTCCAAACAACGTTTTTTGATCTCCTCGAAATGCTCTTGCCATGCCGTGGTTCCCACCACGACGGGCAAATGCAAATCAAAACAGCGGCTGATGTTGCCCACTACCTGGTCGGGTTGGCTGAAGTCGATGGCGACATCGGCCTGCTTCAGCTTTTCAAGGCGTTCTTCCCATTCTTGGGGATTGTCGATGGTGACGACGATAGTATGTTGGCGGGCGAGGGCGGCTTTTTCCACCTCGTGGCCCATCTTTCCGTATCCTATAATAGCGATTTTCATAATGCTGTATTGGTCACAAAACTTACAAAACCCTCAAAACTGCTTTTCTGGTATGGAAAGCGGCCAACTGGCCCGCTTTCCGGCGGCAACCCGGTTGGGTGCCGCCCCGACTTATCCTTTTGATGTTTTGCATGTTTTGTGGGTTTTGTGATTTAAAAGTTCAATTGAAAAGAAAGCCCCACCTGGGCATATTGCGGTATCTTTATTGGCGACTCCGTTTGTTGCCGTAAATACGGGTCGACGCTGAGGCTGAGGTTGTCGCTGATGTCGTAGGTGTAAAGGTGACCGTCAACGCAAGCATCCACGATGTTCAAGCCGTACCAAGCCACAGTGAGGATGGTAAATAACTCGAAATTCCGGCGATAGGTCTCCTTGTAAGTCTGAAGTTGGCTGCCAGAATAATGGTTGGCCAATTCGGTTTCATATTGGCTGAGTGTCACGTCGTCGGGCAGGTCGCCAGTCTTGTATTCGTAGGCGTGCAGGTAGGAACGGTATTCGGAAAAGTTGTTGTAAACAAAATACCCCAATCCGCCCAATCCGGCATAAACGATGGGCACTTTCCACCATTTGCCGTTGTAGATTTGTCCCAATCCAGGAAGGCACGCCGACATGATGGTGGCTTTCGTTGGACTATGGGGCTTTTTGGCCTTTTTGACTTTTGCAGCTTTCTCTTCCTTGACTATGGTGTCGGCACTGATAATGGCATTGCCAACAGTGTCAAACACAACATTTTGCGCTTCCGTTTTCTGAAAGGCAAGGATGGCGATGAAGCCCAAAAGCAACAGAAAGCGGCGCGGCATGGCGTTTATTTGTGGTTAAACAGTTCCATGATGCGGTCAAATTCGGCTTCGTCCTTGAAGTCGATGACCACGCTGCCCTGACCGCTGAGGTTGCGCTTCACCTTCACCTTGGTGTTAAGCGTCTGCGACAGGGTCTTGATTTTGCTCTTGAAGTGCTCGGGAATGAAATTGGTCTGTTTTCTTTCCTTGGCTTCCGGGTTTTTGGCTTTGTCGGCCAATTCCTCGGTCTGGCGCACGGTCATCTCCTCCGTGATGATTTGTTGGAGCAGCTTCAACTGGTCCTCTTTGCTGTTGATATTGATGAGGGCGCGGGCGTGTCCCATGCTGATGTGTCCGTCGCGGATGGCGAGTTGTATCTCGGGTGGCAACTTCAGCAGCCTCAAGAAGTTGGCTACTGCGCTACGGCTCTTTCCCACCTTCTCGCTCACTTCCTCTTGCGTGAGGTTGCATTCGTCGATGAGGCGTTGGTAGGAAATGGCCACTTCGATGGCGTTAAGGTTTTCGCGGTGGATGTTTTCGATGAGGGCGAGCTCAAGCATCTGCTCGTCGTTGGCTACGCGGATAAAGGCGGGAATCTTGGTGAGTCCAGCCATCTTGGAGGCGCGCAAACGGCGTTCGCCCGAGATGAGTTGATATTTGTTGTAGCCAAGTTTTCTGACGGTAACGGGCTGAATCACACCTTGTTCCTTGATGGACTGGGCCAGTTCGCGCAAAGCGGTCTCGTCAAATTCGGTGCGGGGTTGGAAAGGATTGGTTTCGATTTGGTTGATGTCGATTTCTGCAATGGCTCCAGCCACGAAATCACCGCTGATGTCACGGCTGGTGATGTCGGTTTCGGGACTTTGGAGTATACTGTCAAGGCCGCGGCCCAAAGATTTTCTGTTTTTGTCAGGCATGGCGTGTTATTCTGTGATTAGGTTGTTTTTTTGGAGGATTTCACGAGCGAGGTTGAGGTAGTTGATGGCTCCTGTGCTGTTGGCGTCGTACATGACGATGGTCTTGCCGAAACTTGGAGCCTCGCTCAGGCGTGTGTTGCGGTTGATGATGGTGTTGAACACCATGTCCTGGAAGTGCATCTTCACTTCTTCCACCACTTGCTTCGATAGGCGCAGGCGCGTGTCGAACATGGTGAGCAGGATGCCTTCGATGTCGAGGTCGGGGTTGAGGCGGGTTTGCACTATCTTGATGGTGTTCAATAACTTGCCGAGACCTTCGAGGGCGAAGTATTCGCATTGCACGGGGATGATGACTGAATCGGCGGCAGTGAGCGAGTTGACCGTGACTAGACCCAACGACGGTGAGCAGTCGATGATGATGAAATCGTAGTCGTCCTTGACGGGGGCGAGGAGCCTCTTCATCATCAGCTCACGCTCGGGCAGGTTGATCATCTCGATTTCGGCACCCACAAGGTCGATATGGGCGGGAAGCACGAAGAGGTTGGGGGTCTCCGTCTCTGTGATGACAGTCTTCGGATCCACCTGGTCGATGATACATTCATATATGCTTGTCTCCACTGTCCTTGGGTCGATGCCCACGCCCGAAGTCGCATTGGCTTGAGGGTCGGCATCGATGAGGAGGGTCTTGTATTCGAGAACGGCCAAACTTGCCGCGAGGTTGATGGCGGAAGTGGTTTTGCCCACGCCACCTTTCTGATTTGCAATCGCTATTGTCTTACCCATTTCAGTCAAAAATTTACGCTACAAAATTACGAGTTTTGGCATGAATTATTGCCGCCCAAACTCGAAAGTTATCAACACAGGGCTGATTTGTTGATAAGTTTTTGTCTTGCTTGTAAATGGCAACAAAAAAGGCCGCAAGTCGTTGCGGCCTCTGTCTTTGTCGTTCTTTGAATGATTATTTGTCCAAGCTGTCGAACCACTTGTCGATGGCGTTGTCAATCTCGGTGTGACGCTCGCCTTCCTCATGTTCGTAGCGGCGCGGCTCGGGCTGGTCGTAATAGTCGGCAGGATACTCGCCGGTCTCAATGTAATTGATGGCATCGTTGAGGCCTTTGGAAACCTTTTCGAAGTCTTCCTTGTAGAGGAAAATCTTGTGCTTCTCGTAGAAGAAGCGTTGCAGACCTTCGTCAAAACGGCGCTTGCTTTCGGTTATGGTAATGTACTTTTCGTCGTTTTTCGTGGATTTCACATCAAAGAAATAGGTTCTCTTTCCTGCTTTCACCGCCTTCGAGAACAACTCTTCTTTTTCTTTCATTTCGTTTTCTTCCATCATGTCTTTCAATAATTTGATACTTTCTAATAGTTCTTTTGTGTTTGAAAAGTGTGGCAAAAATAGGAAAAAATTGGATAGTGGTGCTTTTTATGTATTATTTTTGCACTCAAAATCACGAATCCAATGGAACTGAATCTGAAACGCCCCATCGCTTTTTTCGATTTGGAAACGACGGGCTTGAATCCCTCACACGACCGCATCGTTGAGATGAGCGTGTTGAAAATCAATGTGAACGGTGAAGAAGAACAACGTGTTTGGCTACTCAATCCAGAGATGCCCATCTCCGCTGAGTCCATTTCGGTGCATGGATATACCGACGAAATGGTGGCCGACAAACCTACCTTCCGCGAAAAAGCCAAGGAAATCGCCTTATTTATCGGCAATGCCGACTTGGCGGGCTACAATATTTTGAAGTTTGACCTTCCGATGTTGGTGGAGGAGTTCCTTCGTGTGGACTATGATTTTGACCTCAAAGACCGCGACTTCATCGATGTGATGAATATCTATATGAAGATGGAACCGCGTAACTTGAAGAGCGCCTATCGCTACTTCTGCCACGCCGAGTTGGAAGGCGCTCATGGCGCCATGGCTGACACCAAAGCCACCTACGATGTGCTCCGTGCCATGCTCGATAAGTATCAAGGTGTTGATTACGAGGATGGTAAAGGAAATAAATCGCAGGGCCCAATCAATGACATGAAGCAACTCTCCGAGTTTTCGGCGCATCACAAGAATGCCGACCTCTCGGGGCAAATTATCTTTGATGATGAAGGCAAGGAGGTTTTCATGTTCGGCAAGCACAAGGGCAAGCGTGTGGAGGATGTGTTCCGCATCGAACCGCCATATTACGACTGGATTATGAAAAACGACTTCCCGCGCTATACTAAAAAGGTGGTGACGGCTATTAAGTTGCGCATGGGTGGAAAAAATGTAAAACGATGAAAATCATCTGTATAGGACGTAATTATTTAGCGCATGTCAAGGAGTTGGACAATGCTTTGCCCACTGAGCCCATGTTTTTCATGAAGCCCGAGACGGCATTGCTTCCTGAAGGCGAACCTTTCCCTTATCCCGACTTCAGCAAAGAAGTGCATTACGAGACGGAATTGGTGTTGCACATCTGCAAGACGGCGAAAGCGATTGACGAGGAAAAGGCCTCAGAGTATTACGATGCCATCACCGTGGGCATTGACTTCACCGCCCGTGACCTTCAAAGCCGATGCAAGGCCAAAGGCCATCCCTGGGAAATCGCCAAGGCGTTCGATTATTCGGCTCCGATTGGAAAATTCAAGAAAATCAGCGAATTGAAATGTGCTGATGACATCGCCTTTGGCGTGAAACTCAATGGTGAATGGGTGCAGCAAGGCCATAGCCGTGACATGATTTTCAGCTTTGACAGAATCATTTCCCATGTCTCGCAGTTTGTTACTTTGAACGAGGGCGACATTGTCTTTACTGGCACGCCGCAAGGCGTGGGAGAGGTGCATGTCGGGGATAGGTTGGAGCTTTTTTTGGAAGGCGAATCGGTGTTTGGGTTTAGAGTGAAATAAATAATAATCAATAAATTAAATGATAATTACTATGAAAAACCTATTTCTTTTTATCCTATTGGCGGCAGGCTTGAATCTCTCGGCCCAACCGCTGTGGCTGCGCCACAATGTGATTTCGCCCCGAGGCGATAAGATTGCCTTTTGTTATAAAGGCGACGTGTACGTGGTCGACTCCAAAGGCGGTAAAGCCTTGCAAATCACCACGAACGCTGCATACGACGGCGACCCGGTATGGTCGCCCGACGGCAAACAAATCGCCTTTAGCACCGACCGCAACGGCAATTTCGATGTCTATATCGTTGCAGCAGAAGGCGGTGTGGCCCAACGTGTTACGACCAATTCAGCCACGGAAATTCCTTTGGCCTTTTCACCCGACGGAAAGGAGATTTACTTCACTGCCCAAATTCAGAAATCGGCTGAGAACGTGCAGTTTGCCTCGGGTTGGATTACCGAATTATATAAGGTGAGCACCGAAGGCGGTCGCCCCGAGCAGGTGGTGGCTGTGCCCGTGTGTAGCATGTCGTTCGACAAGGATGGCAAGTCGTTCCTCTACTACGACCGCAAAGGCAGTGAGGACAAATGGCGCAAGCACCACACCTCGTCCGTGGCCCGCGATGTGGTGTATTACAATGCCAAGAAAAAAACTCACACCATGCTGACCTCCAATGTCGGCGAGGACCGTGACCCAAGATATTTGCCTGGCTATCAGGATGTCGTGTTCTTGAGCGAGCGCAACAACGGCAGCTTCAACGTCTATAAGGCTCCTGCAAAGAACATGGAGCAAGTGGAGGCAGTGACGCATTTCACTACCCATCCTGTACGTTTCCTGAGTGTGGCCAACGACGGCTTGTTGTGCTACGGCTACATGGGCGAAATCTATACGCAACGCATTGGTAGTGAACCGCAAAAGGTAAATGTTGAAATCGTCAACGACCAGGCAACCGACCAAAAGGTGAAAGAGGATTTCAGAGGCATCGGCGACTTTGCGCTGAGCGATGATGGCAAGTTGATTGCCTTCATTTCGCGCGGCGAGCTCTTTGTGACGGGTGTGGACGAATATGCCACCACCAAGCAAATCACGCACACCGCCCAAGCCGAGCGTAATCCATCGTTCTCGAAAGATGGACGCACTATTGTTTATGCCTCGGAACGCGATGGCTACTGGAACCTCTATCAAGCCACCATTGAGCGCAAGGAAGACTACAACTTTGCCTACGCCACTTTGGTGGAAGAAAAACCCTTATTTGACAACGATGGTATTGAACGTATTGCCCCGTCTTATTCGCCCGACGGTAAGGAAATCGCTTTCATCGAAAACCGTAGCGTGCTGAAAGTCTATAACGTGGCATCAAAGGAAGTGCGACAGATTACTGATGGCCGACAACATTATGAAACCGACGACTATGGCTTCTCATACGAATGGTCCCCCGACGGACAATGGTTCGCCCTGACCCTCATAACCAACATGCGCGACCCTTATTCCGACATTGGCATCGTGAAAGCTGACGGCTCGAAAACGATATACAACATCACTGAGAGCGCTTATATCGACGGCAGTCCGCAATGGGTGTTAGATGGTAATGCAATTATCTATCGTTCAAATCGTTATGGTATGCGTTCGCACGCCTCCTGGGGTAGCCAAAACGATGCTTTCATTGCATTCCTAAACCAAGATGCTTATGATAAGTTCCGCCTTAACAAAGAGGAATACGCTTTGCTGAAGGAGACTGAAAAAGGTGGAAAGGATAAGCCGAAAGAGGAGCCTAAGGATGAAGGCAAGGATAAGAAAAAGGGCAAGAAGGATGAAAAAAAGGACGATCCTTCGACAGGCTCAGGGACCTCAAAAGATAAGGAGACCAAAAAGATAGAGGTGGATCTGGAACATTTGCAGGACCGCATCATCCGTCTGACGCCAATGTCGTCGAACTTGAGCGGAATGGCCCTCACTAACGACGGCGAGAAACTTTATTTTATGACCTCGTTTGAAAAGGGTTACGACCTTTGGGAGATGGATGTGCGCGAAAAGTCGATGAAGATTACGAAGAAGTTGGGACAAGGCGGTGCCCAGCTGAGGATGAAGGGCGACAACCTTTTTGTGCTTTCAGGCAATAACTTGCAGAAACTTGACAAAGGTGGCAAGTCGACATCGATTAAATATGATGCCACCATGCAACTCAACCTCGCCGAGGAGCGCGAATACATGTTCAACCATGTTTTCCTGCAAATCGAGAAACGTTTCTTCATGAAAGACCATCATGGCGTCGATCTCGAGTTGATGAAGAACGCCTATCAGCCTTTCTTGGCGCATATCAACAACAACTATGATTTCACCGAGATGCTGAGCGAGATTTTGGGTGAACTGAATGTGTCGCACACGGGTTCAGGCTATCGTCCCTCAGGTCGCGACGGTGATGCCACAGCTGAGTTTGGCGTGCTTTTGGACCTCGACTACAAAGGTGATGGCTTGAAGATTGCCGAGGTAGTGGAAGGCGGTCCGTTCGATAAAGGTAAGTCGAAAGTGAAGGCGGGTTGCATTATCGAAAAGATTGACGGCGTGGAAATTACCAAAGGCATGGACTATTATCCTTTGCTTAACAACAAGCGCGGAAAGACGGTCTTGGTAACCCTCAAAGATGGTGGTAAGACTTGGGAAGAAACCGTGAAACCCATCAGCCATGGCGCGATGAATGAGTTGCTTTACAATCGTTGGGTGAAACACAACGAAGAGACTGTGAAGCGGTTGTCGAATGGCCGCTTGGGCTATGTCCATATCAAGAGCATGGGCGACGCCAGCTATCGTGACGTGTATTCCCAGATTCTCGGCAAGTACAACCTCTGCGACGGCATTGTCATCGACACGCGCTTCAACGGCGGTGGTCGTCTGCATGAGGACATCGAAATCCTGTTTAGCGGTGAGAAATATTTGGAACAAGTCATCCACGACAGCGTGGCCTGTGTGATGCCTTCGCGGCGTTACAATAAGCCATCCATCATGATTATCGGTGAGGCCAACTACAGCAATGCCCATGGCACTCCGTGGGTTTATAAGCACAAAAACATGGGTAGCCTCGTTGGAATGCCTGTGCCTGGAACCATGTCGAGCGTGACTTGGGAGACCCTGCAAGACCCATCGATGTACTTCGGCTTGCCCGTTGTGGGCTATCGCACCGAGCAAGGCAACTGGCTGGAAAATACGCAGTTGGAACCTGATTTCAAGGTGCGCAATACGCCCGAGAAGATGGCCGAAGGCGTTGATGAACAGCTCGAAGCCGCAGTCGGTGAACTGCTTAAAGAACTGAAGGATTTCCATTATTGGGGTAAGTAACTATAGCCTATGGCTTATGGCCCATGGATTGCCCTTACCTCGGGCAGCCATGGGTCATAGGCTATTAGCCATAGGCAATAATTAGCACGGTTTTTGCGTTCCAATAGAAAACCTCGATTTCATGCGAACCCGTTTGCACCTTATAATAATATGGACCTTTATTAGCCTTTTCGCCTCGGCTCATTCCGTTGTGGAACAAGATGGTTTTTATGAAGTGGAACATTCTTGGATATGCAATGGGAGGCAGTGTTCCGTTGCCTTAAACATTAGCACGGATTTGTATGATTATTACTGCTACGAAAGAGAGCATTTGGCCTACATTTATCAGTTCAATGAGGGTGAGAGGCAGCCGAATTATTTCGGTTTCGTGTTGTCGGAACACGACCGTCCTATCATACAGGCTTTGGCTGACGAATTCACTGGCAATGTGGAAACGGAAAAGGAACAAATAGAGTTGGCTCTGTCCTTCGTGCAATCTTTGCCTTATGTTTACGATTCCGCTTCGAAGGGAGTGGATGAATATCTGCGCTATCCCATTGAAACTCTGGTGGATGGATGTGGGGATTGTGAGGATAAGGTGGCATTGCTGGCCGCATTGCTCTACGAAATGAATAGTGATTTTATCCTGTTGGTCATGCCTAATCACATGGCTGTCGGCGTGTGTTGTGATGGGGTCGATGCAAGTCGCGGTATGCTTTTCAGAGGGAAAAAGTACTACTATTTGGAGACGACCATGCCTAATTGGCAGATAGGCGAGATTCCGAAAGACTTTCATTACCCTAAGGTGAAAGCAGTTCCAATTGATACCACTCCGAGCCTACTGTTGAAAGGGGTGAGGTTCGAGTCACAACCGACGGCTTTTTATAAAGAGGCAGATTGTGATTTGGAACTTGACTTGCATAACTTAGGCCCCGGTAAGGTGACCGAAGTCATGGCGCATATTCGGGTCGTGGTGAAAGGTGTGCCTAACATATTGCTTGCTGAGCAATGGTATTCTCTTGCTGATTTGGCTGAAGGTGAGGCCCGTACAGAAAAGCTTTCACTAAAGAGTCTGATCAAGGAAAGAAGTGAGTTGGAAGTGGAGCTGATGAGTGCAGAAACGGAAAGACAGCCGTATTCGGTGGGAATCAACTACAGCAAAGTGGGGGATTAATCATTCCACCATTATCTCATCCATGAAAATCCAAGAATCGTAACCGCTGCCTGGCAAACCTTCAGGTAATATCCCTGGATTTTTCACAACAATACGAAGGTAACGTGTTGAAAGATTGGGCGTTTCAAAACGCTCGCGGAAGGTGTGGTTGCCCGTCAGCGGTATCTCGGTAGTAAGGGAGAAAGTTTTAAAAGGCTTGTAGTTCCTGCCGTCGCTGGAGGTGTAAATTTCAACCTCGTTGGGCCGCAAAATCCAGTCGTGGGCGTTAACCAAAAAACCGATATTCAGCGCGTTGACCTTTGTCCAAGTGCCCAAGTCGATTTCAATGTCGGCATCGATGCCGTAGAAACCTTGCCAATGGCCGTCCTTGTAGTCGTCGCTGCCAAGGGTGCCATCAAGAAGGGCGTTGTCGCCGCCGCCGGAATATTCGGGGCGATAATTGCCAGCGGGACTGTTGAGTTGCTTCAGTTTGCCCATACCTTTGTGGTAGCTAAAATAACGCTCAGCGCAAACAGGTTCACCCAAAGCATTGAAACAAGCCGCTTTCACAAGACAAGGTCGCTCCAAAACAATGGGGCTTTGATAGACGGAATCGTTTGTCGTAACTTCTTTTCCATCAAGTGTATAGTATATTTCCTTGTTGCTGAAAATGGTTTTTAGCACAACGGCTGCATCGCCATTTTCATTGATAGTAGGCTCAATAAAGGGAAGATATTCAAGTCGTTGCAATTCAATGGCGATGTCGTCATATTTCTTCATATTGACATCCAACCAATATGGACGGCATTCATAATTCCACACTTTGACGTACTCGTTTTTCAGGTCATGAAGCGTAGGAATCAGCTCGTCAATCATTCGTCTGCTTTCGGCTATGTTTGTTTCGCTTGGACTGTTGTAAGTGCGGTAAAGCTGGCAACGGGTCATGTTGCGCTTGGCACACCATATCATGCGATGTACGGCATAAAGGGCGTTGTCAAGCAATTCGGTGTTTCGCTTCACCTGTTTTTTGTCATTGGCTAAGGTCTTTTCCAATGCGGACAAGGCTACAAAAGCCCTTTGGTTCAAGGCCTTGATGGAGTCGCTGACGAGGGCAGGGTAGAAGGGAACCATGGTTTCGGTCATGGCGGTGAACTTGCCGATGCCGTCGATTTTCGTCCATTCCGAGAGTTCGTCAAGATGTTGGCAGATTTCGTCGGAAAGGCTGCCTAAGAAATGAAGCGTGAAATTGGCTTCGGTGTTGCGCTCTTGCGTTGTAGTAGGATTCCAACTTGTTTCGGCACCTAAGGCCAAGCCATATAACGCGCAGTTGGTCAGCGACTCGCCGAAGTCGTCCCAGCAGGTGTTGATGACACCGAGGGCGCCGTTTTTGTAGCCGTCGCGACACAAATTAGTGATGTTAGCCTTAAACTCATAATGTTTGGGCCAAACCCTTTCGGAGAGACTGACACCTGGCGCGACAAAGAAATTGCGTCCCGATTTGACGTATGGTTCCAAGAATTCGTCGAAGCTGTCGATACCCACATAACTCCACGCGATGAGGAAAAGGTCATCGTCCAGATTGTCAAGGATTTCGGGATGCTGGTCGGCAATGTCGCCCCACATCATCACGCGCTTACGGTAGGGGCGCAACATCCGATTGACGCGATTAATGTGCTGGTAATAAACCTTTTCCGCTCCAATGGAATCGACGTATGCTTTGGCATAGCCTTGGCCAAGGCTCTCGGTTTCGTCGCAGTTGATGTTGAAATAGGGTGATTTATAGGCTCTTGCCACCTCGCGGAGATGGTCTTCGAGGAATTGGTAGGTCTCTTCCTTGGCAGGGTTGAGGTTCCATTTTGTGTCGGCCAAATGGCTGTAGAACGGATTGCACAAAATTTCCTCGAAATGCCCGAAACATTGCTGGTTGCCGATGATTTGGATGTGAAACGGCCTGCAAAAGTCCTCCAACTCCTTGATTTCCTCGGCAGTGAAGGCATCGGTGGGGGCAATGTCGGGGTGACATTTGGTCTTGAAGGTGTGCTCGGTATAGAGCGAGAACGCATTGAGCTTGCACTCGGCCATCTGAGGGATGAGGCGTTTCAGATAATCCATGCTGACAATGGGACCGCGGCTGATGTCGTCCTGCCAGGCGCGAATCTTGAAGTTGGGCCAGTCGGTGATGGTCATGCAAGGGATGATAATTTCGCCTTTGTTTTGCAAAAAGGAATAACGGTAAAGCTGTTTCAGGCTTTGCGCGCCATAGAAAAGTCCCGTGGCGGAAGTGGCTTCCAAACGGATGTTGTTTTTGCGGATGGTCAGTTTGTAGGCTTGGTCTTCGTTTTCGCTCACGCCGAGATGGTCGGTCTTGACGAGTTCAATGTAATGCTTGCCTTTGATAGCACCACGTGAGAATAGCACCATCTTGCCAGTGATTTGGTCCAAGTCGCTGCGCCACATCGCGACGATTTGGCTGATTTCGGTATCGGTGGCATCGTAGGTAAGGACGACATTCTCATCCCAAACAAAATGGCCCTCTTGGGTTTTGACTTGCTGAGGGATAGGAAGGATATGGGTGTTTTGCGCAAAGGCGCCCAGAGTAAAAAGATAAAGGATAATGATAAGGAGCCTGGTCTTCATAGTTCTAAAACAATTCTACGCGATATTTATTGTAAAATTACAACAAATTTTGGTTATGGCAGTCTATTGTTCGAAAGTTACTGCAAAAATGCAATGTTTTTCGGTTAGTAACTGTTCAAAATTAAACTACACTTTTTTGACGCTGGACTTATTGACTATGACCATTGACAATGACTATGACCGCTTTCACAGAAATGCTGAAATTTCAGTTCTTGGTTGAGGTGGTCATTGTCATAGTCACAAGTCATCGTCCCTATAGGTAAACTAATTCTGCTCATCTACTTACTCAATAAGGCTTCTATCCTTAATATGTTGTAAAAGTACGATAATTATCAGTTAGTATTTAGACTTCTTATTATTGAAAGCTATCCCTTTTTCAATCGTTCCTCCCTCAATGTGCGCGATGATTTGTTCCGTTTTAAAAAACAAAAACGAGGGCATTGTATAATGCTGCCCTCGTTTTGGAATAATTTGTAATCTTGTAAAATAAATCCCTCGTAATAACAAGTATTAAAAATTGGCAAGATTGAAACCGAGGGGCCTGACGAAATTGGGTTTTATCATATAGTTATAAACTAAATCAATAGTTTTAGAAGATCCGTCAGCAAAAGACAATTTGATGCTGCAACCTTGGCTTAAAGCCAGAGGACGCAACACGATTTCGAAAGAAGTGGAAGTGGCTTGAGTTGTACCAATCTGCACACCTTCTTCAGGCAGGTTCAAGGTGATTGTGTTACCTTGGTTAGTCATGTTCAGACCTACGCTGTTTTTCCACGCATTCCATTGGTTGGGATTACTATTGTAGTTGTCGACGGCTGAGATAAATTCATCATAGTTGTTGCCAAAAGCAGGGATGTTCACTTCCACCTGGCCGGTAAGGGCAAAAGTGTTGTCGGTAATTTCAATCTTTTTTACTACTGTGGGCCCGTTTGGATCAAACAACTGTAATTGTAAAACTCCAAAGATATTCATAAAGTCGAAATCGGCATCACCCAGCTGCGCGACATTATCCACTTTAGCAAACATGGGGAAGTCGTGTAGAGGAGTTAAGAGTTGTCCGGAAGTCGCATCCAAGCGATAATCCTGCTCAGGATCAATAGTGAATTTGGTCTTGTTTTCACCTTGGCCGAGTTCGGTCCACATTTTACCATAACCGCCAGGGTAGTAGGCAAAGAAAGCATCCATCTTTTCGCCAGCAATTTCTCCCAAACCACAGTTTTGGAATGTCACGACACTGCCGGTTTCAAGAGCCTCATAGGTGGCGCAATGGCTTCGCGAGGGGTTTGTATTGTTTATATTGTAAACCATGCAAACATCGCCGGTTTCAAAATGCACATATTCGTCGTCGCCGATAAATGCCCTATTTGTTTCTCCTTCATATACCAGCTTTTGGGTTCTAGCTGTGAAAGTGGTTTTTGTCTCATTTTTCTTGCATGAGGTGATAGTCAAGGCCACCAATGCTATCATGCAAAGGCATCTGATAACTTTTTTCATTGTTTGTTCTTTTTTATTTAAATTATTAATATTTGAATTTGATTTGATTAGATTAGATTAGATTGCAGATTAGCCTACATTCCACCAGGTGGTTTCATATTGCACAGCTCCACCACGCCATGTGCCCCCACCCGAGGAGACTGGTCCTCCGCCACCACCGGAACTCATCAAGATGGAAACCGGTTGGATTTCAATTATCTCAGTCTTTGGTGCTGCATACGATTTGTTGTTTTTCTTCATATTATTTAGGCCGTGTTATATCCCATTCGGCACTTCGGTTTTGGTTAAAAATAATCAAAAGCAAATTTAGGAATTATCCCCTTGTTGTTAGCGTTTATATGCTAACTTATTTTATCATAAAAACTGAAAAATACTATCGGAAAAACACAATTTTTATTTCGTTTTTTCCGCTTCCAAATATGCAGAACACTCCTTGAAGAAATCATAATCCAAAGCCTTGCAAATCTCGAAGAGCAAAGGCATGGGAATCCATTGTTGGCGGTAGGTTTTGTAGATGTTTTCGGGAGTACAGTGTACTTGCTTGGCCAGCCAGGTGGCAGTGCGGCCTTGTCGGGCAAGTTCGGCTTTGAGAAGCAGGCCTAAATGGAAATCGGTTGGGGATGGTGTCGTTTTCATTTTCATGGTAGTTGGCGATTTGGGGGAGGATTTCCGCTCTTGCCAGCAAGCCATGAAGAAAGGCGCTCACCTTTCGTTTGTTTGCTTATTATGTCTGAAGGCTCTGGTAAACCGTTGCAACTAATAAGCACGAAAAAGTTTGCGCCAAACGCAAACTTTCCGCTACTTATTCCCGTTGCTAAATTTACCAGATTTTACAGACAGAGAACAAGAGCGTAAAGCTCAGGGGTTATGTTAGGATGTATACTTTATTATTTTTATTTTATTGGTTTATAGTTTGTTATAATAATGTTATTCAATTATCTGTCTCGCCCATTCGGGCAGTTGCTCCACATATCTTTTCACAATGATGCCGTCAGAGAGTCTAATGAGCAATTGCTGCTCGGCATCATCAACAGAGTTGTCATATAAATAGGTACGGTCAACCTTGGTTGCAATGTACTTGCAGTTGAGGATGGACTTTTGATAACGCGAGATAACCTTTGTAATCGGAACATCGTGTCCACCTTTCATCACCCGTTGGGCAATGCGTGAGGCGTTGATGGCAGGTGATTTTGTGCAGACGAAAAACAACCTGACGAAGAAACCTATCTTTTTTGCCCTTTCAATGTAATCGATTTTGTCTTTGGCAGATAAAACCGTTTCAAAAATTAGGCTCTTCCGTTCAGTCAAGCACTTTTCTCGCCATTCTTCGCAATAGACCACTGCTTTTTTAATGGCATCCATCGAGTTCCAATCGCCGAATTTTTCTTGAGCAACAATGTCGGGATTAATGTATACCGAATCTTCCATCCATTCATGTTGAAGGATTTTGCTGGTTACTGAAGTTTTTCCACTTCCGTTGGGACCAGCAATTACAATTAAAACCGGTTTTCTGCCCTCCGTGCGCATTAGTTGTTGCCGTATTGTTGTTGATACATCAGGCTGATTTCATCGAAAAACTTTTCCAAGGCCTCTTCGTTGCTTTGTTTTGCTTCCTCCGCCACTTCCCGCATGATATACGCTAACATCTCGTCCGTTGGCTCTTCCAACGAAGTCAAGCGATAGGCGTTGATTTCTTTCTCTGACATGGTTTTTTGTCTTTTTACTCCGCAAAAATAGTGTTTTTTCATAAATTGAGACCTTTTCCGCCAACAATTAAACAATTAAACAATCAACACTTCAACAAAATCAATATCTTTGCCCCAAAATTTGACAACTATGATAAGATTGGAAATCTGTGCCAACGGCATCAAGTCGTTGCAGAACGCGATGGACGGCTGCGCCCAGTGCGTGGAGTTGTGTGAATGCCTCGAAGTGGGCGGCGTGACGCCTTCATTCGGCACTTTGGCCAAAGCCATCGACATTTCATTTATCCCGATGCGTGTGCTCATCCGTCCGCGACCGGGCAACTACATCTACGATGATGAAGAAGTTGAGATGATGAAAACCGACATCATGCTCTGCAAAAAACTTAGCTTCGAGGGTGTTGTTATCGGGGCCTTGAACGACAAGGGAGAACTTGACGTTGAAACCCTTAAGGCCTTGATGGGAGCAGGCGAGGGACTGAAATTCACCTTCCACCGCGCCATCGATGCCTGTGTGAAGCCTTTCGAGGCGGTTGAACAACTGATAGAACTCGGCTTCGACAAAATCCTGACTTCGGGCGGCAAGCCCACAGCCTTGGAAGGCGTCCCGATGATTGCCGAGATGCAGTTGCGCTATGGCGATAAAATCGGCATCATGCCTGGTGGCGGCATCAACCTCGGCAACGTGAAGGAGATCCTCGACATGACGGGCGCGGTGCATTGTCACGCCTCGTTAGGCCATTGGGTGCCACGCTTCAATGAGAAACTCTATCCTAACCAAAAAGACGCGACCGGCGCGACGATGGTCTGGACGGAGTCGAACAAGGACTTGATTTATGAAATGGAAAAAATGCTGAACCCGTTCTGATTGTCTCACGCAGGATTATTTATCTCACGCAGAATACGCAGAATACGCAGAAGCGCGAAGCGACGAATAATAGGCGTCCGGTAGGTTCATAAAATTCTGCGCATTCTGCGTGCCAAAAAAAACTCAAAATGAAAAAACTACTTCCTTTTATTCTCCTGATAATCGCTTTTACAGCGTGTCAACAAGTCGAAAAGCCCAACGTCGTTGCGCAACTCCTCAACCAAGGCTGGACGCTCACGGGCGATACCTTAGATATTAATATGCAGGTCGATGTGCCCTCGGTGGTGCAGCAGAGCCTCTATGACAACGGCGTGATACCTCATCCCTATCTCGGCACGGTGGAAAACCAATTGCTTTGGATCTCCGACCATCCTTGGGACTACACCTTGCGTTTCGATGCGGATAGGGATTTGCTTGGAAAAGAGAATGTTGAATTGAAATTTGAAGGCATTGATACATACGCCGAAGTGAAATTGAACGGCGAAAAACTCTTCTTTGCTGACAACCAATTCCGCGTTTGGAAACACGAGGTGAAAGACTTGCTGAAAAAGAAAGACAACCTTTTGGAAGTGCATTTCCTTCGTTATGACAGCACACAACTGGCTTTGTATGAGCAACATCAGCCTCGATTGCCCGAGAAATATGCCGTCTCGCGCAAAGCACCTTACCAGCATGGCTGGGACTGGGCACCGAAGTACAAGAACGTGGGCATTTGGAAACGGGTGGAATTGATCGGTTGGTCGGATGCGAAATTACGAAACGCATATATTGTCACGGAAAACATTGATAACGAGAAGGCTACGATGCGTTTGTACCTTGATGTGGAAAGTAAGGCTGAAGGAAATTATGTGGCGGAAATCTATGTCAATGGTGAGAAAAACAGTCAGAAAACCATACACTTTAAAGGCGGTAGCCTAAATGAAAACCTGAACTTTGAAATAGTAAATCCAGAATTGTGGTGGCCCAACGAGATGGGCGAACAACCGCTTTATGTCATTGATGTTCTCCTAAAAGACGGGGATAAGATTTTGGATTTCAAGAAAATAAGGTCTGGTATTAAAACCTTCGAGATGGTGGATGAGCCTGACAGCATCGGGCGGGCGTTCTATTTTAAGGTGAACGGCGTGCCATTCTATGCCAAAGGCGCCAACTACATTCCCGAGGAGATGATTGAGACCTGGAATGATGTTGACTATACGATTCAACTCTTGGAGCAAGTCAAAGACGCTCATTTCAATATGTTGCGCGTGTGGGGCGGCGGCATCTATCCTTCCGACGACTTTTTCACGCTTTGCGACAAATATGGCATTTTGGTTTGGGAGGACTTCATGTATGCCGGCACGATGTATCCCTACGATGAGGCTTTCCTCGAAAACGCAAGAATTGAGGCGGAGGAGCAGGTGAAACGCTTGGCTTCGCATCCGTCGTTGGCCTTGTGGTGTGGCGGCAACGAGATTTCGGAGGGCTACTACAACTGGGGCTGGCAGCAGTCTTTAGGCTGGAGCGAGGAAGACGACAAAGCCATCAAAGCAGGCTATGACAAATTGTTTGAAAACATTCTGCCTCAAGCCGTTGCGCAATTCGACGGCACACGACCCTATTGGCCTAGTTCGCCCTCGAAAGGTTGGGGCCGTCCCGAAAGCCTGACGGAAGGCGATGTGCATTATTGGGGTGTTTGGTGGGGCGAGCAGCCATACGAGGTCTATCGTGAGAAGGTGGGTCGCTTCAACAGCGAATACGGCTACCAAAGCTATCCCGATTATTCGACTTTGCTGAAAATAGCAGAAGGCGAGGAGTTGAGCAAGGATGCCGAAGTGATTGCCGCGCACCAAAAACATGCCCGTGGCACACGACAAATCGATGACTTCATCCAACGGTATTACCCCGATGTGCAACCCAAGGATTTTGAGGAATATGTACATCTGAGCCAACTCTCGCAAGCCTACGGCATGGAAATCGCCATTGAAGCGCACCGCACGGCGAAGCCTTACAATATGGGCACGCTTTATTGGCAACTCAACGATGCCTGGCCTGTGACTTCGTGGTCGTCCATCGACTATTATGGCCATCCCAAGGTGCTGCAAGAGCGGCTGAAGACGCTTTATGCGCCGGTTTTGCTCTCGCTCGACAAGAAAGACTATGGGGTTTTCGTCACTTCCGACCTGCTGCGCAACATCGACGGAACATTGTCCGTCACGGTGTGCAACCTTGAAGACAGCCCGCTGTTTGAACAAGAAATGAAAGTTGAGTTGGAGGCCAACGAGAATAGGAAATTTGTCGTGGAAGGCCTAAGCGAATGTCTGTCTAAAATGGACTTGCAGAAGGTTTACGTAAAGCTTGAACTGACCGAAGGCGACACCCTCACCGCCGAGCGTAAATGCTATTTTTCCGCTTTTTTTGAGTGAAGCCTGTAACTTTTTTGTGGTTTCTCCGTATTACGGGTGTTGACGGAAGACAGAGGACGGAGGACGGATGACGGAAGACAGAAGACAGAGGACAAAGTCCCAAGTCTTAAGTCCTAAGTCTTAAGTCTTAAGTCCTAAGTCCCACGTCCTAAGTCCCACGTCCTGCGTCCTCCGTCAATAACTTGTAACACGATTAACAACTTAAACCTCAATAAAAATGAAAACAAGATTATTTTTTGCAGCCTTGTTGCTGCTGGCTTTCGGAAGCGTGAAGGCACAAGACACGATTACGGTTCCAGTAAAGGTTGACACCACCATCCAAGTCGTTACGCCCGATATGTCCCAATTTAATGAGATCATGCGCGAGTTGGGCACTAACCTTCAACGCCTCCCTGATTCCGTGGACTGGAAGAATTTTGAACGTGACATGGAGCAATGGGGCAAGGAAATGGAAGAATGGGGCCGCAAAATGGAGCAGTGGGGTGCAGAGTTTGAGAAACAGTTCGAGAAACAGTTTGAGAAACCGTACAACAATCAGCCTTCGAAGAAAGATGATTCCCAAGTTCATGCCATCCAGGTTGAAGGCTCGGGCGACGTGCGCATCGAACAAGTGCAAGACGGCTTTTCGCTGCGTCGCGGCAACAAAGAGACTTCCCATCATTATGTGACTAATGGCACGCTGATTCTTTCAGGTTCAAGTGATTATGATGTTGCCATTCAGGAACTCGACGAGGTCATCTTGCGCTCGTCGGGCGATGGGAAGGGGAAAAATACTCTCAAAGGTCGTAATCTTAAGATATTTGTGCTGGGCTCTGGCGACCTTTCGCTGAATGTGGATTATGACACCATCCGCGTCGAAATGTTAGGCTCTGGTGATGTCACGCTTGCAGGGCAATGCAAGGTAATCTATGGTAAAATCACGGGTTCGGGCGACTTGCATATTCCCCAACTGCGTTATGCCGAGTCCGACCTCAATGCGACGGGTTCTGGCGAAGTTTGGGCTAACAAGTCAAATGGCGTCATTCACCAAAAAAGCTATCGGGAGAAGAATACACAGAAAAGGAGTCTCCTTTTCGATGCCAATTGGAACGGCTTCGAGGCAGGTTTGAATATGCTGTTCAACACGCCGGCAGATGTCACGAACATGAATAATGGTGCACAAGGCATGGAAATCAAGCCGTTGCGTAGCTGGTATTTCGGTTTCAATATCGCTGATGTGGGTGTCGCTTTCAACAGAAAACACACGGCGGGCTTGTTTACGGGTGTTGGTATCGGTTGGAACAACTTCAGCTGGAATAACGATGTCACCATCGAATTCGACCCTGACAATGTGGTGTACACGCTTGTGCCTATTGATACGGATAAGATTGTGAAAACCAGCAAATACGGTGCCTTGTTTTTGCAAGTGCCGCTGATGGTGGAAATCCGTACGCGTAGCTTGTTTATCGATGCAGGTGTGACTGGTGGTCTTCGTTTTGCACAATGGAACAGGGTGAAACTCGCCGACGGCTCACAAATCAAGCGCTATTCCGCGGCCCGTATCAACCAGTTCAAGCTGGATGCCTCGTTCCGCATTGGCTATGACATGTTGGGCTTTTTCGCCAACTATTCCTTGCTGCCCATCTTTGACTTCCCCAACTCAAAGGTCCATCCATTTACTTTTGGATTTAGTATCAATTTCTGATTTCCTCACGCTGAGATTATCTTTCACGCAGAATCCGCTGAAATCGCAGAACCTATCGGACGCTTTTTGTGTCGCTTTGCGTCATTGCGAGGAGGAACGACGAAGCAATCCAGGCCAAAAGTTGAATTATTGGTCTGGACTGCTTCATTCTTCGCAGTGACGTGAAGCGATTGCTAAGTAACTGTTCAAAATTAAACTGCATTATTATAAGCTTCATAGCTGTCTGCAATCAGCCGTCAGCTATCAGCTTGGTGGCACCATGGCTGACTGCTGATGGCTGACTGCTGACGGCCAAATTCTCCTGCCTTTATGTAAACTAATTCTGCTCAGCTACTTATTTCATACTATTCTGCGATTTCTGCGTGCCTAATTCTTTCCGCGTGCCCCAATTATTCCTCTCGTTTCTCCTGCCATTGTTCCTTGGCTTCTTCGAGGTGTTCCTCGGCGCGGTAATAGGTGGCCAAGGCTGCATCGGTGGAAGCTTTCACGACTTTCTTCTTGGCGATGCGAAGCCCCGCGTTGATGAGGTCGCCAATGCTGGCATGTCGGCCCTCGGTCATCCGATAAATGCCTTTCCCGATGAACGAAGTGGGCATTTCTTCTTCAATAGTCGGTTCAAGGGAAAGTCGGGCAAGGGCTTGTTCGGTTTCCAATTGGTAGCGTAGCAACTCGATGTCGGACGCAAGGGCAAAACCAGCATCTTTAAAGGCCACAATTTCTTGCGCTTTCATGGGCGGCAATGCCGCAATGGCTTCTATCTCCATTCTTGTCGGCGCGCTTTGGGTTTCTTTTTTAGTGTTTTGCCTTTCAGTGAACGGGATGGCCCTTTTCGGCACAATGCGGAGCGGGTCTTCCGTGAGGGTTAGGCAGGAGTGGATAGGCTTCAGCTCAGCAATGGGATCCACTTTGGGCAACGACTTCTCTGGCCACAAACTAATGGTGAGCAGCAGCCCCGCGGCGGCGGCAGCCGAGGCGATTTTGACATAGAGGGGAATAATGGCAATCTTATGTCGGCCCTTCGACCCTTCGAGAGGCCTCAGGGACCGCAAGTTCAGGGACCTTGATGTTGATGGGCTCAGGGATCTAAGGTCGTTGAGCCTGTCGAAACGCCGACATAGGTTGTTTTTGCTTTCGTAGACGATTTGAGGGGCCTCCAGATGTGGCAGTCCTTCGGTGAGTTCGGCCCAGTCCAAGCCTTGGGCAGCGACGAATTGCTTCAGCTGCTCCGTTTCGTCGGTGTTGAGGTTGCCGTCTAAGTAATCAATGAGGTAGGCTTCGTAGTTGTCGGTAGTGATGTTCATGGCTCTATGTCGATTAGGTTGTCGATGCTTTTCAGTTTGTTTTTCAGTGCGGTGCGGGCGCGAAAGATGTTGACTTTCACCTGGGCCTCGCTCATCCCCGTGATGTCGCCGATTTCCTGGTAGCTGTAGCCCTCGTAGTCGCGCAAGAGCAAGGCGTGGCGTTGTGCCTCTGGCAAGGTGGCCAAGGTCTTGTGCAGTATGTCGTTGACATCAGGGTAGGGGATGCCTTTGGGGTCGGTGAGGGTCGCAATATCATTGAGGTCGCTCGTCTGCATCCGTTGCCTGACTTCGTCAACCATGGCGTGGTGGGCGGTGGTGAAGAGGTAGGATTTCGCCTTGGCGAAGTCCACGGTCTTGCGCTTCTCCCAAACGCGGGCAAAGCTTTCCTGCACCACGTCCTCGGCCTGCTCGCGGTTGCGGAGGCTCGAAAACGCGAAGCGGAAAAGCCTGTCGGCATATTGCTCCACGCACTGGTTGTATTGTTCCGTGTTCACGGAAGGAAGTTTTTCTCTTTAAATCTATAAGTAATACGGAGAATTGCGGAAAAAGTTACATCTTTCGAGTTTTTTTCCCGAAACCACTTGTGACTTTGGAAAAAGTTGTATATTTGCAGCACATTTATCCCCCGTAGGTGGAAAATACTACGGCCCGCCACCTCCAACAAAGGTGGCTTATTTTTTATTGGTATGGAAAAGCAACGAGTAATTGTCTATATTGACGGGTTTAACTTCTACTATGGCTTGCGCTCAGAAGCAAGGTGGAAGAAGTATTATTGGTTAGATATAGTAAAGTTCTTTGATTTGTTTATGAAAGACAATCAAGAATTAGTCGCAGTAAAGTATTTTTCTGCACGTCCTTATGATTTAGAGAAGAAGAGGAATCAGAATGCTTTTTTTCAAGCAAACAAGGAAAATCCTCGATTTCAATTAGTTTTAGGGAAATACTTGAGAAAGGAGATGACGTGTAGGAATTGTGGATATAAGATTCGCACATACGAGGAAAAGGAATCTGATGTCCGTATTGCCACCCAAGTCGTCGCGGATGCCTATAAGAAGAAATGTGATGTGGCGATTATTGTTTCTGCCGATAGTGATATGATTCCAGCTGTTGAATTGGCGTTGGAAGCGAAACAACGAGTTTTTGTGTATTTTCCGCCCAACCATTATTCTACGGATTTGAATTCTATTTGTAATAGTACCGTTTTTCTGAACCGATATGAGAATCGGTTTAAGCAGTGTCTTTTCCCTGATGTTGTTCATTTGGAATTGGCAAATTTTGATCTTCATATTCCTGAGAAATGGAAACAATTTCAGGACAAATGACTCGTTTATCAATTTAATCATCTGATTTTCAAAAAAGACTATATCATGTTATTAAACTACATCACTTGGAACGTCGACCCTGTGCTGTTTTCCATCGGGAATCTCTCTGTCCGTTGGTACGGCCTGCTGTGGGCAGTGGGTTTTCTCATCGGTTATTTCATCATGAAACGCATCTATCAGCGCGAGAAGATGGCGGAAGATTCTTTGGATAAGTTACTGATTTATATGTTAGTGTCGACAATAGTGGGAGCCCGTCTCGGCCATTGCTTGTTTTATGAGCCGGAGTATTACCTTTCCAACCCGTTGAAGATGTTGGCGGTGTGGGAAGGCGGTCTCGCCAGCCACGGCGGCGCCATCGGCATTTTGATTGGTCTTTGGCTTTATGCGCGCAGTTATAATAAGTCGACGAAGAAACAGAAAACTGACCTTCAGCGGATTAACTACATCTGGATTCTCGACCGCATCGTCGTTGCAGTGTGCCTCGTCGGGTCCTTGATTCGCATCGGCAATGTGATGAACCATGAGATTTACGGCACGCCTACTTCCTTGCCTTGGGGTTTCGTGTTTCTGCGCGGTGCGGAGCAGTTTTGTGGCACCTTCGACAACTACACCGCCTGCAACTCATGGGATGCGCCCTGCCCGCCGAGTGAGTGGCTGCCCTGCCATCCGACGGGTCTTTACGAAGCTTTCTTCTGCCTCGTGGCCATGGGCATCCTCTTGTGGATGTACTACAAGCGCGACCTCGGCCACAAGCAGCCCGGCCTCATGTTCGGCACCTTCCTCGTCATCATCTTTGGCTCACGCATTTGTATCGAGTTCCTGAAGAACGTGCAGGTCGACTTCGAGCGCAACATGACCTTCGACATGGGGCAGTGGCTTAGCATTCCTTTTGTGCTCATCGGTATTGGGATGATTGTTTGGAGCTTCATGCAGCGAAGGAAAGTAGAAGGACAGTAAAGCTATGGGAAGGGTGTGGCGCATAGGATTTCAGCGTAATTGTTCTAGATTGCTTGGAATAAAAAAACCAACGGTAAATTAATTAAAAAATCATTGTCATGAAAAATAGAATTCTTATCATCTTAACATTTGCATTGACGTTTATCTTCAATAATGTGAAGGCTCAAGTTGTTTTTCTACACACGCATTTTGATCCTCCTTTAACTTTATTGAGACCAAACAATTTACCCGTCTTGGACACATTGAAAATGGACTTTAACCGAGATGGGGTGGCTGACTTGGGGATTTCTTGGTCAGGCTGGCCTTGGAATGCGGACTTTATATCTCTTAATCCTAATTGGGATTGGACAATTCATAGAGTAGGCGAATCCAGTCCTCTTTCCTCTTCCAACTCACTATGGCTACACGAAAATGGATATATTAGTGATAGTGATGAATATGAATGGGGCGTAAGATTAAAGCGTGGAAACGACTACTATTATGGATGGGCTTACACAGATGCCTTCAGCGAACCTAATCCAGGTATGCCTTTTAATAAGATTTATATTGCGCTACATGAAATGGTATTTTGCACCATCCCAAACTATCCATTGCATTGGGGACAAACTAGCTTGGATTGGGGGGTGGGAGAAAGCGAGGAAACTATATTCACTACCCTTCACCCCAACCCCACCACAGGCCAAGTTACTATCACTGGCCAAGACTTGAAAGCCGCCCAAATCATCAACGCCCTCGGCCAATGTGTTGCCACGGTCAAGGGCGAAGGCGAGCAGCTAACGTTGGACATTAGCAACCTGCCTGCGGGCGTCTATTTCGTCAACATCACCGATGGCGAGGGACGGAAATGCGTGAGGAAGGTGGTGAAGGAATAAGGCTCTAACTGTTTGCAAAAAAAATCAGCGTCCGGAAAATTCCGAACGCTGATTTTCGTTTAGTGCAGCTGCATCATTCCATATAATAGCTGCTGAGGAAACTGTCTAACTTGCCGGTAATCAAGTTCTTCATCTCGGTGCGTTCGTACTTGCTGGCCACCCTTTCGAAATGGTGGAGCAAGCTCATGCCTTCCTCGAGGTCCTCGTTGTAATACTCACGGAATCTCGGTTTCATGTTGCCGTAATACTGCACCTTGTCAGAATAGTTGTTGACCAACTTCATCATGTAGTCGTCGCCTTTCACGGTGTCGCCGCAGACGTAGTACATCTCGGGGAACTGGTAGGTGCGGATTTCGGCGGGGAACTTCTCATTGGGGAAGAACTCCTGGAACTTGTCCATGACGATGACGGCAGAGTCGAACTGTCCATGGTTGACAAAGGCCTGCGCCAAGCGAGAATAAGACATCTGGGCATATTGGATCTCACGCATACTCTCGCGGTCGGGCACCACGCCTTCCTGGTTCAAGCTGCCCCAGTTGACGATGCCCTCGTTGGCTTTGTTGACCAACAGCTCGTAGGCGCCATCGCGATAAACGCCGCCGTAGCCTTTCAAATAATCTTCGGCCTCGACGGGGATGAAGCGGTAGGCAAGGCCTTCCATGTGTAAATACTTGGAGATGCCCAACACCTTCGCCATGTCGCTGAACGAGGTGAAGTACACGGGACGCTCCCAGTTGTTGGTGGCCATAAAGTCCAACAGCATGATGCCGCTCTTGTAGAGGTAGGTGTCTTGGATTTCCCAGCTGATTTCGTCAACGATGCGGTCTTGCATGCTTTCGGGCACGATACCGTTGCGGATGCAGGCTTCTTTGTCGACGGTGAGCTTCACTTTGCGGCAGGGGATGTAGTTGTAGGAACCACCTGAATAGCGTTTCACCGCTTTCGGGTTGTGGAGGAAGTCGATGACCTGCTTCAGCTCCACGGTTTTGCCCTTGAAGTAGTCTTCTTCTTCCACAGGTACCTGCTCGTTGATGCCGTTGTCGTATTCCTTCGGGGTCAGCGTGAGCGGAAGCTTCTCGGATTCATACACCTTGCGGCCCATCTGGTGAACATACCAGTAGCCGCTCGACAGCATGTAGTTGCACACGCGCACGTCGGTGCGGAAGCCTTCCACCTCTTGCACATACCACAAGGGGAAGGTGTCGTTGTCGCCACGGGTGAAGATGACCGAGTTGGGCGGCAGCTGCGCGAGGTAGTTTCGCGCCCAGTCGCGAGCCGAGGTCTTGCCCGAACGGTTGTGTTCTTGCCATCCGTTGGAGGCCAAAACGCAAGGTACGGCGATGAAGCACAGCAGTCCGACGGCCACGGTGGTAATCACACTTTGTTTCTTGGTCAGCTTGTTGATCCAGTCGATGATGGCGATGACGCCGAAGCCAATCCAGATGGCAAAGGCGTAGAACGAGCCGGCGTAGCTGTAGTCACGCTCACGAGGCTGGTTGGGCGTTTGGTTCAGGTAGATGATGATGGCCAAACCCGTCAGGAAGAAGAGCAGGAAGATGATCCAGCTTTGCTTCAGGTCGTTCTTGAGCAGCCAGAACAAGCCAATCAAGCCGAGGATGAGGGGCAGGAAATAATAGGTCGTTCTGCCTGGATTCTGCAAACAGGCCGGGATGTTGTCCTGGTCGCCGAGGCGGGCATTGTCGATGAAGCTGATGCCGCTGAGCCAGTTGCCGTGGTTGAGCTCGCCTTGGCTCTCGATGTCATTTTGACGGCCCACGAAGTTCCACATGAAATAGCGCCAATACATCCAATTGCATTGGTAGCTGATGAAGAACTTCAGGTTTTGCGCGAAGGTGGGCTTGTTGACGTTGACCATTTCGCCACGGTAGTTCTTGACGCGTACCTGCGTGCCAGTGACGACGCCTTTCTCGTTTTTGCGGTAGTTGTCGTAGGCATCGGTGTGAACGCCTCTTTGTGTGCTCCACATACGAGGGAAGATGGTCTTCATCTCGTCGGGATATTCAGGCAGGCTGCGCTTGTTGTCGTCGGTGATGACATAACGGCCTTTTTCCTTGTCTTTCACGTAGATGGGCGAGCCGTCCTTGAAGTCGGAGAGGGGCGCGTTGTAGTAAGGTCCGTAAAGCAAGGGCCAGCTACCATATTGGTCGCGGTTGATATAAGAAAGCATCGAAAGGGCTTCCTTGGGTTCGTTCTCGTTGATGGGCGGGTTGGTGTTGGCGCGGATAATCAGCATGAAGAACGAGGAATAGCCAATCAAGATGAACATGAAGGCGAGGATGGCGGTGTTCCAAATCACCTTGCCGCGTTTGGCCGTATACCAAAGTCCCCAGATGATGAGGCCGATGATGATGGCGAAATACACGATGGAGCCGAGGTTGAACGGTGCGCCGAGGGTGTTCACGAAGAACAGCTCCGTCTTGCCGGCCAAGTTGATGATTTGCGGCACGAGGAACATGTTGAGGAACCACAGCAGCACTAACGAAACCACGCCAGCCAGCACGAAGCCTCCCACCGAGGTCTTTTTCCATTTCTTGAAATAGACCACATACACGATGGCAGGCACACACAACAGGTTGAGCAGGTGGACACCGATGGACAGACCGATGAGGAAAGCGATGAAGATAAACCATCGGAAGCTCTTCGGGTCGTCGGCCACTTGCTCCCATTTCAGGATGGCCCAGAAAGTTATGGCAGTGAAAAGTGACGACATGGCGTACACTTCGCCTTCCACGGCGTTGAACCAGAACGATTCGGTGAAGGTGTAGGCCACTGCGCCGACAAAGCCAGCCAGCAGCACACCTATTTTATTTACCCAAGGGGCATCTTCGCCTTCCTTCATCCACACTTTGCGGGCCATCAGGGTGATGGTCCAGAAAAGGAAGACGATGGTGAGGCCGCTACAGATGGCCGACATCACGTTGACCATCATGGCCACCTTGGTAACGTCGCCGCCTGCAAAGAGCGTGAAGAAACGTCCAATCATCTGGAACAGCGGTGCCCCAGGGGGGTGACCCACTTGCAGTTTGTAAGCCGTTGAAATGTACTCGCCGCAGTCCCACCAGCTCACGGTAGGTTCAAGCGTGAGGAAATACACGATGGTGGCGATGATGCCTGCCAACCATCCTGTAATGTTGTTTAACCTTTTGAATGTCATAATGATATAAGAACTATTTGTTGAATTTTCGCTTCAATTTGGCTTTTGCCAAATGGCAAAAATACGGCTTTTTGGTTTACACTTCCGCCTTTTTTCGTGATTTGGCCTTGAATTTCATTTTTTTTCGTTTATTTGCCATGATTTTTAATCTCTGAAACGATGAAAAAGACCTATTTATTATTATTGGCTTTGTCCTTTTGCGTGATTGACGGTATTTTTGCACAAACTGAACAAAAAGACTACTATCCTTTGATTCCTGAAACGGGAGAAAAGCAATGGGATACAAGGCGTGATTTCATTTGGGGGGAGTCAGACTATTATATATGTTGGTTTGGCGATAACATTGAACTGGACGGCGTGATGTACAGAACCCTAATGGGAATACTTGATAACCCATACCATTCGGGTTTGGTTGGAGCGCTCCGAGAGGAGAACAAAAAAGTGTATGCCAGATGGTGGAGCTCTGGACTCCAATATTACAGGGAAGAAGTACTCTATTACGATTTTGGATTGCAAGTCGGTGATTGGTTTTCGGTAGGTGATGAAGACGAACCTTGGTATATTATGGTGGAATCCATTGATGAAGTGACCATGGGTGACGGCTCGGTGCGCAATGCCATTGTGTTCAATGAAGGCTGGGGGGACGAAAAGGAAACTTGGATTGAGGGCGTTGGCAGTCTGGCAGGCGTAACTCATCGATATGATCCTAATTTAGTCGGTAGTTACTTTTCTCATTTGCAGTGTTATTTCGAAGAGGGCAACCTTAATTGGACCGATGGCGAATGTTGGGACGATACCGAAGAAAACCTTTCCGAAAACATTAGCCTGTATCCCAACCCGACCCATGGAATGGTGTATGTTGATGCCGAAAACCTGCAAAAGGTGGAAGTGTTGAATCTTTATGGGCAAATGGTGCAGTGTCAAGAAAGCTCTGCCATTGACTTGTTTGGACTCAGTGCTGGTGTATATGTTGTGAGAATCATGGATGGAGAAGGCCATGTTGAGGTGCACAAAGTCGTCAAAGAATGAGGGAAAAAATAACTTTTTTCAAAAAAATGAAAAAAATGCTTGCGCGTAACAAAATTAGTTGTACTTTTGCAGCCGCATTCGGGAACGAATGATGTCGAGTGGTGTAATGGCAGCACTGCAGATTTTGGTTCTGCCTGTCAAGGTTCGAATCCTTGCTCGACAACTTAAGGTGGAAGAAAAGACCTGCTACTTTGAGTAACAGGTTTTTTTATTTGAAGTTGGAATTTTATATTTTGAATCTTAAATCTTTGAATTTTAAATGATTAACAAAGAACAAGTATCAACCCTCTGCGAAGAAGCCCTCGCCAACAGCGACCGCTTCCTCGTGGAAGTGAAGGTGAAGCCCAACAACGTGATCGAGGTCTACGTCGACTCTGACACTGCCGTCAACATAGACCATTGCGCCGAGTTGAGCCGTTACATCAACGAGAAACTCGACCGCGATGTAGAAGACTATGAGCTGAGCGTGTTGTCGTGGGGCCTTTCGGGTGCCTTGAAGATGGACCGCCAGTTGCAGAAATATGTGGGCAAGGACGTGGAAGTGAAGACGAAAGAGACGGGCAAGATGCAAGGTAAGTTGGTGAGTTTCGATGCCGAAAAGGTTGAATTTGCCCCTGCACCGAAGAAGTCCTCGAAGAAGAAACCTGCTGAAGAGCCTGTAAACCTGTTCTTTGAACGCAATAAAGTGGAAGTCAAACCCGCAATAATCTTTTAGAACGGCCCTTCGACAGGCTCAGGGACCTTAACTCTCACAAAAGACAAGGGTGCCTGAGCCTGTCGAAGGCCCCGAACCAACAATCAACGATTAAACAATCAACAATCAACAACATAAAATGGACAACTACAAATTAGTAGAAACTTTCTCGGAATTCAAGGAATTCAAGAACATCGACCGCGAAGCCATGATGCGCATCATCGAGGATGTGTTCAGAGGCATGTTGAACAAGAAGTTTGAAACCGACACCAACGACTTCATCGACATCATCGTGAACGTTGACAAGGGCGACTTCGAAATCTACCACAACCGCACGGTCGTTGAAGACGACGAACTGACCGACCCGCTGCGTCAGATTAAGTTGTCGGATGCCATCAAGATCGAGCCTGACTTCGAAGTGGGTGAGGAAGTGAACGAAGAACTCCGTATCGAGAGCTTCGGTCGCCGCGATATTCTTGCGCTGCGCCAGAACCTCCAGACCAAAGTCTCTGAATATGAGAAGGAAAACATCTTCCAAAAGTACAAAGAGAAGGTCGGCGAAATCATCACTGCCGAGGTGATGCACGTGTGGAAACGCGAAATCGTTGTGCAGGACGACGAGAACATTGAATTGATTCTGCCCAAGGCGGAACAGATTCCGAGCGACATATATAAGAAAGGTGACACCCTTCGCGCCATCGTGAAGAGCGTTGAGAGCGTCAACGGCTCGCCCGTGGTCACGCTTTCGCGTACTTCTGAGGTTTTCTTGCAGCGTCTGCTCGAAGCCGAAGTGCCTGAAATCTACGACGGCCTCATCACCATCAAGAAGATTGTCCGTGAACCTGGCCAGCGTGCCAAGATTGCAGTGGAATCCTATGACGACCGCATTGACCCCGTCGGTGCCTGCGTCGGTATGAAGGGTACGCGTATCCACGGCATCGTCCGCGAGCTGCGCAACGAGAACATCGATGTCATCAACTGGACCACCAATCCGGTGCTGCTCATCACCCGTGCCCTTAGCCCGGCCAAGATTACGAACATCGTCATCAGCAGCGACAATACCATGGCCAATGTCTACATGGAGAACGACCAAATCAGCCTCGCCATCGGTAAGGGTGGTTATAACATCAAACTTGCCGGCAAGCTGACGGGCTATGAAATCGACGTCTACCGCAACAGCGAAGCCAACAACGCTGAAGAGGATGTCGACCTGCAAGAATTCTCCGACGAAATCGACCAGTGGGTCATCGACTCCCTCATCCACATGGGTTGCGATACGGCCAAGGCCGTCTTGTCGTACACGCCTGAAGAGGTGGCCAACCGTGCCGACCTCGAAATTGAGACCGTCAAGGATGTGTTCCGCATTCTGAAGGCCGAATTTGAACAAGATGCCGAATAAAGCATTGCAATAATCACCAAACGAGAAACAAAGAGAAAGAAACTATGTCCGAAGAAACTAATTTTACGATTCGATTATCCAAAGCGGTAAAAGAATTCAATGTGGGAAAGGACACCATTGTGGAATTCCTCGCCAAAAAGGGATTTCAGGTGGATCCCTCTCCCAACACGAAGCTCACGGCAGACATGTATGCGCTGCTCGTGAAGGAATATCAGGGCGAGAAGGAAGTGAAGAACGAGGCCATGAAATTGGGTAACCTCTCTTTCAAGGGTGGTAGTGTTTCCGTTGATTCGGCATTGCAATCGCCTAAGACTGTGGACGAAGAGGACCACGATGAGGTCATTATTCGTTCAACCACAATATCGTCGCCAACGAAAAAGGTAGCCAAGCCTGCTGCAGAGCCTGAAAAAGAGGTTGTGAAGGAAGAGACTCCGAAGCCAGAGCCTGAGCCTGAAAAGCCAGCTCCTGAAAAAGTGGAACCCGAAAAGAAGGAAGAACCTTCATCAGGCATTTCGCTGAATATCCTCGGGAAAATCGACCTTGAGCCTAAACCTCGTCAGGAGAAGAAACAGGAAAAGAAGCCCGAAAAGCAACCTGAAAAACAGCCTGAAAAACAACATGGCCAGCCTGAGAAGAAACAGCAGAAGCCTCAACAGCCTCAGCAACCACAGCAGCAGAAACCTGTGGAGAAGAAGCATGAAGCCCCTGCCAAGGAGGAAGAAAAGCCTGCAGAGCCCAGAGTCATCAAGTTGGAGGCTCCCAAACTGACGGGTCCCACTGTTTTAGGCACCTTGGAACTGCCTGTCGAGAAGAAAGGCGGCAAGCCTGAGGATTCGAAGAAAAAGAAACGCAAGCGCATCATGGGCGGCAAGCCCGAAGGCTCGTCGGAGAATCCTACTGGACCGAATGTGAATGCGGGCGGCAAGAAACAGGATGGCGGCAAGCAGGGTAAAGGCCAGAAACCTGCCGACCAAGGCGGAAAGAAAGGCCAGAAAGACAACCCGAAGCTGAGCAAGAAGGACAAGAAAGGCAAACGCGAAGAGAAACCCGAACTGAGCGAAGAGGAAATCTCGAAGCAGATTAAGGACACTTTGGCGCGCCTCGCTCCTATGGGCAAGTCGAAGACCTCCAAGCACCGCCGTGAGAAACGTCAGGCAGTGGCTGGCTCGATAATGGAGGAGATGATGCGTCAGGAAGAGGACAAGAAAGTCCTGAAAGTGACGGAATTTGTCACCGCCAACGAGTTGGCAACCATGATGAACGTGCCTGTGGTGAAGGTCATCGGCACCTGCATGAGCCTCGGTATGCCTGTCTCCATCAACCAACGTCTTGACGCAGAAGCCCTTACCGTGGTGGCCGAGGAGTTCGGTTTCCAAGTCGACTTCGTCAGTGCCGATGTGCAGGAAGCCATCGCAGAGACCGAAGAAGTCGATAAGGAAGAGGATCTCGTGCCTCGTGCTCCCGTCGTCACCGTCATGGGTCACGTCGACCATGGTAAGACCAAGCTCTTGGACTACATCCGTAATACCAACGTGGTGGCTGGTGAGGCTGGTGGTATCACCCAGCATATCGGTGCCTACGAGGTGACTACCGAGAGCGGCAAGAAGATTACCTTCTTGGATACCCCTGGTCACGAAGCCTTCACGGCTATGCGTGCCCGTGGTGCCAAGATTACGGACGTGGCCATCATCGTCATCGCTACTGATGACAGCGTGATGCCCCAAACCGTTGAGGCCATCAACCACGCGCAGGCTGCTGGCGTGCCTATCGTCTTCGCATTGAATAAGATCGATAAGCCCACTGCCAATCCCGACAAGATTCGTGAGCAACTCGCCAACATGAATATCCTCGTCGAGAGCTGGGGCGGTAAGTACCAAGACCAGGAAATCGCTGCTAAGATCGGTTTGAACGTCGACGCACTGCTTGAAAAGGTGTTGCTCGAAGCCGAGCTCCTCGACTTAAAGGCTAACCCGAACCGTCTCGCCAAGGGTACGGTCATCGAGTCCGCCTTGGACAAAGGCCGTGGCTATGTGGCCAAGATCTTGGTGCAAAACGGCACCTTGAAGATTGGTGACATGGTGCTGGCCGGCACCACCTACGGTAAGGTGAAGGCCATGTTCGACGACCACAACCGTCCTGTCAAGGAGGCTGGCCCATCCACGCCAGTGCTGTTGTTGGGCTTGAATGGCGCTCCCATGCCGGGCGATGCCTTCAACGTGATGACCGACGAGCGTGAGGTGAAAGCCATCGCCAACCGTCGTGAGCAGCTGCAACGCGAGCAGACGCGCCGCACCAGCCCGCACATCACCTTGGATGAAATCGGTCGTCGTATCGCCATCGGTGATTTCAAGGAATTGAACATCATCGTCAAGGCCGACGTGGACGGCTCCGTGGAGGCTTTGGCCGACAGCTTGTTGAAGCTTTCTACCGAGCAGGTGCAGGTCAATGTCATCCACAAGTCGGTGGGTGCCATCAGCGAGTCAGACGTCATGCTGGCTTCGGCATCCAACGCCGTCATCGTGGGCTTCAATGTGCGTCCTACCGCGCAAGCGCGTAAGATGGCTGAGAATGAGAAGATTGACATCCGTCTGTACTCCATCATCTACACCGCCATCGAGGAAATCAAGGCTGCTATCGAAGGTATGTTGGCTCCCGACATCGAGGAGGTGGTCACCTGCAACCTCGAAATCCGCGAGACCTTCAAGATCAGCAAGGTCGGCACCATCGCCGGTTGCATGGTCTTGGACGGCAAGATCACCCGCAACACCAAGATCCGTGTCATCCGCGACGGTATCGTCATCTATACGGGCGTGCTCGGCTCCTTGAAGCGTTACAAGGACGATGTGAAGGAAGTCAGTGCTGGTATGGACTGCGGTCTGAACATCGAGAACTTCAACGACATCAAAGTCGGCGACATCATCGAAGGTTATACTGAGAAGGAAGTCGCAAGGAAGTTGTAAATGGATTCATTTCCGAAAACATTGTAGAGACGCGATTTATCGCGTCTCTACTGTTTTTATTGCAAGGTCAATTCGCAAAGCCCGTCCTTGTTGCCCACCACAAATGCCACGGGCGGATTGTCGCCCTGCACAAGGTCGTTCAGGTAGAGCGGCTCGCCGAGGATGAAGAGTGCGCAGCGGAAAGTGTTACCCACCTTCAGCTTGGAGTTTTCGGCTTGCTCCACAACGAAACGGTAGTCGCCAAGATAGCGGAACGTGCATCGGCGGTTGGGTTTCCATGAAACCGAGACAAGGTCGCCGACCTTCAGGTCATCCGTCTTGATGTGTTGTTTGGTCACACGGTCGGAGCCGTTGTCTTGGCCGATATACTCCAAAAAACCGTCCCAATCCTTGAAACCCAAGAATTTCGACAAGATTTCAAGCGTGCTGTTGCGTGTGGTGTCGGGACCGTCGACATAGCCCCAAAGCCGTTTCAGCGTGGAAGTGCTGATGTTCTCGTGGGTGCGCTCCCAGATGGCGCCACTGAGGAAGGTGAAGTCGTTGGACGTCTTCATCTTGCGCCCGACGCTTTCCTCGATTTGCTGCTTGAGTTCGGAGATTTCTGGACTGGTTTTCTGCATGGTGTCTTTTTTGACGCGAGACTTTTTGACGCGGGACACGAGACTGTCTCGCGACTTTTCAACGGCAAAGTAACAAACTTTTTTCGTATTGCGTGCGTTTCTTTTTGGTTCATTTTGTAAAATGTGAGATTCCCCAGGGGAATGGAGTGGGCATTTGAGTATAATGCGGCGACAAGTAGTTCATTTGCTATGTAAACTCCACCTGTCGCCGCAGTTCTAATTAGTACCAGATATCTCCATTCCCTTGGGAATCTATAACTTTAATGAGCCCATGAAGTTTATAGAAAAGCCCAAACGGTTTATAATAGTTTTCGTACTTTTGCCGAAAAATATAGGCCATGGACGACAATAGCACTTCGGGAATCATCAATGGCAGTTTCATCACCGAGACGGATGCTATGACGGTGTACGAGTCCTCATCGTCACGTGGTTTCAACCAGGTGGTGAAGGTGCAGAGACAAGGCAAATGGTTCATCCTGAAAGGCTTGAAACCCGAATATCGCGACCAACAGGCCTATATCGAGTTGCTGAAGAAGGAGTTTGACTTGGGCACCCAACTCGACCATCCCAACATCGTGAAGATACTCGCCAAGGAGATGAACCCCGAGGTGGGGCCATGCATCGTGATGGAGTATGTGGATGGCGTGCCTCTGGATGCGTTTCTCGCTTCAAAGCCCTCGGCGAATGTTCGTAAAAAAGTGGTGGAGCAGCTGGTGGACGCCCTCGTTTACATCCACGGCAAGCAAATCATCCACCGCGACTTGAAGCCGAGCAACATTTTGGTGACCAGAAACAGCAATAACGTGAAAATCATCGACTTCGGCCTTTCCGATGCCGATGACTACGCCGTGTTGAAGCAGCCTGCCGGCACCTTGAAATACATGGCGCCCGAGCAAAAGGAACCTGCTGTGAAGATTGACGGTCGAGCTGACCTCTATGCCTTCGGTTTGCTGTTGAAGGAGATTTTCCCGCACCGCTACAGGCACATTGCAGCCAAGTGCTCGCGTGTCGACCGCGAGTGCCGCTATGCCAACGCCGAAGCCTTGAAGAAAGCCTTTGAGCGGCATACGCGTTGGCTTTGGATGCTTCCGATTTTGATAGGGGTGGTGTTGGCGATTATCCCGTTGTTGTTGCGGCCCAAAGAAATCGTTAGGACCGAGGTACAGCATGTGATTGACACCATCATCGTGGAGCGTAATCCCAACGGTTATTCCGACGAGTTCATGGCGCTGCTCGACAGGGCTGAGTTTATCATTGACAGTATGTATCAGCCTGTCATCGACGACATAAACAATGGAAAATATGAGGCTGATGTTGTCGGTGTCTATGATGATTTCACTAACAGGTTGAAGGTTTGTCGTTCGTTGTTGCAAAACATCCAATCGCCGTTGCTTGACGACCGCAAGACCAGCGACGAGTTCAGAAGCGCTTGGGAGAAGATGCACAACGACAAGTATAACGAGATTGCCTTTATGATGTTCGATCGAGTGAACCAAACAGAATAGACTTGAGGAATAAACACAAATGGAGTCAACTAAGCCTATAATAAAGGTGTCATGTAGATAGGCATGTAGGTGATGTTGCCTTCGATTTTTAGGTCTGAGGTGTGGATGACGGTAGGAGTGGTTAAATGCTCGCCACTTCTCCTTGTTGTTGTTCTTTCCATTCAATAAGTTGTTGATATATCTTGCGTTTCATCATTATAAAACACCTTTTTGAGATTTTTGATGCTGCAAATATACACTTTTTTGAGATTTTTTATCCTGCATCACCATCTTTAGAAAGTAGAAACGGAAAACATGAACCAACATGAACCAAAAGGATTCCGCTTTTGCCGCAAAATCCTCGTTTTTATTTTGTATTTCTCCAAAAATTCCCTAATTTTGGGGCGTAAAATAAAAGAAAAGCCTATGGAATAACCCGCCGTAAGGCGCAATTAGAAGCAATATAGTTCATATAATCAGACGATTAGCAATATTCTGTCTTATCGAAAGTTTGGCGATTTGAGATAAAGAAACCAGAATGATGCTGAAAGTTGCACGCGTAGCGTGTGCTTTTCAACATTCGGTTTCTTTAGGTATGCCAAACACCTCGATAAGCGGATGCAAAAGTATCACGCTTTTTTTGTGCTGGCAAGAAACGACCTAAAATGAACCAAAATGAACCTGAAAAGTTTCTGAGGAAGTGCGTTTCTTTGCAGGTGGGAAAAGAAAGAAGAACAACTAAAACTATACGAATATGAGTGTCGAATACTACAAAAAGAAATTGGTGGATTTGAGAGCCGACGTGGTCAAAGAGAAAGAAGCCAAGAAAAGAGACAACGAGAGGTATGCTGGATTAATCAAAAGTGCCTCGTCACCTTCGAGCAAGGCTTCTTACAGAAAGAGCAAAATAGACCATGCCGCTGCTCATGACCGCAAGATTGAAAGTCTGAAACGGGAGATAGAGCGTTGCAAAGATACTTTGGCTCGCGAAAGGGAACGGGCGAAAAGGAAGTAAAATAATTGTATCACTTAAATACTTAATATTATGGGACTGATTAACAATCTGAAAGACAAATTCAACAAGGCGGAATTCACCGTGGCTCCGCAGAAGAAACTTAAGACTCTCTCCAAGGAGTTTTTGGATGCGTTTGACCTGCAATTGGTGTTCTACAAAGGCAACATCATTGCCGAAGGTGACTTGACCTTGGCTGCCTTGAACAAGAAAACCACCAAAGATGTCAACGCTAAAGCAGACGGCATCAAAATCAAAGGTAGCACAAAAGTTGGCGATGCCGAGAAGATGTTCGACACTAACTTTGGTGTAAAGGTGCAAATCAAGGACAAGGCAGGAAAGATATGCGTTCCGAATGAGATAACCATTGGACAAGCCGCAAGAGGAGAGTATGAACGGTAATTTAAACAATAAAGTTATGGCAACAACAACCAAAAAGACAACAACGGCAAAACCAGCTGCTAAAAAGACCACGACGACAAAAACCGCTGCTAAAAAGACCGCAACAGCAAAACCTGTTGTAAAAAAGACGGCAACAACAAAGACCTCTACAAAGAAGACTACAACAGCAAAGGCAACGACTACAACCAAAAGCAACGAAATTTCAGTGACCGGAAACAAGAAGATAAGCACGCTTATGAAAGAATTCAACAAACAGTTTCCATATCTTAATCTCTGTATTTTTTATAGTTATGCTCGCCAACAAGTGGCAAAAGGTGAAAACATTACTCCTATTGAATACAACAAAACCCTTGCGTCTGTGCGTCGTGCTGATTCAGGAGGGGATATTTCGATTTCTGGGAACAAGAAGATTAAAACATTGGAGAAGGAGTTTGATACTGTCTTTGGCCTCTACACTCAAGTATGCTTCGCTGTCAAAGAAGGGCAACGCCACTATACTAGTGGAACACAAGATGAGATGACTCTTGCTGCTTTTAATAAACTATGTGAAGATTCAGGTTTCAAGAAAGGTGCTTGGGTTTAATCGAAATAGGGCAAAGCAACATTCGCTGATGTAGAATAGAAATGGGAAACACGACATCTCTGCGAGAACTCTTAAACAGCAAAGAACCTCGCTTTGACCAGTCCTTGTCCGCTGGCAAGGTGCAACTGATGCGTCTGAAAAACATAGCTATCACCATTGATGGTCAGACGCACAAGGACAAGAATCTCTTTGACCTTTTCCTTGACCATCAGAACGACGGACTGTTTGAGGATTATGTGCGTGAGCATACCCCTGTCAATGCTAACTTGCTTATGCAGGCGGATTATGTCATTGTCTTTGTGGCCGATGGCAAGTTTTCCCGTTTTGCGGGTGTGTATCAGGTTTTTGGAGAAGACAAGTCTGCCAAAGTGCAATCGGATGGCAAAAAAGGCGATACGGTTTTTGTTAAAGTGGAGCGCCTGAAAGCTTTTGAACCCTTGGGTGGCCGTGTCCTCGTCGATTGGGGAGGACTGGCCGCTCAGCGGTGGTTGCAATGGTTCAGGAGCGACAAGAAAGTGCTTCGCATTGACGAAGGCATCATTCGCATGATGATTCCTTTCACCTCCTATAATGACGTGCTGCTTTCTTTCAAGGAGTTGAAGAACCTCATCGAGACCGACAATGTGGAATGGCGCGACAAACTGAAGGCGGTGAATGGTATTTATGGCATTGCCGACCAAAGCAACGGCAAACTTTATGTCGGATCGGCCTACGGCGACGAAGGCATCTGGGGCCGCTGGAAAGTGTATGTCGAAACCAACGGCCATGGCAACAACGATATGCTGGTTGAGTTGCTAAGCAAGAATAAAGACTATGCTTGGGACCATTTCCAATGGTTCATCCTCGAAACCTTCCCATTGGACGTGACTGATGATTACGCCATCCATAGGGAGAATCTTTATAAGTTGAAACTTTGTACAAGGGCGTTTGGGTACAATAAAAATTAGAAAACAAAGAATCAATGAAAATAAAAGAAAAAATATTCCATAAGGATTCTAGTACTTTGTCACCTGATGTTTTTGTTGACTGTGAGACATTTGACAAAATATTGAAGGAAGGCAGATACGATAAAGATGACTCCTTGGATATTTTGTTCGAGAAGTATGAAACACTTTGCGATTTGTCGGTGATGAAACTTGATAAACGCCAAAAGGAAAAGGTTCATAATGCCAAAATGACTTTTGTGGCTGAAATAACAACTCCGCAGGATGTTGAGCAATCATTGACATTTGTAATACGAGCTATGCCGTATGCAAAAAAAACTATCGGTTCAGAGGTGACTCAGGCATTGACAAGTATTGGATTTGGAACAATAAAAACCGTGTCAGCAGTTGGTAAAATAGCGACTTTAGGAGCTTTGAGTAAATCTATGAATCAAGTTGAGAGTATTACTAAAAAGGCAATTACATCTGACGATTACGAATTGGCTTGCGCTTGGGAAACCAAACTTCAACATATTATCGCTGATGTGAAAAGGAAATTGAAAATGTTTGGAGATAAAGAGTTGAAATCAAAGATTTCTGAATTGGAAAAGCAATTAAAATAGAAATAGGAGTAATGCCGAAAATCCTGTAAAGAGTAGGCAACTAAAAAAGAAATAATTATGGCATCATTTAAGATTACAGGCCAAATGAAGATCAAAACGCTGAAGGAACAGTTTATGAACAACTTCGGTTCAGTGCTTAGGGTGTATTATCACCACCATTTTGCAGACGACAATGCCACGTTGGCTGCTATCCGTGGCGGGGGCGCCATAGGCGGCGAACTGGACTGTGGCGACAACGACATTGTTGGCGATTTCGAAGAGTTCATGATGGCCTTGTATGGCATCGAGGTTCAAGTGGCTTCGCCCGACAATAGTTTCCTTGTCGATAATGATTTGAAACTCTGTGAGGTGAGAAATGCATCGCCTAATCCCAATACCGAGAAGAAAGTAAAGAAGGCATTTGTCTTCAACGGACAAACTTACAAAACAAAAGGCCGTTTGTGCCATGCAATAGTGAAATACTATGCAGAGCAAAACCCCAACGCTGCCTTGGTAACTCTGCAAAGAGCATTCAATACAGCCACAAATATGATTGTGGCCACTCCTGAAATGGCAAAGACTATCGTCAATAGTGACAAAATCCCAGGAGGCGACTTCTACATGAAAGAAGAGGATGTGATTTGCTTGAAAAATTGTAAGGTGGTGGTCTGGAAATACTGGCCAGAGCAATACTTCAAACCCTTTATGGAGCAAGTGAAAGCCTTGGGATATACCGTTGAAGAAATAGAACAATAAAATAGGAGCATCGCCGAAAATCCTGTAAAGAGTAGGCAAACATTAAACAACTTATTTATTATGGCAGATTTCAATATTGATGGCCGCATGAAGGTCAAGACGTTGAAAGCCCAGTTCAAGGAGGCTTTCGGTGCAACGTTGAGAGTTTACAAAGGTCCCGGCTTCGCTGACGACAACGCCACTTTGGCATCCATCCGTGCCGAAGGCGCCAAAGGCGGCGAGGTGAAAGTGGTCGGCAACATGAAGGTCGGCAACTTCGAGGACAAGATCAAGGAGGTGTTTGGCATTAAGGTGCAGGTTGCCACTAAGGACGACTCAGCCCTGGCCGACAATAGCATTACCTTGAGCGCTGCGGGAAAATAACCCATTTCGAATAAACTAACTTTGTTATTAACTTTTTAAAAATTAAAAATATGGCTTACAAAAAATCAGCAATTAGCGGAGAATACATGTTGGGTGTTCTTGAAAGCGGTTCAATCGAAGTTTACCGTGTTTATGACAATGTAAAAGGCGCATTACGCGAAATAGCGGAGAAAGAAGGTTTTGAATACGATCCTAATTGGAATACCCGTCAATTCGGAGCGAAACTTATCGACTTTCTTAACGAAAAGTAACAATAGACGGAAAATTAACATAACTCCAGTCTATGTTGAGCCAGAAAAGTAATTAAAATAGAAATAGGAGCATCGCCGAAAATCCTATAAAGAGTAGGCAAACATTAAACAACTTATTTTTATTATGGCAGATTTCAATATTGATGGCCGCATGAAGGTCAAGACGTTGAAAGCCCAGTTCAAGGAGGCTTTCGGTGCAACATTGAGAGTTTACAAAGGTCCAGGCTTTGCTGACGACAACGCTACTTTGGCATCCATCCGTGCCGAAGGCGCCAAAGGCGGCGAGGTGAAAGTGGTCGGCAACATGAAGGTCGGCAACTTCGAGGACAAAATCAAGGAAGTGTTCGGCATTAAGGTGCAGGTCGCCACGAAGGACGACTCAGCCCTGGCCGACAATAGCATTACCTTGAGCGCTGCGGGAAAATAACCCATTTTTTTCTGTGAGGAGGGTGGGCGTAACGCCTGCCCTCTTTTGTAAACAAGCTGTTTATACACAACAAACATGTCGGAATTCTTGCAAGTAAGAATACAAAAAAGTGATGATGAAAGTATTACTTACCGGTTTTGAGCCTTTTGGTCAAGAAAAAGTGAATCCTTCATGGGAAACAGTGAAAGCGTTTCCTGAACTCAGGGAAGATGTTGAGGTCTTGAAAATATGTCTGCCTGTCTCGTTTCAAAAAGCAGTGACGATGCTGGAGCAGGCCGTTGACGATTATCGTCCCGATGTGCTGCTGAGCATCGGGCAAGCTGGAGGACGCTGTGCAATCGAAGTGGAGCGTGTTGCCATCAACATGGTTGACAGTAAAAAGCCCGATAATGATGGCTATCAGCCTCAGGAGTGTCAATTGCGAGCAGATGCCCCGAATGCTTACTTCAGCAACTTGCCGCTGAAACGGCTGGTGGAAGCTATTCAAGATGAAGGTATCCTTGCGGCCATCTCCAATAGTGCTGGACTTTACGTGTGCAATAGCGTTTTTTATACTGCCATGCATTTGGTATATAGCAAATATCCAAACATGCAAGCAGGATTCATCCATGTCCCTTATCTGCCTTGCCAGGTCGTGGGCAAAAACAAGCAGCCATCTATGTCTACCGAAACAACAGTACTGGCTTTAATAGCTGTAATACAAGCGTTGATGGCTTGTAATCAAATGGTTTAATCCTTGTCATCAAGAATAATCCTTATAACAGAGGCTAAAAAATAAGTAATCAATTTTTCGCTATGGGTTTTCAGCGTATAAAAAAAGAACTCGCACGGGTGTTTGACGACAATCTCCGCACCAGGCAGTGGCAAAACGTGGTTGATTATATAATCATTGGGTTGATTGTTATCAGCACCATAGAGGTGTTTCTGTCTACCTATGAAAATATCGTTGAGAAATATGGACATATCTTGAAATTTATCGATTGGTTTACCACCATTTTCTTTACCATAGAAGTCACTTTAAGAATCTGGACTGCCGACCTTCAAGATGCAAGATTCAAAGGATTTAAAGGGAGGTTGCGTTATTGCTTCACGTTTTACGGGTTAATAGATATACTATCAACATATTCTTTTTATTTACACTTCTTCATGCCAATGCCGTATGCCGCGCTGAAGATCTTGAGGGTTTTCCGCTTATTGCGCATTTTTCGCTATATGAAGTCGTTCCGCATTTTGGGCGATGCGATTTCGTCAAAAAAGCAGGAACTAACGGTTAGCTTGGCTTTCTTGTCTATCTTGACGGTTATCTTGTCATTCTTGTTGTATTTTGCCGAACATGCTGCACAACCGGAATTGTGCGAAAATGGTTGGAAAACCATGGTCTGGGCATTCGCCAAATACCTCGGCGACCCGGGAAAGATTGCAGATTTCCCGATGGTCACATTTTGGGGAAACTTAATCGCAATAATCGTGGGAGTGCTTGGCATTGCCATATTCGCTGTACCTGCTGGTTTGATCAGTTCTGGTTTCATCGAAGTGATGGATGAAAGAAGAAAAACAGAGGAAACCAAAAAGAATGTGGAAAAAATGCATTTGGCATTTGAGCGTAAGCTTGACAGACCTACTGGATTTCAAATCGTGCCAGCGTTTGTTTCTATTGCCGATGTGCAGTCTCGATTGAAAATGAGTGAAAATGACATATTCGATGCATTGGCCAATGCGGAAGATTTCCGGCTTGTGAATTTGGCTACCACACAACCGGTCAACCAGCATCCAGAAGACAGACTCGTAATCGAACACTATCAGCTCAACCGCCCCTATGGTGTTTGCATTGACAGAGGTTCAGCGGTCACTATAGTCTCTCCTTCTTCTCTGGTGGATCCCATTATGGGATATTTTTCTTATTATCTCGCTAAGATTGGAGGCTTTAACTATGTCAGCAGGGAGATAGGTGAAACAAGACCGTATAAATCATTTTATTTAATAGATAAGGCAAACGAACCTCCGTTTTTAAAGGAATATATGGAAGATTTGAATCGCTTTGCAGCTGTTGACGGCAGTTGGATTATCACCTTGTTGGCAGCAAGTGGTGCAAATGAGCCAGAGTATCCGACGCAATTCCATTTTACCTATGGAGGGAAAAAAGGAGATGAAACTTATAATGGCGAAAACCTGACCATTCATGATTTTAATACCTTTGATTCCTTATATAAGGATTTGTCAAATCGGTTAGAGAGAGAATTTGAATATGTTTCTGATTGCCAGCGATATCACGACACTTCAAATCTCAAATTGTTTGTCCGTCATCTTGAGCATACCGAAAAGATAAACGCATTGATGTTGCGCATAGCATGGAAAGCAACTTGTTGGGATATGCGAAGAATACAAATAGCAAAAATCCTTTCCGATACCTTTGCAACATATCTGTTAGGTGGGATCAATCCATACTCAGATGAGTTGAAAAAGAAAGGAATGGGGTATTCTGATTATTGTGAATAATAAAAAACGAGAGATAAATGTTAGTAACCGCCTTATTATGGCTTTTTCAAAAGATTTCGCCAATACTCACCATCCTTGGAGCATTGGTGCTTTTCGGCGATGGCTTTGAAGGATATGAATTTATTGTCGGAGCGATTTTGGCGGTGATTGGCTTCATTGTCGGCTGGTCAGCATGGGGTCAGGAAGTGCCGCCGCGCTGGTTTTGGGTGAAGTCGAAACTCGAATTGTTTGACAATCGGGCCTGGAATGCGTTCAGTTACGCTCTCCAGTTTTTCTTGATACCTTTTGGCGTCACTGGAATCATTACGATTGTTGATATGTTGTGATGAATAGGGATTCCATCCGCGATTATCATGAGATGGTTCATGGAGATCTAGATTGAGGTTTCAATAGAGAAATCCAAAAGCCCAAAGGGGTATCTTTCGCATATAAGCTGACTCAATGCCATCAGCGGCAACGTATGCGTTTTCTTGTCCGACCAGTTGGCTGAAACCTTTGTCCTGGCCGCCCACTTCTACAACGATGTCGCCATCAATTCGGAAGTCACCTTTCTTGAATCCGGCATATTCCACCACATGGCCCGCCGAAGCCAATTGGTTGGCAAAGAATGTCTCACGTGCCGTCCCTATTTCTGGGTTTTCTTGACTGAGCGTATAAAGCAGGTTGGTGTTGTCGAGATACATCTTGTCGGGCTTTTGCAAATCCGTAACGCTTTTCAGGTCTGTGAACAAACGACGAATCAAGCGAGCCTCATCTAAATGGGTAAGGTATTTCAACGTGGATAGCCGACTAATTCCCGAGGCCTTCGACAGTTTTGCAATATCCACCTCGTAAGGTACCATTTGGGAAATCACATGCAACAAGGCCTTAACCTGACGGGTGTAACCCACGTCTAAACTGCGGTATTTTGTCAGTTCGACGTCAATGATATAGTTAATCGTGTTTTCCAACTTGTCGTAATACTCTTGCTTTTGTTCAAAATAGAAAGGGTAGTAGCCGAATTGCAGATAACGCCCGAAGTGCTCTAAAGGATGGCATTTCGAGATCACTTGCATGCAAAACTCCGTTGGCTTTTCCAACAATTGCTCCAATGATATGGGCTTGATGTCAAGCCCTATGTCAAGATGCAGGAACTCGCGCAGCGACAGTCCTGGCATGTCATACGGCATCAGGCGTCGTGACAGATCTGCTTGCCCGTCATTGATTTGGATAAGCGACGAGCCGCTCAGCACGATATTCAGCTCGCGGTATAGGTCGTAGATTTCCTTGATTTCCCGACTCCATCCCGGATACTTGTGTACCTCGTCAATGAAAAGCCATTTTCCTCCCAACTTTACGAAGTTATCAGCCAAGTCAAGTAAAGAGTGCGCGGCAAAATAGTTCGTATCGGCCGAACAATAGAGCACATGCCGGTCGCCAGCGGCGAAATTCTGCTTGATGTATTGTTGCATCAATGTCGATTTGCCCACGCCCTTGGGACCTCTGATGACAATCAGACGTGAGCTCCAATTCACCCGTTGCATATAGTCGCGGATGTATTCCATCGGAACTGTTGAAAGATAGGCATCATGGCGCTTAAACAGACTTTCCATATCATTTTGTTTTTAAATGCGTTTGTTTACGCAAGTGAATATTCTTTTTGCAAAAGTGATAATCATAATAAACATTTCTTTTTATAATATGTAAATCATGATAAACACTTTCGGACTGCAAAAATAATATGTTTTTCTAAAATACCCTATTTTTATGGTGAAAAGTTTATTGATTGCATGTGCTTGAAAAGAAGGCAACCATTACCGATGCCGCCGACCTGAAAACCATCAACAAGCAAATCAACGCCTTGCAGGAAGAAATCGGGAGGTTGAAAAGCGATATCCGTCTTTATGCAAGCCTAAACAGGGACTCCATCCGCGATTATCATGAGATGGCTCTTGGGGATATGGAGTGAAAAGCCGAAATTTTGAGAATTTTGCGGATTTGCGCATAATAAATTTTGAGAATTTTGCGTTTTTCGGCGGAATAAATTTTGAGGAAAGAAATAAAACGCTATTTTTGCAGTGTCAAATCAGCAAGTTATGGAACCGAAGAGACTCTTTAAGCGAAAAATATATGACCGCCTGCTCAAATGGAAGCAAGAAAGTAACGGGAAAAGTGCTCTCCTCATAGAAGGTGCCCGTCGTATAGGCAAGTCAACCATTGTAAAAACCTTCGCGCGAAATGAATATAAATCGTTCATTCTCATTGATTTCACCACATGTTCGCAAGAAGTCAAGAACCTCTTCAACGATGTTTCCGACCTCAATTACATATTTTTGAGGCTTCAATTGGCATACGATGTGCAATTGGTTGAACGTAAGTCGCTCATCGTTTTTGACGAGGTTCAGTTTCAGCCCCTTGCCCGTCAAGCGATAAAGTCGTTCGTGGAAGACCATCGTTACGATTACATTGAAACAGGTTCCCTGATTTCCATCCGCAAGAACACAGAGAACATACTCATTCCCAGTGAAGAGGAACGTGTCAGCATGTATCCGATGGATTACGAAGAGTTTCGCTGGGCCATGGGCGACACGGCAACTATTCCATTGCTCCGTGGAGTTTGGGAACATCCTCAGCCACTGAACGAAGTCCATCGCAAACTCATGCGCGACTTCCGTCTTTATATGCTTGTCGGGGGCATGCCCCAGGCCGTGGATGCCTATTTGGAATCCAACAACTTCGAGGTGGTCGACCGCGCCAAAAGACTCATACTTGATTTGTATGATGAGGATTTTGGGAAAATCGACCCATCGGGAAAAGCTGCACGGATTTTCGCCGCCATTCCGGCACAACTCAACAGCAATGCTTCTCGCTATCAGATTTCCAGTGTAATTCCAAAGGCAAGAAATGAAGACTATATAGAGTTGATTTCTGAAATGGAGAAGTCAAAAACGGTGAATATCTCCCACCACTGCGACGATCCGAATGTCGGCCTTGGAAGCACAGAGGATTTGGAACAGTACAAAATGTTTGTCGGCGACACGGGTCTCTTTGTCACGCTTGCGTTTCGCGACAAGGCGTTTACGGAAAATGTCATCTATGAGCGTCTCCTTAGCGACAAATTGGCAACTAACCTTGGGTATTTATATGAGAACATCGTTGCCCAGATGCTCACGGCTTCAGGCAACAAACTTTTCTATCATTCTTGGCCTACCGAAAGCGGCAAACACAACTATGAGGTCGACTTCCTTTTATCTCGAGGAACCAAGATTCTGCCGATTGAGGTGAAATCATCTGCCTACAAGACGCATGCATCATTAGACACCTTTTGCAAGAAGTTCTCGTCGCGCATTACCAATGAACGTTACCTGATTTATGCGAAAGATTATGCCCATGAGGGAGCAGTGAAGTATCTGCCTGCTTATTTGGCGTATTTTCTATAGTCAGAATCCCTTTACCGACGCCGAAGAACTGAAATCCATCAACAAGCAAATCAACGACTTGCAGGAAGCTTAACCTTATAGTTTCGCAATCACCTTGAGCATTTGTTCGCCCAAGCCAATCGTGTAGCCCTGTTTCACAAACACCACCTCGCTGTTGGCGTTGGCGATGATGAAAATGGGGCGACTGTCGGTGTTGAGGTGCAGACCGTCAACGATTTCATCGCGGATATTGCCTTCATCGAGGCCGTAGACGATGCCTTCGGGCAATTCGTTGAAGTTCTTCAGCTTGAACTTGTCGTAATCCTCTTTGCTGCTAAAGACGAAAATCATCGGTAGGCTGCTATTCTCAAAGTCTTTGCGGAAGGCGGCGATGTCCTGCATGGCATGTGTCGTCGGCTCGCTGCCTTGGTCTAAGAGGCCAAGGATGAAATATTCGTCTTGGATGAGCTGTTTGGCGTTGCCCACTTCGCCCGTCTCAGGGTCGGTGAATTTGCTGTCGGCATAAAAACTGCCGACAACATGAAGCTCGTCATCGGGCTGACGAAGAGTAAGGTTCACATGGGTGGTCTCGTCCGCCTTGATGGTAAAGAACTCGCTGTGGGTCAGGGCGGTACCGTCCTCCAAGCGGGTGCCTGCCGTGAGGATGTAATAGCCTTCGTCCAAGGGCGTGGGATGGTCGAAAGAGGAAAGCATCATGCCATCGTCGATGCCAGGGTCTTTGGCGTCGTAGGCCAAGAGGCGGAAGCTGTTGCCATCGAACTTCTTGATGCTGAAGTGGGTGTAGTATTTCGGGTCGGCGACTGAAGCGGTGGGGTAGTAGTGGATATCTAAATACCCGATAGCCGTGTTGGCAGGCTCGGCGGCTTCGAAGTCTACATTGGTCCAATCCTTGCCAAAATATTGCACATTGCCGTTCACCGGGTTGATTTGTGCGGCGATGCCCAAACTCCTTGCCATGCTGACGAAGAGGATGTCGCGGGAATGGCGGTCGGCCTTGCGTGCCTTCAGCACGCCCAAAGGCGAAATCGGAATACGTTGTAAAGCCAAGTTGTCGTCGGTTTTGATGTTGTTTTTCACCCAATCGACCAACAGGGCGGGATTGTCATGGTATTGCTGTCTCTCCGCTTCGGGGAAGAACTCGGTGAGGGTTTTGCGATAAGGCACAATCATTTCGTTGCTCACGTGTGGGCTGAGGATGTATTGTGCATAGAGCTCGGGCGGCATGGAGATGATGGATTGTTCGAGACCAGGCGTGTTGTCGAGATGGTCTTTCAAAACTTCGAGGCTGACGTCGCGTAAATCTTTGTCGGAGATGTTTCTGAGCAACTCCACGGCTTTGATTTCTTGGTTTTTGCTTTGGGCATAGTTCACGAAATCGGCGATAGTTTGGTAGTTACCCCAAGTCTTTTCATAAATGCGGCACAGGGTTTTGTTGCCCGTGTTCAGGATCAGTTCTTGCTGGGCTTTCTTGCAGTTGGCGATATAGGCATTCCGCAATGAATCTTCATAGGCAATGCGACGGTCGTTCTCGGCACGCATCTCAGCCGTCACTTCAGGCAAGACACTGGTCGGAGCGGGTGGCACCATGTCGAATTCGAAGACTTCTTCGGTGCCTTCCTCATGGTTGAGGGTTATAGTGACATTCTTTTTTTCGCCTGACTTGAACACTTGGAAGCCGAACTTGCCGTCCTTTGAGGCGTAGGCCATCATGCAGCCCAAACCGGCGGTGAGCCAGGTCTGACCGTTCTCGTCGGTGGTCTTCGTGACGACGGTGCAGAACTCGGCGTAGTTGTAGATCTTGAACTCCACGGGCAGGTTGGCCTGTGGCTTGCCGTCCATGTCCACGACAGTGAAGGTAGTCTTGACAGTCTTTCCGTAGTTGTCCACCACGTTGATTTCCGTGTAGTTGGCACTACGGCTGATGACCTCTTCGGGGCCGTCGTAGTCGCCAAACACGCGCGTGTGTAATAATAAGGTGCGCGAGGCGGGCTCATTGAACCAGCCCAAGTCGAGCACAGGCTCGGGCTCGCAGGCGCCGAGGAAATGCCAATTCCCATCCACCCAGGCCTCCACCCAGGCGTGGTTGTCGTCGCAGTGGGCCCAACGCGGGGTATAGACCTGTCGGGCCGGGATGCCCACGGTACGCAAGGCGGTCACTAACAGTGTCGACTCTTCGCCGCAGCGACCCCACGAGGTCTTGATGGTGGCCATTGGGGCGCTGGTGCGGCTGTCGCTGCCTTTGTAGTTGACGTGCTCGTGGCACCAGTGGTTCACTTCGAGGACGGCGTCATATAAAGAAAGGTCTTTCACACGCGCTTTCAGCTCCTCGTAATAGGTGGCGCGGAAGCGGTCGAGGTTCTCGTTGTTGACGCGCACAGGCACAACGAAATGCTTGAACTCGCGTTCGGGGACGTTGTTGCCCCATGGCATCTCTTCTTTGGCCAGGAAGGCATAGTGGATGCACTCGCGGTAATAGTCTTCAGTGTAGTCCACGCTGTCGCCGAGCGGCATGTATTGGTAGAGGAACTGTAAGGCTTGTTTTTCGTTGAAGGTCGTTTCCTTTTCCGACGAGCAGGCCGAGAAGAACGCTGCTGAAAGGATGGCAAAGGTGAGGATGATGTTTTTCATAGATGGATTATTTGCTGCAAAGATAGTGTTTATTTCAATCCTTCCATCAGGAACTTCCTCAAATGTAGGTGGGTGATGCCTTGGATATTTCTTTTATGGAAGAAATTTTCTACAAAAACAGGAAATATTTCCTTTATAGAAGAAATTTCCTTGAAAAGCTTGAAATTCTTCTTTTATAGAAGAAATTGTATTGATGGAGAGATTGGTTTTCTGAATTTGTAGTGCAATTATCAGGAAAATACGCTATCTTTGCGCCAAATAAAAACCAAACGTATCGTAGAGATAAGAATAGAGAATAGATAACATATTATAAACCACAGCATTAGCTATTATTCGCGTTCAAAACAAAAGCGTCGGAAACTCTTGGTTTGAAACCATCGGATAAAAGCAAGTTCACGGAAGCGATAGTTTCCTGTTTCCATCTTATAAAGTTGATGCTCGCACCAATTAGGTGTGGGCTTGACTAAAGATGGAATGGGGTTCAACCGACGCTCCCCGTGAACGCGATAGAAAGGCCTGCACCTTTCTTTTGTCCGAAAAGTGATTGATAGCCATGCAAAAACTGTCAATCACGATGGCCAACAAGAATCTGAATCAGGCAAAGAATGCCAAAAAAGACGAGTTTTATACCCAACTTGTTGATATTGAGAATGAGTTGAGACATTACAAGGAGCATTTCAAAGGCAAAACCGTACTTTGCAACTGTGACGACCCGCGTGTGAGCAACTTTTTCCATTATTTCAGCTACAACTTTGGACAACTTGGGCTGAAAAAGTTGATTACCACTTGTTACAAAAACCAAAATCGCGACTTGTTCAGTCAAAACGATGCCGAACAAGCCATTTGGTTGGAATATTTCGGCGACCGTAACGGTAATCGCGTGCCCGACCCCGAAGAAATCGGTATTCATTATTTCAAAGGGGATGGAGATTTTCGCTCTTCAGAATGCATTGAATTGCTGAAAGAAGCCGATATTGTGGTGACCAATCCGCCTTTTTCATTGTTTCGGGAATTCTTGGATGTGTTGATGAAATATGAAAAACGGTTTTTGATTATTGGGAATGTAAACGCAGCATCGTATAAGGAGACATTTCAACTGATAAAGGCCAACAAATTATGGTTGGGAGCAAGTATTCATAGTGGCGATAGGGAGTTTGGTGTACCCAAAGACTATCCATTGAATGCAGCGGGCTGTCGGGAAGATGAAAAAGGCAACAAGTTCATTCGAGTGAAAGGTGTAAGATGGTTCACGAATTTGGATTATAAAGAACGTCATGAGGATTTGATTCTTTTCAAGAGATACACCCCTGAGGAATATCCAAAATACGATAATTATGATGCCATAAATGTGGATAAAACTGCTGAAATTCCAATGGATTTTGATGGCGTGATGGGTGTGCCGATTACGTTTCTGGACAAATACAATCCTGAACAATTTGAGATTGTTGGGAATGAATTAGATTTAAACATTGAAAAAGGAAGAGGATACATCAATGGAAAACGTATGTATAGCCGCATATTTATCCGTCGCAAGCAAAAGCCAACAGACTACGCTTCGATAGAACCGACGGTCTCGATGGCGGCAGAAAACCAAGTCCCGTAGGGACGCAGGACATTAAGCAGGCGGATTCATCCCCTGCGCATAAAACGACGACGAAGAAAGGACGCAGCCATAGATCCCGAGCCAACGCGCAAACCAGCGTGGGGATGACATGGCTGCTGCCTCCACCAAGTCCCGTAGGGACGTAGGATATTAAGCAGGTGGATTCGTCCCCTGCGCATAAAACGACGACGAAGAAAGGACGCAGCCATAGCTCCCAAGCCATCGCACAAATCTGCGTGGGAATGACATGGCTGCTGTCTCCACCAAGTCCCGTAGGGACGACAGAACATTAAGCAGGTGACGTGAGTCCCTGCGCCAAACAAAGAGAATATGAACATAGAACTACACAAAATCACCGTCCGCGAGCTGACCAAAGGCTACGTGGACAACAACGAAAATGGCGTGCGTGCCTATGGCGGCCACCTCGACGTGCGCCCGCCCTACCAGCGCGAGTTCGTCTACAAGGAAAAACAACGCGATGCCGTCATCGACACACTCACCCAAGGCTTCCCGCTCAATGTGATGTATTGGGCTGTAGTAGACGACGCTTCCGAGCGTCGTGACGACAATGGCGCAACGCTTGGAAGCGTTGCCTCCTACGAAATCATCGACGGCCAGCAACGCACCATCAGCATCTGCCAATACGTCAACGGCGACTTCGCCTTCAACTTCCGCTATTTTCACAATCTCCAGCCCGATGAGCAGGAGCAAATCCTCAACTACGAGTTGCAAATCTACATTTGTAGCGGCACCGACAGCGAGAAGCTGAAATGGTTTCGCACCATCAACATTGCGGGAGAGGCGCTCACCGAGCAGGAGCTGCGCAATGCGGTGTACGCAGGCAGTTGGGTGAGCGACGCCAAACGCTATTTCAGCAAGAACGGCGCACCTGCCGCAAAAATCGGCAGCGACTACCTCAACGGCTCCGCCATCCGTCAGGACTACCTTGAAACGGCCATCGACTGGATTTCCGATGGCAACATCGAGGTTTACATGTCGAATCATCAGCATGATGCCAGTGCCGCACCGTTGTGGCAGTTCTTCCAGTCGGTCATCACCTGGATTGAGACCTCGTTCCGTCCGACCAAAGAGCGCAAGAAAATCATGAAAGGCGTGGAGTGGGGGATGCTCTACAAACAATACAAAGACCAAGTGTTTGACTACAAGGCCATTGATGAAGAAGTGAAACGCCTCATCCTCGATGACGACGTGACCAAAAAGACGGGCATCTATCCCTATATCCTCACACGCAAAGAGAAATACTTGTCGATTAGAGCTTTTACCGATGCGCAAAAATTGTCGGCCTACGAAAGGCAGATGGGTTTTTGTGCCGACTGCGGACAGCACTTCGAGCTTTCCCAAATGGAAGCCGACCACATCACGCCGTGGCACCTTGGCGGCAAGACCATTGCGGAGAATTGTCAGATGCTCTGCAAGGAATGCAATAGACGGAAGAGTGGGAAATGAACTGCCAAAAAGTCGGGTTACCACAAAAAAAGGAGGTAATCTTACCACCTTTTAGCCAACATTTTGTTCGGAACGCCTCGCGTCCCCTGTCTGATAGTCTCTCGTCTATTATACCATAAACTCTTCCAAAGAAGAGAACAGAATCTCTTTCAGTTCTTCTTTATGCTCGGGCGTGGTCTGCGTGAACAAGAAGCCCCAGATGCTCATGGCGGGATTCATTATGTCGCGGGTCTCCAACACGCCGTGGAAGTGCCGCTTGATGCGCTCGAAGTCGAGCTTTCGGTTAGTGTCGTAAGGCTTGTCTAAGACGATGAAGCTGAACACGTCGTTCTCGATGCCGTTCCACATGGTGGCATAGTCGGGACGAATGCCCTCAAAATAGCACTGTACAGGTAGCAGATGGCAGGTGTGACGCGTCAGGTCGTTGAGGCACATGCCGGCAAAACGCAACGGATTGACCTCAATCGGGATGGCACGCCCTGTGTTTTTGTCGACACGGAACTCCACATGCATCGGGAAGTTCTTCAGTCCGAGCACGCCGTTCAAGTCGATGCAGAACTGGTTGAAAGCCGGATAGTTGGCTTCGAAGATCTGCTTGCTCATGCAGTAGAGGCGGTCGCTGACGTCGGTCTCGTTCTTGAAGATGTGGTGGAAGATGTTGATGATGTTGGGTTTGCCTTCAGCGTCATAGTAGGCATCCACGGCATATTCCTCACCTTCGATGAACTGCTCAAGAACAAATTTCTCGCTGCGCACCACGGTCTCAGGGAAGACAGCGCATTGCTTGGCGAAGTTCTGGTCGATGTCGTCCAATGCGGCTTGCCATTCAGCTTTGTTGCGGACGATATACACGCCCACGCTGAGGAAACCGACTGCCGGCTTCAGTACCAGAGGTAGCGGCAACTCGTCGGGATTGAGGCTGCGCAACGCTTTCATCTCCATCTCTTTATAATAGAAGTCGGGATAAATCTGCTGGCAGATGCGACGAAAAGCGGCCTTGTCTTTCAGAATCTTGACCTTTTTCACCAGCTCCGACTCGGGCAGCTGGGCGTAGAGCCACACCAAGGCATTTTCCGAGACAGCATAGAGTTGGTTGGTTTGGTTGTATCTTTCGACGAATTGTTTGTCGTCCAAAAGGTTGAGCTTGTGGCCTTGCTGTTTCAGCACCTCGGCCATGTCGTTATGCAAAACGGGGATTTGTTTCTCTTCCAGATAGGCCACCAACGGGGCGGAAACGTATGGTTTTTCTAAAATGATCACAATCTTAAATTTTAAATTTTAAATTTTGAATTTTGAATCTTTAATTTCGAATTACCGAATAATATTCTGTGTCCTGTCGGGCCCGTACGAAACGAACTTGATTGGCACGCCGACATGATCCTCGATGAATTTGATATAGTCTTCTAATTTTTGCGGGATCTTGCCTTCAATCTTCTGCTGCCAGCCAGGGAGTTCGGTATAGATAGGTTCCATAGTCTCGGTGCAGGCGGCAAAAGGCAAGTGTTTGGTCTCTTTGCCATTGTAGCGGTAGGCGGTGGCTACTTTCAGGGTGGCGAAGTCGTCCATCACGTCGCTCTTCATCATCATCAGGTCGGTGACGCCGCTGAGCATGACGGCATATTTCAGTGCGGGCAGGTCGAGCCAGCCGCAACGGCGTGGACGACCCGTGGTGGCACCAAACTCATGTCCGTTCTGACGGAGCAATTCGCCGGTTTCATCAAACAGCTCGGTGGGGAAGGGGCCTGTGCCCACGCGGGTGCAGTAGGCTTTGAAGATGCCGTACACCTTGCCGACTCTGCTTGGAGCAACGCCCAAACCAGAGCAGACGCCAGCGGCGATGACATTCGATGAGGTGACGAAAGGATAGCTGCCGAAGTCCACGTCGAGCATGGAGCCTTGGGCACCTTCGGCCAGCACTTTCTTGCCGTTGTCGAGGGCCTCGTTGATGAAGTATTCGCCGTCGACGAACTGATATTGTTTCAGGTATTCGATGCCCTCAAACCACAGCTTCTCGTACTCGGCAAAGTCGACGCTGTCTAGTTGGAAGCCTTGCATCTCAAAGCCGAGGCCAGCGATTTGCTGCAGGTGGGCTTTCTTCAGGCTCTCGTATTTCTCACGGAAGTCGGACGCGTTGATGTCGCCGATGCGGAGACCCCTGCGGGCGGTTTTGTCGGTGTAGGTCGGGCCGATGCCTTTCAGCGTGGTGCCGACTTTCATCTTGCCCAAAGCCTTCTCGTTGGCAGCGTCCATGGCGCGGTGCGTTGGCAGAATGAGGTGGGCGCGGTTGGCGATCTTCAAAGTTTGGCGCAGGCCGAAACCAGCTTCGCGCAGACCTTCGATCTCACCTTTTAATATATGTGGCTCGATGATGACGCCGTTGCCGATGAGGTTGATGCAGCCAGGGGTGAGCACACCTGAAGGGATGTTGTGCAACACGAATTTCTTGCCTTCAAACTCGATGGTGTGTCCGGCATTGGGGCCGCCTTGGAAACGGCAGACGATGTCATAATTCGGGGTGAGGGCATCGACGACCTTGCCTTTGCCTTCGTCGCCCCATTGTAAGCCGAGTAAGATATCTAATTTGTTCATATTTTGAAATTCAAGATTTAATATTCAAAGATTCAAATACTGGATTGCTTCGTTCCTTGCAAATGCTCTGCATCCGACGTAGTCAATGACGCAAAGCGTCTCCTAACTTTCAACTCTCAACTAGCCACTGCCTCTAAACTCTCAACTCTAAACTCTCAACTCTTCTTGTGTCCATAAAATATCAGCGAATGATGCGTAATCTCCACCCCTAATTGCTCTTCAATTGACCGCTGGATTTCAAGCAAACGCGGGTCGCAAAATTCCATGACGGTTTCCGTTTCCATGTCGATGAAATGGTCGTGTTGGCGGAATTTGTAGGAACGTTCGTATTGCGCGCAGTTGTGCCCAAATTGGTGCTTGATGACCAAGCCGCAGTCGAGCAAAAGGTCAATGGTATTATATAAGGTGGCCCTGCTGACGCGGTACTTGTTGTCTTTCATCTGGTTATACAGCGAGTCGATGTCGAAGTGCCCGTTGGTGGAGTAAATCTCCTTGAGGATGGCAAAGCGCTCGGGGGTCTTACGCAGCTTCCTCCGCTGTAGGTAATCGATGAATAACTTCTTGACGGCCAGATAGGTGTTGTCAAACGAGTCTTTCATTTTTCTGTTCGTGATGTTGCCGCAAAGGTAAGGCTTTTTTTCAGAACAATTCTAAATAAACGACATTATTTTTAATTGTTCTTGCGCACCACTTTTTGGATTTCCTTCAGCTGCCCCAACTTCTCAATAAGGTCGTCGAGTTCCTTGGTGTTGTGAACGTAGATGGAGATGGCGGCTTCCACCACATCCTGCTTGGCTTCCATGTGGAGCGAGTGCAGGTTGAGTTTCAATTCGTTGGAGAGAAGGTTGGTCATTCGGTTGAGCAGTCCGGCTGTGTCTAAGGCGGTGATTTTCAACTCTGCCAAGAATGCGATTTCACTCTTGGGTTGCCATCTGGCCTTCACAATGTTGTTGCCATATCGCGCCGAAAGTTGGATGGCCTTTGGGCAGTTACTCCTATGGATTTGCAACGGCTCGCCAGGGAAATTGAAGGCGATGACATCGTCGCCGGGGATGGGGTTGCAGCAGGTGGAGACGTTGAAATCGAACTCACCCGATGAGGTGATGGACGATGTTTCCTCCTTGTCGCGGTTGTTGCCTAAAAGGCCGAAGGTGATGTAACGCACAAAGTTGTTGCCGCTCGATTGTGGTTTCAAGACATTGCGTATGGCGCGTTCGTCGATCTTGCCCGTGGCCACCTGATAGTAGAAGTCGATGGTGCTGGTGAGCTTTTCGGCGTTCATCACTTCGTTTCGATTGGCTTTTGAGGGTTCCAAGTCGAGCTTGCGCATGATTTCTTCGTACTTCTGCTCGCCTTCTTCGCGGAAGGTGCGGCGGTATTCCTTGATGCCACTGCGTAATCGTGATTTAGCTGTGGCCGTTGCCAAAAACTCGAACCATTTTTCCTGCGGGTGCTGCGACTCGGAGGTGATGATTTCCACTTGGTCGCCCTTGGTGAGCTTGCGGTCGAGTTGGGCTAATTGGTTGTTGACGTTGGCCGCGATGCTGTGGTCGCCGATTTCGCTGTGGATGTAATAAGCGAAGTCGAGCACGGTGGAACCTTTGGGCAACGTCATCATTTTGCCCTGTGGGGTGAAGACATAGATTTCGTCGGAGAAGAGGTCGAGCTTGAAGTTGTCGACAAACTCGATGGCGTTATCCGATTCGCTGCCAATGAGGTCTTGGGCCTTCTTCAGCCATTCGTCGAAGCCACTCTCAGTCTGGCTGTCGGTCTTGTATTTGTAATAAGCGCCAAAGCCTTTCTCTGCAATTTCTTCCATGCGTTGGCTGCGAATTTGCACTTCCACCCAGTTGCCCGTCTGACCCATCACCACGGCGTGAAGGCTCTCATAGCCGTTGGCTTTCGGGAACGAAATCCAATCCTTCAACTTCTTAGTATAGGGTCGGTAGCAGTTGGTCAGCACGGCATAGATTTTCCAACATTCCATGCGTTCCTGCTCTTGGGGACAGTCGGTGATGAGGCGAACGAGGAAGGAGCCATAGAGGTCTTCGAAGGCCAACTCTTTGTCCATCATGCGTTTCCATACCGAGTTGATAGAGCGTTCCTTGATTTCCGCTCTGGCCTTAATGCCGTTTTTCTCCAATTCCGCCTCGATGGGGGCAATGAAGTCGCGCAACTCGCCCATGCGTTTGCCACGCGCGTCATCCATGCGTTTGCGGATGTTGTAATAGATAGTGGGGTTGGTGTATTTCAGCGACAAGTCCTCCAACTCGATTTGGATGGCATGGAGACCGAGACGATAGGCGAGGGGTGCATAAATATAGGTGGTCTCTGAGGCGATTTTCAGCTGCTTGTGCTTGGGCATAGAGTCCAAGGTGCGCATGTTGTGCAGCCGGTCGGAGAGCTTGATGAGCACCACGCGGATGTCGTACGACAGGGAGGAAATGACCTTCTTGAAGTTCTCGGCCTGGGCACTCTCGGCACCTTCCAAGTTGTCGAACTTGGTGAGACCATCCACCACGCGTTCCACCTTTTCACCAAACATCTCGCGGATGTCGTCGAGGGTGTATTTTGTGTCTTCCACCACGTCGTGCAGTAAGGCGCAGATGATGGAGGTGCGGCCCAATCCAATGTCGTGGGCTGCGATGGTGGCCACCTCGATGGGATGGTAAATGTAAGGCTCACCTGAGCGACGGCGTTGGTCCTTGTGGGCTTCGACGGCAAAATAGAAAGCCTTGTTGACGGCTTCTAAGTCTTGGGCTTCCTTACGCGTTTGCCATGCATCGATGAGGCGTTGGTGTCGCCGTTCGATTTCTTCTTTCTCTTCTTTGGAATAGGTGTCGGGTAAAATGGGTGTCATAGGTATTTGCATTTTTAGACTGCAAAGTTAGAGATAATCTTTTTTATGGATTACAACAAAATTTGATTTTTTTCCAGTTTAGAGTGTTTTTTTGGAAAAGTGTGTATATTTGCAGGTCAAAATAGAAGAAATAGTTGTTAAAATGGAAACAGTAACACTTACATTCGACAGCAAGAGTCCATTTGCTGCTAACCTTAATGCTTTTCTCAAGACCGTTCCTTCTGACGTGAAGATCAGCAAAAGCATTAAGCCGAAACGCAAGCGTAGGACTAACTATCAAATAACCCTTGACACTATCAAAGAAGCTAGGGAAGAAAAAAACGTGACTCATTACGCTTCGGTTGAAGAGCTCTTTGAAAAACTTGGAATATGACATACGAGATAGTCACTACCAAACGATTTGACAAAGAGGTTAAACAGTGCATGAAACGGGGTTATGACATGGAGGACCTTCGTACTGTCATCAAGACGTTAGCCGAAAAAGGTGCTCTTCCGAAGGAGTACAAGCCCCACAAATTGAAAGGCGATTTCAAGGGAACCATGGAATGTCATGTCAATCCCGACTGGCTTCTCATTTATGAGAAAGCGGAGAAAATCAAGTTGATACGCCTTCTTCGTACTGGCACCCATGCCGACCTTTATGGAAAATGAATGAATCAGAATAGTATATAATCAATCGTTGAACTAAAACAATCGAACGAAAGAACAAGATAAACAGAAACTTACATATTAGCAGATAGCACTTGTTGCTGTCCTTGACACTCAAAATTTCCACGAACCCCCCATTTGTGGGGTAACATCTCAAGGACAAGTTGCAAATGTCGTAGTTGCTACGGCGTGGATGACTTGTTGGAGATGTGGGCGTGGAAACCCTGAGTGTCAAGCAAGGAATTGATTCCACGCTGTTTTTTTGTGTGCATGATTAAAACAAATAATCCACTAACAAATAATTATTAGAAGTTGCACCCGACACGAACTTAGGGAAAACAAAATGAAACACTTTTTCTTGTTTATTATGGTATGTGTAGCACTTTCATCATGTGCACCAACCACTTATTATCAAATGTACCAAACACAACCGATTTCCGATATTTCGATGCGTGATAACTACATGGTTTTTGAAGACGAAAACTGTGAGGTTTTTTACAATTTCTGGAAAGAGTATGGTGAAATTGGTTTTGTCTTTCACAACAAAACTTCTCAGAATCTTTATTTACATCTTGACGAGAGCTTCTTTGTTGAGAATGATATTGCCTATGATTATTACCGTAATAGAATTTTCACAAATAGCAGATCTTATATTACTTCAAGTCAATTATCCAATATCTATGGCTCGTCTGTCACTAAATCGAATGCTTCTGCATATTCAAATTATTACCAAATTGGTTCGAATGGTTTGGGTAACGCATATGGAAATCAAACTACATACAAAAACGGTTATGTTTATGGTTCGACGGGAACAATCACCAATACTACATCAAATAGTGTTTCAGTTGCAGAGAAACAAATAATCTGTATACCTCCTGAAACTTCAAAAATCATTACAGAATTTGACATCACAAGTTCTGTCTATCGTTCTTGTGACCTATATAGAAATCCAAGAAGGAAAGATTCTCATAGCGTATCATTTAACCAAGATAACACTCCTTTGACATTTGGAAATAGAATTGCTTATTCGATTGGTGATAACGAGGAATTAATTCGGATAAACAATGATTTTTATGTGTCTAAAATTTCAAATTATTCATCATTTGACATTACTCAATTAGAATATATTGAAGTGTGTGGAAAGCAGACACAGAACCAAGTGCGTGTTTTTAAAGAATCAGGGCCTAATCAATTTTATATTCATTATTTGATGAATGGAGGGAGCAGGCATTAGAAGTGTAATAAATACTCTTCCGAATACTGTTTTCTATTTCATTATATTGTTTTTCAAAGGCGCATCAGAATTTTTCAGGTGCGTCTTTTTATGGTTTTAGAAAATTCCGTACTTTTGCGCCCATAATGAAAAACATCCGTAATTTTTGCATCATAGCCCATATCGACCACGGCAAATCGACCTTGGCCGACAGGCTTTTGGAACTAACACATACGCTCAACGATAAAGAACTCGTTGACCAGGTTTTGGACGACATGGACCTTGAGCGCGAGCGCGGCATCACTATTAAGAGCCACGCCATCCAAATGAAATACAACTACAAGGGCGAGGAATATACCCTTAATCTCATCGATACTCCCGGTCACGTCGACTTCTCCTACGAGGTGTCGCGCAGCATCGCGGCCTGCGAAGGCGCCTTGCTCGTGGTGGATGCTACGCAAGGTATTCAGGCCCAGACGATTGCTAACCTTTATTCTGCCCTTGAGCATGACCTCGAAATCATCCCCGTGATGAACAAAATCGACATGGACAGCGCGATGGTCGACATCGTAGAGGACCAAATGGTTGACCTCTTGGGCTGCGACCCTTCGGAAATCCTGAAGGTCAGCGCGCGAACGGGAGAAGGCGTGCCCGCCGTGCTTGATGCCATTGTGGAGCGCATCCCCTGCCCGAAAGGCGACCCCGAAGCACCACTGCAAGCCTTGATTTTTGACTCGGTGTTCAACTCGTTTCGTGGCATCATCGCCTATTTCCGCATCATGAACGGCACCATGCACACCAACGATTTGGTGAAGTTCTTCGCAACGGGAAAGGAATACAACGCCGACGAGATTGGCGTGCTACAACTGAAGCAAGTGCCTAAGAAAGAGCTTTCTGCGGGCGATGTGGGTTACATCATCTCCGGCATCAAGACCTCAAAGGAGGTCAAGGTGGGCGACACCATCACGCATGTCGAAAGGCCCTGCGCCGAGCCGGTGGCAGGCTTCGAGAACGTGAAACCCATGCTGTTTGCGGGTATCTATCCCGTGGATGCAGATGACTATGAGGAGTTGCGTGCCTCGTTGGAGAAATTGCAACTCAACGATGCTTCCTTGGTTTGGGAGCCTGAGTCGTCTGCAGCACTGGGATTCGGCTTCCGCTGTGGTTTCTTGGGCCTCTTGCACATGGAAATCGTGCAGGAACGCCTCGACCGTGAGTTCGACATGGACGTCATCACCACGGTGCCCAACGTGTCGTTCAAGTGTTTCAAGACTGACGGTGAGATGATTGAGGTTCATAATCCCAGTGGTCTTCCCGAGGTGACGAAGATCGACCACATCGAGGAGCCGTATATCATCGCCCAGATCATCTCGAAGAACGAATTCACGGGGCCCATCATGACGCTCTGCATCGACAGGCGTGGAGTATTGAAAAACCAGGTCTATCTCTCCACCGATCGTGTGGAGCTGACTTTCCAGATGCCCCTGAGCGAAATCGTCTTCGACTTCTACGACAAACTGAAATCCATCTCGAAGGGCTATGCCTCCTTCGACTATCATATCGCTGGCTATCAGGATGCCGACTTGGTGAAACTCGACATCATGCTCAACGGTGAGTCCGTCGACGCCTTGTCTACCTTGATACACCGTGGTCATGCCTACGACTTCGGTCGTCGCATGTGTGAGAAGTTGAAGGAATTGATTCCTCGTCACCAGTTCGACATCGCCATCCAGGCGGCCATCGGAGCGAAGATTATTGCCCGCGAGACGGTACGCCAGGTGCGTAAGGACGTGACGGCGAAGTGCTACGGCGGCGACGTCTCCCGTAAGCGCAAGCTGTTGGAGAAACAGAAGGCCGGTAAGAAACGTATGCGTCAAATCGGCAACGTCGAGGTGCCGCAGTCGGCATTCCTTGCTGTCTTGAAATTAGATTAATCCTTGTAGAGACGTGCCATGGCGCGTCTCTACAATCAACAATCAACGATCAACAATTCAACAATCAACAAATAAACTATGGAACACCTTATCCCTGCATGGATGTTAATTCCTTTCGTCGTGATGCTCCTCTGCATCGCCGTCTTGCCATTGCTGCCCAAGGTGGGCGAGTGGTGGGAACACAACCTTCACAAACTGTATGTGTCGCTCATCCTGGGCGTGCCCGTGGGCATTTGGCTTTGCGTGAACGGCATGAGCCACGAACTGATTCATCAGATGATTTTCGACTATGTCCCCTTCATCTTGTTGCTGATGGCACTGTTTGTCACCACTGGCGGCATCTGCATCAAGGGTGACCTTGTGGCAAAACCGACTACCAACACCATCATTCTTGGCATCGGCTGGCTTTTGGCCTCTTTTATGGGTACCACGGGAGCCGCCATGCTGCTGATTCGCTTGGTATTGCAGACCATCTCGCAGCGTAAGTACAAGATGCACACAGTCCTCTTCTTCATCGCAATCGTGGCCAACTGCGGCGGTCTGCTGTCACCTCTCGGCGACCCGCCCTTGTTCCTACTGTTCCAGAAAGGCGCCAGCTTTGGATGGTGGATGCAAAATATGTTCCTTGAATGGCTCGTCACGGGTGTTTTGCTGCTGCTTGTCTATTTCTTGGTGGATACTTATTTCTACCGCAAGGAGCCTAAGGAAAACCTCGCAGCCGACGAAGCCCAACAGGTGTCGCTGCAATTCTCCGGCCTCATCAATATCGTGTGGTTGCTCTGCATCATCGCCAGCACCATGTTCATCAACAAGACCTACATCCCGGCCATGGGCGGCGAACATGCTCCGTGGTATTTGAGGCTCTTGCGCGAATGGGTGTTTATCGCCATCATCGTGTGCTCGTGGCTGACCACGAAGAAGAAAGCCCGCACCGACAACAACTACTCTTGGGTGCCTATCCTCGAAGTGGCCTGCGTGTTCGTTGGCATCTTCGCCACGATGACGCCTGCCCTGATGTTCCTTGAGCAGATGAAAGAGACCATCCAAGCCTTCATCAGCCAGCCTTGGCAGTATGTCTATTGCACCGGTGTGCTGTCGGCTTTCCTCGACAATGCGCCTACCGCAATGGTGTTCAACTCCATGGCACCTTACGGCGACATCGTTGGTTTGGCCTCCGACCCATTCCTGAAAGCCATCTCGATGGGTGCCGTGTTCTTCGGCGCCTTGACCTATATCGGCAACGGCCCCAACTTCATGGTGAAGTCCATCGCCGAGCAAGAAGGCATCAAGATGCCGTCGTTCTTTGGCTATATGGCCAAGTTCTCACTCGTCGTGTGCCTGCCCATCTACGTGATTGTGCAACTTATTTTCATCTAATAGCACAAAAGCATGTCCGACGGTATTCTCTACGAGATAGCGATGACACTGCTGCCTGGTATCGGTGATATCAGCGGGAAGAAGTTTGTGCAATATTGTGGCAGCGCGGAGGCCGTCTTCAAGGAGACGCGCAAGTCGTTGGAGAAGATTACGGGCATGAGGGAAGCTTCCATCGACGCCATCTGCAAGCCGAAGGAATACTTGAAACGGGCCGAGGAAGAGATTGGTTTTATCGAGAAAAACGCCATCCAACCTTTGTTTTTCCTCGATTCCGACTATCCACGCCGCCTCTTGCAGTGCGACGATGGCCCGATGATGTTGTACTACAAAGGCAAGGCCAACCTCAACGCCAACCGCGTGGTGGCCATCGTTGGCACACGCAACATCACAGAATATGGCAAGGAGAATTGCAGTCAGTTAGTGGAAGACTTGAAAGACGATAATGTGCTGGTTGTAAGTGGATTGGCGTACGGTGTCGACACTTGCGCTCATAAGGCCTCAGTGAAAAACGGTATCCCCACCGTAGGCGTGATGGGTTGTGGCATGCAGCAAATCTATCCTGCCCCTAACAAGAAGCTGGCATCTGAGATGATAGAGCAGGGTGGAGGCATCCTCACCGAGTGCATGAGTGGCACCCAGCCCGACCGAGAGAACTTCCCGCGCCGCAATCGTATCATTGCAGGCATGGCGGATGCTGTGGTCGTCATCGAGTCGGCGATGAAGGGCGGCTCATTGATTACTGCCGACTTGGCCAACTCCTATAACCGTGATGTTTTCGCCTATCCAGGCCGCGTCATGGACCTCTACAGCCAAGGCTGCAACTACCTCATCCGCACCAACCGTGCCCATCTCATGGAAAGTGTGCTCAACTTGCGTTACATCATGCGCTGGGACTCGGAGACGAAGAGCGAGAAACAAACGGCCTTGTTCCGTGAGTTCACCGCCGAGGAAAAATTGGTGATGGACTGCTTTGGCTCAAGTGCATTGGTCAACCTCGACGACATCATCGTGAAGACGGAGTTACCGACCACGAAGATTGCTGCCATCCTGTTGACATTGGAATTTGATGGCGTGCTGATGGCATTGCCCGGAAAACGTTACCAGAAATGTTAGGCAAGGTCATCAAATCGACGGGCAGCTGGTATATCGTCATCGATGAGACGGGTCGCCAATGGGAATGCCGCTTGCGGGGCAAAATCCGCTTGGACGGCATCCGAAGCACCAACCCTGTTGCCGTGGGCGACAACGTGCAGTTTGAGCAGGAACCTGGAAAGGAGACTGGCGTTATCAAGAAGATTGAACCGCGAGATAATGTGATTGTCCGCCAGTCGGTCAACCTAAGCAAGGCCTCGCATATCCTCGCCGCCAACGTCGACTTGGCCATTGTGGTGGCCACCATCGCCCAGCCGCGCACTTCAACGGGTTTCATCGACCGTTTTTTGGTCACCGCCGAAGCCTACCACATCCCTGCCGCCTTGATTTTCAACAAGTGCGACCTCTACACCGACGAGCAGATAGGGGAGATGTGCGTGCTGATGGAATACTACCAGAGCCTTGGCTACACCTCGTTCGGCGTGTCAGCCAAGACGGGCTTCCAAATCGACCAACTGAAAGCCTTGATGCAAGGGAAGATATGCCTTTTCTCAGGCCATTCTGGTGTGGGCAAGTCGGCGCTTGTAAATGCTCTTGACCCCTCGCTGAACGTCCGTATCGGTGAAATTTCGAACTATCATGAGAAAGGCAAGCACACCACCACTTTTGCCGAGATGCACCATCTCGACTTCGGCGCTTGGATTGTCGATACCCCTGGTATCAAGGAATTTGTGTTGTACGACATTGAAAAAGAGACTCTTGCACAGCGTTTTCCCGAGATGCGCAACTTGATGAGCGAATGCCGTTTCGCCAACTGCACCCACACCCACGAACCTGGTTGCGCGGTGAAAGCCGCTGTCGAAAACGGCGACATCGCCGACTGGCGTTATGTGAATTACATCCGCATGATGACAGATGAAAGCCATGAATCTGTGAAAGAAGAAGGATGATTTTGGACACGGGACTTCGAGACACGGGACATGGGACGACGGTTTGTCTCGCGTCTCGCAGTCTCGCAGTCCCGCGACAAAAAATGAATAAATAGTTGAAAAGACAAAAATATGACCATCGCCCTATTTGGAAAAACCATTGCCCCAGAGAATGGGGAATATATGCGGCAATTGTTCAAAGAATTGTCTGACAATCAGGTTGAAATCCAAGTTTATCAGCCTTTTGCCGACATTGTCGCCGTCTACGTCCCTGTAGGCGTAAAATATAAAGCTTTCAGTTCCCATGAGGACTTAGACGCCGACCTGCTGTTTTCCATCGGCGGCGACGGAACGATTTTGGATACCGTTCCCTTCGTTCTCGACTCGGGCATTCCAGTGGCAGGCATTAACATGGGGCGTTTGGGATTTCTTTCTGGCATCTCAAAAAACGAGATTGACGTGGCGGTAAAGAGCGTGCTCACAAACGATTATACCGTTGAGCAGAGAACTTTGTTAGAACTCGTTTCTCCCGAAAAAGTGTTTGGCGACGTGAAATATGCTCTCAATGAGTTGAACGTTATCCGAAACCCAGAGCATAGTCTTTTGGCTATCAAGGTGTTTGTCGACGATGTGTATCTCAACACCTATTGGGGCGACGGCATCCTGTTGGCCACCCCGACGGGTTCCACGGCCTATTCTTTAAGTGCAGGTGGTCCCATCATCGCGCCGAACGCGAAGAATTTCGTCATCACGCCCATCGCCACGCATAATTTGACAGTGCGTCCCGTCGTTATTCCCGACGACAGCACCATCCGCATCCAGGTGGAAGGTCGTGAGAAAAAATTTGTCTTCAGTATGGATTCAAGAAGCTGTACCTTAGATACTTCCGTTCAGCTTGAGGTACGCAAGGCGAGCTTCTGCCTCAACTTGGTAAGGATGTGTGGCGAGGACTTTTTCAGCACCATTCGCAACAAATTGATGTGGGGAAAAGACAATAGAAACTGATTTCTTTCGTTTTCAATGGAAAAATTCCTAATTTTGCAGGCTTGAACTATGTATAGAAAATTTCGTTTTTTATTGATAATGAGTTGCTTGGCTGTTTTTGCACAAGCCAAAGCCCAATTTAATGACCCCAAAACCTTGGAGGTGGGGCCGCATGTCGGTGTGAGTTACTATATGGGCGACCTCAATCCGATGAAACCTTTTGCCCAGTCGCGCTTGCAGTATGGAGGTCTTGTGCGTTTCAATTACAACAACCGCTGGACCTTCCGTTTCGACTTTGCTCATGCCACGGTGACGGCCTCCGACGAGGTCATCAAATGGCGTCCCGAGCGCGGTTTGAATTTCACTTCGCATATCAACGATTTCAGCTTTGTGGCGGAGTTTAATTTCATCGAATACTACACGGGCAACCCGAAAAAGAATGTGTCGCCTTATATCTTCGGCGGCTTTTCGGTGTTTCAATACACGGTTTTCGCCCAAGCGGGCGACAACATGGTCAACCTGAGTAACTATCAGACCGAAGGTCCTCAAGACCCCAATGCGAAATGGTATGACAAAATGTTTGGCAAGACCAGTCCCGTGGGCATTTCCATTCCCTTTGGCATGGGCGTGAAACTCTCGCTGTCGCGTCACATGGCCGCCACGGTGGAATGGCGTATGCAGAAGACCTTCACCGATTATCTGGATGATGTCGCCAAAGTGTATCCCCAACATCATGCCTTCTATACCGACGAAAATGACAACACATACGACCTAACCGACCCCACTGGCAACTACCGCGCTGGCCATCAGCGTGGCAACTCAGCCTTCAACGACTGGTTCGGCATGGCGCGTGTGTCATTAACTTGGAAGTTCAACCTGCCCGATGGCAGAGGCTGTAACCTAAGCAAATTCTGACTATGGAACTGAAAGACCAACTGATGCAACAAATCGACCGCGATCGTTTGCCACAGCACATCGCGATCATCATGGACGGCAATGGACGCTGGGCCAAAGAACGTGGCAAACCACGCCTTTTCGGCCATCAAAGCGCCATTCAATCGGTGCGTGAGGTAAGCGAAGCTTCGGCTGAAATCGGCGTGTCATACTTGACTTTGTACGCCTTCTCGACCGAGAATTGGAATCGCCCCTTGGCAGAAGTCAGCGGGTTGATGTCGTTGTTGGCTACGACCATCACGAAAGAGGTCATCACTATGAACAAAAACAGCATCAAGCTGAATGCCATCGGTGACTTGAAGAGTCTGCCTGAGGCCAACTACAAGCAATTGATGCAAGCCATAGCCGACACAAGCCACAATACCCGCATGACCTTGACTTTGGCCTTGAGCTATTCGGGTCGTTGGGACTTTATCCAAGCTTCACGACGCATGGCAGAAGATGTGAAGGCAGGAAAGTTGGCTCCCGAAGCCATCGACGATGCCACCATCTCGTCCTACCTCTCCACGGCGGGCATGCCTGATCCTGAGCTGCTCATCCGTACCAGCGGCGAGGAACGCATCAGCAACTTCCTGCTGTGGCAGTTGGCTTATTCCGAATTGTATTTCACCCCCAAATACTGGCCTGACTTCCGCAAGGCCGACCTCTACGAGGCAATTTTGAACTACCAGCATCGTGAGCGTCGCTTTGGAAAGACCAGTGAGCAAGTGACTAAATGATGATTGATAGAACTATGCGATTGAGATATATACCTGTTGTGCTGTTTCTTGTGGCCTTTTTGGGCTTCGGAAACGGCGTTTTTGCCCAAATCCAAATCGGCGACGACCTCTCGGAAATCGACTATGCGCATCCGCAGAAATATGAAATCGGTGGCATCGTCGTTGAAGGGGCCAAGTATGTCGATGGCTCGATGCTGAGCTTGATTGCAGGCTGGAGGGTGGGTGAGACCATCTCCATCCCTGGCGATGAAATTTCGAACGGCATCCGCAAGATTTGGGAACAGGGCTTGTTTGAGGATGTGGCAGTCAATGCCACCGACTTTGTGGGCAACAAGGTGTTTCTGCAAATCGCTATCAAGGAAAAACCGCGTGTGTCGAAGTTCTCGTTTAAGGGCATCAAGAAGAGCGAGGCCGATGACATCCGCAATAAGATCAACCTTTCGCGTGGTGACATTGCCACTGAGCACCTTTTGACCAAGACCACCCGAATCATCGAAGGTTTCTATTACGACAAGGGCTATCTCAACGTGGACATCGACATCCAGCAAGTGCCCGATACGCTCCGCGAGAACTACGTCGACATGATTATCAACATCGACAAGGGACAAAAGGTGAAGATTGGCAAAATCAATGTGATTGGTAATGATGAAGTTGCTGAAGGTCAGGTGCTCAGTGCGATGAAGGAAACCAAACAACGTGGCCACTTCGACCCATTGGATCCGTTGGGCCCGATGATTGTGAATACAGTCGCAGATGTGTTCACCTTGCATCCTTTGAGAGCCATCAATGGCGTGGAGGAATACTTCTACGACAACTACCGCCCGCGTATCTTCAAGGCTTCGAAATACATCGAAAAGAACTACGAGGACGATAAGAAGCATATCATCGAGAAATACAATGCCAAAGGCTACCGCGATGCTCGTATCATCAGCGATTCTGTGTATCGAATTGATGAAAACAACCTCGGCATCGACCTCGTCATCGACGAAGGCAACAAATACCACTATCGCAACATCACATGGACGGGCAATACCAAATACACGGATGAGACCCTCAATTCCATCTTGGGCATCAAGAAGGGCGACGTATATAATAAGGAGTTACTCGATAAGAACCTGAATTATAGCGAGACCAATTTGGATATCAGTTCGTTGTATATGGACGACGGCTACCTCTTCTTCCGCGTCGACCCTGTGGAAGTGGCCATCGAAAACGATTCCATCGACCTTGAAATTCGTCTCACCGAAGGCAAACAGGCCCGCATCAGCAATGTGACGTTAGTGGGAAACACAAAGACTTACGACCATGTGGCTTTGCGTGAGCTTTACACCCGTCCCGGACAACTGTTCAGCCGTAGCGACGTAGTGCGCTCGGTGCGTGAGTTGGCCACTTTGGGCTTCTTCGCCCAGGAAAGCATCAACCCTGATGTGCAGCCCAATCCTTCCGACAACACCGTCGACATTAGCTATTCCGTGGAGGAAGCCGCCGCCGACCAGATTCGTTTCTCGGCTGGTTTCGCCGCTGGTTACCTGATGTTGGAAGCAGGTTTGCAGTTCTCCAATTTCTCCATGCGCAACATCTTCAACAAGAAGGCTTGGAAACCTCTGCCGATGGGTGATGGACAGAAACTCTCGTTGACCGTGAGCACCTTGGGTAGAAGATACATCACCTATAGCGTTTCGTTTACCGAGCCTTGGTTGGGTGGCCGTAAGCCCAATGCATTCTCGGTTTCATTTTACCAAGCTTTCTATACTAACAACTATGAAAAGGGAGATGAAAAATATGGTTGGTTCAACATGACGGGTGGTACCATCGGTTTGGGTCGTCGCTTGACCTGGCCTGACGACTACTTCTCTGTGTATCATGGGCTCAACTTCAAACGATACAAGCTGAACAACTACCTGTCGCAGTTCCTTTCCGTGGGTGATGGCAATGGCGTGTTTAACCTCATTAGTTATAACTTTGTGCTGTCACGCAACTCGGTGAGCCAGCCCCTCTATCCGCGCAGTGGTTCCGAGTTCCAGTTGGGATTGGAAATCACGCCTCCCTATTCGCTGCTCACCAATAAGGATTACACCAACCTTTCTGACAACGAGAAATACAAGTGGATCGAGA
>JAEETH010000103.1 GCA_016290215.1 Bacteroidales bacterium
ACCAGAACTGGCTCTATGCCGAGTACAACTTCGCCACGGCAAGCACCCAAATGGCCGCGAAATGGGCCGACATAGAGCGAGACGGCGACGAATACGACCTGCAATATAGAACCGCCCTTGACGGCCTTGTAAGGCCCGAACACGCCGCTTTGGAAGGCATAACGCTGCCGCCGTCCGACAAGTTCTGGAACGAGTACTACCCGCCCAACGGCTGGAACTGCCGATGCACCGCCGTCCAGGTACTGAAGGACAAGTACCCGACCAGCGACAGTGACCAGGCATGCGCCGCCGGTGAACGCGCCACCACCCAGATCGGCAAGAACGGCGAAAACAAGGCCGCTATGTTCCGCTTCAATCCGGGCAAGACAGAGAAGATCTTCCCACCGAAGCATCCGTATTTCCCCAAAGGATGCGGGAAGTGCGAGTTCACCAAGTTGGCGTACAACCCAAACAGCGAGAAATGCAGGGCATGCAAGGTGTTGGGAAACATCAGAGGCAAGGAATTGGAACAAGCAACCAGAAAAGCAATCAATGCCAAAATAAAGAAGCGTAATGAAGAGCTGATGAAAGATGTGCCAACACACGGCACGCTAAACATCAATGGCGATGAGTTTTTATCCGGTCGCATGATGCTTGCCCACCGCTCGCTTATCGATGTGTTTGAGCACTGCAACCCCAACAACCACGACTTCAGGACTTGGCTTATACGGTTCAGCGAGAAATCCGTCAAGGGATGGCAGTACGAAGGCTGGGCACCTAACCGACCCATACAGCCCGGACAGAAAGGCTACGACCCGAAAAAGCCGAACAAGAAGAAGCACCCAGAGACCGAGTATTTCACCTACTACTCGCTAACAATTAAGGGAAAAACGTATTGGGCCAATGTGAAGATGCACAAACCTTTTAAAGGGGAGGTGCTTTATACCATAGAAGAAAACAAGCCGAAAGACTTGATAGAGGGGTTGCCTAAAACAGGAAAAGACCAATGAAAGCGTCGAACTGGGTAACACCCCAATAGCGTCTTACTTCATTAGTCTCGACTGCAAAAATACAAAACTTTTGGATAATGCAACAAAAAAATCTAAATACTGAACAAAAAAAAGCGGCATCCTGCAATGCCGCATGAATCAGGCTTTAGGCTCTCTGCCTATCGTCATCCACATAAAAACGGAAGCATTTCCCCTTTTTCGGGTAGATGCGTCTGCCGTCTCTTACAATGTAGGCACAAAAGACAAGTCTCCTGCCGCCTTCTTCGGGTTGCAATTTATCCATCGAACACACCTCCTTCCTTTTTTGCACTTCGCCTGCAGCGAAAGTGCTTATTGCGCCCTATCCATGGCGCAAAAACAAAAGCCCAAGGTTGCAGGACGATGGGCTTTCTTTCTCGTTACGACGAGCAGGACGACGGATAGAATCGTCGGAAGGGGATGTTACCCTTTGGATAAATTGCACGGCAAAAATACAAATTATTTCAATAATGCAAGTAAAATCGTAAAAAAGTGATATACAACTTAACTGTTTTTGTATAAAATGCTATCAAAAACACAAAGCCCCGACGACCTCAAATCGCCGGGGCTTCTTCATTATTGTCACCAACTGCGTTCGCAGTTGAACCATAGTCTAGATCCTCTTCAGTTTCTGGATCATCTCTTCCGCCGCCTGCTTTATGTTGCGGCTCACCACCTCCTCCGCGCGCTTGCGCACCACAGGGTGGTCGCCCAGGAACTGCCGCTGAGGGATACGTATCCCGGTCCCCACCTTCATCAGCGCCATCCACTTCCAGGCGTCGTCCTTGGTCACTTTGTGCTTGTACCAGAAGAACCGCTTCATCTTGGCGGTCACCGTGATCTCGCCGCCGTAGTTGTGGATGGCGGCATAGCGTTCGGAGGTCTCCCACGTCACACTGTCGGTACCCACACGACAGCGTATCGATCGGCGCAGCTTGCCTGTCACCATCAGCAGCGAGCCTTTGGGGTTGTGCATCTTCCTGGGTGGCCACGGGCGGTCGAAAAACGCCTTGCGCTGGAAGTTGCGGTCAAACTCGTCCGACAGCTCCACACGCAGGTCATTCAGGATTTGCCTCTTCAGATCCATTGTTGCAGATGTTGTATTTGGTCACATACCGCATCGCGTACACCTCCGCCCCAGGCAGGTCGTTCAGCTTGAAGAACGACTGCTCCCGCAGCGGGGTATATTCCGCACCTTCAGCGGCATAGTTCTGAACAAGGCGGTGGATGTCGTCAGTCAGGTCGATGGTCTCCATGCTCTTTTCCTTCGCCGTGCGTGGCGCGTGTGCGCTGCTGCTGTTGGTGCGTTTGTTGGCCACGGTCAGCACAACGGTGGCCTTGTGTTGCTCGTTGCCGTCCGTCAGTGGATGGATGTCGACATCCTCGATGTCGATCAGGATGCAGGGCCACCCCACCGGCGGCTGCTCCATCCCAAGCTGGCCCCAGTCCTTGTCGATGTATTTCACATTCGTCAGTTCGTTGGCCAGCATGTCCTGAAGGTCTTTGATGATAGTTGATTTTCTCATTGTTTAATCGTTGTTTGTTGGTCGTTTAATTGTTGGGCTTTAAGCATTGCTTACGGCTTACAGCTAAAAAAGCGAAAGTTGGTTTGTGTTTTCTTTTTCCGGCTGTTCCTCCTCAAGCTCAGAAGGCAAAACGCCCAAATACGAGAGGAGGGTTTTGTAGCACACGCCGAATTCTGGCAGGATGCGCCGCCGCCATATTGCCTTGTAGCACCGATTCTGGTCGCCGGGCTGGTACTCTTCGTTCACGATGGCGACAATGGCCCGTATCCGTTTCTTGGTTGAACGATAACGCTTCTTCCCGCTCATGGCTTCATTGTCATTGGAAAGAACGCACCGTAACGGTGATCTCGGTGTGTTTCCTCACACGACCCGTGCCACCGCACACATCGCAGGCGACAAGCCTGTCAGCATCTTGCATCCGGCGCAGAAGCCAGTTCCCTTCCACTTGGGGATGTACCATGCCGGAGCCTCCGCAGTTGCGGCAGATTTCTATCTTGCTTGATTCGTATTGTCTTACTTTTTCCATGATGGTTATTGTTTGATGTCCTTTTTGAAATTTCCTTCGTTGTATGCCGCAAGTGCGGCAACGTTCTTCATTCTTTCCCTCAGTTGCGCCGTGCCGCCTCTCTCGGCCCCGAAGTCGCCGAAGCTGTGCTCCCTTGCCTGTTCCTCACGCAATGCCACGAAAGCGTCGCATTTCTCGCCCATATAGGCTAAAAAGGCCTTCATCACCATTGCCTTGTTCAGGCCGCCGTACACCTGTCCCGCGTCGCCGTTGGCCAGTCGGTCGGCCACGATTTGGATGTCTGCCAGGTTCCATTGCATGTCATCCTCCACCAGCATCCGCGCCACCTCCTTCGAGAGCATGGCCATCGCTTCCGGCTTCAGCGGACGGGCCACGTTCACCATGTCCTCAACAATGGTCAGGTGGGTCAGGATCAAGGCGGCAAGTGTCCGCTCCTCGAAGTCCTTGGCAAACCGTTTCACGCTCACCTGCCCCGTGCTCCTCACCGATTCCGTGGCCGTGGTGATGCTGCGGTCGGCTGCGGCCACCACAGCCACAGCCGCCAGTGGAAGGCCATCGCCAGTCCTGTCATAGAGCCGCTGCGCCACGGGGCATTTCTGTAGGAGTTCCCTTGTCGGTACCGCCACGGCACGTTCCCCCTTTGAAAGGGGGCCAGGGGGATTAGAGGTAGTCGAAAGCTGCTTTTCTTCTGGCATGGTCGCTGTTGTTTTTGAGGTTGGAGTAGATTTTCTCAAAGTCGTTGTTCAGCCCGTAGGGGTTGAAGCGGTTCTCGAAGTACCACTGGTTCTTCATTTCGCAAACCGCCTGAAGGAACATCTTCAGGTTGCCGATGCGCAGCGCATCGTTCACGATGACGGTGCCGCCCTCCACGATGCGCTCCTCTATCTTCCACAGCAGCTCCTTCATGTTCTTATAGTCGGCACCCGAGAACTTGCCTGTTGTATAGGTCACGCCCTTCTTTGCACGGTAAATTTCGGCGAAGACGGTCAGGCCCTCGTACACCGGCATCGCGGGAATGTTGTCATCCTGTTCGGGTGTCGGCTTGTCCGTGTCCTTGATGCTCGCCAGGATGCGGTTCACAAGGTCGATCTTGTCACGCTTCGCAAGTTCCAAGGTTTCCTGGTATATCTCTGTAACTGTCATTTCGTGCGGTTTTCCTATGTAGTCATACACTGTAAGCGTCCGGGGCCGCGCGTTCCACGGTGTGCCGCATTTCGGGCAGATGCCAAACTCGCAACGAAGGCAGTATTCCTCGCCGCACTCGCGGCACACCGTGTAAACGCAATGGTTCCCCATTAGGCCACTTCCTCCTTCTTGGGTTCAACAAAGAAGGTCTCATCCTGATCCACCTTGATGCCACATTCGGCCATAGCCTCGAACATGGTAATAGGTTTCTCGTGGTTCGTTGCCTTCACTTCCTCCAGCTCGCGGTCAGCCAGCAGCTTATCTTTCGCAATTTCATCCGTTGTGCGGACATAGCCTGGAAGGAACTGCTTCACCAGTTGCAGTGCGCTTGCCCAAGTGAATCCCTTCAGCGTCTTCAGCTTCGGGGTGCCGGTGCGGAACCCGATGGTGCCGTGCGTCATGTCGAGGCTCTTTTTCTTGGTGAAGAGTTCAGCCTGGTTCTCCACCGCGTAGGCTTGCAGCGTGTCGAAGGCTTTCTCCCTCTCGTCGCTGAGGCGCGTCAGTTCGTCGGCGTGTTTCTCGCGGATCTTGGCGCATTGCAGCTCTATGTCCGCGTTGATCTTGTTGATTTGTGCGTCGGCCTTCGCATAGTTGGCGAAAGCGTCGTTGGCCTGTTCAGCCGTGATGCCCTGAATGAGGGTCTTTTTCTGTCTTGTTGCCATTTTGAATTGTGTTTAAGTGATTATTTGTTAGGTTGTTTTGATTGTACCATGCCATCAATGTATCTTTTCTCCATCTTTGTCACCTTGGCTTTTGCCTCTGAAGCGCCCAGCTCGGACTGCACAACAGTTTCAATGCGTCTACGCTCTTCCTCAACAAGTCCGGCAAAATCGGCCTCGTCGAATCCCATAAGTTTATAGGTCAAGGCATTGGTGGATTGTTTGCCATTGATGTATCCAGCGACTCTGATTGTCGCAAATTCGATTTTAATTCGCTTCGTTTTCATTGCTCACCTCCTTCCTTATTCCATTCCAGGAGCAAATACGGCCCGTCGGAAATCAGTTCCGCAGCGGCCCGTTCCCGTGCAGCCTTTGTGTTGTAGGTGTTCAGTGTTTTCCAAACGAAGTCGTCGCTGTCGCAGAATCTAATCTGATAGTGAATCCCGTCCTTACACGGGTAGTCGGTCAAGCGGATAAACTTGAATCCGGCTTTCAGCAGTTTCTCTCTGCTCATTTTGTTGAGATTTGCCATTTTTATTGCTGTTTAAGTGATTATTGAATAGTGTTTATTGGTGTGTGTCCGTATTTCGCTGCGCCTTCTGGCCACACGGTGTATGGCTGGTTGCCTCCGTAACGGCTCTGCGGATAGGCCCGGTAGCCTTCCACATACACCTTCACGAATGCGTCGTATTTCACCGAATTGGCCACCGCGCCCTTGGGGTTGTGGCCTTCGGCATGGCTGATGAAGATGAAGAGCTTCGAGCGGAACTCGTCGCGCAGGGCCTTGTATTCCGTGTAGGTGAGGCCCGTGTATTGGAGCGAGTCGATGATGACCACCTTTGGGCTGCGCTGTTTGCGCAAACGCTCCTTCAGCTCGTCGATGCCCTCCCCGTCAAGCAGGATGAAGTTCCGCTTCACGTCGGCAAAGCCAACGTCCTCGATGGCGTGTTGCATCGAGAGGCTCAAACCTTCCTCAAGGCTGTCGTATGCCACCCGCACATGCTTGGCCAGTGCCTTGGCCAACTGCAAGGCGAAACGCGTCTTACCGTTTGCCGACCCTCCCCACACAATCCAGCTGCCGGTGAGTTCCACTTCGCCAAGGGCCAAGTCAAGACCGCCGTCGAGCAGGTAGGTCTTCGTCTTGTAGTTCCGAATGTCGGTTATGGTAAGGGCGCGTTTCATCAGTTCAAGGAAAAGTTGTGTTTAAGTATGGGTAAATCTGTCCTTACCCTTGCAGCCGTCTGCTTGCGGCAGAATTCATTGTAAATGCGGGTCAGCTCGCCTTCAGATATCTCGTTGAAGCTGTCACGCCCGGCAGCGCGTGTGGCGATGCTCTTGGCGTAGTCAACCGTGTATGTCAGTCCGCACAGTTCGCCGTAGGCGCAAATGGCCTTGATGACTCCCTTGCGCTTTTTGTCCATGCGGTTCTGCTTGCTTTGGGGTGTGGGTTTCTCCTGTGCCTTGCGGGTGTACTGTTCCAGCCTGCGGATGAGGTTCATGCACTCGATGAAGGTCAGTTCGCTGGTGTGGGTGGTGCGCCCGTTGGTCTCGTCGCTCACCAGGTCGGCCACGCTGTCCTTCAGGCCGAGTTCGTTCAGGAGCCAATACAGCCTGCGGTTCTGGTTGAGGGTGCGCTTGTCGTCGGCCTGCCGTTTCGTCGGTGTGGTTCTCATTTCGCGGCCTCCTTTCCCTTCAGTATCGCGTGGATCTTGCGGCGCACACGGCGCAGGTCGCTCTCCGAGTCGTTGATCACGATGTCGATGTCCCTTGGGTCGGTCACGCCGTTGGCCTCGCACACTGCCGTGATGTCGGCTGCGCTCACGCCCTTCAGGGTGACGCACTTCCTTCCCACGCGGCTCCAGATTTCGTTGTAGCCCTTCCTGTTGGCCTTCACTCCCTTTCGGATGCGGAGCTCAAGGTGGCTCGTGGCCACCATGAGCAGGCCGCATTCGCCCTCAAGGGCATTATAAAGAGATATGAAGAAATAGAGTA
>JAEETH010000045.1 GCA_016290215.1 Bacteroidales bacterium
TCTCCCAGTCGTGCTTGGCGGCTTGGGCGGCGTCGATGGCCATGCGGACTTCCTTTTCGCCTACCTTGTGGTAGCGTGCGATGACGTGCTTGTGGTCGTGGGGCATCACCACCTCGCCCATGTCGCCTGTGCGGACTTCCTGGCCGTTGATGATGGCGGGGATTTCAACGATTTCGTTGGATTGTCTTTCGAGTTCCTTCTGGAGTTCGATTCTCTCCGGACTGCCTGGCTTGTAGCTTTTTACAGGCTCATTGTCCGGCTTCGCAAATGTGATCAGTGCGTTGTTCATGTTTGGTATTTAAGAATTTAAGATTTGAAGATTTAAGATTTAAAGATTCTATGTTTAGGGGTCGCTTTGCGTCATTGCGAGGCACGAAGCAATCCAATATTATTTCTGTATAGCAGTTTCTAATATTTCAACATGGTCGTAGTGAAGAATGACTTTCATCCAACCAAGACGATTTTGATTGTTTTCGGCGAGTTTGAAACCGATGTATTTTTCTTCATCCATTGGGAAAAAGTCGCAGTCATTTTTATCAAGAATCATGTAATGATAGGTGGCATTTCCGATGGTTTCATTCCCGCTTGGATACTCGTATGATCGATTTTTTAGAATGACATTCGTGTTCATAAATGAGTCATCCAATCCATAAGAATCACCGAAACTATGGTCAACGTTGGTAAGTTTTTCTGTTGAGCTTACCACGGAATCGGTTTCTGCAATTTGTTCGCAAGTGTAGGTTTTATACACGACAATCGACCACCAGACGCTATCTTGCGTGTGGGAAGAGGAGTCGATGTGAAAATACTTCTCTTGGTCGATGATGTTGCCCAACAATGCTACGTTTTCGTTTATACATTTGAGAGTCGTAACAATGTCGTGCCCAAGTCCGGCTGAACCGACATCCTGCGAATGGAATTGAATGTCGTTTTGCCCATCGCCGTCGAGGTCAACGGTGTTGCCCCATGAATAATGGGCATATTGTTCTATAGACAAAGTACTGTCGTAAGATGTCACGGACATTCCTTTGCAATCGCCGAAAACGACTTTGGTTTGTGCAGGGTTTTTCTTGCACGACGGTATAATGCAGATTGCCGCTAATGCCAATACAATAAACAATGTTTTTTTCATTTGAATTAGGTTTTAAAACGCGGTGCAAATATAAGGTTTTGATTGTAACGATGAAAAAACAAACTTAATTTGATGGCAAAATGTTTTGTTGAATCCATCTTTGGAAAAATGGGTCTTCAATTTCGTATGTGTCAGTCTTAATGGCATAGCCGTTCTTGGTCAGGCGTTTCAGCGAACTGAACGAGGTGCTTGTGGACGTATCGCGCTGCATCATTGGGTTTTTGCCTTGCGCAAGCAACATGAGGGAGTTTCGGTCGGTCTTGTTGAGGTTGATCCAGAAACGCTCAAAATCAAGATCGTGCATTTGAACCAATTGACCGATAGCTTGGTTCACTACATCGTTTCCAATCTTTTGATATTGGATGGCATCCCATACTTGAAAAGCTAATTGTTGCGTGTAATAGGGGTGGCAACGCGTTACTTGAAGGATTTCTCGGCTGATGCTTTCGCTTTGGGTGGTGATTTTGCTGAAACGCTCGTTCAGGAATTGGAAAAACTCGTCTTCAGGGATGCGTTTCAGTTGCATGATGAGGCCGAAATGGTAGAATGGCGACTTCTTGTCGTTGAAAATCTCCTGCATCATCGATTCTTGGCTGCCCAAAAAGATGCAGTTTATCTTGTCTTGGAGTTGCAGAATACCTCTCAGTTTTTTATCCAAACCTTTCTCTATCTCCTTGATTTCCTGAAACTCATCGAAAATGAGGATGACACGCTTCTTTTCGGTACTAACCTCGTTGACCAGTTGCAGCACATCTTCCAAAATCATGTCGTTGTTATCCTTACTGAACGGATTGAACGACACTTCAATGCTGTCGTTCATCGGGTTGGTGCTGATGGTGGGTACAATCCTGAAATTGCGTAGTAGTACTTTCAGGTTTTTCATCGGATAGAGCTTTAAAACAGATTCCAAAATCCTGTTTGACAGGTCTTTGGTACTGGTGATGCTCTGCATGTTGAGCATGATGTAAGGCCGTTTTAGTTGCTTGACGGCTTTCAAAACGAGGCTGCTTTTTCCAAAACGGCGCGGACTGATGAGGGCGAGGTGGTTCTCACTGTCCATTACGCGGCAGATGTATTGCAGTTCTTCCTGTCGGTCAGTGAAAAACTCTTCCTCGACGACCGTTCCGAATTTAAATGGATTCTTCATTGCGAAATTTTTCGTTGCGAAATTTTTCGCAAAGATAATACTTTTTGAGTTATTGACGAAAACTTGTGGTGCGTTTTTGTTGCTTTGTGTCTACAACCTCCATTCCCCAAGGGGAATCTCAAAGGTCTTATTTCATCCGTTTAATAACCTGCAACCGATGTGTATGTTCATTCCGCTCCTTATTAAATATACCTGTCTGGTCAAGGTAGTCGATGCGGACCTCACCTGAACAGTGGATGATTTGTTCGTTGCCCATGACGATGCCCACATGGGTGATGTGGCCGTCCTCCTCGCCGAAGAAAGCCAAGTCGCCAGGCAACGTTTCTTGCAGGAAATACACCAAATCACCTTCTTTGACTTGTTGCGAGGAGTCGCGGGGAAGGAGAAGTCCACTCAAACGGGCACAGACCTGCACCATGCCCGAACAGTCGATGCCCATCGCGGTGCGACCGCCCCAAAGATAAGGTGCGCCAAGTAACAGTCTGGCGTAATCCACCATCATTTTGGGATGGAACTCAGTAGGTATTTCAACGGCATCGGGATGCGGCTCGTAGAGTGGCGTGCCCAAGGTCAATAGTTTGTCTTCGTATGCCACGATAGGTTTATTAATGAGGTGGATTTTCTTCCTCTTTAAGGTGTAGAAATCCTCTTCGCTGATTTCGCTAAACTGCTTCACTTGTATCCAACCTTGGTAGGGGAAGGCCGCTGAACCTTGATCCTGTGGAAGGGTCGAAAGGTCGTCGGTCGGGAGCGCAGAAGTGCTGTTTTCTATTTGCACCAGTACCCATTCTTTAGTCCTGTCCAAAACAGTATATGTTTCATTGTAAAGCAATTGGCTCACCATCTCCGAGGTGTGTCTGTCCTCTTTGCGAAGCGGGATGGCAGATAAGTTGCAGATGCCGTAAGTCATAGTCAAGTTCTTTTTTCGTGTCGGTTTAAGCCGCTAAATTAGCGTATTTTTCGCGTTTTTGTTTTGCATTTGGACTTTTATTTTTAATTTAGCCCAATTTTAATGCACGAAGCAAATAAATAACCATTTGATTATGAATTGGATAAAGGACTTTTTCAATAAGATACGGCACAACTATTATACTATTGCGAAAGTGGTCGCGTTTTTGGTGGCGATTGTGTTGGTGTGTTGGCTGATGCCGCGCACGGGCAAATTCAAATATGAATACCAGCTCTCGAAACCTTGGCAGCATGAGACCTTGTATGCGCCTTTTAACTTTCCCATTTATAAGGATTACGAAACACTGACTGCCGAAACGGAGGCTGCTGCGGCTAAGGTGAAGCCCATCTTTGTTTTCAATGATGGCGAGATGACGGCGGCCCGCAATGCCTTGTTTAACGCTTTTGAGGAGAGATGGAATGGCAATCTCGACAAGGAAAACAATCTTGACAAGCTTTTTGTAATATATGATTCCATTGAGAACCAAGGAATTGTGGCGTATGATAATGCTACCAGCAATTTGGCACCTGAAGACGAGGTTAGTGTCATTCGCAACAAAGTGATGCGCACCGTCCGTTATGGCGATTTTTATACGATGAACGAGGCTACTGAAACTGTGGCGGTGATTTTGGAGCATTTGGACAGCCATTTCGACAAGAAAATGCTATCCGAGTTGCTCACCGGCGCGCTGAGGCAGAATGTGTTTTACAGTGCCGAAATTACTAAGGCTGAGACGGATAAGGTTGTCAATGCCGTTTCGCTGACCTACGGCATGGTGCAGAAGGACGAACTTATTGTGTCTGAAGGAGAGGTGGTCGATGAGCATACCTACGATGTGCTGAACTCCTTGCAACATGAGTACACCTCGCGCTCCATGTCGAGCGACGAGTCGAGGCGAGTGTTGCTGAGCCAGCTGTTCCTTGTGGCGCTCGTCTTTTCGCTGATGGGCTTGTATGGCAACAAACTGCACAAAAAAGTCTTCGCCGAGTTGAGGAATATCGTCCTGTTGCTGACACTCATGCTGCTCATCATTCTGCCGTCGTTCGTTTTGGTTAGGTTTGTCCCAGGGCTGATTTATATGATGCCCGTTTGTCTTTTGGCCATCATGGTGGGTTCGTTCTTCAATTTGCGCTTGGCGTTTTCCACCCAAGTCTTTGCCGTGATGTTGATTTCGCTGGTAGTACCCAATCCTTTCATGTTCATTTTCATGCAGTTGGTGGCCACGGTGCTCACGGTGTTCAGCATGTCGAACACGAGGGCACACCACCGTTTCATTCAAGCGGCATTGTTCGTTTTTGTCGGTTATTTGCTGGTATATGTCGCCTTCACTTTCCTGTCGACCAGCGAAGTGGATTGGTATGATATTCTCCTTTTGTTGCTCAATGCCTTGTTCACCCTATTGGCACAGCCGCTCATTCTTATGTTTGAGCGTATCTTTGGCGTCACCACGTCGCTCTCGCTGATGGAGTTGAGCAATACCAATACGCCCTTGCTGCGTGAGTTGGCTGCCACTGCGCCAGGCACTTTCCAACATTCTATTCAGGTGGCTAACCTTTGCGAGGAGGTGCTCTTCGAGATTGGCGGCGATACGCTCTTGGCCCGCACAGGCGCTTTGTATCACGATGTGGGAAAAATCAAGAATCCGATGTATTTCACTGAAAACCAACATGGAGCTTATAGTCCTCACAACGACCTCTCCAATTATGAAAGCGCAGAAATCATTATCTCGCACGTAACCGACGGCATCGAGTTGGCGCATAAGAACCACGTCCCAGAACGCATTATTGACTTTATCCGCACCCACCACGGCACACGCCGCACCGACTATTTCTACATCAACGAGAAGAAAGCGCATCCCGACGAGGAAATCGACCCGACGCCGTTCACCTATCATGGTCCAGAACCCTTCTCACGCGAGACCGCCGTCCTTATGATGGCCGATAGCATCGAGGCCGCCTCCCACAGCCTGAAAGACCCCGACGAAAAGAAAATCAGCGACTTGGTCGACAACATCATCAACAAGCAGATGGAGGCGGGGCAGTTCCTCAACACAGACTTGACCCTCCACGACATTGAGACCTGCCGTAAGGTGCTGAAGAAGAAGCTGATGAGCATTTATCATGTTAGGATTGCTTATCCGGAGAAGTGATGAGATTCCCTGCGGGAATGGCAAGGTGAATGTATGTATTAAAGCGGCGGCAACGAGCGTTTATTATCAAGTAGAATCTTCATGCCGCCGCAGTATAACTTAAATGCTGACTCCATTCCCAAAGGGAATCTAAATTAAAAACTAAAACCTAATGAAAATGAAGAAATGGAAGAAGGTAATACTTATTATTCTGGCTGTCCTTGCGATATTGGTCGCTGCTGCTTTCTATTTTCTGCCAGTGAGATTGCTTATCCACACTTTTACAAACAATGATGGTGAAATGATTGAGGTCCGGTTCGGCGACACCATCCCTTTCGTGATGAATGGGGGCCAAATGCTGTTCGAGGCCGAAGTAAATGGGAAGCCGGATACTTTGATGTACGATTCGGGCGTCAATTCGTTGATGCTGATGATGTATACACCGAGCACACAACCTGAGGGAATGAAGTTTTACCGTCATCGGGTGACAGGTGCCGACAAGAAGTCTAAGGTAAAGGCAACGACACTGCCTGTCATGATTGGGACGAGTAGGGTGAACAACTCAGGATTTGCATTTGCTGTCTTGAATCCAGAGCCGCCTCTTTGTGAAAAACGTACCATTTCCGACCACCATCTGCTAGGCTCGGAATGCTTCAATATTGGCCATTATAAGTTAGACTTTACGAACCGTGAAATCACTTTCAAGCCTTATTCAGAGCCTGTTGACACGTCAGGTTTCTTTCCTATCAAGTGCGCGATGAAGAGAAATGCCTTGTGGGTTTATCCACAAATCAACGGCGTGGAATATGAATGCATTTTTGACACGGGAAATGGCAATGCGGGGTTTTTGCTGGTAGATGAGCAGCGGATTGAGAACCCTCGTGAACACGACTGTGCTTATGAAGGATCATACGGCATCTCTATTGGCGGACAGGTGAGTAAGCAGAGGTTTGTCCGTACCCCGCAAGAAACGTTTAGTTTAGGTGGTAACGAAAAAGAGGCTGAAATCACTTATGTGAAGAATCTGCCGTTCAACAACATGGGCCTCAAGGCCATCTCGCAGTTTGACTGGATTATTTCGGCTAAAAATAATGGCCCAATAGTATACGTCAGGCCTCATGTCACCGACGAAGTGCCTCCTTTCGACGCTTTCAGGTACAAATTCCTTGCTTCCGATGGCAAGTTGAAAATCATCACCCGCCTCCTTGACGGCAACGAGAAATACAAGGTCGGCGACCAAATCATTTCAGTGGACGGCGAGAAAATCACGGAGGAAAACATCTGCTATTACTACGACCTGCTGACCGAGAACAAGGACTGGTCGGGGTTCGAGATTCGGGTGAAGTGAGTTTTTTCTGAAAAAAATACTGTTTTTCCAAAATAATCCGTATTTTTGCATCGTTAAATAAATACAATTATGTGTTAAGTTAAGGCTGAAATTTTGACTTAAAATAATATTTATGTTGATTTAAGTGAAAGGTATTATGGCGGATTATTACGAATACTCAATACCCGAGTTGGTGCAACTCCTAGGCGCTCGTTTCAAGGACTACCGTATGCGCTCCCGTATGACACAGAAAGAAGTGGCGGAGCATGCGGGGATTACGGTGAACACCATCCATAAGTTCGAGAACGGATTGGTGTCGAACCTGTCGCTCAGCACTTTTTTATTGTTGCTGAAAGCTGTTGGTTGTGTCAATGGCATCGATGAATTGATGCCTGAACTGCCAGAATCGCCGTATCTGATGAAAGAGAACGGGAAAAAAGCACAGCGTGTCAGACATGCTTCACCAAAACAAAAACATAAAACTGAAACGACATGACAACAAAGATATTGAAAGTGATGCTGTGGGGACGAGAGGTCGGGCGACTCTGCATCGACCCGCGCCGACACTTGCCTTATTTCGAATACAACCGCGAGTGGATTGAGTCAGGGCTTGATATTTCGCCCTTGGATGCTTCCATCAAACAGCCCCAAAACCTGCGTCCGATTTTTGGTGCTTCGGAGAAGATATATCAGAAACTTCCGCCGTTTTTGGCCGACTCGCTGCCAGACGCATGGGGCAATGCCCTATTTGAACAATGGCGATTGCAGCAGGGCATCAAACCTGGCGAAATCACGTCTTTGGACAAACTCGCTTTCGTTGGGAAAAGGGCTATGGGTGCGCTGGAGTTTTTCCCTGAAACCTACAACTTCAATCCCACGGAAGACGTCAAGTTGAAGACCTTGATTGACTTGGCCGAGCAAATCTACACGCAGCGTGAGAACGTCCATATTGAACCAGAGCAGTCACTTACCATGCAAGCTTTGATGGCAGTTGGCACTTCGGCAGGCGGAAGGCAGCCCAAGGCCATCATCGCCATCAATAGTGAGACGGGTGCCATCCGAAGTGGGCAAATTGGAGGCTTGAAAGGCTTTGAGTACTGCATCATGAAATTCGGCATCAAGGAACGTTCGACGGCAGAATTAGAAATGACTTACTATGAAATGGCGATAAAGGCTGGGATAAAAATGATGCCATGTTGGCTGATGGACGTTGAAGGCGACAAACATTTTGTGACAAAGCGTTTTGACAGGGAGGGGGAGAAGAAACTACACATGCAGACTTTGGCCGCACTCTATCCCGAAGCCGACAGCTACGAGCGTTTGCTATGGGTCTGTCGGAAAATGCGGTTTTCTGAACTTGACAGTGTGGAAATCTTCCGACGAATGGTTTTCAACATTTTGGCCAACAACACCGACGACCATAACAAGAACTTTACTTTCCTCATGGATGAGCGAGGTCGATGGAGGCTTTCCCCTGCCTATGACTTGACCTACATTTTCAATTCGGGAGGCTTCCTTCCTGAATCGCGACATTGCCTGATGATTCGTGGAAAGTACGACAGCATCACCCTTGAAGATGTGTTGGCATTAGCCGCCGAAAATGGCATTCGCAAGGCGGAAAGTATTATCGGTGAGGTTGGTAAAGCCATTTTGGAATTTCGTGAGATTGCAGAACGAAATGGTGTGGAAGAGAAGTGGATCTCGGCGATTGAAGGCACGCTTAACGAGAACCTTGCGTCTTGGGAACTTGTCAATTCAAAGCCAGAAAACATCAGTTTTTGGGCCGATGGCCATAAGATTGAAAACGCTCGCATTGAACAGCAATATAAGGGCAATTTTCATCTTCTTGCCACCATCGATGGAAAAGAGCGAAAGTATGTCATTCGCAAAAAGACGGCTGAGCATGAGGAGATTAGTCGCACGGGAATGACCAAACTGCCAAATGGGTATCTTAAGGAACTAGTTTTGAAGTTCATGCTCTAAAGTATTAAGGTGTCGTTTTCTGGATTAGCAATTCGATATAATGTCAACACTCCATTCCCGAAGGGAATCTAACTAAACCTTCCTCAAATAATCCACCGCCTCCGGCCCCTCATTAAACACCAAATCCAACACACTCAAATCAGGCGCAAACAGGAACTTGGTGCTAAACACCTGATAATACTCTGGGAATGAATCGTTTTCAAGAGCCTTTTTTGGACTGAATGCCTCGCGCAGGTCGTTCTCCGCCTCGCGGACGTAATCCTTCGTGTGAACGATTTCCTTTTTGACCTTCAGCATCTTCAGCACCGCCTGCAAGGCCGCGTCGTTCAAGTCGATGAGACGCTCGAAATGGCCTTCAAAAAAGGGCCTCAGATAGTCGTAGTAATGGTCGAAATAAGGTGCCGCCTTGTAAGCCGACTCCAGGCAACGGCTATGGATGTGTTGCCACGGCTCGACGGGGCTGATGGCCATGTCCTTGGTCATGGTGTGGTTGCCGTTGACCTTCACCACGGGCACGCTGAGACTCTCCACACCATTGGCCGTCATCACGCGGCAACGGTTACGGTAGGTCTGCTTGTGGTAGGTCTCCCATATTTCAATGACAGGCGCGTCTTCTTTCAGAAAACGCGCCATGTAGCTGATGCTCGGGAAATACGCTGTGGTGAAAAGGGTCATTTGAGCAGATGTTCCTCAACGATTTTCCTGTAACTCTCTTCCGGCATTGCCCCAACCTGCTTCATCGGCTGCCCTTCCAAGGGAATGAACAGTACCATGGGAATGCTCTTGGCTTGGAATGCGGTGGCAAGTTCTTTCTCTTGGTCCACATTGATTTTATAGACCACCAGTCTGCCTTCATATTCCTCCGCCAGTTTCTCCATGATAGGGGCAACACGGCGGCACGGACCGCACCAGTCGGCATAGAAGTCGATGACAGCGGGCACTTTGCCTTTATAAATAAAGGTGGTGGGATTGTTTTCAAAATTCCAAACCTTGTGAAGGAACTCGTTGTAAGTCAGATGCTTGGTTTTTGATTCGGTTTGCTTTTCTTGCGCATAGGCGGTGACGCAGGCTATCGTAAGTATAATGGCGATGATGATGGATTTTTTCATAGGATGAGTTATTTTATGTTTGCAAAAGTACAAAAAGTTTTGAAAAAATGATAGTAATTATTTGCTCAACATGATATTTTCTTTATTTTTGTCCATCTGTTCCAAATTAACAATTATTTAAACAAAATAAAATGAAGAAGATTTGTACGCTATTATTGTCCGTGCTTTCGATGGCATTGGCGTGTCATTATGTTTTGGCACAGGAGGTTACGATTACTTTAAAACATGGTTGGACATGGATTAGCTATCCGCGTGCCGACACGTTGGATGTTAACACAGCTTTGCAATCCATTCCGCCGATGGAGGGCGATGTAATCAAATCCCAAAATTCGATGGCCAGTTATATCAATGGAGAGTGGGTCGGAAGTCTTCAGCGATTGGTCCCTGGCAAAGGTCTGGTCTATAAATCGCAGAATCCATCTGAAGTCACTTTTGTGTTCGGTTCGGCGACATCGTTGCCGACGGGTGCCATCAATGGGGCGTTTACTATCAATGAGAATGGCGACCAAGTGTATTTTTCGCAAGGTAATTTGCAATACATAGGCAGTGCCAATACGCCTTATTGGAAGTTCGCCGATCATCAATGGGATTACATCGGCAGTGCGCAGAGCGGAGATTCCGAGAACCTTGACCGCGACCTTTTCGGTTGGGGTACGAGTGGTTACGACCATGGTGCGACCTGCTATCAGCCGTGGAGTACGAACACGAATGCCGAATCATACTTTGCGTACGGGAACAGCATCTATAACCTTTACGAAAAGACGGGTAAAGCCGATTGGGGCTACAACGCAATATGTAATGGTGGCAACCATGAGAACATAGGTTGGCGTACGTTGACGCCAGATGAGTGGACTTATATCTTTAGCACGCGCAGCACCGCGTCAGGTATCCGCTGGGCACAGGGCTGCGTGAACAATGTTAATGGGGTCATTTTGTTTCCCGACAATTGGGATGTCACAACTTACGAATTGAACGATGTCAATGGTGGTAGTTATAGCAGCAATACAATCTCTCTTAAAGTCTGGACAGCTCTTTTTGAAGCTGATGGAGCGGTTTTCCTTCCTGCTTCAGGCCATCGTGTAGGAACTTCTGCTAGTAATGAGAACGATTATGGCGTTTATTGGTCGTCGGTTTGTGATGGCTCTTATGCGAGAAATATTATGTTCCAATCTGGTAATATGAACTTATCCGACAATTATTACCGATTTTATGGTCGGTCTGTGCGTCTGGTTCACTCCGTTGACAACACTTCCTACAGCATTGAAGCCGAGCCGAATCCCGTTGGAAGCGGTGTGGTGACAGGAACAAGACCTTATGTATATGGTAGTATTTGTGCGCTCACGGCTTCTCCTCTTGAAGGTTACGACTTTTTGAATTGGACGGAGGACGGCGAAGTGTTGTCGCAGGAAACCACCTATTGTTTCACCGTGACAGGTCAAAGAAATCTTGTGGCCAACTTTGTTGCAAAAGCTACCCCTGTGCTTACCGATGGGCTCATGGCTTACTATCCTTTTGACGGTAATGCTGACGATGCGAGCGGGAATGAATATCATGCGACACCATATAATAATTACCAATACGAAGGTGGCACCTTTGGTGGGTCAATCTCGGTTTTGGGTGAAGGATCGAATGGAAACTCAGGCGGCCATGTCATCTTGCCGGAATATGATTTTGACATTTCTTCTGGCATCACGGTTTCCTTGTGGGTGAAGGCATACGGCCTGATGAATACAGACGGAGAAACCTATATCAGTTTTGGAAATGATATTGGAAGCAATAGCGAAGCGGAAAGGCTATTTATTATGCAAATGCCCGATGCAATCCGATTTGTTTACCATGAGTCAGAAATTTCCGTTCCTTACGAGAATAGTTACATAGGAACCTGGGTGTTGTACACCCTGACGTGCAATTCTAATGGTAAACTAACGGGTTATATCAATGGCAATAAGGTTGGAGAAGAAACTGTCAATTATACCAATCAATGGAACACGTCGTTGGCTGCCCTCGGTCGTCATTGGTGGAATAGCGGAAGTGAAACCTCGACAAGATTCATCGGCTCGTTTGACGATGTCAGAATATACAACCGTGCTTTGACACCTAGGGAAGTGCAAACGTTATACAGCGGTCAGGGCGGTTGGCTATCGGGTGTGTTCTCGGTGTCGGATTCCGATAAAGTGAACTTCTCGCAAGGCAATTTGCAATATATTGGCAGCGCAGCCACGCCTTATTGGAAATTTGCCGACAACCAATGGGATTATTTTGGAGAAGACCAAAATGGAGATGTCTATAATATTGACCGCGACTTGTTCGGTTGGGGTACAAGCGGCTATGACCACGGAGCGGTGTGCTATCAGCCATGGAGTACAGACCAAAATGACGGCCGATACTCTGCATACGGCGGAGACTACTATAATCTCTATGATCAGTCGGGCAAGGCCGATTGGGGCTATAACCCCATAAGTAATGGAGGTAACTCAGTCAACCAATGGCGAACAATGAGTGCTAATGAATGGGGATATATTTTCAACACCCGCAATACGGAATCGGGCATCCGCTTTGCCAAAGCTGTCGTAAACGGTGTGAACGGTGTTGTACTGTTGCCCGACAACTGGAGAACTTCTAATTATGTGTTGAATAACACTAATGATCGTGGTGCGAATTATGACAATAACAATATCAGTGCTGCTGACTGGAAGAACATACTTGAGGCCCAAGGGGCGGTCTTCTTGCCGGCGGCAGGTGACCGTTGGGGAACTTCGGTTGTAGAAGCGGGTACAGGAGGTTTCTACTGGTCATCCTCATGCAAAGGAGGCAGTCAAGCTTGCGATATCAGCTTCCGTTCCAATGAAATGTGCTTAGACGGGTATTGTGGCTATTATCGTCACTGTGGTCGCAGCGTCCGCCTTGTCCGCTCTGCTGGGGATATGTCCTATTACATTGATGCCGCATCAAATCCCGATGAAGGCGGCACGGTGACAGGTGCGGGTACATACGATGAAGGTAGCACTTGCATTTTGATGGCTATTGCCAATGAGGGTTATACCTTTATTAATTGGACTGAAAACGGAGTAGAGGTTTCCACACAAGCCACTTATTCCTTTACTGTGACGAGTAATAGAAATCTTGTAGCCAATTTTGTTCCTAATAGTGGAGTGCCAATAGGTGCCGTTAATGGAAGATTTACCATCAACGAGGAAGGCGATCAGGTGTACTTTTCACAGGGCAATTTGCAATACACCAAATCGACCCAAACATGGAGCTTCATGGAACACCAGTATGATGTAATAGTGACAGAGGGACAAGATGTGGGTGATGATTATGCGAATACGGATATTGTAAGCCATTTTTGTTGGGGAACCAGCGGATATAATTTGCGCGGCACGGAAACGGATTATTACTATCAGCCCTTTAACACTTATCAAGAAAGTGGCGACGCTTATGGTCCGAGTGGCTCTCATAATCTCACAGGGGATTATGCCAATGGTGATTGGGGCGTTTATAACGCTATCAGCAATGGTGGTAATGTTGACAACTATTGGCGAACGTTAACCAGAGATGAATGGTATTATCTGTTTACGGGTAGGGACGATGCTTTATCAAAGTGGGAACGCGGCAATATTGATGGTGTCAATGGCGTTATTCTGCTCCCCGACGATTGGGAATTGCCTGAAGGTCTTACTTTTAATGTCATTGATGAAAGTGACTACGAGGCAAATACCTATACATTGCAACAATGGGAGACCATGCAGGCAGCAGGGGCGGTATTCCTTCCAGCATCAGGTTGGCGACGCGGAACCGAAGTTTCCGAAGTGAATAATTTGGTAGGGTATTGGTCATCAACTTATGAATATGGTTTTTCTGCACATAACATTTGGATTGAAAACTATGGTAGCTCTAGTCACACAGTTTTTAATGATCGCTCCTACCGTTATCGCGGCTATGCCGTGCGTCTTGTTCGCGATGCGGGAATTGTTTCCTACAGCATAGATGCTGCTCCGAGTCCCACGGAAGGCGGTACGGTAACTGGTACTGGTACTTTTAATGAAGGCGCATCTTGTACATTGACAGCCATGCCGAATGAAGGATACACCTTTGTTAATTGGACGGAAAACGGAGTAGAGGTTTCTACACAAGCCACTTATTCCTTTACTGTGACGAGTAATAGAACCTTGGCAGCAAACTTCACTTACAACGGTGGTGGTGCTTCACATGAATATGTTGACCTTGGCTTGCCAAGCGGCACCTTGTGGGCCACCTGCAATGTTGGTGCAGATACGCCAGAAGGCTATGGCGATTACTTTGCCTGGGGCGAGATTCAACCTAAGAACACATACAATTGGGATACATATCAGTATTACAACGGCAGTTTTCCAACTAAATATACTGGAAGTGATGGCTTAACTACCTTGCAGCCAGGGGACGATGCCGCTACAACCACCTGGGGCAATGGTTGGCGCATGCCTACCAAGGAAGAATGGGAAGAGCTATTTAATAACACGACCGATACATGGACAACCCGAAATGGTGTTAATGGACGACTTTTCACCGCAAACAACGGTAACAGCATCTTCCTACCTGCCGCAGGCTCCCGAGACGGAGGTGAACTGTCTCTTGTAGGGGACTATGGCATCTACTGGTCGAGTTCGCTCTGCACCTCTGAATCGACTAGTGCTTGGAACCCCTTCTTCCATGGTGGCTGGTGTAGCATGAATGGTTGTAACCGTTATTATGGTTTATCTGTCCGTGCCGTGCGTGGTTCTCAGGACTAACCCTTGTCAAACAAATCTTATTTTTGTTGTTTAATCAATCCAACGAATTGTTGTACTTTTGCCAAAAATTTTCAAAAACCATGTTAATCGTCAATATCAAGGAGCTTGTCGGCATAGAGAAACAAGGCCGCCTGCTGAAACGTGGTGCCGAAATGGCCGAAACGGGAAGGATAAAGAATGCCTTCTTATATATTAAAGGTAAGAAAATTGAAGACTTTGGTCCGATGGACTCGGATGCCTGCCGCAAATATCTCGCTGAAAACCATCGTGTTTATGATGTCAATGGCAGTGTGGTGATGCCCGCTTTCTGCGACTCCCACACCCACCTTGTCTACGCCAATTCACGCGAGATGGAGTTTGTCGACAAAATCCGTGGCCTTAGCTACGAGGAAATCGCCAAGAGGGGAGGAGGTATCCTCAACTCGGCCAAGGCGACGGCAGCGGCTTCCGAAGATGAACTCTACGACATGGCTCAGCAACGCCTCGATGAGGTGATGCGTATGGGCACGGGCGCCATCGAGATTAAGAGTGGCTACGGCCTGACCACCGAGACCGAGCTGAAACTGCTGCGTGTCATCCGTCGCCTGAAGGAGAATTCGCCCTTGACCATCAAGTCGAACTTCCTTGGCGCACATGGCATCCCGATGGAATACCGTGGCCATCAAGAGGACTATGTCGATTTGGTCATCAACGAGATGATACCGCTGGTGGCGGCTGAGGATTTAGCCGACTTCATCGACGTGTTCTGCGACCAAGGTTTCTTCACTTGCGAAGATACCGAGCGCATACTCATGGCGGGCATCAAATATGGCATGAGGCCAAAGATCCATGCCAACGAGATGGCCATCTCGGGTGGTGTGCAGGTGGGTGTGAAATACGGTGCCATCTCCGTCGACCACCTTGAACAGATGGGTGATGCTGAAATCGAGTGCTTGAAGGACACCGAGACCATGCCGACCGTACTTCCAGGCTGCGCCTTCTTCCTCAACCTGCCGCTTTCACCGGCCCGCAAGATGATTGACTCAGGATTGCCTGTGGCCATGGCCTCCGACTTCAATCCTGGCACTTCGCCATCGGGCAATATGCAACTCATTCTTTCTATGGCTTGCATCCGCTATCGCCTGACACCTGAAGAGGCATTGAACGCCACCACCTTGAACACCGCCTACGCCATGGGCGTGAGCGACCAAGTGGGCAGCATCACCAAGGGCAAACTCGCCAACCTCATCATCACTCAGCCGATGACGCAATTGGAGTTTATGCCTTATTACTATGGCGCCAACAAAGTGGCAAAGATGATTTTGAATGGTAAGTTTGTATAAATCTAATGCAATGAGATACAATAAGTTGATTTTTGCTTTGTCGTTAGTGGCATTGCTATTTACAGCCTGCAAGAAAGAACACTATGATGTAAGCAACGTGAATGGTATTAACGCTGAGGGGGAGGTTCTGCTTCCTGTGGCTTCCAAGACATTCACAATGATGGACATGATGGAGCGTTTCCAAATAGACAGCATTATCAGTTGTTCCGATGATGGGAGCCTGTCGTTCGATTATTTCTACGAGAACTACGGCGTTGTGAGTGGTGAAAAATTGTTGAGGTTCAATGATTTGAAATACGAAGGGCACTATGAAATATCGAATCCTTTTGTGAGTGTCTTGCCGTCTTTTGTGGATACGACGTTGAGTTTCCAGCATACGCTGGAGTTCGAAACCGATCATATCAGCGTGATTGAGGCTATTATGAAATCGGGACGCCTTGAATTTACCGTCGCCTCAAATATCGGCGTGCTGCGACGTGTGATTCTCAGTTCTCCTGACATCAAGGATGCCGCTGGCAATGACTTTATGGTTGATTTCTATCTCAATTCGGACAACTTTGGCTTTGACCTTGCGGGCTTGCATTATAAGACGGACGTGGCCAACTCGCTGAAAATCAACTTTGAAGTTGAATGTTCATACGTCCATGTCTTGGATTCCCAGCTCTATATTGATTTCTCAATCGAAGGTAGCGATTTGGCTTTCAGTGAGATGCGTGGATATGTGGAACCTTATGACTCTCGCAATCGTATTGACACGACCTTCAATCTGTTTCCAGATAACATGTCGGGTATACTGGAAGTGAACGATGTCAAATTGCGCCTTAGCGAACGTAACACTTTCCCTTTGGACGCTCGTCTGACGGTCGACACGGCATTGGTTGTGGGCGAGGGAATACCCGCCTATTCCATTCTTGAGCCGTTGCCTTTGGTGGTGGAACTTCCTGTGCAACATACATTTAGCGAAGTTTACAATAGCACCCTCAGCGGTAAGATTAATCCTTGTGGCGGTGGCGCAATCGCTTCGTCGCTCTTTAGGGTCAACACCTCTGGCATTGAGGATGTAATAACGATGTCCGACACCTGCAATCTGGATGTCAGAGTGGATGTTTCTTTGCCTTTTTCATTCAAAATCAGTGATGTGCGGTATTTCGACACTCTTGATTTGGATCTCACAGAACTTGAGTTGCCTGATTTTATCGAAAAACTGACCCTTGAATTGACATTCACTTCCACTTTGCCGGTCAATTTGAGGAGCCAGTTCTATATGTATGATTCTGAACTTGAGATGATTACTGACACTCTTATTGATGCGGGCGAACTGATTGAGGCTTCGTTTGATGGTCAGCCTACCCACACTACGGTCAGCATCGAGATTACTGAAGAAAGAATTAATAAGGTATTGCATTCCGACCGAATCATCATGTTGTACGAATTGGATACCGATGCCCGAAATGTGAAATTGACTGCTGACCAAAAACTGTCGCTTTTTGTGAAAGCCAAGGCCAAGTATAATAGTGTTGTTGAACTTGATAATTGATTGGAAATGAAAAAGATAGTATTTGTTATATTCGTTTTGGCTTTGATGATGGGCATGAATGCAGCCAAAGCCCAACAGGTTTCCCCCGTCGATTTCATGAAGATGAATCCTTATCAGATGAAATCCAATCCTGCAGCTAAATTGCCATACGAAAGCGTGATGTCGATTGCGATTGGCAACACCAATTTGAGTTTGCAGCATACTGGCTTGCGTTTCGACAACTTCTTTGATTTTGATGCCCAAGGTGTTCCAACAACCTTAAATCTCCGAAAACTTGCCAATGGCTTGAATGAGAGTAATTTCTTGGGAATCAATTCGGAGACGCAACTTTTTACCCTTTATCGCAGCGTTGGCAAGGGTATGCTCACATTCGATTGGGGTGTCAAGGTGCGAGGCGACTTGAGATTCAGTGATGACTTGTTCAAGTTGCTGGCATACGGCAATTCGGTTTTTGTCGGAGAGGGTAATCCCGCCAATGTGGATGTCAACCTCAATTTGAATGCCTATCGGGAGTTTGCCGTTGGCTACCAGCACAGTATTAACGAAAAGCTGTCGATTGGTGGAAGAGCGAAGCTTTTGTTTGGTCTTGCCAATCTCGCCACGAGTAATGCTAATGTTAAGTTGTTCACCGACCCCGACAGCTATGCCCTGCGTATCATGGAGAATGTCGGTGTGATGGCTTCTTTGCCTCGTGTTTTCACGCTTGAAAATGGGGTGCTGAATGCGAATGGCGGTTTTATTTGGAGTGATTTGTTCCGCAATGTGGGCTTTGGTATGGACTTAGGCGTCGAATATCGTTTCAACGAGCATTTTGGTGTGATGGCTGCTGTCAATGATTTAGGATTCATCCGTTGGAAATTAAACAATGTGAAGTTGGAGAGCAAGATTGAAGATGCAGGCCAGTTCTATGACGACGACTCTTTCTTGTTCAACGGGTTGGATACGGATCAATTGCAGCTCTTCATTTCTGACGAATACTATCGTGAACGTTTTTTGGATACCTTGAAACAGTATTTCCCCATGGAACTGACGAATGCCAATAAGTATACTACTGGTTTGAATACCAATGTGTTGCTTCGTGGTTATTATGATATTGACGGAAAGAATCGTTTCACGCTACAGGCACAAGGAATGTTCTACAACAGTGGTTTCCGTCCTGCCGTGACCCTGGCCTATAGCGGTTCTTTCTTCAAGAAGATAGACGTCTGTGCCTCTTATACGGTTATGAAGGATAGCTATGATAACATAGGCTTAGGCTTGGCCTTTAACTTAGGCGTCTTCCATATTTATGCCGCTTCAAACAATGTTATTGGTCTATTCAAACCACTCAATACCAGTGCGTTGGATGCACAAGTGGGCATTGTCTTCAACCTTTGGAAGGCTGAAAAGCGTGTGGCCGATGAATAGGGAATGACGGAATGATTCAAAGTGGGGAACGGGTTTTTATATAATTAAGGTAGGAGTGTGCCGAAAAAAGCCCTACCTTTGCAGCGGCTTGTGGAACTATGGCTTATAGCCAATGGCCTATGGCTGCTTCAACGGAAAAGGGAAAAACTTCTTTAATCATGAAGCAGCCATAAGCCATAGTCATAGGCCATCGGCCAATCTTAAATCTTGAATTTTAAATATTAAATCAAACAATAATGAAACAACTCATTGAATGCGTGCCGAATATCAGCGAAGGCCGCGACAAGAATATCATTGACCAAGTGACCGCTGAAATCGAGAAAGTGGAAGGCGTCAAGCTGTTGGACGTGGATCCCGGCATGACCACCAACCGCACCGTCATTACCTTTGTGGGTGAGCCTGAGCCTGTGTGCGAAGCCGCCTACCGCGTGGTGAAGAAAGCCGCCGAACTCATCGACATGAGCCAGCACCACGGCGCCCACCCGCGCCAAGGTGCCACCGACGTGTGCCCCCTCATCCCTGTGAGCAACATCACCATGGAAGAGGTGGTCGAATATGCCCACAAGCTCGGCAAACGCCTCGGCGACGAGCTGAACATCCCGATCTACTGCTACGAAGAGGCTGCCTACATCAAGGAGCGCCGCAACCTCGCTTATTGCCGCACGGGTGAATATGAATCCCTGGCCTCGCGCCTCGGCACTGAGCAATGGAAGCCCGACTTCGGCCCCAACGAATGGAACGAACACGTGGCTCACACCGGTGCCACCCAAGTGGGTGCCCGCGACTTCCTCGTGGCCATCAACTATAACCTCAACACCACCTCGACACGCCGCGCCAACGCCATCGCCTTCGACGTGCGTGAAAAGGGTCGCCCAATGCGCGAAGGCGGCAAGGTGACCGGCAAGCCGATGAAGGACGAAAACGGCAAACCGATTATGATTCCGGGAACGCTGAAGGCAACCAAGGCCATCGGCTGGTTCATCGAGGACTACGGCATCGCCCAGGTGTCGATGAACATCACCAACATCAGCGTTTCGCCCGTACATGTATGCTTCGAGGAGGTCTGTGCCAAGGCCGCTGCCCGTGGCGTGCGCGTCACTGGCTGCGAAATCGTCGGCCTCGTCCCTAAAAAGGTGCTGATGGATGCTGGCAGATTCTATCTTGCCAAACAACAACGCAGCCTCGGTGTGAGCGAAGAGGAAATCATGAAGATCGCCATCAAGTCGATGGGCCTCGACGACCTGAAGCCCTTCGACCCGAAGGAAAAAGTCATTGAATACCTTATCGAAGACCACAGCCAGAAGAAACTCGTCGACATGACCTGCACGGGCTTTGCCAACGAGACTGCCAGCGAGAGCCCTGCTCCTGGTGGTGGCTCCATCTCGGCTTACATGGGTGCCCTTGGTGCCTCTTTGGCTACGATGGTCGCCAACCTGTCGTCGCACAAGCCAGGCTGGGATGAGCGTTGGGAAGAATTCTCCAACTGGGCCGTCAAGGGTCAGGCTATCAAAGACGAACTGCTTGAACTCGTTGATGAGGACACCAACGCCTTTAATAAGATCATGGACGCCTTCGGCCTGCCGAAGAAGACCGACGAGGAGAAGGCAGCCCGCAGCGCCGCCATCCAAGAGGCTACTAAGTATGCCACCCAGGTGCCTTTCCGCACGATGAAGGTCGCCTTCAAGGCTTTCGAGGTCGTCCGCGCCATGGCTGAGACCGGTAATCCGAACTCCGTCACCGACGCCGGAGTGGGTGCTTTGTGCGCTCGTTCGGCCGTTATGGGTGCCCATTTGAACGTCAAAATCAACGCTTCTTCGCTGAAAGACGAGGCTTTCAAGGCCGAAATTTTGAAGGAAGCCGCCGAGATTGAAGCTGCTGCCCTTGTGCAAGAGGCTGAAATTCTGAAAATTGTGAATAAGGTTATCGCAGGAGAATAAAATTTTGAAAAAACGGTTGCAGGTATTTGAAAAAGTTGTACTTTTGCAGCCACATTTTGAAAGGAGTATAAGCAATGTCAAAGAAACAGAAAGATGCACGCGTGAAAGTCATCCTCGAATGCACTGAGCACAAGGCCAGCGGCATGCCCGGCACTTCGAGATACTACACCATGAAGAACAAGAAGAACACTCCCGACCGTCTGGAGTTGATGAAGTATAACCCGATTCTGAAAAAGATGACCCTCCACAAGGAGATTAAATAATTAAGAGTTATGGCAAAGAAAGCTGTTGCTACCCTTCGTAGCTTGGACAAGACCTATAGCAAGATCATCAGAATGAAGCGTTCTGAGAAGACTGGTGCCTACTATTTCGAGGAGACCGTTGTTCCCGCCGACAAGGTGCAGGAGTTCCTTGCTAAGAGATAATTTGCGTAAAACGCAGAACAATAGAGCTTTTCCATAACCATTATGGGAGAGCTTTTTTGTGTTTGTATAATCGGACGGAGGACTTAAGGACGAAGGACGAAGGACGAAGGACCCCAAAAGTCTTTAGTCCTTTGTCCTTAGTCCTACGTCAAAAATCAATCATCATGGGCCTATTCTCATTCCTAACCCGAAAGAAAGAACAAAAAGAAGACCTCGACAAAGGACTTGAAAAGACCAAGACCAGCGTCTTCTCCCGCATCTCTAAAGCCATCATGGGCAAGTCGACTGTCGATGACGAGGTGCTTGACAACTTAGAGGAAATCCTCATCACCTCCGATGTGGGTGTCGAAACCACTTTGAAAATCATTGACCGCATCCAAGCCCGCGTGGCGCGCGACAAATATGTGGGCACCAACGAGCTTAATAGCATCTTGAAGGAGGAAATCATGGCTTTGCTTCAGGAGAACGAGTCGGGCGATGGCACCACCTTCGACATCCCTGCCGACAAGAAGCCGTATGTCATCATGGTCGTCGGCGTGAACGGAGTGGGCAAGACCACCACCATCGGCAAGCTGGCCTACAACTTCAAGAAGGCGGGCAAGAAGGTCGTGCTCGGGGCTTCCGACACCTTCCGTGCTGCTGCTGTCAGTCAGCTCCAGATTTGGGCTGAGAGGGTTGACGTGCCCATCGTGCAACAAGGTCAGGGTGCCGACCCCGCCTCTGTGGCATTCGACACGGTGAAGTCGGCAGTCGCCCAGGACGCTGATGTCGTCATCATCGACACGGCTGGCCGTCTGCACAACAAGGTCAACCTCATGCGCGAGTTGACCAAGATCAAGACCGTCATGCAGAAGGTCATTCCTGATGCACCGCATGAGATCCTGCTCGTGTTGGATGCTTCAACAGGACAAAATGCCATTGAACAGGCCAAGCAGTTCACCGCTGCCACCGAAGTCAACGCCCTCGCGCTGACCAAGCTCGACGGCACCGCCAAGGGCGGCGTGGTCATCGGCATCTCCGACCAGTTCAAGATTCCAGTCAAATACATCGGCGTCGGCGAAGGCATCGACCATCTGCAGATTTTCGACAGGAAGGCCTTTGTGGATTCTCTGTTTGAATAGTGTTTCATCAAGATATTTATTTATCAAGAATTAGTGAATTTGAGAATATTTCATTTTGAGTCTTCGTTTTTGAATTGTCGAGGAATTGAAGAGAAAATCGAGAGCGATTTTCACCTCTCAAATTCATTGAACCGAAGGTGTAAGATTTCAGTTTGTAAATTCTCTGTTTTCTCTAATTCTTGATAAAAAAACATGATATGCGAAGATCTTCTCAAATTCAACGTACTGAGGATGCAAGACTACGGTATATAAATTCTCTAATTCTCAAATTCTTGATATAAAAAACCTCGTGGAATGCGAAGACCTTCACTAAATATCGTGACCCTCGGTTGCTCCAAAAACAAAGTCGACTCGGAGCATCTGGCCGCTTTGTTGGAACATCGTTACCTCATCCGTCACGACTCAGACAGGAAGTCTGACGTGGTCATCATCAACACCTGTGGCTTTATCGGTGACGCGCAAGAAGAATCCATCGACACTATTCTCGAGTATGCCGAGCTGCGCAAACAAGGCAAAATCAGTAAATTGTATGTTACAGGTTGTCTTTCGCAACGTTTCCGCAGGGACCTGCAAGCTGAAATCCACGAGGTGGATGCCTTCTATGGCGTGGAGAGTGTCAACCTCATTGCTGCTGACCTACTGAAAGAGGAACCACAGCCTGATTATTGCAGTCGCCGAGTGCTTTCCACTCCGAAACACTATGCTTATCTGAAGATTTCCGAAGGTTGCAACCGCCGTTGTGCTTTCTGTGCCATCCCGCTCATTCGTGGTGGACATGTCTCCGTGCCGATGGACAACCTCATCGAAGAAGCCAAAGGCCTAGCCAAGCAAGGCGTGAAAGAACTCATCCTTATCGCCCAGGACCTGACCTATTACGGTCACGACCTTGATGGTAAGTCGCACATTGTGGAGTTGGTGAAAGCGCTGTGTGGCATCGATGGCTTCGAGTGGATACGCCTGCATTACGGCTATCCGCTCGGTTTCCCTGACGAGTTGCTGGATTTGATGCGTGAGAACCCTAAGATTTGCCACTACATCGACCTGCCCTTGCAGCATATCAGCACCCACATCTTGCAAGCCATGCGTCGTGGCGTGGACCGCGAGCAGACCATTGGTTTTGTGGAGAATGTTCGCAAGCACGTGCCCGACATCGCCTTCCGCACCACCTTCATTGTGGGTTTCCCTGGCGAGACTGAGGAAGACTTTGAGGAGCTTTGCCAGTTCATCAAGGACATGCGTTTTGAGAGGGCAGGGGTGTTCGCTTTCTCGCCTGAGCAAGGCACGGCAGCTTACGAGATGCAAGACGATGTCCCCGATGAGGTGAAGCAAGAACGTGTCGACAAGCTCATGGATATCCAGCAGAACATCTCATTGGAAATCAATGCGCAGCGTGTGGGCAAGACTGAGAAAGTGCTCATCGACCGTCTCGAAGGCGACTATTACATCGGTCGTAGCCAATATGACTCTCCTGAAGTTGATGACGAAATCCTCATATCAGCGGAAAGTGACCTGCAAATCGGGCATTTCTATCAAGTCAAAATCACGCAGGCGGATTATTTTGACTGCTACGGAGAAGTGATAGGGTAACTCTTAATCCTTATAGTGTTTAATCAACGCCTTCATGCTCGTGAAGGGTGTCTCGTCCATGTCGGTCCAGACGCCGTCCACGTAGCGTTGCATCTTCCAACCTGTCACCATGTCGTCGACGATCACAGGCACAACGCGTCGGTCAAGGCCTAGGTTGAACCCCTCGCCAATGAGCCCGTCATATTTCTTGTTCATTTTGTCGACGATTTCGCAGAGGCTTCCTTTGATTTTCTTGTTGGGCATGGCTGTCTTGCATTGATTATGTTGCAAAGATAATAAAACTAATCATTGCCGCCCGATAAAATCTGAACTTTTGTTTCATCGAGGCGATTGCCTCTGCTGTTTGCCTTTTCATGAACCGAAAGGTTTGTGGGGAGGATTTTTTATGTTTTTTTGAATGGGTGATTATTATATGGTACTTCAATTGAAAAAAATGTATTTTTGCAAAGTTTACAATAAGATTGATTTATGGACATCCATTCCTTGTCGGAAGAAGACATCAAGTTGAGGTACATCACGCCTGCCATTCTCAACAAAGATTGGGCATTTGAGGACATCTCTATGGAGATGCAGGTGAAGCTTACCGATGGCAAGATTAACCTGAAAGGTAACTTGGTGGCGCGCAGCAAGCCGAAATATGCCGACTATGTGCTGTATTACAACCGCGCCACGCCCATTGCCATCGTGGAGGCAAAAGATGCCAAGCATTCCGTTTCGTTCGGTCTGCAGCAAGCCAAGGAATATGCCAAGATGATGGACGTCCCGTTTGCCTATAGCTCCAATGGCATGGGCTTCCAGGAATACGACTTCCTTACGGGTAAGGAACGCGCATTGGGGATGGATGAATTCCCGACCAAGGAAGAGCTTTACACAAGGTATTTCTCCGAAGTCAATGACGGTCAGGGCGTGACTGATGAGGAGATGAAAGTCATCGAGCAGCCTTATTGCACGGGACAGGACATCTTCCCGCCGCGTTATTACCAGCGTAATGCCGTCAATAGAACGGTAAATGCCGTAGCACAAGGCCGCAACCGCCTGCTGCTCGTCATGGCAACAGGAACGGGCAAGACCTATACGGCATTCCAAATCGTGTATCGTCTGCTGAAAGCGGGTTTGGTGAAGAAGGTGCTTTATCTCGCCGACCGCAATGTGTTGGTCGACCAGTCCATACAACAGGATTTCAAACCGCTGGGGAAGACCATCCACAAAGTGAATTATCAACAGGACTTGAATGGCGGCATTACAGCATACGAAGTTTACTTTGCCTTGTATCAGCAACTCATCGGACAAGGCGGTAAACAGAACTACAAGGAATTGTTCAAGCCTGAGTTTTTCGATCTGGTCATCGTCGACGAGTGCCATCGCGGCAGCGCCAAGGACGACAGCAACTGGCGCGAGATTCTGGAGTATTTCGACAGCGCCATCCAACTGGGTATGACGGCCACCCCAAAAGAGACCCGATATCAGTCGAACATTAGCTATTTTGGCGAGCCTATCTATACCTACAGCCTGAAGGAAGGCATAGAAGACGGCTTCCTGGCGCCGTTCAAGGTGATCAACATCACGACCAACATCGGCGACGAATGGCGCCCCGTCAAAGACCAACGCGACATCTTCGGAAACATCATCGAAGACCGTATCTACAACAATAAGGACTACGACTATAATATCATCATCCAAGACCGCATACGTGAGGTGGCGCATGAGATTACGGAGTACCTGAAAAAGACCGACCGCATGGCCAAGACCATTGTGTTTTGCGCCGACGAGGACCATGCCGAAAGGATGCGCTCGGCCCTGGTCAACGAGAACTCCGACATGTGCAAGAAAAACCCCGACTATGTGGTGCGCATCACAGGCAGCGACGTTTACGGGCAGTCGAAACTCGACTATTTCATCTCGGTTTCCTCGAAATATCCCGTTATTGCAACCACGAGCAAACTGCTCTCCACGGGCGTGGATTGCAAGATGGTGAAGCTCATCGTGCTCGACCAAAACATCAACTCGATGACGGAGTTCAAGCAGATGGTGGGTCGTGGCACCCGCATCCGCGAGAAGGAAGGCAAGACGCATTTCACCATCATGGACTTCCGCAACATCACCCGCCTCTTTGCCGACCCCGACTGGGACGGCCCCATTGAGGTGCATGAACAATACGGGCAGATGCCGCCCATCCCTTATCCTAACCCGAATAACACCTCTGGCGATATGGCTGCAGGTGCCGATTCACCGCAACAGCCTAAGCCCGTCGTCGACAAGCACGGCTGCAAGGTCGTCGTCATCAACAAGACGGTATCGGTTTACGACACCAACGGCAAACTGCTCCGCGTGGAAGGCATCACCGACTACACGAAGCGTAACATCAACGACACCTACGCCAACCTCGATGACTTCATCCTGCATTGGAACGCAGCAGAGAAGAAAGCCGAAATCGCCGACCTGCTGCGCGAAAGCGGCATCGACCTGCAGGCCTTGAAGCACGACCAACACATGGATGACGTCGACGACTTTGACTTCATCTGCCACATCGCCTACGGCAAGAAGCCCTTGACCCGCCGCGAACGCGCCGAAAACGTGAAGAAACGCGACCTGTTCCACAAATACGGACCGCAAGCCCAACAAGTTTTGGAAGCCTTGCTCGACAAGTATGCCAACGAAGGCATCTCACAACTGGAAAACAGCAAGGTGCTTGGCCTGGATCCCTTCCGTCAGATGGGCGCACCGGCCAAAATCGCCACTTTCTTTGGTGGCAAACAACAATACAACCAGGCCATCAAGGAACTGGAAGACCTCATTTATAGCATAGCATAAACAATATGGCACTTACCAATTTTGTAAAGAATATCCGCAACATCATGCGCAACGATGCCGGTATCAACGGCGATGCCCAACGCATCGAGCAAATCGCATGGATGCTGTTCCTGAAAGTGTATGACGAAAAGGAGAACGACTGGGAGTTTAACGAGGACGATTACGTCTCGTTCATCCCTGAGAACTGCCGTTGGCGCAACTGGGCCAAGGACGACGGCACAGGCGAAGCCCTGACGGCCGATGCCTTGCTCGACTTCGTCAACAACACCTTGTTCCCGACCTTGAAGAATCTGGAGGTGACGCCGCAAACACCCATGCGCAGCGCCATCGTGCGCACCACTTTCCAGGACGCCAACCAATATATGAAAGACGGCGTGCTGCTCCGTCAGGTGATCAACGTCATCGACCAACTCGACCTTGGCGACTACGAGGAAAGCCACGCTTTCGGCGAGATTTACGAAGCCATCCTCAAAGAGATGCAGAGTGCAGGCTCGGCAGGCGAGTTCTACACGCCCCGCGCCCTGACCGATTTCATGGCCGAAATCATCCAACCCAAGGTGGGGGAGAAGATGGCCGACTTCGCCTGCGGCACGGGTGGCTTCATCACCAGTTGGCTGAATGCCCTCGACAAGGAGGTGAAGACGGCTGAGGACAAGGAACAATATGCCCAGTCCATCTTCGGCATCGAGAAGAAGCAGTTCCCCTATATGCTGTGCGTGACCAACATGCTGCTGCATGATATCGACTCGCCTAAGGTGCTGCACGACAACTCGCTGGCGAAAGATGTGCTCAACTACACCGACGACGACAAGTTTGACGTGGTGCTGATGAATCCTCCCTACGGCGGCAGCGAGAAAAACGACATCAAGAAGCACTTTCCCTCGGATTTGAGTTCGAGCGAGACCGCCGACCTCTTCATGGTGCTCATCATGTACCGCCTGAAAGAGAACGGACGCGCCGCCGTCATCCTGCCCGACGGCTTCTTGTTTGGCACCGACAATGCCAAGTTAGCCATCAAGGAGAAGCTGTTGCGCGAGTTCAACGTGCACACCATCATCCGTTTGCCTGGCTCCATCTTTGCGCCTTACACGAGCATCAACACCAACATCATCTTCTTCAACAACGAGAAAGCCGACGACGCCCCTGAGGGTTTCAGCACCAAGGAAACGTGGTTCTATCGCTTGGACATGCCCGAAGGCTACAAGCACTTCAGCAAGACCAAGCCCATGCGCGTGGAGCATTGCCAGCCCATCCGCGACTGGTGGACCGACCGCAAGGAAATGGTCACGACCGACGAGGAAGGCAACGTGGTGGACGAGAAGTCGCGCTGCTTCAAGGTGGAGGAACTGATGGCCAAGGCCTGCAACTTCGACCAATGCAAGTTCCCCAAGGCCGACGAGGAAGTGCTGCCGCCCGCTGAGTTGCTGGCCGACTACCACAAGCGCCGCGAATCCTTGGACAAGCAGATTGACGACACGCTGGCCGAGATACAGCGGTTGTTAGGCATTGACATAAATACAATTGAACCATGAACGAAACCAACGCAAATATTGCAGTACGCTATAATTTACCGGAGAATTGGGAGAAGGAGACCGCCTTTTCGTTTGACCA
>JAEETH010000104.1 GCA_016290215.1 Bacteroidales bacterium
GCAAAGGCATGGGGAACAACGGATGGGAAAGTGAGGTCGGGAAAAACCTCACTTTCTCTTTGGCCGTAGACGTAGGTTTTTTGCCCGCCGCAAGGCAGTTCCTTTTATCGGAGGCGGTAGCCTTGGGGCTTTATGAAGCCTTAATCCCATTGATACCTATAGAAAAACTACATATCAAATGGCCGAACGACATTTATTATGAGAAACGAAAACTTGCAGGCATCCTCATCAACAGCACGATTAAGGCTAATATGATGGACGTTTCCATTATCGGCATCGGATTGAATGTCAACCAGATGCAGTTTCAAGACTGGCCCACTCACCCTATTTCGCTTAAAACGATTACTGGTAAAGAATATGATTTGCAACCGCTTTTGGAACAAATTGCGGAGCATATTATTAAAAAGGTGGAGCTGCTAAAAAGCGACCCTGTGGAAATTGAGCAAGAATACTTAAAAAGATTGTTCCGCTACCGTACTTGGGCGGATTATGAAGTTGGCGGGGAAAAAATGCGGCTGTTTATGACGGGGATTGATTCGTTTGGTCGGCTGATGATGAGTGATGAAATGGGAAAAGAGTATTGTTTTGAGGTGAAGGAGATTAGGTTTGTGCTGTAAAGGTTGGCAAGATTAAAATATAGACTCTATTGTTTTATCTACAATCTCGCTAAAAAAGGGTTCCTTTATGTACCCAAGTTTTCGTATGATAGCTGTTTCAACGTCCGCTGCCAGCAACTGACATTTTACGAAACTCGGTTTCTGCAATTTGAAAGAAAGCATTTCATCTGATAGTTGATAGGCATAATCCCGACTATAGGCGAAATCTTTTGAAGAAATCATCACAAGATATACAAACCCTTCATTAACTTGAAGCTCATCATTCGATACAATGATAGCGGGATGCTCTTTATAGCCTTCACCCGGAATGGGAAACTCTATTTCCACTATGTCTTTCTGATGGTACTTCATAATTATAAATGGCGCGCAAAAGCTTTGGCCGCCATGATTTTGGACGCATATAAAAACTCTTCCACTTCCTTACGATGTTCCTGCATTTCCTCACTTTCAATTGCAGGTGTTTTTGGCTCTGTGTCCGTTCTTAAAAACAATCCCGTAGCCAAAAGTGCAGCCAATTTTCGTCTTGCCAAAGCGTTATTCTGGTCGTATGACAATGTTACTGTGCACATGATGATACTTTTTTCTAATTCTCACTTGCAAAGATACACATTTTCATAGAAAAAGCTCCACTTTTCTCCTTTTTTCCAATGTGAGGAAGAGATTTTTCCTTGTTTTTAGACTATAAAGCAAGCAAACGTCTGTAAAATCTGTTAATTCCACCTGTCGCTCCAGGCCTGCTGGTCTTTGCGCCATTCCTTGAGTGACTGTACGTCTTCCTCGGAAATGTATTTCTCCTCAACGGCTTTGTGAATCAAGGTCTCGTAGTTCGACAAAGTGAACAATTGGCAGTTCTTAGCCTCGAAATTCTGCTTTGCGATTTCCATCTGATACGTGAAAATAGCCACCATGCCCTTCACCTCGGCACCAGCTTCGCGCAGGGCATCGACTGCCAAAAGGCTCGACTTGCCCGTGGAAACCAAATCCTCGACGACCACCACCGACTGCCCAGGATTGATGACACCCTCGATTTGGTTCTGCATGCCATGCGATTTCTTCTCGGAGCGTACATACACGAAAGGCAGACCCAATTCCTGAGCCACCAACGCACCTTGGGCAATACCACCCGTAGCCACACCAGCAATCACGTCAGGCTTGCCGAAATTTTGCATGATGGTCTCCACAAACTGCTGTCGGATGTAGGTCCTCACGGCAGGATAGGAAAGCGTGACGCGGTTGTCGCAATAAATGGGGCTTTTCAAACCTGAAGCCCAAGTAAAAGGTGCTTGTGGGCTAAGTTTCACGGCTCTAATTTGAAGCAGATGCAGGGCCAAGGTCAATGCTGAATCATCGTATTTCATAATCTTTCGATTTAACTCTAAACTATCATCTTTAAAACTCTCAAATGAAAGTTGTATCTTTGTCGCTTGAAAACAACTATAATTGGACTGCAAATGTACAAGATTTTTCAAGAAAACAAAGCATTAGTTTTCCCAAAAATTGAGGACAATTCTTTGGAATTTGACGCAACGCCCCAAGAATCCGACAGATACGATGCGGAACTCCTATGTGATTTTTTGCCAGAATGGCTTGATGACCAAGACGAAGGCGACACTTTCATTCATGAAGTAGGCGAAAACGCCGTGGTTTCGGCCTTGAATTCGACCTTCAAGATGGCTCCTGCGGCAGGTGGCATCGTTGTCGTCGATGGACAGTTTGTCAGCATCGTGCGTCACGGCATCCCCGACCTGCCCAAGGGACATATAGAAAAAGGTGAAACGCCCGAAGCCGCTGCCTTGCGCGAGGTGGAAGAAGAGACTGGCATAGCTAACCTACAAATTGTCAAGGCTTTGCCTTCTACTTGGCATTGTTATTTGGAACACGACCAATGGACCTTGAAACGCACCTATTGGTACCTGATGAGCACTACTGATGCCGCTCAGCCCAAGCCTCAGACCGAGGAAGGCATTACTGAAATAAAACTGATTGGAAATGAAGAGATTGAGACATTCTTGAAAAATACTTTCCGCTCCATCAGTGAAATTTTAGCACAAGATTTGCGTCAGGTCGTTGCGAAATAATACTTTTGCAACCTGAATAAAACGGCGTTTCGACAGGCTCAACGTCCTTTATTGGCCCGAGAACTTAAGGGTCCCTGAGCCTGTCGAAGGGCCCGACTAAACACGTAAAACTAACAAAATGAAAAGAATAGCCGTATTCCCTGGTTCCTTTGACCCCATCACCTTGGGGCACCGCAGCATCGTTTTGAGAGCCCTCCCCATGTTCGACGAGATTTATGTCGCCGTCGGCATCAACATGGAAAAGCGTTCCACCTTTGAGTTGGCCGACCGCATTGCCTGGTGCAAGGCTGTCTTTGCCGATTATCCGGAAGTGAAAGTGGAGAGCTATGAAGGACTCACCGCCGACTTCTGCAAAACGGTGGGCGCCAACACCATCATCCGTGGCCTGCGCTGCGGCAGCGACTTTGAATACGAAAACATGATCGGGCATGCCAACAAGCGCCTGCATCCCGAGTTGGAAACCATCTTCCTGCTCACCGAGAGCGAGTTGGTGGGTGTGTCGTCGAGCGTGGTGCGCGACATCTACAAGAACGGCGGCGATACTTCCAAGTTTTTGCCCGTCGAGGTAAAGCTGCCCAAAAAGCAATAAAACCACGCTATTCTCGTTTTCAGTGCATGAAACACTGGATTATTACACTCTTTTTGTCTCTTTGCTTCTTCACGGCAAACGCCCAAAATGTGACGATTACCGGACGAAGCAATAAGGCCAACACTTTGATTAGGCTTTTCGCCTACGAAGACCTCATCAACGAAACGGGCATCCTTCTCGACCAAGGAAAGACCGATGACAAAGGCCATTTCATACTCGAAGGTAGCATAAAACAAATCCTTCCCTCCCGTATTTATGTCGGCTTGGAATATGTCGACCTTATCCTTACGCCTAATGCTAACTACGACATTGAAATCATCGTGCCTGAGCAGCAAGACAATGTTTCGTTTTTCGAAAAAGAGTTGCCCACCATTCGGGTGAAACGAGCCACCGACCAAGGGCTTTATCGCCAGATTATCCTTTCCGAGGAAATCATCAATAGCTACCTCATCGAGCATTTCAACCAGATTTACCGTGGTCGGCAGTTGCGTTATTTGGACTCCATCCAAAGCACCATCGACCGTGAAATTCCCAACATCAAGTCGGATTATGTGACGAACCACATCCGCTACAAGACTGCATCTGTGCGATTAGGCATCAGCACCGATGGCGGAAAGAGAATCATCAAAGACTATTATGATGGGCAACCTGTGCTCTATACACAGAGTGCCTACGTTGACCTGTTCAAGGAGCTGTTTGACGGTTATTTCAACGGGACAACATTCGACGGACACCTGCTCAATGAGGCCTTTATGGAAGGTCCTGCTACGTTTAAGAAGTACATGGACACCGATCCGCTCATGGCCAACAATCCCCAGATGGCAGAACTCATCACCATCTACAACTTACAAAAGCTCTGCTACGGCGACCGTAACACGAGCCGCCTCGCCAAGGACCATTTGAGCCACATCAAGGCGCAGACCAAATACGCCGAACATAAAGGCATCATCAGCGACTTCTTAACGAAGCTGGAGCGACTCGCCCCAGGCACTCCAGCTCCTAACTTTACTTTGAAAGACCGCAACAGCAATGATGTCAGCCTTTCCGACTACGAGGATGGATTAGTACTCCTTCAATTCGTTGACGGAATGTCGCCCGTCAGTGAGCATCAGTTCTCAGAGCTGAGGCGACTCCACAAGCAATGGCGCGACACCATTCAAATTCTGACCATCGCCCCGCACGACAAGATGGACTTTTTCAAGCAGCAATTTGACGAAAAGCGACAAGATTGGCCCCTCCTCGACTTGGGTGACAACATTCTCCTTTTGGAAGCCTACAACGTACGCACCTTCCCCGAGTACATCCTCATCCGCCGTGACACCAAAATCGGCCAAGCACCAGCACCAAGCCCAGAGCGGTATTTGGAAGAGAGAGTGAGGAATCTGTATGGAAAGTGATTCGGAGGTTGAAGCCACCACGTGATTTGCCTCATACAAAGAATCAATTCCCAGCAGGACTAACAAGGCGCACGGCCCGACCTGACGAACGGTTGCATTCCATGGTTCCGATAAACCATCCTCCACTATCAATAAACAAGCTGTATGCATTGTTCTGATAGGCAGGGCTGCATGATGCCGACCAATAGTAGCTATTTCCCTCATAGGGGGGATCATAGACGCTGCCATAACGAGCACCAGTAGGGGGCAGAAACACCGCGCCATGTGCTTCAAACACGCTCCAGTCCATAATCAAATTGCTTTCAAAACTTGCACCGCTATTATTTGTGTCGAACAGCAAATAATATATTTCGTTCCAGTCGTCAGGCAGAAGCAGTATACCATCTAATAGCACACCATTTAAATATAATTGCGCTTTGGCGTATCTTATCCCTGAAGCAGTATTGCGCCCGTCAAAAATATACTCCCATTCCTCATTAGTAAGGGTACGCCATCTGCCATCGCCATTAGAAATGGCATTGTGTCCCCAATCGGAATTGGCATAATTGCCAGTCAAATCAAAGTTTCCAGGAGGGCCATACAACCAACCTTCGCTATTATTATCCCAAGGATGGTAGTAAGAATTGCCGCTGTCCCAACCGCTCGTCCCCCAGCCAAACAAGTCAATCCAGCCATCATAGGTAGGCGATATACCATTATTACTGCAATTGGCGACGTTACCATAGTCATGGGATAAATAAGTACCGCCTATATAATCCCATTAATGTTCAGCGAAGCGCCAAGTGTCATAGAACGCATTGTATTGCAGGTTGCCTTGAGAGAAATAGACCATGTCTCCATTGCCGTTGACGGAGAATTTCCCTTTTAGTGCACCCGTAGGTCCTTGGAAATCATAAGCAAATAGAGCCGTCAAATTGCGATCACCTGTCACGGTGAAAGTGTAGCTCGCATCCGTCGAGAGTTCATTGACTTCATCCGCCCAGCTAACAAAGGTGTACCCACTGCCAGGAGTTGCTGTAACGGTACAAGTGCTTCCTTTCAGATAGCTACCAGCACCCATCACCGTGCCGCCATTCTCAGGAAAGACGGACAGGCTAATGTTGAAATACTGAGGATCCTCATTCCCACCACCATTGGTAGTGAAATTTGCCACCAGGTTACGGTTGCCATTCACAACAAACGTATAATTAGCCTCGGCAGATAACTCATTACCATTCTCCGTCCAATTGGTAAAGGAATAATTCAAAGAAGGCTTGGCGGTCACGGTACAAGATTGTCCTTCCTCGAAACTGCCTCCACCTGAAACAGAACCGCCATCTGCTGGATTGGCAGATACGCTGATAGTGTAACTTTGAGGATTTTCTCCTTCGTTTCCACTATTACTTCCCCCATTGTCTGGGTCTTTCTTGCAAGCGGCAAAAACAAATGCCACCGTTAGCATTGCGGCTGCTAAAGCCCTAAAAATCTTCTTCATAGTAATTAATTTTTTTATTAATAAAGTTATAATTGTTTTGAGAAAATCACAGTTGACATGAGAAATCCATGTATTTCGAGGCAAAAATAGTAATAAATTTGAAAAATGTACAGTTTATTTGAAAAAAATGTCAGTTTAGAGATAATTTTTGCCACTTCGTATAAAAACAGAAGATCCCACCGCATTGACGCGAGCACAGGAGCGAGTGTATTTCGTGAATTTCAAGGAAGAGTTTTTTGGATGATTTCAACATCGAAAAAACCGAAAGGGCCGAAAAGGAGGTGCTGTTCCGGTTCTTTCGTGTCTTTCGATGTATACAAAACAGAAAACCCCTCACCGTGATTGGTGAAGGGTTTCCGTTGTGGGTGGGCGGCGAACTACTTTCCCACGGTCTCCCGCAGTATCATCGTCGCGGCGGGGCTTAACTTCTCTGTTCGGAATGGGAAGAGGTGCGCCCCCGCGCAATGGCCGCCACTTGTCTT
>JAEETH010000046.1 GCA_016290215.1 Bacteroidales bacterium
AGATACCTGAGCCAAAGGAATTCATCACGAAGTAGATTCTATCGATATATGCATCTACTGGGAATGGATTGCCAACAAGATTCCAGCCTGCATTCGTCTTTCCTGCATCATAATCGAGATTCACCACTTTGGTCTCGTCCTCATTGAAGGCACCTCCAATAATCAGATTCAAATCCACAGCTGTGGCATACAAATAACCCCGTCCGTTGACGAGATTGAAACTGTCAATTTTGTAGTTCCGCCATTCCTCGCCTTCTATGGACTGGTCATACTGATATAGGTCGTAATCGTGGTCTTCGGAAAGTAAATTAATCACCGCTGCGGGATCGGTGTCATCTGCCAAAGGTAAGGAGATGAGTTTCCATTTGTCGTTGCTTGTGCTACTGACGTAACCAACAATACTTGGCGAATGCATCGGCTTGATATAAGGCTCATAATCGCTCCAATTGTCAGCGGTTTTGTATGCGTTTAGGGAGTTGTAAGGAACAAAGATGGTGAAATCGGGATTTGGTATCGAGAACACATTTGTTCCTAAAGTAGGAGGTGTTGTTCCTAACATAGTGATTGTATCTAGAATACTGCAATAGTTAAAAGCAGAATTTCCTATTGAAGTTACCGAATTTCCAAGAGTTATAGAAGTTAGGTGATTGCAACCAATAAAAGCAGCCCTACCTATTGTGGTTACGGAATTGGGAATAGTCAGGCCCGTCAAGCCGGAGCAATATCCGAAAGCATAATCGCCAATTGTAATCACGGAATTGGGAATGGTCAGTGAGCCTTTAAAACCACTGCAATCATTGAAAGCATCATAACCTATAGCAGTCACAGAATTGGGGATTGTTGTGTTTTTGCAACCGATAATCAATTCATTCGTACTTGATTTGATGATTGCATTGCAACTGTCACGAGAATCATAAACGATATTGCCTGATTCTACTATGATAGCCTTAAAACTCCTACACCCATAAAAAGCGCTACCTATTGACCTTACTGAATGGGAAATCCTCAGTGTGTCAGAAAAGCCATAGCATAGTGAAAAAGCACCGGCTTCAATAGTAGTCACTGAGTTTGGAATAGTCAGGTTGCCAGTAAAGCCACTACACATACTAAAAGTTCCATAGCTTATTGTAGTCACAGAATTCGAAATAGTCAAACCTCCAGTAAAACCATTACACATTTTGAAAGCTTCATTGCCTATCCAAGTCACAGAATTTGGAATTACCAACTCTCCAGTGAATCGCATATAGCCTGCTACATATTCACCTTCGTCATTAGTCCCTTCGTATCCACTAAAAGCCCTTTCGCCTATAGTAGTAACAGAATTACCGATAGTCAAACTTCCTCTAAAGCCAGTGCACCGATAGAAAGCCTCCACTCCTATAGTAGTAACAGAATTTCCAATGGTTAAATCTCCCGTGAAACCGCTGCAACCTTCGAATGCATGGTCGCCTATCGTGGTCACGGAATTGGGGATGATCAGACTGCCCGTCAAACCATTGCAACCATAAAAAGCATTTTCTCCTATTTTAGTCACAGAATTGGGTATGGTTATGTTGCCAGTCAAACTGGAGCAACCATAAAATGTTTCATCTTCAATGGAGGTCAGCAAATTGGGTATTTCTATGGAAGCAAGGCTAGTGCATTCATAAAACGCACCTCTTCCAATGGTAGTTACGGAATTGGGTATCACTATGGAAGTAAGGCTAGTGCAATAACCAAACGCAAAATCTCCAATGGAAACCAAAGTGTACACATCGTGTTGCATTCCATAACCATCATCATGCTCAAGGACAACAGTATTAGTCAAAGTTAAATTGACAAAATCATATTCATTTCCTCCACAATAGCCAGGTGAAATCACCGCAACACAAGAGGGATTATCCATAAGAATTCCATAAAACAGACCATCTTCCGCAAAAAAACAGTCTTGATACTGGCCTTTCGCCATCCCCGCCGCACTCAACAGCAGGACAAGCAGGACGCTGCGCAACGCCCTTTTCAATTGTAATTCTTTAATTTTCATATTTATTCGATTAATGATTAGACTTTCGTTTTAAGATCGCAAAAATAACAACAAAAGCGATTGCTCTGGAAGAGAAAGAAACAAATCTTTCGTGATTCTTGTTTTGAACCTGAATCTTCAGTTTTTATCTACTCATATTTCTATGTATTTTACACGAATCTTCAGAAATTCAATTCATGAAAACTAACTGCGTAATCTCCGATTTCGTGGTAACTATATGGAAATTTATGTTTTCTTTTCAACACGAAAAAGGCCACCTCCTGCGAGATGACCTTTGTAAATTGCCCTGATGGGAAACAGCTTATGGCTCTGCTCTTGTGAAAATGACGGTCTCGCCTTCGCCCTCGGCCTTCACAAACACACCCGTGCAAGGTGGAATAGGCGTAGATGCCGACACCGCCACGGGATTGATACCAGTGCCATCTTCGTTCATCACATAGTAGTCTCTATTGATGTATGCATTACAAGGGAAGGGATTACCCACAAGGTTCCAGCCTGCGTTGGCTTTCCCAGCATCATAATCGAGGTTCACCACCTTGGTCTCATCCTCGTTGAACTCGCCTCCAATTATCAGATTCAAATCCACGGCTGTGGCATACAGATAACCCCTTCCGTTGACGAGATTGAAACTATCAACTTTGTAGTTCCGCCATTCCCCGCCTTCTATGGATTGGTCATACTGATATAGGTCGTAATCATGGTCTTCGGAAAGCATATTAAGCACCGCTGCGGGATCGATGTCCTCTGCCAAAGGCACGGCTATGAGATTCCATTTGTCGTTGCTTGTGCTACTGGCATAGCCGATGATACTCGGAGCGAACATCGGCTTGATGTATTGCTCGTAATAACTCCAGTTGTTGGCGGTTTTGTAAGTATTCAAGGATGCCTTGGGAACGAAGATGGTAAAACCAGGATTTGACGATGAGAAACCTGGCCCCCACTCTCCCTCTAATGTTGGAGGTGTTGTTCCTAACATAGTGATCGTAGTAGGATTACTGCCTTCAAAGGCATATTCACCTATTGAAGATACGGAATTGCCAATAATTATAGAGGTCAAGCCGCTACAACCCATAAAAGCCCTATCGCCTACTAAAGTCACAGGGTTGGGAATCGTAACCGATGTTAGACTGCTGCAATAAAAAAAAGCCTTTTCACCTATCGAAGTCACAGAATTGGGAATCGTAACCGAAGTTATACTGACGCAACTAGAAAAAGTATATTGCCCAATTGAAGTTAAAGCCTCGGGAATTACCAATTGGGTTACCAACTCATTTCCAATATATAAGCTATAACCATTATCATAATAAGCGACTACCGCTCCTTCAAATGCTATCGCACACCATTGAACAATATCCCCTTCATAATACACTGAAAACTCATCGCAAGCACTAAAAGCCCCATCGCCTATCGTGGTCACAGAATTTGGAATAGTAACAAAAGTTATACCGCAACAAAAAGAAAAAGCACCTTCACCTATTGCAGTCACGGAACTTGGAATGGTGACTGAAGTTAAGTTTTCGCAGGCCATAAACGCCTGTTGCCCAATGGAAGCCACAGTATTCGGGATAACAAGATCTCCAGTAAGGCTACCGCAATTAGCAAAAGAGTTTGGTCCTATGGTACTTATTGTTTCAGATGTATCCAAAGAGGTTAACAACTCATTTCCCATATACAGATTATAACCATAAGGGAATGGACACGTTCCATCTTCCCCACCAAATGATATACCACACCATTGAGCAATGTTTCCTGTGTAATATACAGATGTGAGATTAGTGCAATATGCGAAAGACTCAGAGGCTATACTAATCACGGAACTCGGAATGGTAACCGAAGTTAATTCAGACTCATCATCATAATAACTAAAACACTCCCCTATATATAACATTGAAGGTGGGAAAACTATTGATGTTATTTCTGTGCAATACTCAAAAGCCAGTCCAGCTATGCCTTTCGTTCCCATAGGAATCTCCAAGTCACCTGTAGGTTTTTCTCCCTTATATCCCAAGCACCAGCCATCCAAATACAAGATGCCATTGGGCTGGTTGTCGTACCAACCTGTATTTTTAAATGCATCAGATCCAATCACGGTCACAGAATTAGGGATAGAGATAGAATATAGTTCATGATCGTAAAGAAATGCAAGACCGCCGATGACAGTTAAAGAGTTCGAATTAGGGAAAGTCACGGAACTTAATCTACTACAACCACAGAAGGCGGCGCCTCCAATTATGGATACCGAGTTTCCTAAAGTCAGGCTAACAATTTCGCTACAACCATTAAAAGCATCACCGCCTATCTCGGTCACAGAGTTCCCAATGATTAGACTCCCCGTGAACCCCCAACAAATAGCAAATGCACTACTACCAATCGTGGTCACGGAATTTGGGATGGTCAGACTGCCAGTGAAGCCTGTACAAGACTCGAAAGCCTTAGCACCAATCGTTTCAACAGAATTGCCGATGGTCAAACTGCCAGTAAAACCGCTGCATCGCTGGAAAGCATAATCGCCTATAACAGTTACTGAATACGATATTCCATTGTAAGTAACAGACCCAGGAATTACAAGCGAACCCGAAGCGGAAACACCTTGGGCAAGTCCTCTAACGGTTACAGTAGTGCCATCATCATTGATTGAATAACGCAGGTTACCTTCCGTAAAATTTTGCGCATACATTTTCCCCATCCCCGCTGAATAAAGCAGCAGAACAAGCAGGATGCCACGCAACACCCTTTTCAATTGTAAATCTTTAATATTCATATTTATTCGATTAATGATTAGCCTTTCGTTTTGAGATTGCAAAAATAACAAGAAAAGCGATTGTTTTGGAAGAGAAAGAAACAAATCTTTTGTGAATCTTATTTTCAACACAAATAACCATAAATGAATCACAAAATCGCAGATTAGCTCCGCCGAAACGCTTTGCATTCGACGTAGTCAATCGGAGATTTCGAAGAAGCCAATTATCAGAAATCTTTATGGAAATACATGGCTAATTCATGGAAATCCATGTTGACAACGAACTTCTCCAGCGCTACTCGGCGGATTGATGATTGGAAGATGACCGCGTCTTAACCCTATGCACCCATCTTTCCAACTCACCTAACCACAAAATCAGCGACGTACCCAAGATTATCATTATCCACTCGCTCAACGGCAAAGGCACCACACTGAACATCTCGCCGCCGAAAGTGACGATAAACACTTGGCCAAGCGCTATTATTAAAATGGTGGCACCAAAACCACGCCTTATGTCCTTGTCGAACAAGCCTTTAAATGCGGAATCCATAGTATGATAGGCCTTAGCATTGAAGATGTTCCAAAACTGCATGAACACAAAAATGGTGAAGAGCAACGACAGCTCCTTTGGCGTAAACTCACCACCCACATGGTGGAAGTTGAAATAGCTGGAACAGTAATCAAGGAAAGAGAACTCGGCCATGGAATCCACGCCATAATGCATAAAGTATTGGATGAACCCAAACAACACCGCGACAAACAACAAGCCTACTCCGAAAATGCGCCTTGCCATATCCTTGGTGATAATGAAGGCATCGCGCGAACGAGGTTTGTCATTCAACACGCTGCGGTCGGGCGGCAATGAAGCCAAGGCCATGGCAGCGAAGGTGTCCATGATGAGGTTGATCCACAGCATCTGGGTCACCGTGAGTGGCGATGAGGTACCCATCACTGCGCCCAACAACACGATAAGGCATGCCGCCACGTTGATGGTCATCTGGAACAGGATAAAGCGCTGAATGTTAAGGTACAACGAACGTCCCCACATCACAGCACGGGCAATGCTCTTGAACGAATTATCCAAAATAGTGATGTCGCTGGCTTCCTTCGCCACCGAAGTGCCGTCGCCCATCGAAAGGCCAATTTGGGCTTGGTTCAAGGCTGGAGCGTCGTTGGTACCGTCGCCCGTCACGGCCACCACCTCTCCCCTTTCCTGTAACAGGCGCACAAGGCGTTCCTTGTCGGAAGGTCGGGCACGTGACATAATCTTAAGGTCGCCCACACGCTCACGCAGTTCATCGTCGCTCAACAAGTTAAACTCCTTGCCCGTAATCATCTGTCGTTCAGGGTCGTCATCTTCTTTCCACAATCCCACCTGACGTCCGATTTCTCGTGCCGTGCCAGGCGTGTCGCCCGTCACAATCTTGATGCTGATACCCGCATTGAGGCAGTCCATCACTGAGTCGGCGACGTCATCGCGGATGGGGTCGATGATGCCGACAATGCCCAAGAAGCACAAGTCTTCCATTTGCAGCTTGCCGTTCTCAAACACCGTTTCCATCTCCTTTTCCGTGATGTGCTTGTAGGCAAAGCCCAAAGTACGCATGGCCTTGTTTTGGTATTCCAACAGCTTGCGATCCACCTCCTCGCGCACCCAATGAATGCCCGACTCGCCATCAAGTTTCTTCACCGTTGCGCAACGCTTTATCAGAATCTCAGGCGCACCTTTCACATACAACATATACTCACCCGAAAATGGCGTTTCGACCACTGTGGCCATGTATTTGTATTTCGTTGTAAACGGTAATTGCTTGACAATCTTTGCATTATCACGTATTCTAACAAAGTCGACGTTATTGTCGAAAAGCCAAAGCAACAGGGCACCTTCGGTAGGATTGCCAATCACTTTCACCTTCTTTTGGTCACTATAATCCAAAAACGCCGTTGAGTTGACCGCAATGCCTTCGGCCATTAGATGCGCCACCTCGGAATCATCGAGCTGACCATCCCTCAAACCATAGATGAGGCAGTCGCCAAGACTCATGCGGTTTTTGGTCAACGTACCCGTCTTGTCTGAGCAAATCACCGTGGCCGCACCCATAGTTTCGCAGGCATGCATCTTGCGCACCAAGTTGTTGGTTTCCAACATCCTCTTCATGCTCAATGCCAAACTCAGCGTCACACTCATAGGCAAGCCCTCAGGCACAGCCACCACAATCAACGTGACGGCAATCATCAGCGTATTCAGGAAATAACGCGCCATGTCCATCCAATCGAAAGGCACATCGTCGCGATAGATGAAATACATCATTAGGCGAAGCACCACGATGAGACCGGCAATGACATAACTTGCAATGGTGACACCTTTACCGAGCTTGTCAAGTTGCTCATTCAGAGGCGTCTTCACTTGATTGTCGATTTGTGCGCCACGATACACCTTGCCCCATTCCGTGGCGTCGCCGACCTTCTCGACCACAAAAATGCCATGACCTTCCATCACAGCACTGCCACGACAGATGTAATTGGACGGATAGGTGGCATCTGGCTTGAATTCCGATTCATCTGTGGTCTTTGAGCACGACGGTTCGCCCGTCAGGTCCGACTCATTCACCCTCAGCGCAATAGCCTCTTTCAACGTACCGTCAGCGGGCACTTCATCACCCGTTTCAATCACCACGGTATCACCCACCACCACATCCTTGCGCTCAATGCGATTAATCAACCCGTTACGATACACAGTCACCGGCTTTTCGTCTTCCGCCTGGTTCAAGATGTCGAATTTCTTGTTGGCACTCACCTCAAAGACAAAGCCCACCGTGGTGGCCAACATCACGGCCACGAAAATGCCCAAAGGCTCCAAGAGCACCGACGTGCCTGCTGCAACGGTAAACAATTGGTACAGCGACACGGCCACCGACAACAATAAGGCAATCAGCAGGATACGTATGATAGGATCGGAAAACTTTTCCAAAAACTGTTTCCACAAAGGATCTTTTTGGGGCGGGGTCAACACGTTGTCACCATATTTCTGGCGACTTTTCTCCACTTCAGCATCGGTCAACCCATTTTTATAATCTCTCGCCATTTTAAAGCAAATTTACTCGTTTATCAATTTTTGTTTATTTTTGCATGAAAAAATTGGGGCAAAAATACGACCTCAGACCAAACAAAAAAGAGGTTGCAAGGTTACAACCCAAAATTTAATAGGGTAACTAAATGAAATTCAAGGAACAACATAAAACGGCTTTGGCGAAAGTGCTTTCCGACTTGGTGCAATGCGACGGCATCGTCAACCAAGGCGAAATCGACTTCCTGCAACAGGTCTATGCCCTTTTCAACATCACCTTGACCAGCCGGAAGAAAGCGACCAACATCAGCCTTTCAGAAGCGGTTACCATTTTGAAAAGCCTTGGAAACCAAGAAAAAATAGCGATTTTGAGGATGTTTCAAAGTCTCTCCCTGTCCGATGATTCCCTCGACCACACCGAGTCGCTGCTGATTACCTCCGTTATCTTGTCCATCGGCATCGATTTGCCTGAAACACAAGGACTCAACACCGCTTTCGTGTCCATCCCCGACCTCAGTTTCGACACGCGAAATGCCGTTCTCTATCTTGAACCCGCTTTCGACAAAAAAACCAATGCCAGCATCAACCGAGACTACGAAGCCATCTGCAAGTTGCTGCGAAAGTCGCAACGCGAATTCTTCTTCCTTCCGAAAGTCGTCAGCGACCTGAAAAGCAAGAAAAAAACCTTCCGCAACGCGCTCAGCTACATCGAGCCCACCCTCACTGAAGACCAGCTCGACCACATCGACGGACAACTACCCCAATTGGACAGCGTCTTTCTCTCCAAGGAAATATTTCTCAACTACCTCAATGCCAACGGACTAAAAATCAGCAAGCCCTCTTTTTTCCTCAAAATCGGAAACATGAAGCCTGGCATCTACCAAGACTTTCTTATCATCGAAACGGGAAACGACCCCTTGCAAACCTTGGAAAGACTGGTCCAATTGAACACCAACATCCTGAAAATCAATCCACCAATTAGCAACGCAAAAGAGGAAGCCTTCGTCAAAAAATTGGCCTTGAAACCCGAGACAAACGCCAAAGAGGAACTCAACTACATGGGATTCCACAAGATTATACTTGACATCTTGTTGAAATACAACGGACTGCACGAAGTCAGCCGTCTTTTCATCACCCGAAAAGGCGACATCATCCTTTCCGACCGCAACAACACCGAGGTAAAGATGCCAGCGCTGTGCAAAGCCCTTTACATCTTCTTCCTGCTTCATGAGGACGGCCTGTCGCTGAACTACCTTAACGACCACAAGGAAGAGCTTTACAACATTTACAGCCACATCTCGACATACGGCGACGAAGAGCTGCTCAGGAAAGCCATCGACAACCTTACCAACTTCATCGGCTCCACCATGAACGCCAATCTCTCGCGCATCCGCAAGGCTTTCCGCGACATCTTGGGCGACGAGGCCAACCTCTACCTCATCAAAGGCGAAAAAGGTGGACGAAAAATCATCCACCTTGACCGCAGCCTCGTGGTCTTCGAAGACCGGGAGGCGTTTTCTTGAAGGTATGTCTAACTTGCCAAAAGGTGTTACAGGCCTCAACAGGTATGTCATCCCTACGCTGGCTGGTGGGCAAAGGCATGGGATCTATAGCTGTTGAGGCCGTTAGCTAAGGTCTTTGCCTTTTGAGCCGCCTCCTATAGATTTTTCTTGTCGTCCCGCTACCCATAGATTCCATCCTACCCACATACCAACGCAGGAATGACATGTGTAGCGGGGTTATGACTTAGCAAACTACAGAAAAGCGAGTGTATCTATGCCTTATGCGTTCTGTCCACCCAACAGGAAGGTGACATCGGAATTCGGCTCGATTTCAACCGTTTCCTTGCCATAACGCATCACAACCATCTTCTTGCCGCCTTTCAGCCACATGTTGTTGTCAGTCACCCAAAGTGCTGTAGCCTCACGCAGACCCACCACCGTCATATCTTGATTGACAGCAAGATACTCATTGATACGGTCCTGACGCGTCTCGCCACCATGCTTGATCATCTTGTCGATTTCGGGATGCGGGTCGAGATAATGCGGGTTGATTTGGAAGGGCACCAAGTTGAGGCAATTGAAAGAAGCCGGTTGCACGATGGGCATGTCGTTGGTGGTGCACAATGTCGGGCAAGCCACATTTGAACCAGCGCTCCAGCCCATGTAAGGCACACCAGCAAGGGCGCGGTTACGGATGGCTTCCATCAAGCCATAACGGTGCATCTCGGCCACGAGATGGAAGGTGTTGCCGCCGCCAACCACAATGCAGTCGGCCTCGTTGACGGCCTTCACCTTGTCGTCGAAATGATGCACGGAAGTGAAGTTCTCCAGGCCGAACTTGGTACGGAACACGTTCTTCACCTTGGCCTCGTAGGCATCGTAGCTCTCAGGATAAACCATGCCGCCGATGTTGACGCCTGCGAAAGGCACGAAGATGATACGGCTATCCTTATTAATATGGTTCTGCAAGCAGAAAAGCTCGATTTGGGTCGTGGCCCAAGCCAGATAATTCTCTCCGAAATTGGTAGAGTTGCTAATCAGTAATATTCTCATGATGTAAAATATTGGTTAACGATGGCGCAAAGATAGCAAAAAAGCAATTGCAAGCGCAGTAAGTCACAGAAATCGCATGATTCAAATCAAAAAATATTCAACTGATTGTCAAATAATTGCAAAAATAAACAAAAAATTTCCCGAAATTTTGCTTGCGTGAATAAAAAAAGCTGTACTTTTGCAGTGTCAAAAACGACTGGACTAGTAGCTCAATTGGATAGAGTCCCTGACTACGGATCAGGCGGTTGTGGGTTCGACTCCCGCCTAGTTCACAAAGGTTCCACGAAACGAACCTTTTTTTTGGCCCATTCGACTAGCGGTTAGGTCGTAAGTTTCTCACACTTAAAACAGCGGTTCGATTCCGCTATGGGCTACGGAAAATTCAAACAAACCCAATTGATAATCAATCAGTTGGGTTTTTCATTTTCTTCGCCGTGTCAACCGCGTGTCAACCAAATTCATAATTGTTGTCACTCCAGCTGTTAATAATTGACCAATTTTTTCATTATTTTCATCACCGTTGACACGTATAAACAGGCGTTCGATTCCCGAAGAAATCATCAAGATGATATTTATTGTGCATGATTATTCAACATAGTAAAAGCCGTTTTACGGCAATTGCCTTACCAAAAAAACCTTCGTCCAATAGAAGAACGCCTCCGGATTTATTTTCTTAAGCTTGTTCAATTTATTGGGCCACTCTCCGATATTAGACATGTCGATCGTATCAACAGGATCACCTGCGTATTTTTCAACCCTCATTACCCCATGTTGCAGCAATGTTGCCAAATAAGCAGCCTTAGCAGCATCCACGATGGCATTTTCGATATAATACGACGAGTTGTAAATGTATGGCTTGAACCTATTGATGCCGTCCTGAAGCATGGCAAACTTGTCCTGGTCAAAAAAGCCTCTTGTACAGATGTTCAAAGCCGTGTTCTTGATGTCGTCATAGATAACGGAAACATCAATTGGCAAGCCTCTGTATCCCAACTCTATTTCTCCAATGTTTTTAAACGACTGGGCTGTTACGGTAAGGTCGTCGACTTTGTCAAATAGCCTGCCTATGTCATATAGTTGCTTGATGATTTCCAAAGAACTCGATTTCCCGTTCTTGAAGTATGGTACGCCCGTCGTTTCCGGCGCAAATGCCGTCAGCTTGTCGCCCAAGATGTCTCCCTCTGAAGGCACACGCACTTGTCTCTTCCCTCCTTCTGTTTCGATGAACGGGCACTCTATCTCTATTTCCTTGACTTGAACGTAATGGCAGTCTTCATAAAGGACATCCAACAAAATGAACGATTCCTCATCCCTGGCTCCTTTGTACGCTACTTGATAGAAAAACTTGGAGTGACTCTTGGGAACATTCTTTCCAGCTTGCTGCCGTTCAACCATTTCATAGCGGATAAAACCGCTTTGGCTTAAATCTTTTAGGTAGTCTTCTATCTGAGTGCCAGGCGGGCACATGATGTCGATGTCAATGGAAAGACGGTTGGTGGCTTCCCCAAGAATCAGCATAAGGCTCGTTCCACCTTTGAAATGGAAAGGGCAACCCGATTGAGCCAACATGTCAAGTAGCGAAAGGGCATGAATGACCTTCTCAATTAGATTCTTGTCATGGCATCCGAGTTCTTGCGACTTTTTCTCAATCCATTCTTGTGTATAACATTTTGCAGAAATCATTGTACATTAAAGTTTTGAGGGTCAACATTCCTTCTCTTTGCATATCTTTTCAGACGGCTTTCGTTGATGTCGTACAACGACCTGGCATTTTCAAAGATGTATGTTTCCTCAACGCCTTGGACAAAGTAATAATCTTCGTCTTTGCGCATATCAACCAATAGTTTCTCCAATGTTGGCACCTTAAAACCCTCTTTCTGTGTTAATGGTGATTCGGTGACTAATGACTTGACAATCACTACGGGTTTACCCAAATCAATATAGTCCCTGGTCATTTCCATAGTTGGGCTCATATACGCTTCATATCCATGTTCCTTACAGAGATGGAACACGGTTTCAACCGCCTCTCTTTCCACTTCCACATAACTGGCTCTGTCATAAAACACATGATGTTGAAGCGGTGCCAATGTCTCTCCATTGTATACACAATAAGAAACCAATGGCATTGCTTTTTGGAGCAAATTGGCAAGAGTCTTTTCTTGTTCTGTAAGAACGACTTCAAAAGGTGATGAAAAAGACCTTTTGGAATAAACGCCTTTCGCCTTTCTTTCCAATTCTCCTTGTTTGACCAGACGCGAAAGAATGCACAACACGGTAAAACGTTTTGTTCCATCATGTGCTTTCACGATTTCATCAACGCCAAAGCCGTCATGCCATTCCGCATACTCCATTATTTGTTTTGCTATAGACATCTTCACCCGTAGATTGATTGCGCTGCAAAAATAAATATAATTTCGGCAATAAACGCACTTTTTTGCCAAAATTATAAGAAATTACACTTCTAAAACAATATAAGTTTTTCAAAACCCCACACTGCGCCTGACAAAATGATACTCCACATAATGCTCAGATTTCCATCCATTCAACATTGCCAGTACACCGAAGTTGCGCGCATCCAACCTCTCAGCGATCTCATTTGGTTAAGATTGTTTTTGATACATTATAATCTATGATTGGACTTAATAGCTTCAGTCCAGCTTGTTTTTTCAATTTGTTGCAAACGCCCCCATATAGAAACAAAAAAAGCGGCCAGAAGCCGCTAGTTTCGTGGGGGTTGTCTATCCTGTTCATGGCTCATAAGTTTTAATGGGTGAATGACTCCGTTAGTTTTCATTTTTTGGGCATTAGTCCTTGTGTTTATCCCAGTCCGTGGTCAGGATCACGATCAAGAGCTCGAGGGCTGCCACAACAATGTTCTTAGTGTTCGTCATATTATTACACCTCCTTCCTTCGGTCATTTTCTTTTCATTTGCGTAGCAAAAATATAACGAATCAGTGCAACCTAATTGCACAATTAAGCAAATTGCATTATTCGTATAAAAATACAATTGCTTTAATGACATCGGCTTTTTCAAGCAATGAAGAAATCCTTACACAAATGCACGGTGTGCTTTGCTCGAGTTATGGCTGTATAGAACCATTGGTACTTGTTTTTAGTCGGCTTCAATGTAATGTTGCGTGGCATCTGAATAAAGACTGACTCCCATTCACCGCCTTGTGCTTTATGACAGGTAACGGCATAACCATAGTTGCATCGGAGTGCATTGAGATATGGATCTTCTCGCATAGCCTTTTCAAAGTCTTTTGGGGTTCTCCTCTGGTCTATGCCTTTTCGTTTCATCCGCAAAATGAAATCCAAGAATAGGCCCGACTGTTGACGCGAATCTAGGTTGACCTGCTTCATTTCGAGTGGGTTCTCCAAAAGCATTGTAGAATAGATTTTTTGCGTGAACAATTCCTTCACCTTGATTTCACGGAACATCAATGTGGTATGGTAGCCGTCAGGGGTCATCACATCACGAAAAGCACGCTCCGTTTCCGACCTTATCTCCACCACTTCCACCATATCGCCATTCATCAGCCCGGTCGTCATTTGGTTTTGGACCACCATCAGCAAATCCCCTTGTTTCACGCTCCCGTTGAAGCCCAGGGCGTTACGGATGCAGCCCGACATCTCCGAGCATTTTGCATTGCTGTTGCAGATAAAGATGGAGTGGTTGTAGCCGTGTTGCCTGATGCAATCCAAATACAAATCTTCCATCTCTGCAAGGTCGGCATGGATTTCAAAGTCCTTGTATTGCGACATCCTAAGAGGAGCGCCCCAATAGTTACCACGAGGATAGGCCGACTCAAATTCTGGAGCGTTGGCCCAAAGCTTGCGGATATAGGCTCCGGCCGCAATAATGGAATTGTCCTGGCGCATGATTTCAGTCAAGACACCTTGTTGGGCATGAAGCCCGAAACAGTTCTCAAAATAGTCAGTCGAAAGGGCTGGCGACATACTCCCCAAGACAGGTGGCAGCTGACACGGGTCGCCAACAAAGATGAATTTCGACTTGTCGAGCGTGTCGTAAGCGAGCAGTTCGGTGAGCACCTTGCCGTTGCCGAACTGGGCTTGCACGACATCCTTTTGCTCGAAGTCGGACACCATGGAAGCCTCGTCTATGATATAGACCATGGCGTCGCGGTCGTCGTTGGAGAGGACGGAAGGCTCAAACACCAAAAACAACTGCCCTGTGGTTTCAATGGATGCCGACTTGGGGTCAAGGTCCGACACGTCCTTGTTGAAGTCCGAGAACTTGTAGATCATGCTGTGGATGGTGGAGGCATGGCAGTCGGTGTGGTTCGACAAGATCTTGGCGGCGCGGCCTGTCGTGGAAAGCAGGGTGAAGCCCTGTTTGCGCTTCTGCATTTCTTCTATCAAAAAGCGCATGAGGGTGGTCTTGCCTGTTCCCGCATAACCTTTAAGGATGAAGATGCGGTCGTTAGAGTCAAACACAAAGTCTGTCATCCGTTTGAGCACTCTTTTCTGGCTGTCAATTAAGGTAACGCAGGGTTTATTATCCATTTTTACATCTATAATTGCCGTTTGCAAAATTACAAAAAAAGGCTCTGATTCTTCAACCATTTCAAAAATCACTATTTTTGCAGAAAAAAGCAAGATGCATGATTTTGATGTGACAATATTAGGATGTTCCAGCGCAATGCCAACAAAGAAACATTTTGCATCCTCTCAAATTGTTAGAAAGAACGGCTCATTATATATGATTGATTGCGCGGAAGGTACCCAAATACAATTCTTTAAAATGGGTTTTCGTCCTTCGCGATTGAACCATATTTTTATCAGCCACACTCATGGCGATCATTGTTTAGGCTTGATAGGCTTGTTGTCCACTTTTTCTTTATCGAATAGAACTGCTGAAATCAATGTTTATGCACCTAAAGATTTTGAATCAATGTTGTTTTCTCAGATTGAGTTTTATTTGCCAAACGCATCTTTTCATGTAGTGTTTCATGCTCTCGACTTCACATCTGTTAATACAATACTGGAAGACAAAGATATTTGTGTACAAGCTTTCCTTCTTAATCATCGGGTGCCATGTTATGGTTTTTTGTTTTATGAGAAAAAAAAGGGTAATAGAATCAATAAAACTAGCATAGAGCGCTATAATATTCCAATCAAAGCAATGGCTGGTATAAAAGAAGGAGATGATCTTGTATGCTCCGATGGAAAAGTAATCCCTAATTCAGAATTAACCATCCCTGCCTTTCCGCCTCGAAAATATGCGTATTGCAGCGATACAAAACCTGTAATGTCGTTATCAGACACTCTACAAGGAGTAGATCTTCTTTATCACGACTCTACATATATTGACACAGATGAGGAACTGGCAATTGCTACTGGTCACTCAACGGCAAGTCAAGCAGCTACTTTTGCCAAACAATGTGGAGCCAAGAAACTAATTCTTGGACATTTCTCTTCTCGTTATAAAGACGAATCTGTTTTTCTTGATGACGCTCGAAGCATTTTTCCAGCATCTGTTTTAGCAGACGAAGGTCTTCGTTTCACCATTGATTAAATAAGGTATAATAGACAAAAATGGTTGGTGAGGTATAACGTAAATCACTGGCAATAAGATGTATAAAAGCGATAAAAAGCAGTTAGATGAAAGCGGTTTCATCAAATGATTATGGCAGATTCCATTATTGTCATTACAATTTACAAATATCACATGATTTCCAGCATATTACGCCATTGGGTTTTTTAAGGCATTGGAAGATAATCCTGCATATCACCAACCATTTTTGGCAACATTACCTTAAATAAAGGCGATAAGCATTATTTCCCCCACAATTATTAAAGTTTGGATTCAATTCAGAAATAAGCGCTCAAAAAATTAGTTATTGGGGAGAATTTGAAAAATATCGCTCCAATAATTGTTTTGTTCTGAATCCGCTATTCCTGTTTGCACTCCCATTCTTCTATAGTTCTTTTTATTTCTTCGCAATATTGGGTAGCAAGAGTGATTTGTTCTTGTGAGATAAATTCACGATTATTATGTGCCATCGGATTGCGTATATCAGCCAAATAGTTGAATTTTGCGGCCCAATCTTTCCTGTTACCAACGAAAACCTGTTGAAACCATTCACCCCAGGCAGGTGCCATAAAGACATTGTACATTTCTCTTGACATCGTGTAGTCTATGAGATTCTCACTTGCATTGGGGAAAACAGCCCGTGAACTCTTTCGTGTTCCTCTAACAAGTTCAAATTGTTTTGACCAGTTTTGACTACTTCCATATTTGGCAAAAATTTCCGTCTCCCAATCATCGGAGAATTTTTCTTTAATGTAAGTCTTGATAATTCTTCGAATGGATTTCTCCGTTTCTGTCCACAATGGCCAATAATCAATAGACTCCCAATGTTGCCTGTCGAAATAAACTGTGAAATAGTTGGAGAAACATATGTAAGACATCCCCGGTTCGTCAGCAGCTGGACCAATTAATCTGCCAAGAACCCTAACTTTTTCTTCATTATAAACTTTCTTTATAAACTGGTATTTGAGCAAACGTTCCTCTTCTAATTTTGTTACATTATACGCAGGCCCCAGAACCAATTGAATAGATTTATCGAGCAATCCTTCATTCGCGAGAGTGTCTTGGATTGTTCTAAACTGATGCCATAACTGAATCCGAATTTCTTCTATTTCATTAATGTTAGTAGAAAAGATATCGTGTCTGAAACAATAGTCATTGTACATGTCAAGAAGATAAGGATGGCAACCTATACAAAATTGAACATAATCCTTGAATTCTTGAGTAATTTCATTCGCAAAAGACAGCCTTTTCCAATAATCATCCATATCTTCCTTTGTGAACATACCAAGACGAATTTCACTAAACGTTCCATAAAAGTTAGAAATCGCACCATCTTTTGATTCAATTTCCTGAATAGTCTTTCGCGAACATGTAACAATGCAGATTTTTGTATCAGGTTTTGTGGAGATTTCTCTTAATATTTGAAAATCGGCAACAGAGAAAATGGACTGAACACTATCAAATTCATCTAGAATATAAACAACCTTATACCCCAATCTTTTAACTAGTTTGAAGAATTTCTGAACAAGGGGAATAATTACAGACTTGTCCTCAGTTTGTTGAAGCTCTGCAAGTATTATTGAAGAAATCTTATTGTATCGTTCGTCTTCGCAAATAAATTCCAGTTCTTCATGGATATAGGAAACGAATTGCTTATAAAATACTTCTGCCGAATCACAACTACCGACCTGAAAGAATATAGGCAAAGTCTTTTCTTCCAACAGAGAATCTTTCTTTACCATAATTGCTTGCCAAGCCAAACTCGACTTACCAATTCTTGGAAGTCCCATTATTGCCAAATTGCCATAGGCTTGACCTAGAACACGCTGTTGTATTTGCAGTAACTCGGCTTTACGCCCAATGAATCTTGATCCGCAAACTATTCCACCATAGTCTGCAACAGGGTTGTTCAATGATTGAGTAGCCATTCTTGAAAAAGTCTTACTTGAATACGATAATTATTTTCACCTTTCTGTTCAAGCACTTCTCTATCTATAAGATGCTTGATTATTTCTTGTTCTCGCTTTCTGTCACCAAGGATATTTATATCATCAATGCTGCAATAACCTATGTTTTTTGAACTTATGGAAATCTGCCTTAGGATCGCAAGGATTTCATCTTCCGGAAATTCTTGCAAATCTTCGGTTTCACCTGCACGAATTAAATTGTCAAACTTGTCTTCTTCTAAAGCCTGCTCTCCAATAACAAATGATTTCGCCACATCATTTACATCGGCTTCTGTCACTTTAATTGACTTATTTCTGTTCATATAGTCAACTAGTCTTGCGCAGAATATTTGAATATAGTATGGGTTTCGAGATGTGTATTCAATGATTCTTGAAACTGCATTACCGATATATCGCGATTCTCCGTTTTCATCCAATATGGGTTTTTCAATAAGTTCACGAGCAGGTTCTTCTTGCAGATATGTGAGCCGAATGTCTTGTATTACGCCAAACGCATTACGAGCATAGTCTTCTTTTTTAAATGAAGGTACAACATCTTGACCGACAAGAACCACAGAGAATTGGGACTTATCGTTTTGGGTGACTGCTTTCCATTGCTTCATTATAGACGATGAAATATGCTCTTTCTTTATCTCTGTATAAAGATAAGTAAACTCATCAATCATGACAACAAGATTTTTTCCCTCCCATCCTTCTGTAGCCTTACACGCACGTTTGAAACGAGTCATGTACTTTGTAAAAGTATTCAACGGGTTATCTACATCCTCTTTTTTGAAATCTTCAGCATTAGGAAACTGGATGTCAGGAATGACTCGCCCCTCAAACTCCAGATTTTCAAGTTCATCTTGAATAGAACAGAGAATCTTATGGTAGAATGACGCTTCGGTTAAGTTTTGTATAATATCACCCAAACTAAAGAAAACACAGAATGTTTTCCCTGTAGCCTCTAATTTTTCTTTTAGGTGAAGCATGACGGATGTCTTTCCGCATCTCTTTTGACCATAAATAATTATTTGTTTTGATGAGGATTTAATTATAGAATCGACAATACTAGTAATAAACTCTTCTCTGCCATAGAACATGGGAGAATTCAATGGAACGGGGCCTCCGTCTGCAATTGGGGCATACGGATTAACAATTGGTTTATAATCCTCTGGTGAATATAATTTAAGAGAAACTTGTGAGTTTTGTTCTCGCAAGTTTTCACCACTTTTGTATTTGCAATGGATAGTTATCGCGGTTGCTTTATTTCTAATTATTTCCTCACTTACCTTTATGAATAATTTGAAAATGGAAGATTCTCCACCATCAATTGCATTATACTGAAGCTGGGTTTCTGGCCGTTTTATAAAACTTATATCCTTATCTTCACCAATTTCAACATAAACTTCTTTTATGGGGGATGAATCCTTGTGGTTGGCAACAGAAACCTGAAGAGAAACCGTTCTGTCTTCATTTATCACCGTCTCTGTTGAAAGTAAGCTTAAGGTGATTTTAGGTTCACTCATAACAACAATATCGTCGAATGCATCTTTTAGCAACGCTCTCAATTTGTCCATTAATGGCAACATTGCTTCATAAGATAGTTTTGTTGGGCCGTTTATTATTTCATCAACAAATTGTTGTATTTGTCCATTTGCATTGTGAAAATTAGATTCTTTGTTACGATATCCAGAAGACTTTACAAACGACTCAAGTGCAGGAAGAATGAAATTGACTATCGTATTAATCCTATTCAAGTCTATCGAACAAATCCAATCTTCGCGATACTGACGAATGTTTTCCAATAATGCTGTTGCTTCTTCAATACTAGAACAATTACCTAGAGATATAATATTTGAAGTAAGCCGCTTCTGTTGATTTAATCTGTTTTCTCGTATTGAATTCCAAATATCAATAAATTCACTTTGTGAAATTTTCGTTTTTACATCTTTTTTACCAAAGTGACTCAATGCTATAATTGCCTTTTCTCGCCATGTACTATTTTTGTATAAGCGAGTAAAGAATTGGGCAAAAATAGTTCCATTATTAAGACACATTGTTAGAATACTGTCCCATGTTTTGTAGTCGTTCGCTTTAGGTAACAATAAAGGTAAAGTATTCTCCATATATCTAATACTATCTTTTGCAGAATCATTAATTAAATCTGTATAAGAGTGAACATGTGTTAGGAGATATAAAGCAATTTGTCTATTGTTCGAATCCCAACTTTCCTCCAATGCAAACGATTCACAATAGTAGAATCGAATTATATCCATCGGACTATTTTCAGATATGTGGCTTAGAGCCATGGCATTGCAATAGCGTGCCATGACTGTTCGTAATTTTATTTCTTCTGATGGTTCAAGTTCTTGCATCAACTTTCCCTCTGTAAGCAGGTATGTTGCACGCTCTTTGGCACGTGCTGAGCCTGCTTTATCAATTACACCTCTCACGTCTTTTAATGTAGACAAAGTGAAATTGCGTGACTCAAGGTCTTTTGTCTTAACACCAGCATATTCATCGTAGTTTTTTAGCGTCTGAAGGATGAAGGGACTCAATCCACCAGAAATGATATTGAACTCTGTTGCAGATACAAATGACTCAAATTGTTCGTTATCAGTAGTGTCAATATTCTTGATTAGTTCTTTTAGTTGTATAGCGGAAGCGTTCTTTGGATTGTAAGACAAGGCATCGTCAATTGCCTCTTCTGCCTCCTTTATCTTTTTCAAACGGATTAAAGCGAAAGCCTTTGTGTACAACAAAGCAGAACATTTGTTGCCATCATTTTGAATTTCAATGTCATCAAGAATTAACTCAATGATTTTTGTCGCTTTTTCGTATTCTCCTAATGGCAAATAGCAATTATGAAGCAAGAAATTCTGTGTTGTAATATTGTGTGACAATAGACCAATATAATCATCCAACAATTTCAATGCAAGACTCTTCCATGATTCTGCTTTAGCTTTATAGTCTGACTTGTACAATTGGACATACAATACGGCCAAATCCTTAACAGCACTATCCACCTTGTCTCTTTCCTTTATTGCCTGCAAGTAGTATTCTATTGCCTTTTCAAAGTCTTTTTTCAAAGAATACTGTTTGGCTTTAGAATAAGGGGTACCGTCAGAAGTGTATGTTGAATAGTGCTTTTGGACCTTTAGTTGTTTGGAAAGCCGTATTTTTGTTTCATTTGCGGTAAAGTTATCTGGATATATGTCTAATATATGTTCTAGGATATAAAGTGCTGTCGTTATTTTCCCTTTTTGTGCAACATCTTCGCTTAAAGTCAACAAGTCTTTTACTGTTCCGGACTTGTGAACACAAATCGCTTTATATCCTTCTAGGTTTGTTTTTTCAGTATATAGTACACCCTTATGAAGAGCAATCTGCAAATCTCCCACAACATCATTGAACGAAAAATAAATATGATGTCTGGACTTCGAATCAAATATAAAACCAAAATTCCTATCTTCCCTGAGACTCGTAATCACGCCGGTAGCGGGAACTGGCTTTAAATTATCAATTTCATGTTGTTCTTCTACCAAAGGAGCAAGAGCGTCGAAGCTATTGCCAATAGTAGACATTTTTTTTCTCGCCTCTTTTACCCCCTCAGCCTTCGGGGCAAATGGTGTCTGTTGTTTTGTCGTTTCTTTTTCCTTTGGGGATTTTGATATTTTTCTTTCACTCTTTAACTCTGGGTCAATTGTATAAAGTTTACTTAAAGGAATAACATCACCAGGCTTATAAGCAGGTATATAGTTTATTTTGGATTTATCTGACGTTGGCTCGTCTTTAATGTGTTCTGATATCTCTTCTTTTTTAATTATTGTTTCAACGTGATTCTCTTGAACAACCTCATTGTTTTGTGATAGTACAGTTTTTGGGGGAGACGCTTCTTCAAAAAATGAAATATCACTACCTTTGATCCCACATGTTCTTCCGTCATCGGTCTTTAACACAATGGAATCAGCACCGATGAATAGAATTTCACCAATAAATTCTCCATTAACACATGTGAGTTTTAATCTATCCCCTTTTTTATATGTCTCTTTAATATACTCAAACATAATACGAAATAATTTAAGTTCTCCGTTTATTTTGCCTACAAAAATACGGATAATGATTAAAACAATCACAACAAAGAAAGAAAAAATCATTGTTTTTTTGGTGAAGGGATAAAAAAACGCAATATGTGTGCAATGCATTTGCATAAACGAAAAAATTGTATTTTTGTCCTATTATTATTGCTGTTGTTCATAAGAATATTATTCTAAAATACTATGCCTATAAATAGAGATGCTTTTCTGCGTTATAGGGTACTTGACAAGTGCTTACGCAATCCAATCAAGCGTTATTGCATTGAAGATTTGATAGAAGTATGCAATGAGGAATTGAGTTTTAAAGACAAAGGAATCAGCCGACGAACTATATACTATGATATCGAATACATGAAAAGCTCCGATGGATGGGAAGCACCTATCGTTTCAGAACGTGAAGGACACAATGTGTACTACCACTATTCCGACCCTGACTTTTCCATCGAGAAGATGTCGCTTTCCGAAGCGCAGATGAAGCAAATGGAAGCCGCAATCAATTTATTAAATAGTGTAGAAGGGCTGCCCCAGTTTGAAGGACTACAAGACAGCTTCGCAAAACTGGGTTTGGTATCTCTGAATGCCAAAGCCAAACCTTGTTTTGGATTGGAACATAACGAATTTGTTGAAGGTCTTTCATATCTTACTCCTTTGTTCAACGCCATCCAATATGAGGTTGCACTGAAGATCAGCTACAAGCCATTTTATTCGGATGCTATGGATTTCGTCTTCCATCCACAGTTTTTGAAACAATATAACAATAGGTGGTTCGTCTTTGGCGTAAAAGAATCCCATAAAAACAAAATATGGAATCTTCCCCTTGACCGCATCCAAAATATCGAAGCCAAGAAGGAGTATCCATATATTAAATTAGAAATAGATTGGAACGACTATTTTTACGACATCATTGGCGTGACCAACCTTGAAAATGCACCGGTTGAGAGTATTCACTTCCTTGCTCATGGCAAGACTGCATGTTATATTTACACTAAACCATTACATGGTTCACAAGTCTCCAAATGGCTTGATGAAAAAACATTGGATATTACTCTCAATGTAAAAATCAACAAAGAACTTAAACGCAAATTGCTTTCTTATGCCCCTAACATAACCATTCTTGGGCCGCAGTCTTTAGTTGATGATCATAAAAATGCTTTGAAAAAGGCTCTGGAACAGTACCAATAAGACTTTCTTTTATTTATCATTTTAGCGCATCTCCCGCCTTCCCTGAAGCTCCATTGATAGGAGAGTACTAAAGCATCACCTTCCCATCCCGTCAAGGTGTTCCGCCCCCAGCGAAGCGTTTGTTTTGAGGCTTTCAGTGCTACACGCAAATTTCGAGGATTATCCCTTCCTCATTGTCTTTGCGAACATAATTATCAACCATGAATCCGTGTCAACGCCGTGTCAACAAAATCCTTTTTTTTGCACAATTATTATACTCTATCATTAGTCTCAAAAAACGAAGAGTTTTTTATAATAAATTGGTTTTCAATGTATTAAATGTAATCAAGTGAGCAATTATACTATTTATAGTGACGAATAGTGGTGCAGATTTCGATTCCGCTATGGGCTCTACAAAAACAATCCGCAACTTGCTGAAAATCAGGCTGCGGATTTTCTTTTGCCCCAAATTTGCCCCTTCCATTCAATCCCTTCCACCCTCACAAAGCCCGTCTCCTACAAAACAGCACAGCCTTCACACGCGAGGCCCTCTCGCGCAGGAACATGATGACTCGCCATCTGACGATGGTGGTGTTGGCCGCATTGTAGGCGATGGCGTCCAAGCCGTTGTGTTTGGCCATATAGAGGGAACGCTTGTTGTGGAACTCTTGCGAGATGATGGTCACCGAATCCACTTCATAAACCTCTTTTGCTCTCACAATGGATTCAATGGTATGAAACCCTTGTCCGTCGAGGATAAATATGCTATCGGGCACCCCTCTGGCGGCCAACGCCTCGCGCATCGCTTGTGGCTCGTCATAATCAGAGCCTTTCTTTGCCCCACTGATGAGGAATCGGTCGACTTTTCCAGCCTCATACAGTGCCACTGCCGCATCAATGCGATGGTTATAGAACATGTTGGCACCTCCCCTACGGCCTTTCGGGTTGGTTCCCAAAAGCAATCCCACCTTCCTGTGAGGGATTTCATCCACATCAGAATACATGCGCCCTTTTGAGGCGATGGACACAGAGATTTCGCAAACCGCGACGACTGCAAGTCCCAGTACCATTATCGCCACTATGACCCATAGAGCACGTTTTAGTGTTTTCATCGTTTTGGGCTTTCTTGGTATATATTTGCTTCATAAAAACGTTTTTTCTTTCATATTATTTGCCTATGCTTTGATTTTAGCACCACTTTTTCACTCCACCGCTGTCCGCATGGCCTGCATAATCGCTCCCCACACCATGGCTACATCGGCAAAGGGATGATGCGTGTACATTTGAATCCGTGTCAACGCCGTGTCAACCGATTTCCATAAACAAGAAAATCCCAGCCGAAGCCAGGATTTTCAAGAACCAAAAACCAAAATTTATGAAACCTTTTACTTGCAGCCAAATATCATGGCTACAGGTCTTTATGATAAGAACCGCTGCAAAAATACTATTATTTTTAATATCCACAATTACTTTTTCCCTAAAAATGGGCTTTTTTTCACTTATTGGAAAAACAATCTAATTATTTTATCCTTTCAATACAATTTGGCCATTCCATAAACGGGTAAAACGCTTTTTTTCGTCTTTTGTCTTGACAGAAATCGTTTTCTTCCCTATATTTGCAACTCGAAATTATAATAAAGCACCACTATGGAAAAAGCGATGGACAAACTCACCGAGATGATCATGGTCAACGATGGCCTCAACGAAACCGAAGCAAAAGCCAAACTCAACTTGATCTATATCAAGATGAACCAATCTGGAATCAAGAGCTTTAACGATGAATACATCGATTGGCTGATGACAGAAAAGAAGCTGAACTACAAGGCCATTTTGCAGACCCCCGACACTCAGCTTCACGACATTTTCGACACAGAATTCAAGCACTAATACCCTTCGTGCCGCATCTCGTACAGCTCGTCGAGATGGTTTTTCAGTCGACGCGCCATCGGACGGAAGGTATAATAGGTGATGGTGGCAGAAATAGGTGCCCCCACTAAAGGTACTACTTTGCCCACACCCTTGGCAAAACCTTCCTTTGTCAAGTTGATGCCAATCCATTGTGCTATCTTGATGGCATATTGCGCCATCAAGGTTTCAGAGATTTTTATTCCCGCATTCTTCGACACTTGAGCGACCACCTTGGTCAAGGCCTCAACAGCAAGTTTGTTGCCCATCATCGCGCCCACAAACAAAGTCATGATGTTCAAAGACTCATCATCGAGTTGCTTGTTGACATTAGTCAACGCAGGCCAACCGTAAAGGTAGATGAGTTTCTGCATCAATGAAAGGATGTGACCGTAAAACTGCGTGATATCGGCTGGGATGGAACCCGCCATCCACCAACCGCCCGGCAATCCCATGAGTGCCGAAGTGCCACAAACCATGGTCAGATGATATTTGATGCACTGGTTGGCCAACTTGTCGATTTCTTTCTTGCTCAGCACCTTCAACGGTGAGTCATCCAAAGCCGTCATCACTTCCATCGGGGTACAGAACTTGGAGAGTTCCTTGGTAAGGAATTCCTCACGGTTCACGTTCACGAACGGCAGGCGCAGGCTGGTTTCCAGCACCTTGTTCCAAAGGGTTACGCTTTTTTCTTGGTTTTCTTCTGCCATTTCTTTTCTGTTTTTAAAAGCAGGGGTTGAAACTGCCTGCTTATGATTCTTCGTCCCTACGGGGCTGGGTGGCTGCCACGATACTTCGACAAGCTCAGCAACCTAATGACCGCACTACAACTCTAAACTCTAAACTCTAAACTCTCAACTAATACCCATACTTCTCTTTCCATTTCTCCCGCAGGTTCTTGCGCAATTCACGCTCACGGGGATTATCTTGAGGCACATACAAAACCGTGCCAGAAATTTCAGTTGGCAGAAATTCTTGCTCCACGAAGTTGCCCTGATAGGCATGGGCATACTTGTAGCCATCGGAATAGCCCAGGTCTTTCATCAGCTTCGTCGGTGCATTGCGCAGGTGCAACGGCACGGGCAGGTCGCCCGTCTCGCGCACCAAAGCCTGTGCCGCGTCGATGGCAGCGACGGCAGCGTTGCTCTTGGGCGACGAGGCCAAATAGGTCACCGTCTGCGACAAGATGATGCGGCTCTCGGGCCAACCAATTTTGTTGACCGCATCGAAGCAGGCATTGGCGAGCAGCAAGGCATTGGGATTAGCATTGCCGATGTCCTCGGACGAGAGGATCAGCATACGGCGGGCGATAAATAAAGGGTCCTCCCCTGCCTCTATCATGCGAGCAAGGTAATACAAGGCCGCATTGGGGTCACTGCCACGCATCGACTTGATAAAGGCCGAAATAATGTCGTAGTGCATCTCCCCCAATTTGTCGTATTTCACTAAGTTGCTCTGGATGCAGTCGGTGGTGAAGTCGTTGGTGATAACGAGTTCCTCAGCGGACATGTCCATATCATTCAATGAGGTGACGACCAACTCAACGGCATTCAGCAGCTTGCGTCCATCGCCACCACTGATCTGCATCAACGCCTCAGGTTCCTTGACGGTGATTTTCTTACCGAAGTCGTATTCCAACGCCTTCACGGCCTTGTCCAAAAGGATTTCGAGGTCCTCTTTCTCCAGCGACTTGAGTACATACACCTGACAACGTGACAGCAAGGGCGAGATGACCTCAAACGAGGGATTCTCGGTCGTGGCGCCAATCAAAGTGACCAGGCCACGCTCCACGGCACCGAGCAACGAGTCCTGTTGCGACTTGCTGAAACGGTGGATTTCGTCTATAAATAAAATAGGTGCCTCGGGAGCCATGCGTGCGCGGTCGATGACCTCGCGTACTTCCTTCACGCCACTGCTGACCGCGCTCAACTGGAAGAACTGACGCTTTACCTGTTTGGAGATGATGTAGGCCAAAGTGGTTTTGCCCACACCTGGCGGTCCCCAGAAAATCATGGACGGCACACGCCCGCTTTCGATAGCACGGCGCAACACGGCGTTTTCGCCGATGATGTGCTTCTGCCCGATATAGTCGTCAAGCGTGGTCGGGCGCAGGCGTTCCGCTAATGGGATGGTGGATTGCATTGCTGGATTTATTTCTAATCGATACTACTTTTGAATTGGATTAAGACTTTTTCTCATCTCCCAACGTCTGTTGTAAAACCTAAATTATCCTATCATCACTCCTCTCAAGGTCTCCGTTTCTTTTCTTCCCTCACCATTCTTTGAATATTACCAAAGTTATAATACTCGTACAAAGCCTTTATTGCTGTATTAGGGAATGACCTTCTTAACAAATTCAAAGGCTCATTTTCCGATTCATTCAACCGTACATAAACGGAATCCACTTGCACTTCTTCCCATGACTCCGGCATTTCGATATTCAAAGGCGCCCAATCAGGTCCAACGCCAATTGGCCTATACATTAAATCATCTTCATGACCGATTATCGTAGCATTAAGGCACAACAGCTTGACATGTTTCAACCCTTCAATCTGTTCAAAGACATTGCCATTTTTTATATGAGCAACCCAACCGTCACCAGTATTGAAGTACCAAGCATTATCTAACGAGACATCAGCAAAATGTTGCAACAGATTACGCCGTTCTTCCTCGCTTATTTTTCCCTCTACCCTCAACTGCTCAATGTTTAAATCCCAAAACCATTCGGGGAAATACGGTTTTTCCCTAAAATCGATCTCAAGTTTTCGAATGGGAATGGTATCGAATTGGCGCAAAGCACTAGGAAGATTCTGAACAAAACGCAAGG
>JAEETH010000105.1 GCA_016290215.1 Bacteroidales bacterium
CCTACCAAAACGAGGTGCTGCTTTACGATTTCAATTTGACCGTGGGCGATACTGTTAGTGTAGGTTGGAGTGATTATCGGTTGATTGTGCTTGAAGAATCTCAAGTTCAAGTAAATGGTACCATGAGGCGGAAATTGGGTTTGGCTATGTATTTTGATGATGGTACCACAGGTGAAGTAGACGAATATTGGATTGAAGGCGTGGGCAGTTCCTACGGCTTTTTGAACAGCGGATATGAAGGTTGGACTGGGGCGTTTGTCCATCTGTTGTGCTATCACGAGAACGGCAACCTGATTTGGGACAACGAGGAATTTGACGATTGTGTGATGAATAGCGATGGAGCACCGGCGGCATTTGCTCCTCAAGGCGCGGAGTGGTATTTCGATGTGTTCAACCCATGGGGCATGCATCCTGAATACCAGAGGTTTTTCGTGGATGGCGACACGATTATCCAAGGCCATCAGTGCAGCATCATCACGCAGCATTTTGTTGACACTGGGCATGAAGGGGGAGAATTTGTGTACGAGGAAGACAACAAGGTGTATTGGTTCAACCCGACCACAAACGCCTTCTCGATTTTGTATGACTTTGATGCCGAAGCGGGCGAATCGTGGTACTACGAAGTAGGTGAATGTTCGCATCAGGTGACTGTCGATAGCGTTGGCAGCGTGACTTGGAACGGACACAATTACCGTACGCAGTGGGTTAGGTTTAACGATGACCTTCCGACTTATTATAGTGGGAAAATCATCGAGGGAATTGGCTATGAGAGAGGCTTGTTCCCAAGCATAGAAGTTTGCAATGGATGGGAAGTGTATGATGCAAGTGAGATAGAATACCTTCGTTGTTATGTTAATGAAGGCGAGATGCTTTATCATGAAGGGGGATATGATTGTGATTATACTAATATCACACCTCCGAGCCATCCTGAATGGTACTATGAAATCCTGAATGAGAATGGCACCATCACCTACCAATACATGTATCAGGCTGGCGACACCATCATCAACGATGAGCCGACGCATATCCTTGTGAAGATTAACACGCTTTACGACAAGGGATTGCGTGAAGAGGTGACGCATGAGTATGTCTTTGAGCTCAACGGCAAGCTGTATTGGTGGAACAAGCGCTCGGGGTTGTTCACTGTGCTGTATGACTATGAAGCCGAAGTGGGCGACAGTTGGAACATTTTTGTCGGCACGGAAATCCTAACTATGCATGTGGATGGCGTGGATTACATCGAATATGAGGGCGTATCCTATCGTGTGCTGCATGTCAGCGACCCCGACGACCTCTTCAGCGGTGACATCGTGTGCGGCATCGGCCACCTCACCAGTTTCTTCCCCGAGAAGCTGATGGACAACCGCGACGGCGTGCGCGTGGAAGGTATGCGTTGCTATTGGAGCGAAGGCGAACTGGTGTTCAAATACGGTGACGAGGACTGCGATGCGATTTATTCGGATGTGCACGGTGTGGAGGAGGACGGCCTTTCGACGGGTTCAGGGGCCTTAACGGTTTATCCTAATCCTACAAATGGTGTTTTGTTTATAGAGACGCGGCGCGCCACGTCTCTACTAGACCAGACCTACCGCATTACCAACCTGATGGACCAAACCTTGTTGGCAGGCAAAATCACTGCTGAAAACCAACAAATTAATGTTTCGTCATTGCCTCAAGGCATGTATTTCATTACCGTAGGCGATGTGACGCGGAAATTTGTGGTACATTAATCGCGGTTTGTAGGACTGTCGTATTACGGCAGCCGCGCATGGAAACCCCAAGGCGGCAGCCACGTTGTGACAGCCCTACAAACCGAAACAAGGAGGGCGGGTCAGATTGATTTGGCCCGCCCTCCTTGCGTTTCTTATGCGTAGCAACGCCAATTACAGATTATCCTTAAAATACTGCGTAATCTTAGTAATCAGATGCGCCCTGTCCATGCCGTAGACGTTGTGGTCGTGGCCGGGATAGACGAAATAGTCGAGTTGCTTGCCGTTGTGGATGCAGTTCTCGACGAAGACGAGGCTGTGCTGCCACACCACCACTGGGTCGGTGGTGCAGTGGATCATCAGGAGCTTGCCTTCTAATTTGTCGGTCTTGTTTTCGAGGCTGCACAGCTCATAGCCTTCGGGGTTCTCTTCGGGCGTGTCCATGTAACGCTCGCCGTACATAATCTCGTAATACTTCCAATCCAGCACGGGACCGCCTGCCACGCTTACCTTGAACACCTCGGGATGGTTGATCTTCAGCGAAGTCGACATGAAGCCGCCATAGCTCCAGCCATCGCTGCCGATGCGGTTGGCATCGACGTAAGGTAAGGTCTTCAGCCATTCGATGCCCACCAACTGGTCGCGCATCTCGAGTTGACCGCACTGGCGGTGGATGCACTGCTCGAAGGCCTCGCCACGGTCGGCAGAGCCACGGTTGTCGAGGGTGAAGACGAGGAAGCCTTCCTGGGCGAGGTAGTTGAGGTAGATGCCAGCGCCCGCCGTCCATTCATCGGTGATGAGTTGGGCATGAGGGCCACCGTAAACATATACCACGACGGGATATTTCTTCGAAGCGTCGAAGTTATAAGGCTTGATGAGGCGGGTGTAGAGCGTCTGTCCGTCTTCGGCTTTCAAGGTGCCGATGGTGGTCTCGCCGATGTTGTAGTCTTTCAGTGGGTTCTCAGCTTGGTGTAGACGTTTCACAAACTTGCCGTTGGCATCCATAACGTCCACATTGTAGGGTACATCGGTGCTGTTGTAGAAGTCGAGGAAATACTTGCCGTTGCCTGACGGAACGCCGTCGTGAGTGCCGTGCTCCTTGGTGAGTTGGGTCACCTTGCCGCTCTTGATGTCCATCACGTAGCAATGGCGTTCGAGCGGGCTGACCTCGGTGGAACGGTAGTAAATCTTGCTGCCGTCCTTCGAGAAGCCGTTGAAGTCGGTGATGACGAAGTTGCCTTTGGTGAGTTGGCGCACCGTGCCTTTGCTGATGGTATAGAGATAAAGGTGATAATAACCATCGCGTTGGGCCTTCCAGATGAATTGGTCGCGGTTGTCGGGCAGGAAGTAGGCGGGACCTTGCGGCTCCACATACTGCTCGTCTCGGTCTTCGAAGATGGTTTGGATGAAGTCGCCCGTGATGGCATCGTATTCATTGAATTTCAGATGGTTTTGTCCACGGTTGAGCACGCCGATATAGATGCGCTTGTTGTCGGGGTTCCAGGTGATGGCGGTGAGGTATTGCTCAGCGGGTTCGCCCGTCTTGACCACGATGTCAGTGCCTTTGGCAATGTTGTAGATGTGGAGCTTCACCTGGTGGCTCGTCATGCCGGCCATGGGATATTTGATAGGCTTGGTGGTGGCGACGCGTTCGTTGATGTCGACCAAAGGATAGTCAGTCACCATGCGTTCGTCCATGTTGTAGTAGGCGAGGAGTTTGCCGTCGGGCGACCAGAAAATGCCACCGTTGATGGCAAATTCGTTGCGGTGCACGCTCTGACCGGCAATCACGCCTTCGGGGTTGTCGGTGATTTGGATTTGCTTGTCGCTTTTAGCCACATAAAGGTTGTTGCCAATGGTGTAGGCCACGTTCAAAGTGGGTTTGCAGATAGTCTGGTTTTCAGCGTCTTGCGGGATGGAGGTGATGGCATTGATGGATTTTTGCTTGATGTCCATCTTGTTGAGTGTGATGCCATTATCGCCCAAGCCATAAAAATAAGCTTGGAAGTCATTAATCCAAGTCAGCTGAGGCATGCGCATAATGTCGTTGACGCCTTCGCCTTTGGTGTAACCGTTCAGTTCTTCCAAAGTGAGGAACGAGGTCTCTCCCTTTGAGGTAGGACTCATCGTGAAGATTTCGTTGTCTTTCACTTTCATCAAAATGTCAGTGTCGCCCACCCATTTCAGTTGGTTAGGGCGTTGGGCGTAGAGGCTGCGGTTGTTGTAGGAAGCGTCTTCAGGGGTGAACATCTTCTTTTCCTGTGCCAAGGCTGGCATGGCGAAAATCGCAAGGACAGCCAGCGAAAAAAGGGTCAGAATTTTCTTCATTTTGCTTAAGATTTGATATTTGCGGCAAAAATAGGAAAAATATGTTTATTTTTGCAGTCGGAACGAAAAGATAGGATTATGACAGCAGCACAATATGACGCAATGAATGTCCAGCTTTGGCAAAATATTGGTGCCATTGCCGAAGACAAATCTCTTATGAAAAGGCTGGCAAAATATGTCGCTAAGTTGAGGAAGGAAAAGGAAGACCCCTCTTTGATGACCAAGGAGGAGTATTTCGCGATGCTTGACGAACGCGAAGCGGCTTATGCAAGGGGTGAATATTCTGAATTGTTGCCTGGGGAAAACCTTACAGAGCATTTGAGGAGGTTGGGCTATGATATATAAAGTCAGAACACAAACTCAAGCAGATGAGGATTTGGCTCGACTTGCCAAGAGCGAGCCGAAAGCTTTTTTGAAGGCACAACGCTATCTTGAGGAATTGCGCGAACACCCAAAAACAGGTCTCGGTCACCCCGAACCATTAAAAGGCAAACCAGAAGGCCGTTGGAGTCGCGAAATCACAAAAAAGCACCGCATGGTTTATCGTATTTTTGAAACCGAAGTAGTGGTGCTTGTGATTTCTGCATACGGCCATTACGACGACAAATGAAAAAGCGCAAAGTCCCACATACTTTTGTTATCGTTTTCGCTATCATCGTCATCGCGGCGGTGCTCACTTGGATTATCCCGCCAGGGAAATATGTCTCGGAGCAGGTCGGGGATGAGACGGTGATGACGTTTCATTATTTGGATGAGTTGAATGCAGGCGGCGTTTCGACAGGCTCAACGACCGCAGAGTTCCATGCGGAGCCGCAGACGTGGCAGATTTTTTCGGCATTTTACAAGGGCTTTGTCAAGCAGAGCAACATCATCGTGTTCATATTAATTATAGGTGGCGCCTTTTGGATTATGAACAAAAGCAAGGCCATCGATATGGGCATCCATTCATTTTTGAAGTTTACCAAACGCTTGGAACGCAGCCCATTAATGCAAAAAATCGGAGTGAACAACATTGTCATCATTCTTATCATGCTGTTGTTCAGCCTTTTTGGAAGTGTGTTCGGAATGAGCGAGGAAACCATTGCTTTTGCTTTGATTATCATCCCTTTGGCCGTCTCGATGGGTTACGACAGCATCGTGGGCTTGTGCATGGTGTATGTGGCGGCACACATCGGTTTCTCGGGTGCCATGCTCAACCCGTTCACCATCGGTATCGCACAAGGTATCGCTGAGATTCCGTTGTTTACGGGCATCGGATACCGTGCTGTCTGTTGGGCAATTTTGACCGTTGTGGGCATCATTTTCGTGTTATGGTATGCCAACAAAGTGAAGAAAAATCCGCAGTCGTCCATCATGTATGAAGACGATGCCTATTGGCGCAAGTCGGCGGAGGTGAAAGAAGAGGAACTAGAACGCTACACGCCCCGCAAGGCATGGTTTGTCTTCGCTTTTCTGACAGCAGTATTAATCGTGTTCTCGGTGCTTTACCCGATGACTACCTTGAAAATCGGAAACAGCGAGACCACATTACCGCTGCTACCCATCGGAACGGCGTTGTTTATCTTGCTGAGCATCGTTACCTTGCGCAAAACGGTGCATTATTTCGTCTTGACTTTGCTTTTCGCCACGGTTTATTTCTTGGTGATTGGTGTGTTGGGTTATGATTGGTACATCATGGAGATTGCCTCGTTGTTCTTGGTGCTTGGCATCGCCAGTGGCTTGTCCGTCGACAAGAGCGCGAGCGACATTGCGAAGCTCTTCCTCGAAGGCATGGGCGACATCCTTTCGGCGGCAGTCATCGTGGGTTTGGCGGGTGGTATCGTCATCATTCTGCAAGACGGTGGCATCATCGATACTATCCTTTATGGCCTCTCCAAGTCGATGAGCAACATGGGCAAGATTGCCTCCGCAGAAATCATGTACGGCATCCAGACCTTGATTAATATCGTCATCCCGAGTGGTTCGGCCAAGGCAGCCATCACCATGCCTATCATGGCACCTTTCAGTGACCTGATTGGCATCTCGCGCCAGTCCACAGTGGTGGCCTTTCAGTTCGGTGACGGTTTCACCAATATGATTACGCCCACCAGCGGTGTCTTGATGGCTGCCCTCGGCGTGGCCCGCATCCCGTGGGAGAAATGGGTGAGGTTTATATGGAAGTTCATCCTCGTGCTGATTGTTATCGGTGCTTTGCTTCTGATACCTACGGTGACAATGCAGTTGGCGGGATTTTGAAAATAATCCAGTTCCCTTTGCGGGTTGGGAAAAAAGCCTCCACATACTAGGCATAAACAATGTATAAAAACGCTGGCCTGAGCACTATAAAACAACCTTTTTTGTAATTTTGCGGTGTCGTTATCTTCTGGTTCTGTTCAATGGACTTCGGCGGAATCGGATGAAACGTCGCGAAAATGTCAAAAAGGAGTCCCGTTTATTTATATGAATTTATATGAAACAGTATCGTAAATTATTAGCGCTTATGCTCTTA
>JAEETH010000106.1 GCA_016290215.1 Bacteroidales bacterium
CTAGTTTTTGGCATAAAAAAAGCAATTAGATGAAAACGTTTTCATCTAACTGCTTTTTATTGCTTTTATGCGTCTTATTGTCAGTGATTTACATTATATCTCACCAACCATTTTTGTCTATTATACCTTTTTTATTCCATCACTTTTCCTTCCTTTAGGTATTCCCTACGAATGCCTTCTTTCACGTCAGCCAAGCGGATGGTATTCTCGCCTCGACTCATGGCCATCAGTGAGGCGTATTGAACCACATTAAGGATAGAGCCGCCTGCCATTTCAAACTGCTTGGCCAAAGCGTTAAGGTCGAGCCCGGGCTCAAAAACACAATCAGGCGAGAACGTCTCGCGCCACAGGCGTTCCCTTTGTGTGGCATCAGGCATCGGGAAACGGATGACACTCTGGAAACGACGAGCAAAGGCATCGTCGATATTCGACTTCAGATTGGTCGACAGCACCACCAGACCATGGAAATCCTCAACACGCTGCAATAAATAGGCAACCTCTTGGTTCGCATAACGGTCGTGGGCATCCTTCAGTCCCGTACGCTTGCCGAACAAGGCATCAGCCTCGTCGAAAAACAGAATCCAGTTCTTCCCTTCGGCCAGTTCGAACACCTTGGAGAGATTTTTTTCTGTCTCACCGACATACTTGGAGACCACCATGGACAGGTCGACACGATACACATCCTTGCCCGTGGCCTTGCCCAATAGCGAAGCCGTGAACGTCTTGCCGCTGCCTGAAGGTCCGTAGAACAAGGCCCTGAAACCGGGTTTCACCTTTTGGTCAAGTTTCCAATCTTTCCGCATTCGGTCGCCATATTCCACCCACAACTTGATCTCTTCGACTCGTTGCATGGTATACTCGTCAAGCACCAACTCCGACCATGAACGGATTGTGGTGATGCGATGGGCGGGAAAATCAGTAGAGAACCGAGGTGCAAATGGACGCTCAAGTAACAAGGCGTCAACCATTTCTTCGGCTGGATAGAGCTGACACGTCGAGAAAGCATAACCCTCCACCTTCTTTACGAACAGGGGTGAAGAGAACAGACGATGTTCCATGAAATACTTCGCCAAACGCAGCCGCTCCTCCGCATCGTCACCAGCCAAAACGAACAACACCGTCGCCAATGTGGGCTGCAAAGAGCCACCCGCGACATTGTCGACACAACCGAACTCGGCGAAACGCTGTCCTGTGTCGCTGTTCTTCACATTGAAACAGTCCAAAAGCTGAGGCTTGAGATAAGGCACAAAGGAAAGGATGAGAAACGCCCTGTCTTCAAACCCTAAATCATTGGAAACCAAATAATCGCAATAACTGCCTTGCCCTTGGGCCAAAGGCTGGGGAGCCAGTTCCTTGACGCTCTTCAGTTCTGTGTTTTGACCAAAATACAACTGCAAGCGCAAGGCCATTACTGATGCTATCCAATTGAGTTCGTTTGAGATAAATGTTCCGTTCATAGTCGATACGTTTTTCATTCGCGTTGCCATTCCACCATAATCAGTTCCTTCTTCCAAGGAAGCAACAGCAACGAAATCTCCCAAGGAAGGTCGTCAAGTAAAATATCAATCGTCAGGCCTTCAACCCTGACTATCCAAGTATTATCTTCGTAGGTAACAACGGCTGTGCGCCTCATGAAGGATTGCTGCAGACCTTCCACCGAGGTGCCTTTCAACGGCGGCCAGTTCTGACAAACCGACTCAAGCACCTGCCGCCCTTCGTTCATTTCCTCGTCGCTCAACTCAAAAAAAGCCTCGACGGGATATGCCAAAGGCAACCCACACAACATCTTCTCAAGTGCCAGCTGATAATCACGATGCGGGGCTTCGAAACCCGCCATCCACCTCAACAGGTGCACCGCTTTCTCTTGAGACTCCAATCCCACAAATTTCCTTTCCTCGTCCAAATAGCCTAGACGCTCAAACAAAACAGGCAAGAAAGGATGAAAAAGAATCAATCCTGCATCATCCACCACCCAATGCACATCTTGTGGGGTGGGCGCATCGGCAAGCACCTGCTTCCTTTCGGCCATCTTCATCTCATAGCCTTGCAACATGTCAAACATAGGCAATTCATTTTTCTGCCGCACCTGATCAGTCGCACTCTTCTGCTCAACTTCCGGTAATGGTGTTGCGACAGTTTCGGTCTCGTCGGATCCCACGACTGCCGATGACGATTCACGGTCAGGGTAAGATCCTTCGGAAGATGAGACAAGTTTGTTCTCAATCTGAGAATCAACCGTCACGTCGACGGAAGATTCATCCATCATGTTTTCTTGACCATGTTGCCCGTCCAAAGCGCCCAGCTTTTCGACCTCAGGCCGTTCGTCGTCCAGACCAGCGGAGCCTTCTATTGCAGGCCAAGAGAGGCCTTGTGTTTCCTCCTGCCTTTCTTTATATGATGTCGCTTTTTCGTCGAGTTGGCCATAGCCATCGTCTTCACCCATGGACTCCAACAAGGAATAGAGCAGCAAAGAAAGTGTTGACCTATCAAGTCGGGCATCCAACTGCAAGGGCGCATCACTTGAAGAACGGGCGATTGACTGTAAATCTACCAACTGCGGCACATCCATTTGAGCAATCCTTACAGACAACGCATTGCCTTTCGAGGCACCCAAATGGAGAACCGCTTGTATCACATCAACTAATTTATTGTAATCCAATAAATTAACAAACCTAAAAACAGAGGAGAAATCATTTGAAAGTCGGGAAAGGAACGCCTGAAGTTGGGAACTCTGTCCCAACAAGGCAGAGACTCCGTTCCAAACCCGTTCCGACAATTGGTCATCCGAAACATCATAGTTCCACGGCACAATGCCAGTAAACAAATATGACATCCAAGTTGGCTCTGAGGCAATGTATTCCATAGGAACAGCACGCCCTTCGGAAATTGAGGGCCCATCGGAAACAGACTGCCCTTTAGGAACAGACTGTTCATCGGGAACAGACCGCCTTTCGGAAACAGAGCGCTCATCAAAAACAGAGTGCTCCTCGTTAGGTGTTTTGGCACCGTCCTTATTCACATTCCCAGCCACGCCGGCATCTTGTGCTGAGCCGTGTTTCTGAATCAATTCGGTCCCCTCACCCTGGCTCACATACAAGTGTCTGATAATGGCATCCTCCAAAGCACTCTTCAAAGCCATTGGCAATTGTTCCTTACTGACCGTTCCTAAGTCAACTGAAATCTGCTCTATATCACAATCATACATAGAGCCCAAACGAGTGATAACCTCGTCGACGATAGGCAAGGCATACTTCTCAAAACAAGCTTCTGTTTCGGGAATAGCATCGTCTTTCCTCACCGTAGCAGGGAGCGTCAAATCAAACACAAGGTTATGGATCAGGTTCTCATCCACCGTTGTCATTCTTTTCACTGACAAAAATATTGAATAATCCGATAGGACCACCTTGCTAACATGAACTTTTTGCACCCTTTTGCACGCTTTCATTCTTTTTTTGCATAAAATCGCCTTAGATTAGCACACCTTTTCGTGTTTTTCCTAAATTTGCGCCCGCATTATAAGACTCAAAATTTCATTCTATATGTACAAAATCGAAAAACACCCTATTTTGGACATCCCGCAGGAAGACCTTGTGGAATTCCAATATGAAGGCAAGACCGTCAAAGGTCAGCGCGGCAAGACCATAGCCGCCGCCCTTCACCAAGCCGGTTATCCCGTCCACAGCCACTCGCTCGACGGCCGCAACCGAAGCCTCAACTGCGGCATCGGCAAGTGCGGTGCGTGCGAGATGCTGGTCGATGGCAAGATCCGTCGTATCTGCATCACCAAAGTCGACGGCGTCAAGGAAGTGCGCCGCATCGACAAGGAGGACACCATCCTTCCCGAGCCCAAGGAGCAGCAGCCCCGCGAGGTGAAAGTCTACAAGACCCAAGTCGCCATCATCGGTGCCGGTCCCGCAGGTCTCGCCTGCCGCGAGCAACTCAACGCCTTCGGCATCAGCAACATCGTCGTCGACAACAACGCCAACATCGGCGGCCAGTTCAATATGCAGACCCACCAGTTCTTCTTCTTCGAGAAAGAGAAGAAATTCGGCGGCATGCGTGGCTTCGACATCGCCAAGACCCTGGCTGGCGACAACCACGAAGGCATCCTGCTGAACAATACCGTTTGGGACTTGCTTGAAGGCGGTCGCGTGGCCATCAAGAACATCGTCACTGGCGAGATTGGCTACATCGATGCCCAACACCTCGTGGTTGCCACGGGTGCCGTGCCTTTCATGCCTACCTTCGAGAACGACGACGTGCCGGGCGTTTACACCGCTGCCGTGTTCCAGAAGATGATGAACCAAGAGCACACCTTGTTGGGTAAGAAAGTCCTCACCGTGGGTGCTGGCAACATCGGTTACCTGACCTCGTATCAAGGCATGCAAGCTGGTGCCACCATCAAGGCCATCATCGAGGCCATGCCCCGCGAGGGCGGCTTCCCGGTGCAGGCCAACCGCGTGCGCCGTCTCGGCATCCCGATCATGACCAGCTATGTCCTGGTGCGCGCCATCCCCAACGCCGACTACACCGGCATCACGGGTGCCGTCATCGCCAAGTGCGAGAACTTCAAGGCCATCCCTGGCACTGAACAAGTCATCGACGACATCGACATCATCAACATCTGCACCGGCCTCATCCCCGACAACCAACTGTTGGTGAAGGGCCGCGAGGTCTTCGGCCTCAACACTTACGGTGCCGGCGATGCCGTCCGCATCGGCGAAGGCACCAGCGCCGTGCTGCGTGGCAAACAAGTCGCCTACGAGGTGGCCCAAGCCATCGGCGTGCGCTTCAACTATGACGATTATCTTGAGATTTCAAGACAATATATCGACTCGCAACAACATCCAGTGCGTCTCCTTGAGAAGCCCAACCTGCCTACGCCCGAGCGCATGATGCAGAAGGCTTTCGTGCAGGCCGACTGTCTCTACGGCTTCGCCTGCAACCCCTGCTCGTTCAGCTGCCCGCAAGGTGCCATCACCAAACCGTCCACCAGCAGCACGCCGACCATCGACTACAACAAGTGCATCGGCTGTATGCTGTGTGTCTCGAGTTGCCCAGGTCTGGCCATCTTCGGCTACGATGTGCAGAAGTCGACTTGCTTCCTGCCCATCGAATATGAAGCACAGGAAGGTGCAGAGGTCTATCTCGTCGACAACGACGGCCAAAAGATTGGCGAAGGCGTCATCGAGAAGATCCTCAAGAAGTCGAACAAGACCAACGTGGCCCGCGTGAAAGCCCGTTCCTCTCGTCCCTCTGGCGAAGCCAGCAGAGTGTTCGAGTTGACCGATGTCAAGGGCTTTATCCTGAAAGACCGCTACAACGCCAACAAGGAACTCACCACCCCGATTTCGCCCAAGAAATTGGCCGAAGGCGAGAGCGAGACCTACGTCTGCCACTGCGAGGACATCAAATTGGACCGCGTGCTGCGTGTCATCGGCAACCGCAAGGCCATCTCCGTGGATGAACTGAAACATATCACCCGTATGGGTATGGGTCCCTGCCGCGGCAAGCGTTGTATCCCACGCGCCCGTCAGATCCTGCGCTCCTACGGCATCGAACTGGTTGGCGACGCCACACCGCGTGCCCCGCTGTCGAACCAAGTCAGCCTTGGCGACCTCTACAATCCGCACACCAAAGAGACCTTCATCTTCCCCGAAATGAACGGCGTGAAGAAAGAACAGGTCGAGGTGTTCATCGCGGGTGGCGGTATCGCGGGCAGTGCCTTGTTCCGTTACTTCTCGGAAGCCGGCAAGAAACCCGTGATGATCAACTACAGCCGTGGCGCTTCGTGGCGTTGCATCGGTGGCGGCCGTCCGGCCTTCTCCAACCCCGACATCGCCGACATCGCCGTGCACAACCACGAGATATTCAAGAACATGCAGAAGGAGCACAACATCAACTACCACCTGACGCATTATGTCAACTTGGTACACGATGAGGCGACCTACAACTCCCTCGATGCCTCACGCGCATGGAGCGATGCCTACATGATTGAGCGCAAGGACTTCAAGAAGGAGATTTCGCCGCTGTGGGACGACAGCAAGGACACCTACAGCCATGCTTTGATAACCCGCGACTGCTGGCAGGCCACGCCTGGCCGTGTCATCGACTACATCCGTTGGATCGGTGTGCAGCAAGGCGGTCGCTACTTCGAGGACTGCGAGCTGCTCCATGTGCAGAAGGTGGGCGGACACTATGTCACCTTGGTACGCACCCACGAGGGCGAGTTCATCGAGTACACCTGCGACCACTTCGTCAACGCGATGGGTTGGGGTGCCGAGAAGTTCAACGACATGCTTGGCCTCGACACCGGTCTCTATCCTGTGAAGCACCAGGCCTTCATCACGCGTCGTCTGCCCATGATGGGACCCAATGGTGGCCCGCTCGACATGATCATCGACCGCCGTCACTACAAGGGCTTCAGCGCCGTCTACGGACAGCAGTGGGCCCACACCGGCCAGATCATCGGCTGCGCCA
>JAEETH010000047.1 GCA_016290215.1 Bacteroidales bacterium
TGCCAAACTCGTAAGCCGAATGTTCGCCGTCATTAAAAGAGACGAAGCTTATCAACGGAACTACAACTTATTTACTCCTACAGAAAAAAACTTGCAAAAAGCCATTGTCAATTCATAAGAATATATAAGAAAACTTTATTAATTCAGTTTTACCACAACCACACAAAAGGATTCTCTAACCACTTGTTTCTATGAAGATTAAAAACATAATCTTCATATCTACATGGTTTCTCGGTCCATGCTCCTTCCCATTTAAAAACGTACTTTGGATATAAATTGTACATTTTCTTCCGGTATAAAGAATTTGCAATCATTCGATACCTAAAAGTGGGATAACTGCAACTAACATATTCTTGGTATTTTAACGACTCATATACCCCTTGCATCATTTCTTCATTACATGTAGCAACGGTATTATCCACGACTCTTGCCACTACTCCATAAATTGTGCATAATCCAAAAATAATAACTACAATCCACATCCATTTTTTCATCTTCCAAGTTCTTTTTCTCTTGTTGCCTTTGTGTCTGCCTGATGTTGCTTGGAGATACAAATTGAACTCATTATTCACCCACTTTTCTGGATTCTCATTTTGCAATTCTATCATTCTCTTGTATGTAATCTCGTCTATGTTGAGGCACATTTCTGTACCATTCTGTCTTATCCAATGTGCTTCAGGTATTGATTCTCTCCTATACTCCGATTCTAATTTGTTTCCGAACAGACCTTCTTTCCCGATTTTTTTCTCCATTTCTTTAGGCTGGTTTGATTCTATTTCTATTTGATTATCATCTTCATTATCTCGGACAGTTGGTAATCTATCATCCTCCACTTTCAGTGTTCTACCTACATTTTTGTTTTCAGTTTTGTTATCTGCAATTGTTTCTTTATTATCTGATTCTTTTTCAATCACACAAACCTCGTTCACTTCTTTTTTCACCGTTTTCACTAACTCCAACTCATTATCTTTCCATCTTTCAGGATTTTGTTCCCGCAATTTGGCCATTTGCAAGATTTCCTTTTGGGTTAAAGTTACCTCAAAATCAACACGGTTTTCTCCAGTGCCATAATGGAGTTTCATAGTTGAAGTGTCGCTCCACTTCTTTTTTCCTCCGACTTCTAATGAGGCAAACAATGTGATTAATAAAGCCACTTCGGGTATTGCAACAAATAACAAAGTTGATCCAAAATCAAACATGAATCCAAGACCTGAATTTTTATAGGAAGCCACAAGGAAGTTAATGAAAACTCCGCTAATCAAAGGGATAAGAATTGAAGCCCAAATCTTTTCCGATTTGGTTTTAGGTGCATATTTTCTTGAAATCAAAATGCCTATTACAACGGCAATGGGTATTGTGAAGATAATCATGGCTTACTTGATTTTAATAAGAAGTTGAAAAAGAAATGCTGTTTTCCATCATCTTGAAATCATCGCTCGACAAAGTGGCTTTTGTATGGGCTATTGGATTGATGATTACCGTTTTCCCGTCAATAACGAGCCCGATTACTTTTGCAAAAAAAGTCTTACCGTCATTGATGTATGAATAATCGGCGGCTTTTGCTGCTTTTCCGTTGAAGGTCGTGTTGTAAATGGCACTGTATTCCACGTTGCTGAATTTGCTGGAATGAGCATAACCAGTTATGATATTGTCAATAGACGTTTCCAATGGCATACCGTCATTTTCCATCCATATTATACCAAATTCAGAGTCTGACTGGTCTCGACCGCCTACCATATACATTCCCTCTGCAACTTCGTTTTGAGTGAAAAACCAGTTTCCAGGATGATTCAATGTCAGGCCTTTATATTTAAGCGTTTCTGTTCTTTTGTTCAGCACATAAGGGACAATCACCTCTTGTGTCCTCTTATTTACGTAATAGTTAAAGATTTGATATGCGATGAAAACGGCGGCCAATAATCCTAGTGTCCACCATAACCCTGCATTATTGTGGTGTTTAGGCTCTGTTTCTATTTCTGTCGTAGTAGTTTCCACGATATGTGGTTGGGGCGTTGGCGCAACGACAGGTTTTTCTTTGATAATCTTCCTTGCCTCGTGTAACAATTCCAAATCGTTTCCTTCCCAATTTTTTTGGCTAAACCTGCGTATCTGCTCCATGGTTTCAAGTTCCTCTTGAGTTACTTGGATGGTCATATCAATGGCATCGTCGCCCGTTCCTTGCTTGATTGTGATGGCTTTCTTTTCTTTGTTGTTTTCCATATTGTTGATTAGTTAAATTTCAATCCATTAATGAGTTCATCCACAATGTTCTTATCCTTATTATATACAGTTTCAGGGATGTGAAAATCAATAGTATAAAACCTGTTTTTGTAAAACAAGCGGTAAGTTGTATAAACATATTTAGTGCCATACACGTTATTGATTGCCATACTCTTCAAGGCTTTGATGTGACCTATAGTCACTTTATCACAACTTTTCACAATGTTTTTCAGGGTGGTTTTGTCCTGTTGTTTCATTTCTGCCACAACCTCATCTTCAAGAATCGAAAAGTCCTCTGTTGAATCCTCCAAATCCCATGCTGAAAGCAAAATGGTCGCCCCATCACTTGATTCCAATTTAAAGAAGCAATGCGATGAATTGTTTTGCTTTTTAACCTCCGAAAACCTCTTTGAATCATAGGCGAAACTAATATGATACTCATCTGACTTGAACAGCCCTTTTGAGCCTAAGGATGGCCTATCCTCTTCAGTTTCAATTTTTAGCAACTGCATGAATGTCTTAAAGTCATCTTTGTATTTTTCCTCATGCTTCAGATTATAACTTGTAGTGACTTTCAAACATTTCCCATCATAGAAAAAAATGTGGCACCTAACATGAGTTTCAATGTCCGTTCCTGGTCGATTGTATTCCTCAACTAATGCTGATAATCCACAAAGGTTTTCTTTCCGCAAAGGATTCCAAGTGAAAGAGCCTTTAAAACTTGCATATTTATCCAAACATTCCAATCCCTTTTTCATTCTGTTTCGCCACAATGTATCCAATATTGTCAATTCAGATGGAGCTATGCTTACTATATCCTCTTGTAACAAAAAATCATCGTACGAAAAATTAATAATGATTCGACCATAGCTATTGTTTGCATTTCTATAATCATCGCTAAAAGGGTCTTCGTTTAATCCTTTGGGTTGCAACACCAATTTCGCCTCTTCTACAAACAAGTCACATTCATTACAGAGCATTTCATAAAATGAAGATTTGTGTACTGATTTTACAAAACGACCATGGAAAGAGTCTTCAAGACGAACTTCCATTGTGTTTGGTATCGCAAATGAACACACTCCGTGTATGGAATAAGTTTCCCACCCCGATGGAGTTGATTGGGCTTGTAGTTTATTTGTTGTTACTGCAAGCAAAAAGACCACTAACAACAGATTGTCAAATCCTTTTGTTATCATTTTTCAAACAGTTTTATTCATAGAATCAAAGAATGTCAAAATGGTTTTCTGAAATGTCCCTTCCCATTACACTCATCACAAATCTTATATTCCTTTCCTTCTCCTTCACATTCTTCACAATTCTTTGTAACAACTCCCTCGCCATTACATAATGAACACACCAATTGTCCAATGCCAAAACATAAACCGCAATCGGTATAACCTCTACCATTACAATAATAGCAATTCTCATAACCTCGACCTCCACATTGAGAGCAATCAACATAACCTCGCCCTGAACAATGGAAACAAGACTCAAAACCTCGTCCCCAACATTGTGTACAAGAATTACCCCATGAATCCATTCCAGTACCATTACAAAACATACATTCATTTTTCCCTTCGCCCCAACACCAATTACACTGATCTTTCCCACTGCCATAACAATAGGAACAATCATTGCGGCCTTGTCCAGAACATGTAAGACACATTTCATGGCCTCGTCCAGAACACGACCAGCAAACAACTTTACCATTGCTGTCACAGATATAGCATATTTCTACTATCTCACCAGTCCCATCACAAGCATCACATTCAACTGCGATTTTGCCCTCTCCTCTACATTTGCCACACTCTTGATACCAAAACGGGTTTTTGTTAGTGCAAAACGTAAAAAGCAGCAAAGAACAATAAAAGAGCGATGCAATTATCTTCGTTTTATTTCGCACAATATTTCAATGTAATTCGGTTGCCTAAAGTCTCCCAGATTCGGCAGATTTGACCATAAGAAGGCTAGGAAACTTGTTTGCACCTATTTTCAAATGTACAGGCTCTGGAAAAACCCTTGGAAGTAAAAACAGATACAGTTTACCCAGCCTATATGCATCAAAAAAGATTGAGTGCAAAATAGACAGGCCAACTAGTATCTTGTATCTTCTTCCAAAATTTTCCAGACTTTGTACATTAAGACACAAGCACAAATTGCCTTCAACTGTTCAGATTTCTCCCTGAACAATCGAAGGCAAAAATACAAAGAATTTCAAATCGACAAGCGAAATGAAAATTTTTTCAAATCAATTTAGGGCAGGGTTATCTCCGGAATCACCAACTCCCCCTCATTCCGCACAAAATCCTTCTGATAGAACATACAATAATACACAGGCAGATAGGTAATTTCGTTCTTTACAGAGGTTTCTCTTTCGTTATTCAGCACTACGGCTTTTTGGATGTGGTATTCGGGCGTGTTCATGAAATTGTTTAAGGCACTATGAACGGTGTAGTTCTTTCCCGACTTCACTTCAATGGGCAGCACAGTCAGATGCTCATAGTCGTCAACCAGGAAATCCACTTCGCCCTTTTGCTTGTTGTCGTAGTAATGCAGCGGAAAACCGTGGGCGTGGAGTTCTTGCGCCACCACGGTCTCGTATACTGAGCCAAGGTTGATGCTCCGCTCGTCTCGTAGCACAGCATTGATGTTGAGGCCGTATAAGATGCTTGTCAGTAGGCCTACATCATTTATGTATAGCTTGAGTAAGTTTTTGCTTTCCGATTCCAACAATGGAAATCTGGGATTGCTGACGGCTTGCACACCAAGGGCAATGCCAGAATTGGTCAGGTACTCAAACTCGTTGGCGTAGTCGCTGAACTGCTTGTGACTTTTGGTGTCCTCTACATGTTTTACAATTACCCGCTTTTTCTTGTTTTCCATGTAGGAAGGGATCATGTCGTAAATCTTTCGGATAAGCAGTTTCTTTTCCTCGTCGTATTGTGAGGCGTCGATTCTATAAAGATTATGGATGTTGCGGTGCACCTTTCTCACATGGGCCATGTTCCTGTTTTCCAAGAATTTGTTGATGGCTTCGGGCAATCCTCCCACCAACAGGTAGGTTTTGAACTGCTGCATCATGTAGTTGTGCAAGGATTCGTTCAACGCCTCACCTGCAAGGAACTTTTCCCTTATGCTCTCAATGGTTTCTTGCCCACAACCCATGGCCAATAGAAACTCTTCGAAGTCAAGAGGATACATCTCTTCAATCTCGACACTTCCGATAGGCACTGATGCGGTCTCCGATAAGGCTACACCCAACTGCGAGCCACTGGCCACGTATGCGTATCGTTCCTCTTGGTTCAAAAACTTCAACATCGTCATCAAATGGGGATAGCTCTGGATCTCGTCCAAAAAGACCAAAGTGTTTTCCTTGGTGCCGAGACGGTTACCGGCAATGGCACCCAACTGAATGTAAAAATCATTGGTGCTTTTTACGTTGGCAAAAACTCCCAGGCTTTCCTTGTCTTCCTTGAGGTTGATTTCAATGTAGTTCTTGAACAGTTTTTGGCCGACATATCGGATGAGATACGACTTGCCAATCTGTCGGGCACCGTTCACCAAAAGAATCTTGTTTGGCTCCTTGCGGAAGAATTCTTCAATGCGCTTTTCAAACTTTCTATATAGCATAATTTGTTATTTTGCCGCAAAAATATATAAATCAATTTATTCCTGCAACAAAAAGGGACTTTTTCCGAAATTTTTTGTCTAAAAAAGGGACTTTTTCCATTATTTTATAGGTCAAAAAAGGGACTTTTTCCGAAAATTTCAGCCTAAAAAGGGGAATTATTCCATGATTTTAAGGGGTAAAAAAGGGACTTTTTCCGTTTTCACTTTCCATATAATCGTCTCACCCTTTCCTCCAAATACCGCTGTGGCGAGGGTGTCGGCACTTGCCCGATTTTGTTGCCTTTGCGGATGAGGAGCCAGCCTCTAAATGCAGGGAATTTTGTGCCAAAAAGTCAGATGTTTTATTCCGATAAACTAAATTCCTTATCTTTGCACCACATTTCGGATAGATAGTATGAAAGAATTGCTGACTCGTACAATTTCTGGTCTCGTTTTTGCCGCCGTTGTCATCGCCTGTATTTTCATCTCTCCTTGGACTTATGCTGCCCTCATGCTTTTTGTCGTCATTGTGGGTACTTTCGAGATGGGTAGGCTGCATCACATGTCAGGTAAGATGGATTTGATTCTCGGCGAGTTGTTTACCGTTTTATCTTTCGCTTTGGCGGCTCTGTCGGCCTTGAAGGTCATCCCGCAGCGTTGGCTCGTCCTTGAATTGCTTTTCCTTTCCCTTCCTTTTCTTTACGCGTTGTTTTCTAATAAAAAAACGGTTAAAGATGTGTTTGCCTACATTTATTCTTCCTTGGTTTTCCTGTCGTTACCCTGCTCTCTAATGCTGTTTTTGTATCGCTCCGACCTGTTTGGAACTATGGCGGGACCTTGGCTCATTATGTTGGTTTTCTGCTTGTTGTGGGTGAACGACATTTTTGCTTATCTTACGGGAAGACTGCTTGGCAAACATAAATTATATGAACGCATTTCTCCTGGAAAGACCATTGAAGGCAGTCTGGGTGGCTTGGTGTTTACCGTGATTGCCATTGCTGTTTTTAGTCATTATGCCGATTGGCTGACAATGAAAGCTGCTATAGGGATGGGTGCCATTGCCGTTGTGTTTGGCACTTTGGGCGATTTGAGCGAGTCCATGCTGAAACGTCAGGCAGGAGTGAAGGATTCAGGCAAACTCATCCCAGGTCATGGAGGAATTTTGGATCGTTTTGACTCCGTTTTGTTCAGCGTACCGTTTATTTTCGTTTATTTGCTGCTGCTATGAGGATTTCCAAGAAAATACACGAAGAAGGGACAAAAGCTATTTTGATTACATTTGCCATCGTTGCAGCAATTGTCATCCTCGTCAATTGGCTTTGGCCTTCTCAAACGGTCTGGCATTATATTCTCTATGCGTTCGTGCTTTTGGTGCTTGTTATGACGGTTCGTTTTTTCCGTGTCCCGATTTGGCGTAAAACGACCATTGTGGAAGATGCGGTTTTAGCTCCTGCCGACGGTGAGATAGCGGCCAACGAAGTGGTGATGGAGGACGAGTATTTCCACGAGAAACGCCGCCAGATTTCCATTTTCATGTCGATTTACAATGTGCATATCAACTTTTTCCCTTTCGACGGGGAGGTGACCTATTATAAATACCATCCTGGGAAGTTTTTGGTGGCTTTCAAACCAAAATCTTCCACTGACAATGAGCACAATACCATCATTCTGAAAGACAAAAAAGGCCGTGAGATTTTGGTGCGACAGATTGCTGGTTTCGTGGCGCGTCGTATTGTTTGCGACCTGCAACCAGGTGATGAGGCCGTTGTAGGTGAAGAATTGGGTATGATTCGTTTCGGCTCGCGTGTGGATGTGTTTTTGCCCTTGGATGCCGAGGTCAACGTGAAGATGGGCGACAAAACCTATGGCAAAGTGACGGTTTTGGCGAAGCTGAAATAATCAAAGCAACTGTTTGATTTCCAATAGACTTTTTACTTCATAGGTGCGTTTGCCTTCGACTTTTTCACCTTTTGGATTAAAGAAAATCTGGTCGATGCCAGCAGCTTTAGCTCCGTCAATGTCGACGGCCATCTCGTCGCCTATAACGATGCTCTCCTCAGCGGTGGCGTGGGCTTTGCGTAAGGCGTAATAGAAGATTTCGGGATTCGGTTTCTTTACGCCTACCTCTTCCGAAACGGTCAAGGTCTCGAAATAAGGCTCTAACCCAGAACCGCTCAATTTGGTGTGTTGTACTTCTTGGAAGCCGTTGGTAATCAAATGCAAGTGATATTTCGGCTTCAGGTAATCCAACAACTCCATCGTGCCAGGCACTAATCTGACGATGCGTGGCGACCAATAGACATAGTCCTCGCTCAAATGGTCGGCCAACTCAACATCATGGATGCCGTAATGCTCCAATGGTTTCAGGAAACGGGTGCGGTTCAAGTCGGCTTTGGTGATTTTGTCCTCGCGGTAGAGTTCCCAAAGACGTTCATTTAAAGGATGATACACCTCGTGGAACTCATGGGCACTTGGTATGTCCAAGCTTTTCAGATTATACTTTTCATAGATGCGCTCAAAAGCCACCTCAGCGGCTGCGTCGAAATCCCATAGCGTGCGGTCAAGGTCGAAGAACACGTGCTTGTATTTTAATGCTGAATGTGGAATGCTGAATGCTGAATGGTCCGAAGCGTCGCTGGGCTTCGCACTCATTCTGCATTCCGCATTCATAATTCCGCATTTCATCTGCCGTTGCCACTCAAACAAAGCCACCGCTGCGGCATGGCTCACGTTGAGCGAGCGCGTGGGTCCTGGTACGGGAATATAGACCACCATGTCGCATTGGGCAAGCAGTTCATCACTCAAGCCGTTGCGCTCGCTGCCAACGATGAAAGCCACATCTTCGGGAAGCTGCGTGTCGTAGATGCAGGTGGCGTTGTCGGAGGTTTCGATGGCGACAATCTTTTTGCCTTCGGGAACGATTTTGTGCAAGTCGGTTTCCTCGCTGAAGTACCAAAGGATATTGTCGCGGCTGGAGGCAGCGGCACGACGCACCTTACCTAACCTGTGTTCGTCTTCCTTGCCCAAGAAACAGATTTCGCTGGCACCGATGTTGTCGGCCAGGCGTATCATGGCACCGATATTGTCGGGCGTCATCAGGTGGTCGGCGATGACAATAGGGTGGGGAATCCGCTCAAAAAGGTTTTCGGGCGCAATTTCAGCGAACAGGTCGTTGGATTTCAGATAGGTCATAACATGTCTTGTGCGGTCAATCTACGTTGCCGTGCAGGTACGAGTTTTCTCCGCTGATGCCGTTTTTGGAGGTCGAATAGTTCGACAGGTCGTTGTCCTCTGAATGGCTGATGTCGACATTGCGGCGCAGGTAGGCTGGCTGATTTTCAAGCTCTTCCAAACCTTTTGCAGTCCTAAAGTTCATGCTCAGTGCACGCAGACGTTGTTTCTTCAACTCTTCCTTGGGGTCGGTGGCTTTAGCCTTTTTCGCTTCAAGGACGGCAATTTCTTGTTCCGCTTTGGCCTGGGCTTCTTCACGAGTGATGATGCGCGAGGTGATTTCAAAACCTTCATCGTCGTTTCCACCCAAACGGAATGGATTGTCGAAGACCTTCACCACTGGACGCTCTTCTTCGTAATGCCTGGTAGTGGGCGTTTCCTGAACGGGAGCGGCTGGTGTTTCCACAGTGGGCTCGATGAAAGGCTCGTCGTCTTCCGTTTTTTCATCTTCTATGGTCGGCGTTTCGACAGGTTCAACGGCCTCGGGCTCAACGGTCTTAGGTTCTTCCGCAGTAAATAGTGAATGAACGGTTTTTTCCTCGTGTTTTGCTGCGGGTTGCTCTTCCTTGGTGACGGTCTTTTCAACCTCGGTGGCGGCAATGGAACCCACAGCCGCTCCAGCGGGTGCAATGGGCTCAACTTTGGCCTCATCTTTTACCTTGCCACTCAAGTCGTAGACCTTTTTCGGCTGTGTGGTAGTGACCGTAGGCTGTTTTTCGTTAATCACTGCGCTGTAAGGCTTGGCATCGTGGTTGAAGCCGGTGGCAATCAAAGTGACGCTGAGGGCCTCGCCGAGGCTTTCATCGGTGCCGTTACCCCAAATGACATCGGAGTTGTTACCGCAAGCGTTTTGGGCGATTTCAAGGATTTCGTCGACTTCGTCCAACGACACTTCGTTGGTGCCTGAGGTGATGTAAAGCAGGATGTTCTTTGCGCCTTCGATGTTCGAGTCGTTGAGCAAAGGCGAGTGGATGGCATCCTTGATGGCTTTCTCGGCGCGGTTTTCGCCTTCAGCGACGCCCGAGCCCATGATGGCCTTACCGCTTTCCTTCATCACAGTCTTGACATCCTCAAAGTCGACGTTGACATAGCCGGGCACGGTGATGATTTCAGCAATGCCACGGGCAGCGGTGGCCAACACGTCGTCGGCTTTCTTGAAGGCTTCGGAGAGCTTCATGTTGCCATATTGGTCGCGGAGCTTGTCTGTACTGATAAGAATGAGCGTGTCGACACACTTTTTAAGCTCCTCGATGCCCGACAGGGCTTGCAACTTGCGACGGCGGCCTTCGCGTTCCATCGGCATGGTGACGATGCCCACAGTGAGAATGCCTTTGTCTTTGGCCAGCTTGGCCACAACAGGTGCCGCACCAGTGCCTGTACCGCCACCCATACCGGCGGTGACAAACAGCATCTTGGTGTCGTCATCCAAGAGCGCTTCAATTTCGCCACGGCTCATCTCGGCGGCTTCGCGCCCAATGTTGGGGTCGTTGCCGGCACCGAGCTCGCGCTTGCCAAGGTGTACGGTGGTCTTCACTTGGCTCTTCAACAGGGCCTGATGGTCGGTGTTGCAAAGGACGAAGTCGACCCCTTGAATGCCCTCTTCCATCATGTGGTTGACAGCGTTGCCGCCGCCGCCACCCACACCAACGACTTTGATGTAGTTGGGCTTTGCCTCATCGACGGGTTTGAACATCTCGCCGTTGCCGTTGTTGATATTTGTGTAGTCTTCTGCCATAGTTTTTGAGTGTTTCAAGGGTTAGTCAATGTCGTCAGGGACGAAGATTTCAGTGAGTGAAGAGATGATGCCGCGCACGTCGAAGCCTTTTTTCTTTTTCTTCTTGCCCGTTTCTTCTTTTTCTTCGGCAGGCTCCTCGGTTTCGATGACCGGAGCCACTTCTGGCGTACCGAATGGCGGTTGGGCAAGGGCCTTTTCTTTCTCGGCTTCTTTGGAAGCTTTCAGGAACTCGTCGTGTTCCATACGTGCGATGGTCTCAATGACGATGCCGATACCAGTGGAGTACATCGGGCTCGACATTTCTTTCATCGTGTTTTTGTTGAGGTGCTCGTTGGGATAGCCGATGCGTACTTCCAGTCCGGTCTTGAATTCGGCTAATTGCTGGATGTGCTTCATCAAGGCGCCACCACCCGTAAGCACGATTCCTGCTATGAGTTGGTTTTCCGACTTGGCTTTCTGGATTTCGTAGTTGACGAGTTCGAAAATTTCTTCCAAACGGGCTTGGATGATGTGGGCCAAGTTCTTGAAGGAGATTTCTTTAGGCTCCCTGCCACGGATGCCTGGAATGGAGACCACCTCGTCGTCGCGGTTTTCGCTTGCCAGTGCCGATCCGAATTTCACCTTCACTTCTTCGGCGTAGTGCTTGATGATGGAACAGCCAGTGCAGATGTCTTCGGTGATGATGTTGCCGCCAAAGGGAATCACGGCCGTGTGCTGTATTTTCTTGTCTTTGAAAATGGCGATGTCGGTGGTGCCGCCGCCAATATCGACGAGGACCACACCAGCATCCTTTTCCTCTTCGTCGAGGACGGCTTGTGCCGAGGCGATAGGCTCAAGGATCATGTAATCCATCTCTAAGCCAGCGCTTTGGATGCATTTCACGATGTTTTTGGCCGCCGAGGTCTGACCGATAATGACGTGGAAGTTGGCTTCGATTTTGCTGCCCAACATGCCCACAGGGTTGCCAGCCAGTTCGCCGTCGACATAGGTGTCCTGGCGGATGACGTCGATGATTTCCTCGCCTGGGGTCATGTTGATTTTAAAGGTGTCGTTGCGCAGGCGTTCCAGCTCGGCCTCTGTGATTTCGGTTTCGTGGTTGTCGCGCATCAACACGCCCCGGTGTTGCAGGCTCTTGATGTGTTGCCCAGCGATACCCACGCTGACGCGGTTGATTTCCACACCCGACTGGTCGGAGGCTTGTTTGACAGCCGTCTTGATGGCTTCCACGGTGTCGAAGATGTTGGTGACGACGCCTCTTCTCACGCCTGTGGAGATGGTTTTTCCGTAGCCGAGAATCTCGATTTTCCCGTTCTCAGCTTTTTGGCCCACGATGCAGGCCACTTTGGTGGTGCCGATGTCTAATCCGACGATGATTTTTCCTTCACTCATAGCATTTATCGTTTTGTACAGACTATTTGATTTTTATAATTCAGATTGATGATTTTCATGGAATGTGTCTCTAATCTGTTAATCCTTTGTTTCATAAAGATTTCCAGACGATTTAGTTTGTCGGCTGCCAAGCAGGTGTCGCCGACGATGACGCGGGCATCAAGCCCTTTCACGGTTAGTTCAAATTGGTTTTTGTTGTTGCAATATAGTTGTCCGACGCAGTTCTCAATGAACGGATTCGCCTTTATCGCCTTGAACCAATACAAGGCGTCGAGGATGTTGCGGTCGCGGTCGAGGGTGTCGCAAAGGGTGTAGGTAGTGCTGTCGTTGTCCAGATCGAAATTGCCGCTGGCAATCAGCACGTAGGGTGTGTAGTTGCTGCACGATGGCATCACTATACCGGCATCAGTCACATACACCGATTGGCCGTTTTTGCCGAAAACCCTGAACTGCGGCTCGTATTCCTTGAAGTTGACGTTCAGGTTGCCGTTGAGGTCGATGTAGGCGGAATTGCTTTCAATCCAAGGGTTGGCATCGAGGTGGTTTTGGATTTTGATCATGTCGACGGTGCCGATTTTGGCTTGCTTGCATTGCTTCTCGATTTCCTCGTGCAATACGCTCCTTCTCACAAAGCCGCTGTCCGACTCGGGCACCAAATTGACGGCCTTCAAGGGCGTGCTGAGGTAGTTCTCCCTTGCATAGATGAACAAAACGATAAGCGCGGCGGCCGTAATCACCCACAATGCTATGCTCAATATTTTCTTTACCATGTCTTTATCATTTTTTCAAGTGGTTCAACAAAACGGTCAATGTCGCCGGCACCCATCGTGACCAATAATTCTGGTTTTTCGCTGTTAATCAAGTTGATGAGTTCCGATTTTTGGCAGATGTGCTTGTCGCTCATTTGCACCTTATCTAATAATGCCTTTGAAGTGATGCCTTCGATGGGCAGTTCTCTTGCAGGGTAGATGTCCAACAGGATGAGTTCGTCGGCCAAAGCCAAAACAGAGGCGAATTCGTCCATGAAATCGCGGGTGCGGCTGAAGAGATGGGGCTGGAAGACCAGCGTGAGGCGTTTCTCGGGGAAGGAGGCCTTGACGGCAGTCAGGCAGGAACGAATCTCCTCGGGATGGTGTGCGTAGTCGTCGATGTAGCAATGATTTTCGTTGTTGACGCGAATGTCGAAGCGACGTTTTACACCTTTGAAGGAAGCCAATGCCTCGGCAATGGCCTCAGGCTCAAGCCCGACTTGTCTTGCCGCGATGAAGGCGGCGGTGGCGTTCAGCACATTATGGTTGCCCGCCATAGGCAGCGTGATTTCTGTCTTTTGGCCTTCGCCATGGATGACGAAATCGGTCACGCCTTTCTCTGACTTGAGGATTTCGGCACGATAGTCGCAACTGTCACCGAAGCCGAAGCGAATGCCACGGTCGGTGTGGATGGCCAAACCTTCCTTAACGATGACTTTGCCCTCAGTGAGTGCAGCAAAGTCGTTGAAGCCTGCCACCAAGTGTTGTCTGTCGCCATAGATGTCCAAGTGGTCGGCATCGATGGAGTTGACAATGCTGATGTTGGGGTGGAGGCGCAGGAAGGAACGGTCGTATTCGTCGGCCTCCACGACCATGATGCTGTCTTTGCTTTGGCCCAGCAACAGGTTGCTGTTGAAGTTGTTGGCGATGCCGCCGATGAAAGCGGTAGTGTCTTTGCCGCAAGTGTTTAGGATGTGGGCAACCATAGCCGTGGTGGTCGTCTTGCCATGCGTACCAGCCACGGCGATGGTGAAATGTTGCTCCGAGACCAGGCCCAAGGCCTCGGAGCGTTTCATAATCTTTATATCGTTTTGTCTAAGGGCTTCTAATTCTTTCAGGTCTTTCGGAACTGCGGGTGTGTACACGGCAAAGTCAATGAGGGCTGGCAATAGGGTTGGGTTGTCTTCATAATGGATTGCCATGCCCTCATTTTCCAATTGCTGCGTGAGTGGGGAAGGGGTACGGTCGTAGCCGGCCACGGTGTAGCCATGACTGTGGTAGTAGCGAGCCAAGGCACTCATGCCGATGCCGCCGATGCCTAACATGTAAATCGTATGTCCTTCTCCGTGTGTCATTTGTGATTTAATAATTCAAAATTCAAAGATTCAAAATTCAAAGATTTATAGATTAGCTGATGGCTTTTATGATTTGGTCGACAATGTCGTTGGCGGCGTTGGGTCGGGCGAACTTGCCGATGTTGGCGCTCATCTTGGCTTGCAGCTCGTGGTCGTCTTTCAGGCGGAACAGCGTCGGGATGAGGTCCTTCTCTGTGTCGGCGTTGCGTACCATGATGGCGGCTTCGGCGTCAACGAGTTGTTGGGCGTTCTTGGTTTGATGGTCTTCGGCAGCAGTGGGTAGCGGCACAAAGATGACGGGTTTCTTCACCAATGCCAACTCCGAAATCGACATGGCACCGGCACGTGAGATGACCACGTCGGCAATGCCGTATGCCAAATCCATACGCTCGATGAAAACAGTAGGCTTCACCTGGTTTTCCAAGCCCAATGCCTTTACCTCTGCTTGTGCTTGAGCGTAGTACGTCTTTCCCGTCTGCCAGATGAGTTGCAGGTCGTTGTCCTTGAAGGCGGCGAGCTGTGCGCTGATGCCTTTGTTGATGCCTAAGGCGCCTTGGCTACCACCGACGAGCAGAGCGACGGGCTTTGACGGGTCGAGGTTGAAAAACTCGGCGGCTTCTTCGCGGGTACCGTTGAGTGTGATGTTGGCCCTCAAAGGATTACCTGTGAAGTGTATCTTTTCGGCAGGGAACCATTGGTCGAGGTGGTCGTAAGCCACGCAGATGGCCTTGGCTTTCTTGCCAACGTTGCGGTTGGTCTTGCCTGGGTACGAATTCTGCTCCTGAATGACGGTCGGGATGCGGAGGTAGTTGGCACCCATCAAAGTGGGACCGCTGGCAAAGCCTCCGACACCAATCACCACATCGGGCTTGAACCTTTTCAGTATGGCAATGGCGTGGTTGATGCTGCTGGTGAGTTTTAGCGGAAGCAAGAGCGACTTGAGATCTTTGGTCATGCCGCTAATCCACAACCCTTCAATCGGGTAGCCTGCTTTGGGCACACGCTCCATCTCCATGCGGCCTTTGGCACCGATAAATAGGATGTCGGCCTCGGGAAATCTTTTTTTCAAGGCATCAGCGATGGCGATGGCGGGGAAGATATGGCCGCCTGTGCCGCCGCCACTAATCACGACTTTCAAGTTCTCTTTCATTTTGCGTTGCTTCTGTTATAGCTTGTATTTCTTGTTCTTTGCTCATTTCTTGTTCTTCTTCCATGCTGCATGTGACGCTCAGGATCATCCCTAAGATGATGCCCGTGGCCATCAATGAGGTGCCACCCATGCTGACGAAGGGTAGGGGCTGACCCGTGACAGGCAACAGCCCGATGGAGACGCCCATGTTGACCATGGCTTGTATGATGATGAGGAATCCCAATCCGAATGCCATCAGCGAGCCGAAGGTGATGGGACGTTTGCTCACGATGCGGATGACGCGGGTGAATAGGATGATATACAGCAGGAGCACCACGATGCCCCCTACAATGCCGTATTCCTCGATGATGATGGCATAGATGAAATCGGAGTAGGGATGGGGCAGGAAGTTGCGTTGCTCGCTCTTGCCGGGACCTTTGCCAAACACCGAACCCGATGCCACGGCGATGTCAGCGTAGGTGCGTTGCATGTGCTTGTCGTCGAAGCGGTCGATTTCTCCTTTGTCCTCGCCCATCGACTTCAAGCGGTTCGACCAAGTCTGGATGCGGTTTTGTTTTTCCTTGAATTCGCCAGTCTTTGCGCTGATGACCATGGTTTCTTCCGCCTTTTGTCTGCGGTGTTTGTTGTCGATGTTGGTCTTGACGACGTCAAAGATGAGATAAAATCCCATGCCGACGACGCAAAGTCCCACGAGGGCCGCCATGTGGAGCATCTTCACACGCCCGATGAAAAGCAGCACCATGCAAACGAAGACCAAAATCATGGCCGTCGACAAGTTCTCGGAGAAAATCAAGCCGGCGGTGGCCAAGATGGGCAAGGCCAACTTAATCAAAAAGTCTTTGATGTTGTATTTGGTATCGCCCATCATCACTAATTGGCGTGCCAAGTAGGTGATGAGGATGATTTTCGCCATCTCGCTGGGCTGGAACGAGAAACCACCTACATTGATGGAGCGGCTGGCGTCATTGATGTTGCGCCCGAAGACCAGCGTGTAGAGCAGCAGTGCCAAGCACGGAATCATCAGCAACCATGCGATTTTGGCGTAGTGCTTGTAGTTGATTTTGGAGGCACCAAACATCATGAGGAAGCCGAACACCAGCATCCCCAAATGCTTCATCAACACCGTGCCGGTGCTGCCCGAGTATTTGGAAACGGCCAACGCACTGGTTGCGCTATACACCACGATGAGCGAGATGATGCCCAACAGCAGTGTCACGATCCAGATGACCTTGTCGCCTTTCAATATTTTATTGATGATGTTCATTTTCCAAGTGCTTTACGTTGTTTGTGAAGAGATTGCCACGTTCGAGATAAGTTTCCCTTTTTTTGTCCGACTTGCAGGCAGGCGAAAACAGCACGATGTCGTTCTCCTTGGCCAACAGCGAGGCCATGGTGACGGCGTCATTGAGGTTGTCCACTTCGTGGATTTCCTTGATGTCACCTTGGAAAGTCCGTTTCAGGTTGCTGTTGTCCTTGCCGATGCAGATCAAGGTTCTGACGTTTTTGCGGGCCATGGGCTTCAGGTCGCTGAAGTCGGTATGCTTGCTGTCGCCGCCGGCAATCCAAATCACGGGGCGGATGAGGTTTTCGAAAGTGAACCATGTGGCGTTGACGTTCTCGGCGCGCGAGTCGTCGTAGTACATCACGCCGTCTACGGTGGCCACATATTCCTGCCGGTGCCCAATGGTGTTGAGGTCGCTCAGGCTCTGCTTGATGCTTTCTTTTCTGATTTGCAATATCATGGAGGGTATGCTGGCTACCATGGAGTTGGGTTGTTTTTGTCTCGTGTTGGTGATTTCTTCAATGTATGTCATAGCAGTTTGCAGTTGTCAGTTTGCAGTTGTTCAGTTGTCGCTTCGCGTCATTGCGAGGAGGAACGACGAAGCAATCCAGGGTTTATCTTATCTTAAACGTTATCAATGTAAATGCAGCCAAAAGTATAGTAACGATCCAGAAGCGGATGGTGATTTTCACCTCGTGGTGGACGATATTGTGGCCTTCGCCATGGCCCTTGAAGGTGACGGTGGAGTTAGGCCAAGCTTTCTTGAAGTCGCTGTAACTTGTGCGGAAATGGTCGTGCAAAGGACCTTTCTTCCAAACCCGGTGTTTCTTCCCAGTCTTCACGAAGCGTTTCACGTCGAGGTCGGAGAGGATTTCGAAGAGGAACACGCCGCAAAGCAAGGGCAGCAACAGCTCTTTGTGCATGATGATGGCCGACACGGCAATGATGCCGCCGATGGTCAAGCTGCCCGTGTCGCCCATGAATATTTGAGCAGGGAAGGAGTTGAACCACAGGAAGCCTATGAGCGCGCCTACAAAAGCGGCCATAAAGACCACCAGTTCCTCGCTGCCTGGTATGTACATCAGATTGAGGTGGCTTGCTGTGATGGCATTACTGGAGATGTAGGCCAAGATGAGTAGTGTGATGCCGATGATGGCGGAGTTACCCGAGGCCATGCCATCCATGCCGTCGTTGAGGTTGGAGCCGTTGCTGACGGCGGCCACGATGAAGACGGTGAGCAGCACAAGGAACACCCATGCTAAGTTATACATCCACTTCGGACCCGCCCAGCGGAACATGTCGGCGTAGTTGAGGTCGTGGCTCTTCAGGAAGGGGATGGTTGTTCGCGTCGACTTCACATCGGGGCTTTTCACTACGACTTCCTTGTTGTTTTCGATTTTGACTTCCACTTTCTCGTTGATTTGCACGGCAGGACTGAAACGCAAGGTGAGACCCACAATAAGTCCGAGCAGAATTTGGCCGCCCAGTTTTACGGCAGGTTTCAAGCCATCTTTTTTGTGTTTGAAGGTCTTGATGTAGTCGTCGGAGAATCCTAATATACCAAGAATCAACGTGGTGACAATCATCAGGATGGTGTAGACACTGTGCAGCTTGCAAACGAGCAGAACGGGAATGAGTATGGCAGCGATGATGATGACGCCACCCATGGTAGGCACGCCTTTCTTGGCTGTGTTATATGGGTCGATGGCCTCATCGCGTTGGGTCTCGACGATTTTTTTGCGTTTCAGCATCTTGATGAACCAGTTGCCGAACCATACCGAGATGACCAAAGCCAAAATGATGGCCGCTGCGGCACGGAAGGTGACGTAGTTGAAGACACCTGCGCCTGGAAAGTTGCACTTTTGCAAATAATTGAAGAGATAGTATAACATCAGCGTGCCTCCTTAAATGCTTCCGACAAGGCTTCCTTGTCGTCAAAATGGTTCTTTACTCCGTTGATTTCCTGATAGTTCTCATGCCCCTTTCCTGCCAAAAGGATGATGTCACCTTTTTTGGCCAAGGCCACGGCAGTGCGAATGGCCTCGCCACGGTTGGTGATGCTCAGCACTTTGTGTTTGTCTTCCTCGGCGATGCCAGTTTTCATTTGGCGGATGATTTCGTCGGGGTCTTCGTTACGCGGGTTGTCGCTGGTGAGGATGACCTTGTCGCTCAGTTTTACGGCGACAGCGGCCATCTCGGGGCGCTTGGTGGTGTCGCGGTTTCCGCCACATCCCACGATGGTGATGAGGGTTTCCTTGTGGCAACGCACATCGTTGATGGTCGACAGCACATTCTCCAAGGCATCGGGCGTGTGAGCATAGTCGACGATGCCGACGATGCCGCTCTCGGAATGTACCATGTCGAAGCGACCGTTGGCACCATGCAGTTTGCTGATTTCCACCAGTAGCTCGTCTTTGTTGAAGCCCAATGACAGTGCTGCGCCATAGATGGCCAACAGGTTGCTCGCGTTGAATCCGCCCACCAATGGGGTGAACATCTCGGTGCCGTTCACCTTGAGCAACATGCCGTCGAAATGGCTTTCGAGGATGATGCCTTTGAAGTCGGCGTCGTGTTTCAAGGCGTAGCTCAGTTTCTTGGCTTTGGTGTTTTGCAGCATGAAAGCACCATTTTTGTCGTCGAGGTTGGTGAGGGCGAAGGCATTCTGTGGCAGGCCATCGAAGAATTTCTTCTTGGCGTTACGGTAGTTGGCCATCGTCTTGTGGTAGTCGAGATGGTCGTGAGTGAGATTGGTGAAGATGCCGCCTGCGAAATGCAGTCCTGCGATGCGGTCTTGTGCCACGCTGTGCGAGCTCACTTCCATGAAAGCGTATTCACAACCTTTTTCTACCATCTGGTTCAGCAGACCGTTCAACTCGATGGGGTCGGGGGTGGTGTGGGTGGATGGAATCACCTCGCGGTTAATGATGTTCTCGATAGTGGAGAGCAAACCGCAGCTGTAGCCCGCATCGGTGAAGAGCCTATATAATAAGGTGGCGATGGTGGTCTTGCCGTTGGTACCCGTTACGCCTACCAAACGCAGCTTTTCCGAAGGGTTGCCATAGAAATTGGCGGTACCGACGCCTAAAACGTATGCGGAGTTGTCCACCTTGACATAAGTGACGTTGTCGACTTTCTTCCGAGGCAGTTTTTCGCAAACGATGGCCGAAGCACCTTTCTCTATGGCCTTGTCGATGTAGTCGTGGCCATCCACTTGGGTGCCTTTCACGGCAAAGAACAGCGTGCCTTCGTTCACCTTGCGTGAGTCGAAGGAGACGTCGAGGATGTCAAGGTCTTTGTTCCCGACGATTTCCAAAAGGTTGCAATTGACTAATATCTCTTTGAGCTTCATTTCTTTTCGAGTTTTAAGTGAATGACACTGTTGGCTTTGAGCGTGTCGCCAGCGTGTAGCGATTGTTCTTTGACGGTTCCTTGGCCGACAAACTCCGTCCTAATACCCATGTTTTCAAGGATGTAGACAGCATCGGTGATGTCCATGCCGACAACATTGGGCACGATGTGTGCCGGAAGTTGTGCTTCCCTGAGGTGGGTCTCGCCGTTTTCCGTTTGTTGCACAGTGACCCAGTCCCCGTTGATGGCGAAGTCGTTGAAGGGCTTGTCGATGCCGCTCAGGTAAGAGGCTTCCTTGCTGTGGCGCACGATGACAGGCTCAGTGGAAGTAGGCTTAGACCAAGCAATCGAGTCTTCTTCGTTTGTGCCAATTCGCATGGCATAGACCTTTTCGGCAATCTCCCTAAATCCAGGTGCCGACACGCTACCTGCAGCCCAGAAACGACCACGGGCGCGGCTCACCATGACGATGCAGCTATAACGAGGTTTGTCGGCGGGGAAATAACCCACGAAAGTGGTGTTGTACAGCTTCCTGCCAATGCCGGGTTCATGATAAGCGTAGCCTTGCACACGGTCATAATATTGCGCTGTGCCAGTCTTTCCCGCCACCTTGACCACGCAGTCCTTAAACTGGCGTTTGGCTGTGCCCCTGATGACCACGCCTTCCAACATGGTTTGAAGTTTTTCGATGGCATCTGGTGGCGCGATTTGTTCGTTGATCACGATGGGTTCAAACTTCTCTATGGTTTGGTTGCCACGACGGATTTCGGTGACAAACTGAGGTTTCATCATTCGGCCCCCGTTGGCGATGGCGTTGTAAAGGGTGATGAGGTGCATCGGGGTGACGTTGACCTCGTAGCCAATCGACATCCAAGGCAACGACACCTTCGACCAGAGCTTTCTTCCGTCTTTGGTCTTGTCGTTGGGGTGCTTGATGACGGGTTGCGCCTCACCCGCGATGCCGGTCCCGATTTTCTTGTTCAGGCCGAGTGCATACAGTCCTTCGACGTATTTCTCAGGGTGTGCGGCGAAGTTCTTGTTGATGAGGACAGCTGTGCCTTTGTTGGATGATTGTTCGATGACTTCCTGCACGGTGCAGATGCCACCTTGGGCGAAGCTGTGGTCGTCCTTCATCGTGCGGTTCGAGAACTTGATGGGACCCGTGCCGATGTTCACTTTGTCGTCGAGGTTTACTTCTTTTTGACCAAGCAGTACGACCATCGATGCGATTTTGAACACGGAACCGGGTTCGTAGCGTTCGGCCAAGGCCACGTTATAGGATTCCTCATACACGCCTTTTTCATGGTTGAGCCTCAGGTTGGCCAAGGCTTTCACATAGCCCGTTTCCACATCCATGAGGATAGCACAGCCTTGTTCTGCCTTGTTCTCGGTCAGGGTGTGGTTGAGGGCGGCTTCCACGATGTCTTGCAATTTGATGTCGAAGGTGGTAATGAGGTCGTCGCCGTTTTGTGCTTCGGTGTCTTCTTCAGAGCCGACGGGCACCCAGTCGCCGTGGTGGATTCTTCTCACGAGTTCGCGGCCATTCTGACCTTTGAGGTAGTCGTTGTAGGCACCTTCCAAGCCGAAATAGTAACCTTGCTCTTCGTTGGCCATGCCCAGCATGAGGCTGGCGAGTTCTTTGTAGGGCTTGTTGCGGCGCAGTTTCTTCTCGTAAATGATGCCGCCACGGTTGGGACCCAATCTGAAGATAACGAATTGTTGCATCTTGCGGAGGTCGGCTTGCGAGATGTTCAGTGCAATCTTATAGTGGCGGTTCTTTTTAGCGATGCCTTCAGCGAAGAAAGCCTTCCATTGGGATGGGGTTCTCTTGGGCAGCAGCTGCGACATCTGAATGCAGAGCGAGTCGATGTTTTCGGCCAAATAGGTCGAGTCGACGGCTTTATAGTCGAAAAAGACATCGTAGACGGGGATGGTGGTGGCCATCAGCTGACCGTCGCTTGAAAAGATATTGCCGCGCGAGGCTTCCAGAGTCCTCACACGGTATTCGCGTTTTTCGGCCAACGCTTGCAGCTCCTTGCTGTCTTTGGTCTGCACGACAATGATTTTCACGACGATGGCAATCCCGAAGAGGAGGATGAGGAAATAGCATAGATAAGTCCTCCATAAGGTGTCGCTTCTTGGGTCTAACTTCATGGCTCCTCCTGGTTTTGGGATTGTTCAACTTCTATGCGTTTCAGTGGCTCAGTGGCTTCTTTCAGTCCCGTACCAGCCAGTTTCTTGGCCAGCACCGACTGCTTTGAGGCTTCCATGATGGCCGATTTCACCTGCACATACTCCACTTGAAGGTCGTTCAGTTTGCGTGCGGTTTGCGTGAGCTCGCGGATCTTACCTTCAGCGATATAAGTGTTGGTGATGATAGCCATAAGTAATAAGGTAACATAGACCATGAAGGGAAATTGTTTTGAAAACTTCTCCCTCAAAAGGATGTTGCCGCCCAAGACGTCCATGAAGCCTTTCTTGCCTTTCTTTTTCTTCTCTTTCTGTTCTTCCATGCTTATTTCCTTTCTGCTATTCTGAGTTTGGCGCTTCGGGCGCGACTGTTGTTTTCGTTCTCCTCGTCGGTGGGGACGATGGGCTTGCGTGTGATAAGGGTATAAGGTGTCAGCAAATTGCCGTAAAAGTCCTTCTCTTCCTTGCCCTCGGCGTTGCCGGTCTTCATGAAGTTCTTCACTAAACGGTCTTCGAGTGAGTGGTACGACATCACGACGAGGCGACCGCCCGAGGCGAGCATGTCGGGGCACTGGCCAAGGAAGGCGCAAAGGGCGTCGAGTTCTTGGTTCACTTCGATGCGCAGGGCCTGGAAGAGTTGGGCCAACACCTTGTTTTCCTTGCCTCGTGGCAGACGGTTTTGCACAGCGGCTTTCAGCTGCATCGTGGTCTCGATGGGCTCGGCTTCGCGTGCCATGATGATGTCGGAGGCGATGAGATGGGGTTGCTGCATCTCACCATAGAGACGCAGAATGCGCGTCAGGGCGGCGTGGTCGTAGGTGTTCACCACGGTGGCGGCGTCATTAGGTGTCATCTGGCTCATGCGCATGTCCAAAGGACCGTCGAAGCGGGTGGAGAAGCCTTTTTCAGGCGTGTCGAACTGATGCGACGAGACACCCAAGTCGGCGATGATGCCGTCGACTTTCCCGCCGTGATAGAGCTGGACGAAGTTCTTGCAGTACATGAAATTCTGCGGTATGAAGGTGAAACGCTCGTCGTCGAAGGCATTTTGGGCTGCATCCTCGTCCTGGTCGAAGGCATAGAGATGCCCCGTGGTGAGGCGCTCAAGGATGGCCCTTGAGTGGCCGCCGCCGCCAAAAGTGACATCAACATACACGCCTTCGGGACGGATGTTGAGGCCTTCGATGCATTTCTCCAACATAACCGGATTGTGATACATGGCCTTGCCTCCTTGTTACATGATTGAGTTGAGGAATTCGAGAATTTTTTTCTTGTCGATGGCTGCCATGGCTTCTTGGTGACGTTGCTTGTCCCAAATCTCCATCTTGTTGGCCAGGGCTTCCACCACAACTTCCTTTGACAAGCCGCAACTTTCCATCATTTCTTTTGGTATCTGAAGACGACCGCTGGCATCCAACTTGACGAAACGGACCCCTTCATTCACAACTCGCAGTGCTTCGATGGCTACTTCGTTGTAGATTTTGATGTTGGCACGCAACTTCTCCCGTTGTTCATCCCAGTCCTTTAAGGTGAACAGGTCAAGACATTTTTCGTTTTCGAACAGGCTGGGGCGTAGCACGAAGCCTTCCGCAGCTTGTTCTCCCATTTGCTCCTTAAACTCGGAAGGCAGCATCAAACGGCCTTTCGAGTCCAATTTGCAGTTAAAATGTCCAATCGGGTAACCCATTTTTGCACTTTATAGTTTTTCAGGTGCAAAATTATGCAATTTACTCCACTTTGCAACACTTTGTCCCACTTAAAGTTTTCAACCTATGCTGTTGATAACCTGTTCATATCTTGTTGATAGCCTGTTAAGAAGTTAGATTATAGGCGGTTCACGAAGGAATTTGCCTTTTTTTTAAGCCAAAAACACCTTTCAACGTTCTTTTTATTATTTTTGCCGATTGTAGAGAATTCGTCGATTATGGAAACGGAGCAAAACAACCTGATTGACCTTAGGAAGATTTTTAAGGCCAAAGTGCCTAAGTTGATGAAACACATGCCCGAATGGTTGTTTCGCAAGATTCAACGGCTGTTGCATGAGGACGACATCAACGAGATATTGACCAAGTATGCCGACAAGGATGGTCTCGACTTCATCAATGCGGTGGTGGCTGACTTTAATCTCGATGTGGTGCTGGAAGGCGTTGATAATCTGATGGCTAACGACCGTATTCTTGTAGCTTCCAACCATCCTTTGGGTGGCCTCGACGGCATCGCGCTCATCGGCGCAGTGGGCAACCATAGAGGAGAGACGCTGACCCCCGTCAACGACTTTCTGATGTTCGTGAAGAACTTGCGCCCGATTTTCATTCCTGTAAGCAAGGTGGGCAATGCCACGGCCAATCGGGAGGAGAACCTGAAGCTTTTCAATGAGACTTTCGCCGGCGATGCCACGATTTGCTATTTCCCCTTCGGGCTTTGCTCGCGCAAGACCAATGACGGCAAAATCATGGACCTTGAATGGAAAAAGACCTTTGTCACCAAGTCGAAGGCTTATCAGCGCAACATTGTCCCTACCCATATCGAAGGCCGCAACTCCAACTTCTTCTACAACCTTGCCAGATTGCGTAAACGCTTGGGTATCAAGGTGAATATTGAGATGGCTTTCCTCGTCGACGAGTTCTTCAAGCAACGCAACAAACAACTGACCATTTACTTTGGCAAGCCCATTTCTTATCAGATGCTTGACCGCCGTTACACGGACGCCGAATGGGCCGAGAGGCTTCGTAGGTTCTCTTACCAGCTGCCGAAGGACGTTAATCAAGATTTTGACCCCGAAAAAGAATACACGATATGATGAAAGATATTATTGCACCAGTGCCGGTTGAAGCCATCATGGAGGAACTGACCGAGGAGAAATTCTTCCGAAAGACCAACAACGGAGGAAACGAGATCTATGTGCTGACGGCGCACGAGTCACCTAATATCATGCGCGAAATCGGTCGCCTGCGCGAAATCAGTTTCCGCGACTCGGGTGGCGGCACGGGCCTCGACTGCGACATCGACGAGTTCGACACCCGCAAGGAGAATTTCTTTTACCAGCTTATCGTTTGGAATCCCACCGACCGTGCTATCGTGGGGGGCTACCGTTTCCTGCTCTGCGACCATCTGCCGATCGATGAAAACGGTCAAGTGGACACGCCCACCAGCGAGCTGTTTCTTTATTCCGAGAAGTTTGTAAAGGAGTATTTGCCGTATACCATCGAATTAGGCCGTTCGTTTGTTCAGCCAAACTATCAGCCTTCAAAGAGTTTGGCAAAAGGCATGTATTCTTTGGACAACCTTTGGGATGGCTTGGGCTCGCTCATCGACATCTATCCCGAGGCAAAGTATTACTTTGGCAAGGTGACCATGTATCCTCAGCTGGAACGCACTTCACGCGACATGATCCTGTATTTCATGCAGAACCAATTCCCCGACAAGGACCATTTGGTCACGGTTAGGCCCGAACTGAACCTTCCTATTCTTGCCGATCCTGAATGGCTTGCAAGCATCTTCAACGCCGACAATTATCGCGACAACTACAAGATTTTGGTGAAGTTGGTGCGTGAGCGAGGTGCGGCAGTGCCTCCGCTGGTGAATGCCTATATGAACCTTTCGCCTACTTTGCGTTCGTTTGGCACGGCCCTCAATCCTGGATTCGGGAAGGTGGAAGAGACGGGCATCTTAGTGACTATCAGCGACATGTTTGAGGAAAAGGTGAAGCGCCACTTGACTTACGACAAAGACGATATCCCATCCCATTTAATCCAAATCAAATAAACCCTGCCATGAACATTACGAAAGCTGAATTTTTGATGAGCAACACTCGCTTTGAGTTTTTGCCTAACGACAACATCCCTGAATATGCCTTCATCGGTCGCTCGAATGTGGGCAAGTCGTCGCTGATCAACATGTTAGTGCAGCGCAGGGGCTTGGCCAAGACCTCGTCGGTGCCGGGCAAGACGGTGGCTATCAACCATTTCATCGTCAACGATGCGTGGTATCTCGTCGACCTGCCTGGATATGGCTATGCACAGCATTCGAAGAAAACGCGTGACCAATGGCGCATCATGATCAACAACTACATCACAAGACGTCGTAATCTAGTGTCCACTTTCGTCTTGGTCGACTCGCGCCTTGAGCCACAAAACAACGATTTGGGCTTTGTGGAATGGTTGGGGGAGAACCAGGTGCCTTTCTGTATCGTCTTCACAAAGGCCGACAAGGTCTCGAAGGCTGAGTTGGACCGCAACGTGGAAGCGTTCAAGGCGAAGCTGCTGGAGGAATGGGAGGAACTGCCGCCCATCTTCATCACTTCGTCGGAGAAGAAAACGGGCCGCGACGAAATCTTGGATTATATCGAACAACAGAATAACGAGATCGCAGATCTCCTCAATAAGAAAAAATAACTTTTGTTACATAAATATTTAAATAATCAATGTTATGGGAATAATAGAAGTGATAATTTTACTTGCGATAGTGCTTGTGATAGCATTTGCTTTAGTGCATAAGAAAAAGCCAAGAGTAATTAGATGGGCTATTCTTTCAAACCCTAATGGTGCGGAGATTTCATGGCGAATTGTTTCGGCAACACCAAAAGTGAAAAACACTAATTCTAATTATATTGGAACTACTCCTTATGAAACAACAGAAGCATTTAATATTAAAGGCCTTTCGAAGTCTAATTCTTATCAGGTGCAAATTGAGATTTGTTGCGAAAAAGAAGGATATGCTTCGCAAATAAAGCGTTTCAATCTTGGTCAAGTTCTTGAGCAATGTGAAATATCAACCAAGTTTAATCTGGTTAGAGAGTGATAGCTCTTTTTAAAATCTATATTATTAATAATCAAATATTTAAAAGTATGTCAGGTATTCTTTTCTCAGTGCTAATTGGCGCGATTGCTGGTTTTATCGCTGGAAAAATTATGAACAAAAGTATGGGTTTGTTGATTTGCATCCTTGTCGGTATAGTTGGCGGTTTTTTAGGCAGCGGACTGCTTTATTATATATTTAAAATTACTGGCAGTGGCTCCATTTGGTGGCAGTTGTTGGTCGGAATCGTTGGCTCCGTGGTGCTACTGTGGCTTATTTCTCTCATCAAGAAGAAATAAATCCATCGTACATTAAATGGTAAAGCGGAGCTTAAATCTTCGCTTTTTGGAGATTCCCTTCGGGAATGGAGAGAGACTGATTTATAACGCGGCGGCTGGTAAAGTCGGTAATGTTGCCAAAAATGGTTGGTGACGGAGGTCAAAAAACGACAAAATATGATAGGCAGAGATAAGTCTAAAAGAGTATCTTTGCAGTGCGAGCTGAAACGGAGGAAGGCTCTGCTGGGGAGCAA
>JAEETH010000107.1 GCA_016290215.1 Bacteroidales bacterium
TGGGGTTGCCACCGCTCTCGTAAATGGCCGAATAAACCCAGCCCGAAGCAGCATAGTGCAAGTCGAAGATGTTGTTGATGTTGAAACCAAGAATCATCTCCTTGATACCTTTGTTCTTGAAGTTGAACACATAGTTGGCCGAGAGGTCGCTTGTCGAGAAACTCGGCAATGAGCGTTGCTTGCATTCTGTGTTGTCGAGATATTGGCGCGACACGTAGTTGGTGTGCCAGGTGGCCGTGAGCCCGTTCTTTCGGTAGGTAATAAATCCGTTGAGAATGACCGAAGGCGAGAAGGCAAGTGTGCTGTTGTCGTAGTGAATCACGTCGAAGCCATCACCATCATAAGCCTTGCCACTGGCGTCGGTGTTGCCCTCCCAGTCGTCCCAGTTTTCGACATGCTCGTTGAAGTCCTTGATTTTGTTCTGACTGAGAGCGGCATTGCCCTCGATGGTCAATCCGGGCAGGATGGTCCATGCTGCGGTGAGTTCCATACCGATACGATATGATTTGTCGATGTTGGTGGTCAGGTTCTCGCCAATGTCGCTCAATTCGCCAGTCTGCACAAACTGGTCTTTATAGTGCATCCAGTAGAGGTTGGCACCTACTGCCCAACGCTTGGCCATATAGTTATAGCCAATCTCGGTGTCGAGAAGTTGTTCGGCCTTGGGTGCAGGGTAGTTGTAATTGTCGGTGAAGTTGTTGCGCTCGGGTTCACGATTGCTTATGGCAAACGATGCGAAGGCGTGATGTCCATCCTGATGGAAGCTGATGCCCACTTTTGGATTGACGAAGTCGTACTTCTTGTCGATGTCGAGACGCTGGTTGACATATCCGTTATCGGTGGAGACGAACTTGTCGTTGATGCCATCGGTGGAGTAGGAGACGTGACGATACTGTACGTCAGCAAAGATGTCCCATTGGTCGGTGAGATGATAGGTAGCCTTGGCGAAAATGTTGCCATCAAGCTTGTCGGCATCGCTGTCGTAGTATTGGTAGTCGCCGTTATTCAGGTACTTGTTGCTCATCTCGTTATTGGCGATGTACGTGATGTAACCGAAATGGTTCGACCAGAAGTTCTGGAGAGAGAGGCCTCCGATGATATCCCAGCGCTCGTCCTTGTAGTTAGCATTCCAGACAAAGCCCAAGAAGTCCTGCGAGAGTCCCTTCTTTCGCACGAAGTCTGTGCGTTTGAGCGTTGAACCATCGCTCAATGTGAAGTTCGAGAATCCGAATTTTGAGAGTTTGTTGTCGTAGCGGAACTCCTTGTAGTAACCGTAGCCATGGGTATAGTGCACTGAACCCGACGTGGTCCAATGGTCGTTGATTTCCCAAGCCAATGAGAGGATGGTGCGATTCTGCCAGAAGTTGTCGGTGGTCTTGTCCCAAAGCGAACCGTCAGAAAGTTTGTAGCGTTCGGTGCCCTTTGAGGGGTCGCTGCCATCAACGAGATGCTCGTAGAGCGTATTGTACTTGCCGAGGCCTGCGTTGTAGAAGTCCTTGTATTCGAAGAGCCTTGTGCCCATGCCGCCATAGTTCCAGTCGAGCAGGTCGCCAGTGTCGAGGCCGTTCCATGCCTGGCCTGTCTTCTCGAAGTTGCCGAAGTTTTTGAGTCGCACCACGAACTTGTCACCCATGTAAGCGAGGCCTCCGTAGTAGGAGCCGCTGCGTCCCGATGTGCCATGCATATAGCCGTCGGTGCTGGTCTCGTGGTAGGCCCCGTCGAAGATCCAGTGGTCGGCAAACAAGCCGGTTGAGAACGAGCTGCCGACATTGAAAGTGTTGTAGGAGCCATATGAGCCGGAGATTTCTGCCGATGGCTTGGTGTCGGGCGCTTTGCTGGTCAGCGCGATGGTTCCGCCGAAGGCACCGTCTCCATTGGACGAGGTACCTACGCCACGCTGAATCTGTGCGCCGCCGAGCAATGAGGCGTAGCTGTTCATGTTGGCCCAGAAGACACACTGGTCCTCGGGTGAGTTGAGAGGCACACCATCGAGGGTGACATTGATGCGCGAATCAGCTGCACCACGGATGCGCATATAGACGGTACCCGTGCCCAGGCCATTTTCGCCGTAAGCAACTACACCTGGAGTGTGGGTGAAGAGCATGGGCAGCTCGCGTCCTGTCTTCGAGAATTCTTCGAGTTCCTCCTGTTCGATATTAGTTTTGGAGAAGGGAGCTTCCTTCTGAGCTTTCACCGACTTGACCACGATTTCGTTCAGTTGGTGGATTTTGCTCGCCGTCATGCGAATCTGCTGCGTTGTGCCGGGTTCGGCCGTGAATGTCTGATCCTCATAGCCGAGATAGCGTACAACCAGTTCGGTGCCACTGGCTGCTTTGAGAGAGAAATTGCCAGATCCATCGGTGATGGTACCAATGCTGCGTCCTTTGAGCATGATGTGAGCGCCTGGCAGTGGCTCGCCGTACTCGTCAACGACTGTGCCGGTTACTCGATGTGATAAGCCCTGCTGTTCTGCTGGGGCCGAACTTGTAATAGGGGAGAGAGCGAACCCCATACCTGTACCTGCTGCCAGAATGGCAGCCATAAACAATACCTTTTTCATCTTGCGAAGAAAAATTAGAATGAATAATAAGACGAGTTGGGGTTCTGCATGTTCCCTTGCCAGAATTACCTGGCCAGGTTCAATGGGTCTAATCTCAGCCTCACTGTCCTGCAGGACAAGCGAAGCACCCCAAGTTGCCGTAATTGTCGCTTCATCGCGACGTGGCAAATGTCAGTTTGCGGGTGCAAAGATAATTCCTTTTTTTGAGATTTCCAAAAGTAATGCTAATTATTTTTCAGATTTGTCAATAATTAGCTTTATAATATATAATATATGTACGCGCGCGAAAAACTTTGTGCCTGAAAAATTTGCAAGTGTGCAAAAAAAGATGTATCTTTGCGCCGCTATTTCTAAAAAAGACGAAGAGATTTGCATTCCTATGGATAAGACACAAGTATATAACAGCGTCAGAAATTGTATTTCCGAGGAGTTGAACGATTTCGAACATATGTTTGAAGGCGTTTTGCGCACGCGGGTGCCTTTGGCCGATTCTGTTATTCACTATTTTCTGGAGCGTAGCGGCAAGCAGTTGCGCCCCATTATGACACTTCTTGCTGCCAAGATGCTGGGCAATGTCAACGAAGCTACTACCTATGGTGCTGTCGCTTTGGAGTTGCTCCATAATGCCACATTGATGCACGACGATGTCATCGATCAGAGTTCTACACGTCGTGGTAGTGATACCATCAATAAGATCTGGGACAACAAGGTCGCTGTGCTTATGGGCGACTTCTTCTTGTCGAAATGCCTTTATTGTAGCAATGCCACCGGATCGTTGCAGATTTCTCGCGTGTTGTCCGATATGGTGACGATGCTCGTCGAAGGCGAGTTGGAACAGATTTCCAACGTGCGTACCCATCTCTTGAGCGAAGATGCCTATTTCTCGGTGATTCGTGGCAAGACGGCATCGCTCTTTGCAGCATGCATGAAGATTGGCGCTCTTAGTGTCGAAGCCTCTGAAGCCGACAAGGAGCGATTGACAAAGGTGGGGGAACTGATGGGCATGGTCTTCCAGATTCGAGATGATATCTTCGACTATTATCCTTCGACCAAGGAAGTGGGCAAGCCTACGGGCCATGACATCATGGAGGGCAAGATCACTTTGCCGCTGCTCTATGCCTTGCAGCATGCGCCTGCCGACGAAGCTGCTCGTATGAAGGCTATTATCGAACAGCCCCAGGAACTGACAGGAAGTCAGGTCGCACAGCTCGTGGAGTTTGCCAAAAGTATCGGTGGCATAGAATATGCACAGGCAAAGATGAAGAATATCTCTTACGAGGCCAAGAAACTGCTCTCTACCTTCCCCGAGAGTGATGCTCGTGAAGCTGTGATGTGCTTGATAGACTATTTTTCGGATAGAAATTATTGATTTTGCCGCACAGACAAAGCAAAAACGGATTGTAATGCCCCTGTTTTAGGCCAAAATCAAACATTTTTCAAAAAAACTTCCAAAAAATTTGGAGGATTGAAATAAATGCGCTATCTTTGCACCCGCAAAACAAGAAACGGGGTGTAGCGCAGTCCGGTTAGCGCACCTGCTTTGGGAGCAGGGGGTCCCAGGTTCGAATCCTGGTACCCCGACTACACACCACAAAATGTTCGTTCTTTGAAAGATCTACGATGGCTCCTTAGCTCAACTGAATAGAGCATCTGACTACGGATCAGAAGGTTACAGGTTTGAATCCTGTAGGAGTCACAATCTGAGTTTCCTCGTCGGTGGCTGAGGGGTTTATTTAATACTGCTTCAATAGCTCAGTTGGTTAGAGCACCTGACTGTTAATCAGGGGGTCGTTGGTTCAAGCCCATCTTGAAGCGCATCTGCCTCTTTAGCTCAGTTGGCCAGAGCACGTGATTTGTAATCTCGGGGTCGTTGGTTCGAATCCGACAAGAGGCTCAGATTTTTTAGGGCGTATTCCAGAGTGGCCAAATGGGGCAGACTGTAAATCTGCTGTCGACGACTTCGGTGGTTCGAATCCATCTGCGCCCACCACAAGCGAGTCTGACTCGCAAATGATCTTTGACATATTGAAGGATAAACGATATAAGAAACATCTTCGGAAGCGGCAACGCTTCCCGTCTATGACTTCGTAGCTCAGTTGGTAGAGCAACTGACTCTTAATCAGTGGGTCCAGGGTTCGAGCCCCTGCGAGGTCACCATGATGGCGAGATAGCTCAGCTGGTTAGAGCGTCGGATTCATAATCCGAAGGTCCAGGGTTCAAGTCCCTGTCTCGCTACGGTTCATTTTTACAGGGATTATACTGGAGAGATGGTAGAGTGGTCGATTACACCGGTCTTGAAAACCGGCGAACGGCGACGTTCCGGGGGTTCGAATCCCTCTCTCTCCGCTTTTCTTCCCGCTGTTGCGGGACGGTCTTCGGATCGCATAGTTCCTGGTGCGTTAGTTCAGTTGGTTAGAATATCGCCCTGTCACGGCGGAGGTCACGGGTTCGAGTCCCGTACGCACCGCAAGCGTTAGCTTGTCTAATGGCTTTTATATCGCGGAGTGGAGCAGTGGTAGCTCGCCAGGCTCATAACCTGGAGGTCAGTGGTTCGATCCCGCTCTCCGCAACTAATTCTATGTCCTTTGCGAAAATAGCTCAGTTGGTAGAGCACGACCTTGCCAAGGTCGGGGTCGCGGGTTCGAGTCCCGTTTTTCGCTCATCAGCCCAAATGGCGGAATCGGTAGACGCGTTGGTCTCAAACACCAATGGAGAAATCCGTCCCGGTTCGACCCCGGGTTTGGGTACATCAAGATGACTCTTCTGAGTCTGACTTTGCGGAGGTGGTGAAATTGGTAGACACGCTACTTTGAGGGGGTAGTGGCCGTTAGGCTGTGTGAGTTCGAGTCTCATCCTCCGTACTTCGATCCGCTAGCTCAGTCGGTAGAGCACAACACTTTTAATGTTGGGGTCTTGGGTTCGAACCCCAAGCGGATCACGAATCTTCGTGGCCGATTGGGTCATTCGAAGAATAATCCCCCAAGCGGATCACGAGCCCCACACTATTTTGGTGCCATAGCTCAGTTGGTAGAGCAAAGGACTGAAAATCCTTGTGTCCCCGGTTCGATTCCTGGTGGCACCACAATAATTTTGGTCAGTTGGATGAGTGGTTTAGTCACTGGTCTGCAAAACCAGCTACAGCGGTTCGAGTCCGCTACTGACCTCAGAAAAATATCGGGCGCTTAGCTCAGCTGGTTCAGAGCGTCTGCCTTACAAGCAGAGGGTCGGGGGTTCGAATCCCTCAGCGCCCACAAGTCGTTGCTCAGCAACGGCTTTTTATTTCGCTTATCCTTCAATAATCGAAGTAAACGATCTTTGAAAGTTTGAAATTGACAAATAGATTAGCAAGCACATACTTAGGGTAGAGCAAGTGCAAGACAAAAGCTTTACCGTCAATAACTTTATTGATTGCCAGCATCAAACAAACGATAAAAAAGTACAACGAAGAGTTTGATCCTGGCTCAGGATGAACGCTAGCGACAGGCCTAACACATGCAAGTCGAGCGGCAGCACCTCGGGTGGCGAGCGGCGCACGGGTGAGTAACGCGTATGTAACCTGCCCATGAGTGGGGGATAGCCCGGTGAAAACCGGATTAATACCCCATGACACCATTTTCTGACATCATTCAATGGTTAAAGATTCATTGCTCATGGATGGACATGCGTTGGATTAGCTGGTTGGCGGGGCAACGGCCCACCAAGGCGACGATCCATAGGGGTTCTGAGAGGAAGGTCCCCCACATTGGTACTGAGACACGGACCAAACTCCTACGGGAGGCAGCAGTGAGGAATATTGGTCAATGGGCGGAAGCCTGAACCAGCCAAGTCGCGTGAAGGATG
>JAEETH010000048.1 GCA_016290215.1 Bacteroidales bacterium
TTTTTCAGTCAGCAGCTTTGATTTTTCGTAAACCAAGTTTTCAGGCTGGATGATATCTTGTAATGTGATTTCTGCCATTGTCTTATTCTCCTATAATTTGTTTCTTCATAGCTTCGAGAACTTCTTCTGGGGTGTGGATGATGCCACCGACGCGGCCAAAGTGTTCGGCCTTGGCGCGACCATTGCAGGCCAGCAGCACGTCTTCGATCATCTGACCACAGCTCAATTCGACTGAGAGGAATCCCTTGACACCCTTGTCGATGAGGTTACGGATGGCTTGGGTGGGGTAGGGCCACAGGGTGATGGGACGGAGCAGACCGACCTTCAAACCGGCGGCGCGACCGAGTTGCACCGACTTCTGGGCGATACGGGCGCTGGAGCCGTAAGCGACAAACACGTATTCGGCATCGTCGCAGTCAATCATTTCGTAGCGGACTTCGTTCTTGGTCACTTCGTCGTATTTGCGTTGGAGGTGACGGTTGTGCTCTTCCATGCGGGCTGAGTCGAGGTCCAAGGAGGTGATGACGCGGTGTTGCGTGCCACGCTTGCGGCCGGTGAGAGCCCAAGGATACTTGGCTTTGATTTCCTCTTCGGTCATACGGGCTTTCTGCTCAGGCAGAACGACCTTTTCCATCATCTGGCCGATGGCACCGTCGGAGAGGATGCATACTGCCATGCGATACTTGAAGGCCAGTTCGAAGCCCAGCGGCACGAAGTCAGCCATTTCTTGCACTGAGGCCGGGGCAAGGACGATGTTACGGTAGTCGCCGTTACCACCACCTTTAGTGTTCTGGAAATAGTCGGCCTGTGAGGGCTGGATAGTACCGAGGCCCGGGCCGCCGCGGACGACGTCGGCGAATACGCAAGGCACTTCAGCGCCGGCGATGTAGGCCAAACCTTCTTGCTTCAGGCACACGCCTGGGCTTGATGAGGAGGTCATGACGCGCTTTCCGGCTGCACCGGCGGCATACACCATGTTGATGGCTGCCAATTCACTTTCAGCTTGAAGAACGACCATACCGGTGCGTTCGTAAGGGTTCTGTTCCGACAGATACTCGATCACTTCCGACTGGGGGGTGATAGGATATCCGAAATAAGCATCGGCGCCGCAGCGGATGGCGGCTTCGGCCAATGCCTCGTTACCCTTCATCAGTTTTAATTCTCCCATTATGTAAGATTTTTTTGATTTGTTAGACAATTGGTTGGATTACAGGGCTTTTTTGTAGACCTTGATGACGCCGTCGGGGCAGGTGATGCCGCAGCTCGCGCAGCCTATGCAGGCTTCGGGATTGGCCATAAATGCGTAGTTGTAACCTTTTCCGTTTACTTCTTTTGCCAGTTCGATGACTTTGCATGGGCAGGCTGTGATGCATACGCCGCAGCCTTTGCAACGCTCGATGTCAACGACGATGGCTCCTCTGAATTTTGCCATATTGATTTGATTTTAGAATTTGTTGTGTTCTGTTTTTTAATGAGCCACGAAATTAGGGAATTTCGCTCAATGGTTGTTCTACTTTTTGTTTATTTTCCAATTTTCTGCTTAATTTAGACTGATTTTAAATAGAAAATTCACTGTCGCAATCTGCGTCCTCGCAGATTGTATCGAACAATGAAATTTCTAAAATATTGGAATTAAGCAAATAATAGCATGTTGGTATAGCTTTTCCTAATCATTAGCATTTCTCCCAATGTTTTATAGATGGGTTCTCGTTTGGATAGAAAGTAATCACAAAGGAATTGCAGTACGATTCCTTCTGGGAAGATGATAGGGAAGATTTGCTTTAATATATCGTCGTTGTTTAGTAATTTGCGATATATGATAGGAGGCAAGTCTTTTATTTCTTCAAACACGATTTTTGCGTTACTATCGAAATTGATTTCGGGCATGTCTGGCAATGTGTCTTTCCATTTTTCGAGATAATCTAACATTTCATCCCAGATTGCTTCTTCAAAATCATCAATTTCCAGGAACATACTATTCCCGTAGAATAGTTTTGGCTCACACTTGTAATCATTGGCCATACTGTTCATTCTATCAAGGTAGTATCTCTTGTTCTTGACCAATGAATCGTCAATGAACCACATGATTGGGATGATTTCAAAATCATCATACCTTTGCGTCAGCGCGAAATACTTGTTCTCAAAGTTGTCAAATTGCCCGACTTTCTTTGTGCTGTCATGGTCGTCGCGAACCTTTTGCTCTATCATATATAGTTTATCACCTTTGCTAAAAAGTTGGTCAATGCTCAACTCGGTGCCATCGTCTGTCCTGAATCTCTTTTCATGTAAGATAAAACCACTTGCTTCGAAGTAGCGCTCAATAATAAACTCTAGAGCATCGCCAAAACGAATTTCATGTGATTGAGTGATGTTTTGAATGAGTTTTGTTTTGGGTTTAGTCGGACGAAACAGCCCGATGTACCTTTCGGGGTTATCTGCAATTTTGCGTAATAGGTCGCTATAACTATCTTCGAATAGTTTGCTATTGAAACTGTCCTTGAAATAATCGTATTGTAAAATCATAACTGGCCTCCTTCCTCGTTAGCTAAATAGCGGAGTGAATCAATGGTGACGAACTCACCTTTATATTCACACCAGAAATAATCCCATCCGTTGTTGTTTGTACGGTTGAGGAACATCGCCGACATTTTATGAATGGAAGTGGTTGTTTCACCAAATTGTACATAGCCGTTTGAACAGATTGTAGCACTGTGTTTTCTGTCTTTGCTATAAATGGTCTGTCCAACAGATAAATACCCCAATTCAATTAGTTGTTTTATCGAGAATCGAGGAGGCTTGACATCAAGTGTATTCTCGGTGAATTCAGATAACTCTAATTGAATGTTTTGGATGCGTCTTGTTGCAGCCTTGATATAGTCATCCTCTCTCTCGATTCCAACATAATGGCGGCCCAATCGTTTGGCTACTGCGCCTGTCGTTCCAGTGCCAAAGAATGGGTCAAGAACCAAGTCGTCCTTCTGGGTTGAGGCAAGTATTACATTGTAAAGGAGCTGCTCGGGTTTTTGTGTAGAATGGATTTTCTTTCCTTCAGCATCTTTTAGCCTCTCTGTGCCTATACAAATGCTTATGTCCCAAACACTTTTCATTTGTTTGTCGCCATTGAGATGCTTCATGGTTTTGTAGTTGAAATGGTATTTCGCCCCTTTGCTTTTTGAACACCAAATCAATGTTTCGTGAGAGTTTTGGAAACGGGTGCCGCCAAAATTGGGAACGGCATTGGGTTTAGACCAAATTACATCGTTTAGAATCCAGAAGCCCAAATCTTGCATGATATATCCTAACCGAAAGATATTCTGGAACGATCCGATTACCCAAATGGCTCCGTCATCTTTTAGGATTCTACGGCATTCAGAAAGCCATTGTATTGAAAATGCGTCGTAGTCTCGCAAACTATTGAATTTGTCCCATTTGTCGGTGACGCCGCTGAACGAAGAACCATCGGTTCGAAGCAATTCACCTTCGGTTTGCATGTTATATGGTGGGTCTGCAAATACTAAATCCACAGACTTGTCTGGGAATGTCTTTAAAATCTCAAGGCAATCACCTTGATAGATTGTGTCTCTTTGGATTTCTGATGACATAACTATTGCTATTTGTGCGTTATGCCATCTCTCATATTCAGATACTACGGCTAAAAAAACTGCGGGCAAACTTGCTCGCAGTGTGGCCGTAGGAATGCGCCAAATGAAAAGACAAGCCGCCCGCATTTACGGGGCGTTGCTCTTGCTTTTTCATTATTTGCGTATTCTTGAAATTTCCTACGTTTCACTGCGAATAGACAAATAGCAAACGCTATGATTTATAATATGTTAGTTTAATTCTTCTGTTTTTTCTGTTTTATTTGCTTTTAGTTCTTGTTCTAAAATGTCGTAAATGTATGCAGGACTTTGAAAATAAAGTCCTGTGTTCAAATTGTTGAGTGCTGTGTAAGTCTTTGAGTTATAGACAATCCCCATTGCTTCGCGCATCGAGAGGGATTGATCTTCCATCAAACGCACAATCAACTCACGCGTCAAAGTCTCCACCATAAATGTCTCTTTCCCGTTCATAGCGCTTTTAATAAACCGATTGCCCTATCAGTGGCAAACATGTATTGGGTTGTTATAGTGTGAAACTTGATCTCTTCCAAAAACTGCTCTTCGGTGATGATGCCTTCCTCAACGCGACGTATCTGATAGCCAACCACGTCGTCGGCAATGGGGCCGATGACAACGTCATAGTCGTGGATTTGCTGTCGGGTTCGATTCTTGCGGTTGTCCAAAACAAACCTGGCCCACTCCAGCGTGTATTCTTCAAATTTGAGCACATTAAGGTTTTGTGTTTCGGCTTCATCAAAGCTGTATCTATATACCTTTGCTTCGCCTTCGCCAAATTGCTCAAGTTTGCGGGCCGCTTGACGAATTGCTACTTGCTCGTCAGTTGTCAGATAGAAGCCTATACCGAAGTCTTTACCGACACGACTTTGATTAAGGTCGATACTTTGTATCGATGCATTTGTTCCGTGATAAAGTATCATGCCAAATTTCCTCCCATCCGTTTGCAATAGAGCGTCAAATCCTCCACCGTGTTTTCAAAGGAAAAAGTGTGCTCTACATCATAAAACTTCTCCACAAAATCAAGGCCTTTGTACTGCTGTAAATACTGATAGGCTTGTTGAGTGGTAATGTGATGAGCGGTGGCAAACTCCGTTATCAGGGCCACAATGTAATTGATTCTATCGATAATGGACTTGCTCATAATTATTTCATCGTTGCAAAAATACATAAAAAACTTCTAAATCGGATAGGCTTTTTCGTAAATTTGCACTATGATTGGTTTCAACCTTGGCAAAACAAAACGTCTCTTCATAGAGAAGTTGTCCGAGAAGTTCCCCCAGCGCGAGGCGGAACAGCTGATGCGTATCCTGCTCGAAGACCTCTTCGGCATCGACCTGAAACGCCAGCTGATGGATCCCAACCTCTGCATCGACGAGCGGCAGCATTACCTGCTCTCAGAGACGGTGCGAAGACTTCTGGAAGGCGAACCGGTGCAGTATGTGACGGGCATGGCCCGCTTTGGCGACCTATTAATAAAGGTGTCGCCCGCCGTGCTTATCCCTCGCCCCGAGACGGAAGAGCTTGTGCAAAAAATCGGCACAGGCTTATCTCGCAAGACAACCATCCAGCCATGTCATTCCAGCATGGGATCAGCAGCCATGTCATTCCAACGAGGGCATGTGCGGGAGAGGGAAATGCTAAGCATTCGACGAAGTCAATCTATGGCTGCGGTTACTATGGATAATCCTCCCAAGCGTATCTGGGACATCGGCACTGGCTCTGGCTGCATCGCCATCGCCTTGGCCAAGCGGTTCCCCGACGCTGAAGTCATCGCCTTCGACGTCTCGGACGAAGCCCTGCAAATCGCCAAAGAAAACGCCGAAAGCAATGGCGTAAAGGTGATCTTTGTGCACGACGATGTGCTGCATCCCCAATCCGACTATTTCAACCAGCCTGTCGATTTGGTGGTGAGCAACCCGCCTTATGTATGCGACAGCGAACGCGCCGCCATGGAAGCCAACGTCCTCGATTGGGAGCCTGGAACCGCCCTCTTTGTCCCCGACGACGACCCGCTTCGGTTTTATCGCAAGATTTTGGAATTGGCCAAAAAGCAGTTGAATCCAGATGGGCAGGTTTGGCTCGAGATTAACGAACAGATGGGGGAGGAGATGCTGCTTCTGTGTCGTGAGATGGGCTTTGCCGAGGCCGAAGTCTTGGAGGATTATGTGGGGAAACAGCGGTTTTGCCATGTGTGCCAGGCTTCGAGGAAGCAATAATTGTAAACCGTTTCGTAAATGGATTTCAAAAACAAAACAAACTGTAATACAATGAAGAAATTGATGTTTATGGTAGCCTTGATGTGCTGCATCATGCCAGTCTCGGCTCAACTATTCAAGAAGGCGCCGAGGTTTGCGGGACCTTTGAGACATGTGGAGCGTTTGACGGGACGCAATCCCACGATAAAGTTGGATAGCGTTACCTCGGAATGGTTCAAGTATTTGTGCGAATACGATGCCCGACTCAACTGCGTTCTCAGAACTGATTGTTATCTTGAATCCGATGGATGGGATGTGGATTGCACCTATGCTTATACATACGACGAGTTTGATCGCATGACCTCCCTGCTTTACACGAGAAGCATTTCGATGGAAAAGACGGAATACAGCTACAATGAGCAAGGCCTGTTGTCGGAAGAAATCCAGTCGTATAATTATTTTTATGAAGATAATATTTGGCATTTCCGTCACAAATACACCTACGGGTATGATGGTGACGGAAATAGAATACGCTACATAAAGTATCTCTATAATGACGTCAATGTGAGTGGATGGGAGGAAGGAATGTATCTGTTGCGGGTTACCGATAGGGAAGGACAAGTGAGTTTGGGGCGTTTGACGGTGAGGAGATAGTGAGATAAACAAAAAAACAGTATCTTTGCACCGCGATTCAGGCAGACTGTCGCGGGTCGGGAAAGCCGGCGCGAGGAAAGTCGGGACAGCACAGAGCACCATACTTCTTAACAGGAAGGTACGCGCAAGTGTAACAGACAGTGCCACAGAAAAATATACCGCCTTTCGAGGTAAGGGTGAAAACGCGAGGTAAAAGCTCACGCGGCGGGTGGCGACATTCCGCTGGGGTAAACCTTATGGGCTGCAAGTCCAAGTATAGAGATAATGGGGCCTCGGCCTCGAACGGGCTGCTCGTCCGTCGTCTCAGGGTAGGGCGCTTGAGCCTGCGGGCGACCGCAGGTCTAGAGAAATGACAGTCGCCCCGCAAGGGGAACAGAATCCCGCTTATTCGCCTGGGTCGTTACCATACAAGGGGTCTCGCCGTCGGCGGGATCCTTTTGTTTTTAGTTATAGGCATGCACACCGCCCAAAAGCATGTTCACACCGAAATAGGTGATCAAAACGCTTAGGAAGGCAAGGATGCCATAGATATGGAAAAACAATGGCTTTTGGAAGGTTTTCCATAGCTTTTCATGCAGTGGTGCAGCATAGATGAGCAGGGTGATGAGTGCCCACACTTCCTTTGGGTCCCACGACCAGTAGTTGCCCCATGAGACATTGGCCCAAATTGCCCCGATGAAAATGCCGATGGCCAACAAAGCCACTGCTGGATAGAGCATCGCCGTGCTGAGGCTTTTCAATCGTTCCATGCGTGCCAGGTCTTTCGGTTTGACAAGGGCGATGATGCTGACTACCACGATGCCAAGCAGCAAGGCGTATGCCGTGACGATGGTCGAAATGTGGAGGCTGAAGAAAGGCGAACGCAGCACAGGCAGTAGGGGATGGGTGAGCATCCTGATGTAAAGCACTACCATCAATACGATGAGTACCCCTAACCACGACCAAGTGACGGCAGGGAAATCCTTTCGCCGTTCAAAGAGTATGACCGTCAAAGCGGCGAAAAGCAACGCATAACCCGCATAGGTCACGCCGATGCCCCACGGGTCGCGGGCGACGTCGAGGATGGAGTTGCCTTGCTCGTCGTAGTCGTTCTGGTAGAAACGGTAATGCTTGTGTTTCAGGATGTGATTCATTGAGATGACGGCATCTTGATGGCTCTCGTCATCATTGAGTTGGAGGTAGCTCACATAATCTTTTGGCATTTCACTGTCGGGATATTTCTCAATCTCGAAACGGTCCAAGGTGAGGCTGAAAGGCAATGCTTCTTTCGTTATCTCCCCGTTGTCTTGGATGAAGAAGTGGCTGTTGGGTCGGTTGGGTTCGAGTTTCATCCTGCCGTGTTGCCCCGTGAGCATGGTGAGCAAGGCTCCTAACAAGATAAATAGGATGGACAGATGCAAGGCACTGACCGCCAATCTTTTCCACATGTGGCATTTCACTGCCATATAGACCATGAGACCCGCCACTAATGCCCATAAGCCCACAAACCACCATGTGCCGTACACATGGGCTAAGGCGAACTCCGAGCCGTGCAGCTTCTCGATGATGGTGCCTGCGGCAAGGACGGCGATAAGGATGATAATCAAAACTGATGTTATGTGACGAACATATTTCATAAGCTCAATATGATGTTGCAAAAATAATAAAGATGCGGGACAATGGTTTTTGCCCCGCATCGAAAACTAACTCAAAACTCATTCTATTAACTTGTGGCAAAAATCTGCTGCAAAATAACGACGGTTTTGAGAACTGTGAAATCCCTATGTGTGGCGATTTTCGGATGGGATTGTCCCCATTAATGGTGGATTTGTTTGGGAAAAAGATTTGGAGGATACGAAAAAAAAGCGACCCTTTCGGTTAGCTTTTGGTAGATTTCAATTGTGGCTGGAATTTAATCCTGGATGATGGAATCGGAGGGCGTGTGAAAGGCTTTGCTCCTCACGAGGCGGTATTGGGCATCGTACTCATAGGAATAAGTGACGCTATCAAAGAATGGCACATCAACGGCCACCATGCCAGCCAACACGGTTCTCGTGGTGGAGTCCGGATCTGGGTCGGGAGTCGGTTGAGGGCCTTTATTGCATGAAGAAACAGTCAGTCCGCAGATGAAGATAGCGGCGAACATCCATTTCAATGTGTTTTTTTATTGTTTTGATAATTAAAGATTTAATATTCAAGATCCAAGATTTAAGATTTAAGGATTTAAGGGTGTTTCAGCTTTCAACTCTTCGATACGTTCCGTGAGGTGGATGAGAGAGGTGAGGCTGTCGAGGGTGTAGGCGCGAGTATAGAAGGAGTTGGCGTCGGGAGGCGTACCCTTGGCTTCGCCCTTTTCCATGCGATCATTGGTGTATTTCATCACTTCCTGCTCAGAGATTCCGATAACGGACATGCTTTGCAAGTTGTAGTAGCGGAGGGTGGCGGCGGCATAGCGTAGCCAGCACCGACGATTGTGAATGGCTTTCATAGCGGTTCGCACACGATCGGAGTGCATCATCTTCATGGGGAGAGTGCTACCCTCGTATTTGTCAGAGTTAATTCTGACGTCGTGCAAGGCATCAGGCACTCCCATTACCCATTGGTTGAATTGCTCCTCGACACCATTGAGGGCTGAGAAACAGGCTCCCACATTGTCGATGAATTGCGCGTTGTTGACGTTCTTCCAAGTCTCGATGTGGTTGGAGAAGACGTTTTCGGCAGTGTGGTCATGGTTAATGGTGGCGACGTTGGTAGCTCGGTCAATTAGTTCATCGAGCTCATTCGAGGGAAGTAACTCGAGGTCTTCGTAGGACATGCAGAGAAGCCAGGCTGCAATGCTGTCGTTGGGAGCCATGCGCTCGGAGCGTTTCTCAAGGGTTTGGGCGAAGCTCTCAATGTTGCTCAGCACCATCATGGCGGTCATTTTGCGGTCTTGGACTTTTCGATTTCGCTGTATTAAGGCGTTGGTGCCGAAAGTGAGAATGATGGAGATAGTGGTACCTAAGATGGTACGCAACAAGCTTCCCCAGAACATCTTGCTGCCTTTCTCTGTCTGGTTCTTGGTGGATTCAACATCTTCCACTGTTTGGGTCAGAGGGGGTTCAATATTTTCCATAAAGACAATTATTTGTTGAAAATGGCAAAAATAGTTTTTTTTCTTTTTGACACAGGAAAAGAAAAATGAAAAAATCCCGCCACGGCGGGATTTTTTCGATTTCACTCTTTGGAGACGCAATGCTTGCGTCTCGATAAAAATCAAATCGCATCGATGAATTTCACAACCGCATCGCGGTCTTCCTTGGATAATTCGCGGAATTTCTCCACCGAGCGGCGGGCATCGCTTTGGGCGTTGCCGTGCCACATGATGGCTTCGATGACGGTTTGTGCACGGCAGTCGTGCAAACGGTCGCTGCGACCGGTGCATCTGGCACTCAAGCCACGGCCCCAAAGCGGGGTGGTGCGGCACCAACCTGTGCGGATGTCGTTCTCCATGTGGAGCTTGTGTTGGATGTAGTCGCTGTAAGGCCAAATCTTCTGGTTGGGATAGCGGGGCAGACGTGAATCGCCGTCGGCGAAGAAGCCAGTCGGGTCGGTGAACATGTCGTCGCCGGTCTTCCACGAGGGACGGTGGCAGTAGGCGCAACCCATGTTGTTGAAGAGCTCCTTGCCGTGCTGTATTTCGGGATCGTCCATGTTACGGGCGGCAGGGACGGCCAAGCCACGATGCCACACCATGAAGTTGACATAGTCCTCGTCCTTCATCTCGGGGACTTTCAAAGATTCGGGGATTTGGTCGTTCATCATCAGGTAGTTGTAAATGTCGGTCTCCACATTGCCCGTGAGGTTGTATTGCGGGAAGTAGTTGTAGAACTCAGCCTGCACGTCGGGGTCTTGCGAAGCCTTGGTGGCGTAGGCGGCGGTCATGTAATGACCCATCTTGGTGCGGTGCGTCACGTTGGTGATGTTCCAGATGGCGTTGGCGCCAGGGGCATCCTGCAAAGGACCACGCGTGAGAGCGTAGGTGTACTTCTTGGGATGGGTGGTGTTGCCATAATAGCCAGTTGGGGCAAAGTCGGAGCCAGCCCACATCGCGGGGTTAAGGCCGTTTTGCATGTAACCGTCATTGTATTCCTTTTGGTACTGCGCTCTCAGCGAGTCGTCGGGGATGGCATCGATTAAGCCAGTGCCGTAGATGCCGATGGTCGATTCGAGACGGCAGACGAAATCGCTGTAGGGGATAGGCTGGCCACCCACTTCGAGCGGCGCATAGAAAGCCTCTTCGGGGATGTAGACCTCGGGATAGGTGAGGTTGTAAGTCTCGCCGTCGGGGAACTTGTTGCCCCACTCGTCGGTGTAGCTTAGCCAGTTGATTTGGATTTGGGTCTCGTCCAAGGGTGCCTTGAAGGGGGCTACGGCCTTGGTTTGAGGCATGCCCGTGTAAGAACTCAGGTAGGTGTTGTTCTTGTCAGTAAAAACGAGCAGATAGCCGTTGCCCCAGTCGTCGGCGCGATAGCGGTCCATGCGCATACCGTGGCCGTAGCCAGGATGGCAGGCGATGCAGCTGCTGCGGATGTAAAGAGGGCCTAAGCCGTTAAAAGGCTCGTTGCTTTGCGTGTAGGTGCGTTCAAAGAAATACTCACCATATTTGAAGGCAGTACCCAAGCCAGCCTGTTCGACGGCAGGGGTGGGGTCTTCGTAGGCGGATTGGGAACTGTTGAAGGTGGTACCTAACTCGCCGCCGGCGTAAGTCTCTTCGCTGATCACCTCAGGGATGGGGTCCTTCGGATTGCAGGCGGCAAAAGCCATGAGACCTGCAAGGGCAATGATGCCAAAGTGTTTGTTATTTATCATGATATTTGGGTTTTGTGGGTTTCTGATTGTTTTGTAATGAGACTGGGAATCACTACTCAAACGTCCTCTGCCCTCATTGCGGGCTTGACCCGCAATCTCCTGAACGGAAGGGCGTCGTCTTCGCGCTCAGGAGATGACGGATCTTTGTCCGTCATGAGGGCAATCGCTCTATCGTGTGGTTCTTGGTTTCATGTGTGTCGTTATTACTTCCTGTCAATCTTTGCAAACTCAGCCTTCACTTCGGCCATCACGTCGGAGAGGTCTTGGCAGGCTTCCATGGCTTCACCAGCGCTGGCATCGGCATAGAACTGCACGAAAGGCGCCTTCATGGCTTGGATCTTCGTCATGGCGTTTTCGATGGCATTCATGGCCTTCGTGTCAAGCTCCCTGTTGTTGTCCTTGATATAGGTGTGTAGCGAGAGGGCTTCGTCGCGTTGGTTTTCCATGCCACCCATATAGGCGTTCTTGATGCTGGTGATGTTGTCGTAGAAGTCGGTGATGGACTTCTGGCTGTATGGCGATTCCACGTATGTCACGTCTTCACCTGTGTGGCATTTGCCGATCTTGGAAGTACCCACCTCGTCGGCGATGTCGAGGCAGCCGTCGGCTATGGCTTCGAGGGCGTTGGTGAAAGTGGCGAAGGTGCTACCAGCCTGACCGGCTTGGGTCATGTTCTCACCATAGGTGTTGTCGCCTCCGTTGACGGTGGTGTTGAACTCCAGTTCTTCCATCAAGTCCTTGTGGGCTTGAGGGGCATTGGCGTTCCAGCTCACTTCAAGTTGGAAGCAGCGGTTGCGCAGGTCGCGTGACACGGCGACGATGTAGGTCATCATGTCGTCAGTGATTTCGTTCACATTGCGAGGTTGACCTTCACGGAAGAGGATGAACTCGATGCCGTGGAAACCGAGTAAGGCATTACCGAGTTGCTCGCCGGCTACCATGCCGTCTTCATCGGTGGCGAGGGCAGCAATCATGTTGGGGCTGGCCATCAGGTTGTTGAAGGCGTCTTCGTCGAGGGGCCACGAGTCGATGTGCGGGTCGATGCCGAAGTCGGAGGCGGCACCAAAGAGGAAGGCCTCGCTCATTTCCCACCACTTGCGGGCCTCAAGGAAGGTGACCGTGGCGGCATTCACGTTGGCTTGGGTCTTGTTGGCCTTCAAGGCTTCGAGGTTCTCCACCAAAGCGTCTGTCTTTTCAGCCAAGTTAGCGTATGTGGGATACACCGTGTGGTTGAGGTACTGCTTGACGATGGCCTCTTTTTGTGCTTTGTTGGCTTCTTCGGTGTTGGTTTGAGGGTCCTTGTTGCAGGAGCTGAAGTTCACTGCGAGCAGGAGTGATGCAGCAACTATAGCTGCGGATCTGAATAAATGCTTCATTTGGTTATAGTTTTAAAGTTGTTTCTTGCTTTATTGAGTTTCCCCTTCGGGGAATGGAGTGCTATTTGTGTGATATATAGCGGCGGCCTCTGGTGTCTACTGACTTGAAAAGCCTCAAGCCGCCGCATTATGCAAACTTGTTCCACTCCATTCCCGCAAGGGAATCTGATTTTATAGTTATCTTGTGAAAAACCCACTATACGCCACACCCAACGAGAACATCGGTTCGTCATTGTACTGCTCCTTCAGGAAGCGTTTGGCATATTCCGCCTTGATCACGACCTGCTTGATGGGGTAGTAGTTCACGCCGAGGGTCATCACGTGACGGTCAGTCCATTGGTAGTCGGTGAGGGCGTTGGCAGTGGGGATGTAGCTGTCGTAATAATCGTAACGACCAAAGACATAGAGCTTTTGGTCGCCTTTGAGTTTCATCGGGTGCATGATGTCGTAGGCCACCTCGCCACCGCAGGCGATGGCTTTCTCTCCGACTAAGGAGCGCGGATAAGGTGAGAAACTCTGGTGGTTTTGGTTCTTGTTCCACGACGAGATGAGGTTGGCATCGCCGAGGTAGCCGTAGTCGAAGTTGCCGCGCACCACGAGGCCGTGACCTTTGTAGTCGAACTCGGCCGTGCCGATGACGACGGTGCCTTTCACATCTTTATATTGGCTGGTCTCGCTGAACTCGTTGGTGACGATGTCATTATTAAAGGTGTTGCCGATGTAGCCACTCACGCCAATGTGAAGGTTTTTGATGCTGTAATTATCGATGCGCAAGGCGCCAGCCAAGTTGTTGGCCACGCGGAACTCATAGCCCGATGCGGAGCCGTTCTTCACCCAGTTGGCGTTGTTGAACATGTTGGAGTTTAAGGCAGGCACCAAGATGGCTTCGTAGCGCCAGTTGCCCAATTTTCCCCACAGGCTGATGCCCGTCTCATGCCAGGTGCAAGGCAAGATGTTGAACTCGCCTTCGGGACGGTAACAGGTGAAGAACTCGGTGGGCAGGTGGGCGTTGTTGGTCTGTCCGACGGGGACGATGATGTGGCCCACGCGGATGTTGAATCCCTTGCCGAACGACTTTTGCAGCCAGAATTGTTCCAAAGCCACCTCGCCGCCGCGTTCGATTTCGTGCTCGAACTCACCCGTCTCTTCGGCCTCGATCTCTACGGCCACTTCACTGCCGCCATGCTCAAACTCGATTTCTGAACCCATGCTCCAGCCTTTGCCGAAGTCGTAGCCAAGGTTGATGACCACATGGGGCAAGTCGATGCGACCGTGGCCTTTGGCGTCTTTGTACCGCTCGGCGTGGGAATAGCGGAACATGTTGTCGCTATAGAAGTTACGGGTATAAACGGCTTCGCCGTAGCCGCCCACGGTAAGTCTCGACAAGGAGAAAAACTTGGTGGAGTCATTAGCTTTTGGTTCATTCGGATTTGTAATCCGAATGCTTTGAGCAGGGGATTTGAAATCCCTGGATTCGTTTCCGACAGATTGCAAATCCGTCGGAACTGCTGCTTGCATAATGCTGACACTCAGTGCCAAAGCCAATGCAGTGCATTTTGCAATCGTAATCAGTTTCATAGTTGGATACTATTAGGTCAAAATCGATTGCAAAACTCTTGGTTTTGTCCTTGCAGTCCAATCCCTAATAATTAGGGTTTTTGGAAATATGCCTAATTATTAATGAGGATAGGAGAAGAGGTTACTTTACCATCTCCTGATACAACTTAAACAACTCCGCCACGATTTCGTTTTCGCTCAGCGTGAGGTCAAAGCCGTATGCAACCATCACTGCACGATCATTCTCTTGATGCGCCTTGCGCAGTTCGGGAGGCATGGCTGCTTCGTCATAAAGGTCGGCAAGGCTACAATCGGGATACTTGGCCCGTGCATCAAGGATGGCTTGGGCGGTTTGTTCAATCTTTGCCTTCTGCTTTTCGGTAGGATTCGGCCATGGGAAGTTGTTGTAAACGATGGTGTTGCTGTAGCTGTAGTCGCTCTTCAATCGTCCGCATGTGGCTCGCATCCATGCCATGTGAATAAATGAAGTCAGAATGCCAAAATGGTAGAGTGTGGCTCCTTGCATACAAAATAGCTTGTCACCTGGAATAATCTCAGGAGATAAGTAATCCATCGGAATATATCGACGGTTTTCTGATGATACCTTTGGCAAAGCAATAAAGTTGTCTATACATTCAAAAGGAGCACCAAACAAGGTTGGATTTTCGGCAGCTTTTAGGGTACTAGAACGATCGCTTTTTAGCCGAAACTCTCGCACTTTTTGAACTCGTTCCATCACCCTATGGCATTGGCGTAAGACACTCGGATTGGCACCCTTCAGCCACAAACAATAACGAGGTTTGCGCTCGATAAAGTCTTTACCCATCATGAACGGACGAATCAGTGAAGCAGCTAGTGGCTCATGTGCCAAAAGCTTTTCCTTTTCTTCAATGGTAAGAATCAGATTGCCGTCATCAATAGGTTGCCCACCTAAGCAAATAGAAGGTACGTCACATAAGGGTTGTGTCCTTTTTTCGATAAACACATTGGGAGCATCCAACAAATATCCGTTGATATTGGAAACTTGAACAGATTGTCCGTCTGAAGTATAGATGATCTTAGGTTTTGAATAGGACTCAACGGAAAAGCCCAAAACCACACAATGCACATGCGCCTTAATGTCAGCCTCGCTGTCCCAACGGAATGTCCGATAAGCAAAAATTATTTGGGTATTGTATTGATTGAATAATGGCTTCCAAAGATTTGCTACCGAACCACCTTGACAAATTGAGTTAGTAGAAACAAGAGCTGTTCGAATGGCTGAGTTATGATTCATCAAGTCAATAGCCTTCTTATACCAACAACAAACATAGTCAAGGTCTCCGACGCCTTGCCATTTTGCGCCAAAGATGTCAATCACATCCTGCTTCTGTTCTTTGCTCATCCATCGAGCGCCCACAAACGGCGGATTGCCCATAATATAATTGAAATGAATCGGTTTTGACTCTGGCTTTTGTGGCTCTCCAGGGATGATTTGCTTGGCCTGAAGCTTAATCTCAGGAAAATCGTATTTTTCACTCGCCATCCAGTCGGAGGACTCTGGTTGAGTAAGATAAGCCCTTTCCGTTCGGATGGTAGGCATTTCGGGAACAATAATGGGAAGTCTTTCCCAGTCTATCCGCAAGGCATTGCCTTCAACAATATTTGCATAACTCTTCAGCGGCAAGAAATCAATGTCGTGCTGGACAATACGTTCGGTTTCGTTCAGCATCTGGGCTTCGGAAATCCATAAAGCGGTGGTGGCCACGGTAACGGCAAAGTCGTTGATTTCGATGCCATAGAACTGATGGATGCTTACCTTGACGGGATTGTTGAACTCGCCCATCATCATCTGTCCGTGATACCGCTCACGGAGCACCTCGTTCTCCAACCTTCGCAGGCTCAGATAGGTCTCTGTCAAGAAGTTGCCACTACCACAGGCAGGGTCGAGGAAGGTGAGCGAGGCCAACTTGTTTTGGTATTCGTCGAGACGACGCATGCGCGTTTTTTCCACTTTCTCTTCCAATATAGTATCCAGTTCGATACGTAAGTCGTTCAAAAAGAGCGGGTCAATCACCTTGTGGATGTTCTCGATGCTCGTGTAATGCATTCCACCGCTGCGCCTCGTCTCGGGATTCAGCGTGCTTTCAAACACGGCCCCGAAGATGGTGGGCGAAATCTCGCTCCAGTCGAAGTCGAGGCTGGCATTTTGCAACAAGATTTGCTTCAGTTCCTCGGTGAACAGCGGAATCTCTATCTCTTCTTCAAACAAACCACCGTTGGTGTAAGGGAACGCTTTCAAGTCGTCTTTCATATACTTGCTGCGTTTCTCCAAAGGTGTGTTGAGTACATTGAAAAGCTTCGACAGCGCATCGCTAAGGTCTTCGGCATTATAGCTGTTGAGGTAGTCATGGAACTGGTCGTGCCTGAACACTCCGGCATCCTCGGCATAGAGGCAAAACACGATGCGCACGCACAAGATATTGAGCCAGCGCAAGGCCTCAGGCGAGTTGTCGTCGTACTGCTTCAGCAAAGCATCGTAAATCTTACCAACAATCTCACCAGCCTTCATCGAGACTTGCATCTCTTTAGAGATATGCTCGCTTCGCGCATCGACGAGGAATTGGAGGCGGTAATACTCCTTGCCTAAGTCTTTCAAAAAGATTTGTTCTGGCTCGCCGTTGGGCTGTTCCATATCATAGACGAGGAACTCCGCAAAGTTGCAGGTCACAATCCACTTGGGATGCTGCGACAAGGGCAGGTTAGCCACATATTTCTTGGCTTGCTGGAATGGCGTCAGCTTGCCGCCCTCGCTTTGCGGTACGGGTGCCCGCAAATCCTTGTCGATGGATTTCTGCTCAATGAGCACCCTCGTTGATGGGATGTGCCCGTCAATGAAGTTGGTGGAATCCACCATGCTGGTCACCCGCTCTTCATAGCGGATGAAAGAGGGCAAGTCTTCAATGCCATACACGTTGGTCAGCAAGTCGGCCCAAAACAGTTGTGACTCGCCACGTTCGTATCCGCGACCTTTCCATCGCTCGGCAAAAGCCGCCGCAGCAGCAGCCTGTTGTTTCTCGTTTTTCATGCTGCAAATATAGAGTTTATTTTCAAACTCTAAGCGGTTGAGAATAAAACCTTAATTAAAAAAACTGCGAGACAGGTGGCACCGTCTCGCAGGCTCAAAAACTAACTCAAAATTCATTCTAAAAACGTATGACAAAAATCTGCTGCAAAGTAACGACCATTCCGAAAACTGTGAAATCCCCAATCTTAGGGATTTATGGAAAAAAGAATCGTCATAAATAAGGATAAGTTGCAGCGCATATCCTTCGTATCTTTGCAGCCGAAAGGAGAACGAATTATGTCAGAACACAAACATAACGAAGAATGTTGCTCGCATGAACACCATGAGCACCATGAACATCACCATCATCACCACCATCATCATGTGGCTGCCGATAATGGGCAAATGAGAAAGGTTTTGTGGGCGGCCATCATACTGAATCTGCTTTTCGTCGGCATAGAAGCGGGCGTAGGCCTATGGCAAAACAGCCTCTCGTTGCTGAGCGATGCAGGACATAACTTGAGTGATGTGTTTTCGTTAGTACTGGTGGTCGTGGGATTGCATTTGGTGAAGGTGCACAGCAACGAGCGCTACACCTACGGCTACAAGAAAAGCACGATCCTTATTTCGTTGGCCAATGCCTTGTTGCTCCTTGTGGCGGTCGGGGTCATTGTGGCAGAGAGCGTTCACAAGTTGCGTGCGCCGGCGGCTATCGACGGAGCGGTCATCTCATGGACTGCCGGCGTGGGTATCCTTATTAATGGTCTGACGACCTTGCTTCTCATGCGAGGACAAAAAGGGGACCTCAATATCCGCGGTGCCTTCCTCCACATGGCAGCTGACACTTTGGTTAGCATAGGGGTGGTGATAAGCGGCATCGTGATCAAGCACACGGGCTGGTTTGTCATCGACCCGATAGTCAGTATTGTTATTGCTATTGTCATCCTCGTCGGCACATGGGAACTGCTCCGCGACAGTATGCGACTGGCCTTGGACGGCGTTCCAGAAGGAATCGAGGTCGATGAGGTGGCGCAAACCATGAGTCAGGTGGAACATGTCACCGATGTGCATCATCTCCATATTTGGGCTATGAGCACCACCGAAAATGCACTTACGGCGCATGTGGTTGTCGACGATGAACATGAAGCATCCAATGTGCGAAAGGCGTTGAAAGAATCCCTGAACGAACATGGTATCACTCATGCCACGATAGAGATTGAAAGCGACAGCGATTGTTGTGATAAGAGATGTTGATTTCGGGTTAGTGTTGAAGGTCAGAGAATAGGGCAAATCGGAATTTTACTATTTTTGCCCCATCAAATTGAAAACATCATGCCTAAAAAGAAAACACCATTTTCAAAAGACGCCAAGTTTGCTGAGCTGTTGACGGAAGACCGTCGCCTGTTGCAGCTGTTGCCCCGTTTCGGCATCGGGTTGGGCTTCGGCGACCGTAATGTTGAGCAAGTGTGCCAGATCAACCATGTCAACACCGACTTGTTCCTCATGATTTGCGAGATCTACTCCGAAAGCGGTTACAAACCCGAAAAACATGAGCTTCAGCATATCGATATGGGCGATCTGCTTTCCTATCTGAAAGCTTCGCATCTTTATTATCTTGACGAGCGTTTCCCGCACATTGAGGAGCATCTGCAACGCATCATCGATGCTTGTGGACAGAAATACGGCCCGATGTTGAGCCATTTCTATGACGATTACAAGCAGGAAGTGATGCGGCATATCAAATACTATGAAGAGGAGGTGGTGTTCCCCTATATTGAGGCCTTGCTCAATGGGAAACGCACTGATTCTTACAAGATTGACGAGTTCGAGCATAACCACACCAACATCCAAGACACCCTCGACGACATGATGAACATCCTGCTCAAATACCTTCCTGGCGACATCCTGCCCAAGGAGCGCATTGAGATTTCGTATGACATCATGGAATTGAGCGACGACCTCAACCGCCATTCCCTCATTGAGGAGCGCATTCTCATCCCTTGTGTCGAATCCCTTGAAAACGCAAAGCCATGAGTAACCGTGTCATCATTTGCGAAACCTCCGAAATCATTGCGAACGGGCTTGCCGACATCATCGACGGCATGGCACAGTTCGATGTGGTGGCTCGCATTGACAGTCCCGAGCACCTCTCTGAGAGAATCCTTTCCACCGATGCCAATGTGCTTGTCATCAATCCTGCCTTGTTGGGATACCAGAATAAGGAATTCCTTTCCGACTTAGGCAAGGAACACCCCAATCTCATCGCCGTCGCCTTGCTGACTTCCTGCCTCGACCATTCCTGCCTGACACCTTATATCGGCGTCATCGAAATCAACGACACACGGTCGAAAATCATCAGCAAGATGAATGAATTTGCTCAGAGTGAGACCACGAAGAATGCCGACGATGTGGAACTCTCAAAACGCGAGACCGATGTGTTGGTGGCCGTCGCCAAGGGCATGATGAACAAGGAGATTGCCGACCAGATGAACATTTCCATCCATACCGTCATTTCGCACCGCAAAAACATCACCCGTAAGACGGGCATCAAGTCGGTTTCGGGTCTTACCGTTTATGCCTTGCTTAACAATCTGATTGACGAAAAGGACTTGATTTAAGCTGTCAAACCGCCAACAACACTAACAATTGTGCAGTGAAAATCCTCAAAAACATGGTCAGTGGATACACGGTGGCATAGCCCATGTTAGGTAGCTTGCAGCCTTCGGGAGCCACGGTGTTGGCGAAGGCGAGGGTAGGAGGGTCGGTGTGTGAGCCTCCGATGAAGCCCATCAGCGTGTAGTAATTTATTTTCAGCACCAAACGTCCGAAAAGTCCGACCAAAATGGGAGGCACCATGGTGATGATGACACCGTAGACGACCCACATATAGTGAACTTGGACGGTTTCTACGAACTTGCCACCTGCGCCCAAGCCCACGCCAGCGAGGAAGAGCGCGATGCCTACTTCGCGCAAGGCATGCACGCCTTGCCCTTCCGTGAACTCGGTGCTGAACCAGCCTTTCTTCACCCCAAGCCAGCCGCCGATGATGGCCACCACCAAGGGCCCGCCGGCAAGACCTAATTTAATAGGTGCTTTCATGCCCACAGGAATCGGGATGGAGCCGATGATGATGCCTAAGGCAATGATCACGAAAACAGGAATGAGCAAAAAGCCGCCTTTGCCTTTCTTTTCTGACTTTGGTGCAATAGAAGTTGTCTCAAGGGTGGTGGGCTCCTTTGCTAAGTCGATGCGGCAGAGCGGGCGCAACAGGATGCAGGTCAAAATCATGCCCACCACGGCAAGGGGATAGGCCACGGCATAGCCAGCTGCCAAACGGTCGGAGGCACCTTCGATGCCTAAGTCGGTGACGGCTTGTTGGGCCGCCGAAAGACCAGGTGTGTTGGTGATGGCACCGGTGTAAACGCCCGCCATGTCGGCCAAGTCCTGATGTGCTACTTTAGCAATGATGACCGTAATCAAAACACCCAGTGCCACATTGACCAAAGCCATCAGGTTCATGGCCAAGCCGCCTTTCTTGAACGACTTGAAAAAGCCTGGCCCCACCTGCAAACCGACAGCCACGACAAAGAGAATCAGTCCGAACTCCTTGATAACGTGCAGCATCTCCGCATTAAGGCTGACGCCGCAGGCACTGAAGGCGATGCCCACAAAGAGCACCCAAGTGATGCCCAACGAGATTTGGGCGATTTTGATTTTGCCCAGCAGCAGGCCGATAAAAATGGATAGGGAAAGGAATAAAATGGTGGGCCCGACGCCCGAACCGGTGAAGAGATTAATCATGTTTGTGTCTGTTTGTTTTTTGGCTATGACCGCTGACTATGACTATGACCACTTTTTGCCTTGGTTGAAGTGGTCATAGTCATGGTCACAAGTCATAGTCCAATATTGAAAGTACAAAGATAAAGCTTATTTCTAAACGGATGCGATAATCACCGAAATATTGTGCACGAACATGTTCACGGCAATGGCCAACAGGATGACACCAAAGAACTTGCGCAGGATGAAAATCAGGTTTTCGCCCAAGAGCTTCTGGATCCTGTCGAGTTGGCTGATGACGATGTAGTCCAACAAGATGTTGAGCAACAGCGCGATGATGATGTTGACAACGGCATAGTCGGCACGAAGCGAGAGTAAGGCCGTCAGTGCACCAGGACCGGCAATCAACGGAAAGGCGATGGGCACGATGCTGGCACCGCTCTTGCCGCCTTCATTTTTGATGATTTCGCGACCGAGAATCATTTCAACGGCAAGGATGAATAGCACGAAGGAGCCTGCCACTGCAAAGGAAGCCACGTCGATGCCAAACAGCTTCAGCAAGGCGTCACCGGCGAAGAAGAACGCCAAAAACAACCCCAAAGCCGTCAAACAAGCCTGTCCCGCCTTGATGGTCTTGTTTTGTTCCTTCATGCTCACGAAGATGGGAATGGAGCCGAAGATGTCGATGATTGCGGCCATGACGATGAACGCGCCGAAGATTTCTACGAAGTTGATGCTACTGAACATGATGTTTTGTATTGATTAGGAACTACGATTTGCACAGAATCAGAGATTCGGTGATACGAAGTGAGTTTATGCATGATATTTCGTGCAAAATTAGAAATAATCGTGCAATTCATAGTTCATTAATCACACAATATTATTCCACAAATAGTGAAAATGTGGTCCAAAGCGCTTGAAGGCGGCCTCGTCCAACTGTTCCTGGAATTGCGGATTCGCTACCGAGATGATGAGTTTGGCCCTTTCCTGCAATGAGCGTCCGTAGAGGTTCACCGCGCCATATTCCGTGACGAACCAATGGATATGGTTGCGTGTGGTTACGGCACCTGAGCCCAAATCCAAGGCAGGCACAATCTTGTTGATGCCTTTGCGTGTGGTGGAGGGCATGGCGATGATGGCCTTGCCGCCTTTGGCACGCGAGGAGCCATAGACATAGTCAATCTGGCCACCAACACCTGAGTAAATGCGTTCGCCCAACGAGTCGGCGCACACCTGTCCCGAGAGGTCAATCTGGATGCCCGAGTTGATGGAGGTCATCTTGGGTTGCTGCGCGATGATGAAGGGGTCGTTGGTGTATTCCACGTCCATCAGCAGCACTTCGTGATTGCCATCGATGAAGTCATAGATTTTCTTCGAGCCCATCACGAAGGTGGATACGATTTTGCCTTTGTTGAGTTTCTTGTTGTCGCCCGTGATGACGCCTTTCTTGACAAGCGGCAAAATGCCGTCTGAGAACATCTCAGTGTGGATACCGATGTTTTTGTGGTTGTGGAGACACGAGAGGATGGCGTTCGGTATGGAACCGATACCCATCTGGAGACAAGCACCGTCTTCGATGAGCTCGGCACAATAGCGTCCGATGGTCTTTTCCACTTCGTTGGGTTCGGGCATGTCGACGGTGAGTAGGGGAGTGTCGTCTTCGACAAAGACATTGATTCTGCTGATGTGGACCAATGCGTCGCCGAAGGTGCGTGGCACATGCTTGTTGACCACTGCGATGACAAATTCGGCACTTTCCATGGCGGCCAAGGTGGCGTCGACCGACGAACCTAACGACACATAGCCGAACTTGTCGGGCAGACACACCTGAATCATGGCCACGTTGCACTTGATGTAACGCTCGCGATAGAGTTTCGAGGTCTCGCCGAGGAATACAGGGATGTAATCGGCCAAGCCTTTTTGCACACTCTCACGCACATTGGCACCTACGAAGAAGGCATTGTGCTGGAAGATGCCCTCAAATTCAGGGTTGACGTAAGGCGCAGCACCCTCGGTATGCAGGTGATGGATGTAGACGTTCTTCAACTCGCCCGCGCGACCTCTGTCGCACAAGGCTTTGACCAAACATTGCGGCACATTCGACACCGAACTGATGTGGACATGGTCGCCCGACTTGATGACTTTGACGGCTTCTTCTGCCGTAACTGCTTGATATTGTTTCTTCATGTTCCTGACCTACAGCTATTATTGAAGTTTTAAAAGTCGGTGGCAGTAATAGCTGCCACCGACCAACAACATGGAAATAAAAGGAATTTTAGTTATTTAGTAAAGCATTGGGTGCCTTTATTTGATGACGACTTTCTGGGTTTTTACAATGTCGCCATTGACCAAGCGGAACAAATAGACGCCAGCAGCGACATTGACAATGACGTTGCCGCAGCCATTGATGTTTTCGCTTTTGAGGATTTGGCCATTGACGTCAATCACTTGCAGTGTGGCCTCGCCCTCGTTGCTGATGGTCCAATTGCCGTTGCTATAGAAAGCGAAGGTCCCTGAGCCTGTCGAAGGGCCGTCCTCACTGTTGGCAACAAACACCAACTTGAAGCGGCCCTCGTAGTCAGTGGTCTTAGCCTCGAAGCTGTAGCTCGGGTTGGCGAGCAGGTCGACATCGTTGCCAGTCACATTATCAATAAGGTGGAGGTAGTCGAAACTGACTCCTTCTGCGTCGAAGCTGAGCGTATAGGTTCCGTTCTCTTCAGCCTTGAAGTTGATGGGCATCTCGCTTTCGTTGGAGCCGCGCACCACGGCAAAGTCTTGGCTGCTTTGGGTAAAATAAACCTTGGTGCTGCTTGGGTTGAGTTGGAACTTGCCGAGGGTAGCCCCATTGTCGAAGCGGATGATTGCATTGTCGATAACGGCACTACGGTCCCGCGTCACCTTAATGTTGAGTTGGCTGACTCTCTTGGACTCAGTGCTGACCTTGGTGAAGTTGGCCGAAGGGGTTTGGTCAGTGGATTGGACGAACACGCCTTCCAAGACATTGATTTCAGTGTTTTCCGTATAAGTGTTCAACGCGATGCTACCTTGATTCAATCTGTAGTAAGGCAGATCCAACGTGGCATTGGTCGTAAACGGGTTGCCCACGAGGTTCCACCCTGGAAACTCTGCGTTGTCGTCCTTGACCAACGAAACCTCTTTTGTCGAGCCTTCGATAGGCGTGCCAGTGAAGGTGAGTGTGACGTCGTTCTTGTTGGCATAGAGATAACCCTTGCCATTGACCAAATCAAAGGGGACTTGCCTGTAATTCCGCCATTCAAGTTGTTCCGATTGGTCGAACCAATAGAGGTCAAAGGTGTGGATGGCGTCTTCTCCTTCACCTTCATCATTGGTAATCATCCCCACTGTGGTAGGCGTCGCATCGTCAGCAAAAGGTGAGGCGATGAGATACCAATTGCCGTTGCCGTTTTGGTATCCAGTGATGTCTTTGGTGAGGGTTTGCGTTGGCGTGGTAATAAAATTAAAGATAACAGGTTTCTTGTTGGTGCCATACCCGTTTTCATCTGTCCATACAAAAGTTAAAGGTTCACCCAGATGATCTGTAATAGTGCAGTTGGTCAATTCCACACCAGTCGCGTGATTGTAAAGTTTGAATGTGGCATCATAAGCAGTGTTGTAAAAAATGGCAAAATATGCACGGTGATAATGATTCGAACCGTATTCACCGATTCTCGCTGAACCGGTGACGGCCGTGCCGTCAAACGATCCAATCTCATAGTCGCTGGAGGTCTGTTCAACACCATCAATGTTGATTTGAGCCACAACTGTAATTTTGTGCTCGAAATGGTGATAGTTGTATGTGTAATGGTTTGTTTGTGCGCTTAATGATCCGCAAAGCAGCATGGCTGCCAATATGAAAAATGTTTTTCTTTTCATTGTATAGTGTATTTAATTGTTTCTTGTAATAATGAATTGTTTTGATTCTGTGTCTTGCGAGATATAGATGTAGCCTTTTCCTGGCACAAGATTCAGGAGGTCACCGCCCCATTCACCCTCTTCGTAGATAGTGAATTTTCCATCTTCTGAAGTGATTTTGTCGCCTTCGACGGGGGTGAAACCGATGAGGGCTTCTTCAATTGTCACTGTCTCCGAGCCGGTGTAACCGAACCAATTGCTTCCATTCTCAATGTTGACTGTAATGGAAGTAGTTGGAATGCCTGTGAGGGTGAAGTTACAATCGGCACTGACCTCGATCTTGTACATTTGTCCAGGAACCAGCGCAGTTAGGTCACCGCTCCATTCTTCGTCTTCCACATCGTATCTGGCGAATTGGTTCTGTGAATTGATGGAGATGCCGTTGGCACCAAGTGCTGTCTCAAGTTCTTCCAATGAAGTCTCAACGGTCGGGCTCCACCAGTTCCAACCCTGCGAAAGTTCAACAGCCTGTTCAACAGGTACATACACTTGCACGTTGTCAACATACCAAGTGCAACCGCTTGTGCCAGAGCCTTTGAATTTGAATGCGACATAAATGTCTTCACCGTTGAATGAAGCCAATGAAACGGTTGCGTTTGCATTGCCAGAATTGCTGCCAGTGGCTTCCCAGATGGTTTGGTCGAAGTCGTTGTAAGTCATTTCTCCCGTGGAGACCACAATGGAGCAACTCTCGTCATAATCGCCTGAACCGATGAGATAGTCAAATGACAAGATAGCATCACCATCGATGTGCATCTTTGGCATGACGAGGAAGGCGTAGCCTTGATTCCAAGAGCTATATGCAGCACTTGAGCCTAATCCGTTGTTCGAATTCAAATACCAATAGGAGTATCCTGACATCTCATGGCTGAATTTATCCCAACAGGTGGGCGGGAAGTCGGAGGAACCAACATTTTCAAAGTCTTCAAATAGGCTGTTTTGTGCATTGATGGGCCAAATGCCACATTCGGTAGTGAAACTCACTTCTATCCAGTCGCTTTGGTCGTTGGCATCGCAATTGGCCTGTACTCTCGCCTCGTAGGCAGTGGCACGTTGTAGTCCGGTCAGTGTATAGGAAGTTTCATTCACGGCAACCGGTTCGCTCCAATCGCTTTCAGAAGCCATCTTATACTGCACATTCCAAGCAGTTTCAACACCTCCGGCCGTCCAACTCAGCGTGGCCTCGTTGGCACCGTTAATGGTTGCTTCAAGACCCATGGGGACAAGGCAGGAGGGAATTTCCTCTACGGTGATGTCGTCAATGCTGAAATAGGTGTAGGAGTATGAGCTATAAGCAGGGTTCAATTTGAAGGCGATATAATTGCCATTCCCTGTGTAGGTGCTAAAATCAACAATGTATTCCTGATAATCAGCCGTGCTGACGGAAACGCTCTTTACTTGTGTAAAAGAGCTGGCATTGGAGGGATCGGTCATGACGCCGACAAGCACTTCTGGGTAGGCACTGCTGCCGTTGCCGTTCCTTCCCCAGAATTTTAATTGCACATTCTTGATATTGGCATCGATTTCGGGTAATACGGCAATCTCGTTGGTGAGGTTTTGCGTTTTGTACAAAAGAAGGAATTTTCCACCAGTACGTGGGCCATAATTGCTATTGTTGGTTGTGCTGCATACGTATGGGTAATAGGTGTAAGGTGGATAGCTTCCATATTGATACCTAATAGCATTCCAGCACTTGGGCATGGGGTAGGAAGAGCTATACGGTGCGGTTGTATTTAGATTCTCCTCGAATCCGTATGAGTAAGGCAATGCTATGGCAGCACATTCTGTGCTGATGGATAAGTCAGAGTTTTGGTTGGTACTGTAACTCCATTTGCTTTGGTCTTCATCACTACAATAAGCACGCACGTTCACACTATAAGTGGTGACAGGAGTGAGGTTAGTGATGGTGTAGTTGGTTGTAGTTTGACCATCAAGATGGACATATGTATAATCATCGGATCTGGTCTTGTAGCGAATATCCCACGCATCTTGGCCTGTTGCTCCAGCCGTCCAGCTTAAGGTGATGGTGGTGGCCGTTGCCGTAGCTGCTAAACCAGAGGGCGCTACACAGGTGGCTGTTGTGGTGAAATTCACTTGGTTGCTCCAGGCACTGTAGCCGTCCTCCTCGCCACAGTTGGCTCGCACTTTGATACGGTACGTTGTTTCTGGATCCAAATCCTGCAAAGTGTAGGTGTTTACACTTCCGAGGTTGATTTGAGTAACGCCTTCATCGCCAGGTTCAAAGGTATAGGCTGTGGAGTATATCAGTTCGTAACCGTCGGCATCTCCAGTCCAACTTACCGAACCAGTATGCGCTGTGTTGGAGTTAGCCACATCACTCAAAGTGGGTTTTTC
>JAEETH010000049.1 GCA_016290215.1 Bacteroidales bacterium
TTCCCCAAACGAAATCAACAAATCCGACATCTTCACGATAGAAGGCTTTGGGACATTCTCCGTCTTTTACATTGCATAGGTGGGTCATGGCTTCTTTCGGTTTGCTCTCGAATTGGGTGTAGATGGGCCCAAACGCTCCTTGTTGTAACTCTTCCATTTTCTATGTTTTTGTAATTGTGTCGCAAAGATGCAATGTCTGTCAAGACTAAGCCGTTGAACAAACGTTTGTAGTCGACTGTAGTCGTTTGTAGTCGGATAAGTAATTGGGAATGAAATGGATGTTTTTTGGAAACAAATCTTACATGAATCTATCGTAAATGGATTGCTTCGTGCCTCGCGATGACGCGAAGCGACGACAAGGGTGAGTCCCAGGGGCGTAGGAGATGGCGGATCCTTGTCCGCCATGATGGCAAGGGGAGGGAGTGTTGTCCGTTGTCGTGAAGGTGTATGGTGCGGTAGCCCAGCCCCATAGGGGCGATGGGTTTTTAAGCAGGTTGTGGAGCGGAGCGGAACTCCTGCGTGTAGCAAAAGATGCCCGCCAACGCACAGGCAAACGTCGGCATGACTTGGCTACTGGAGCCATCCGCACCCTGATGCAATATCCCCCAAACAATTAATGACAATTCGTGGTACATTAACGGTAATTCGTGTAAAACAAACAATTAATGACAATTCGTGGTACATTAATGCTAATTCGTGTAAAACAAACAATTAATGATAATTCGTGATACATTAATGGTAATTCGTGTAAAACAAACAACCAATGACAATTCGTCGCAATAGAATTTCCTCCATCCCTTTGCGGGTTTGTGGAAAAGTTGTAATTTTGCAGTGTCGTTTCGGCACGTTAAGGACGTACAGCGTCATGGCCCCCAAGGGTAGCAGATAGCACCGGAAGACGAAAAACATTGGCGGTTAGAGCCTCGATAGGTTGTTAGCCGCCAATTTTTGTTTTGTAAAAGGTCTTCATAGCCAACCTTTTCCTTCCTGTACGGGTGCATTCCACATAATAGTATTCTTTTTCCAATGTTTTACGATAGACCACGGTGTCAGGGTACTTTCCCATTGTGATTTCATCTGCAGCGGCAATAATCATTGGAATAAGGCAGAAATCAGTTTCTGTCATGTTGGGATGCTTCTTTCGTGAGTGCTTCACGGCTGAAATGTCAATCATACGCTGGAATCCTGTCACATCGCAGCCCAACAAAGCATTCAACTTTTTCACTTCTTTAGGGGTGGGCTTCCCAAGTATCACCCAACGATTGTTTTTCCAATCCGTTTCTGAGGCTTCTCTTACCAGTTTGAGGATGCGTTCTTCAACGCTGACAAAATCTTTTATTTCTTTGTTATCAGTTTGTTTTGCTTCCATGATGCAGCGTTTTTGTGTTTCTGCCGCAAAGATGCATTGTTTGTCAAGACCTGCCCGTTGATTAAACGTTTGTAGTCGACTGTAGTCGTTTGTAGTCGTTTGCTGTCGGGTAAGTGGTTGGGAATGCGCGGGAATGCCAAAATCCGACCGGGTTGGGCGCGCGGGCCCGGCCGACATGGGGGAGGAGCGGTCGCCTAGTGCGGTAGGCCCTTGATGTCGGCCTTGATTCTTCGGTTACTTCTCATCAAGGAGAAGGAACAAGATAACCGCAGCCATAGATGCCCGCCGTCGCACTTGTCTGCGTAGGCATGACATGGCTGCTGGAGCCATCCGCACCCTGATGCAATATCCCCCAAACAATAAATGACAATTCGTGGTACATTAACGGTAATTCGTGTAAAAGCAAACAACCAATGCCAATACATTGCAACAGAATTTCCTCCGTCCCCTTGCGGGTTTGTGGAAAAGTTGTAATTTTGCAGGCAGTTGGTCGCGGACACGGAATGAAAAACCAGTGGATTATCAAGACGTAAGGGGCGGCCGAAAGGATGTTCCCTCCAGCGATAACAGATTAACCCCTCAAAAGAGAGGGGTTTTCTTTTTCTCGTTTTATGAGGCTTTTGAATGCCAAGCTCTTGTTTCGCTTACGTATTTCTTCAACATAGTAATAAGTGTCCCCAATCTGTTTGGTGTATTTCAATACAGTGTTATGATGCGAAATGTCAGTTTGTGCAGACACTTCCACTTTGTCCCTGTTTTTGATGATGAAAGGGATAAGCAGATAGTCTTCGAGAGAAAGGGGAACCCTATCATTGCTTTTGAAGCCATGTCGTTTCTCGGCATGCTGTATTCCTGATGTTTCAATGACATGCTTGAAGCCTTTTAGGTTGATGCCATGACTGGCAGCGAGCGACATCAACTCCTCGTCGATGTTTTCGTCAATGATGCAGAACTTGTAGTCACAACTTGTCCCAATGAGTTCCACTAATTCGGAAAATGGAATCTTCGTTGTTTGCTCTTTATCAAATGGATTCTTTTTAGCCATAAGTAATATGTTTGAATTGTGTCGCAAAGATGCAACCCTTGTCAAGACTAAGCCGTTGAATAAACGTTTGTAGTCGACTGTAGTCGTTTGCTGTCGGATAAGTGATTGGAAATGAAATGTATGTGTTTCTCTTTTTTTTTGAAACAAATGCTTTGCATTCAACGTAGTTAAATCTTACATGAATCTGGCATAAATGGATCGCTTCGTCGTTCCTCCTCGCGATGACGCGAAGCGACGACAAGGGTGAGTCCCAGGGGCGTAGGAGATGGCGGATCCTTGTCCGCCATGACGGCAAGGGGAGGGGGTGTTGTCCGTTGTCGTGAAGGTGTATGGTGCGGTAGCCCAGCCCCGTAGGGGCGATAGGATTTTAAGCAGGTTGTGGAGCGGAGCGGAACTCCTGCGTGTAGCAAAAGATGCCCACCAACGCACCTGTCCACGCTGGCATGACATTGCTGCTGTACCCACCACCACCCTGATGCAATATCCCCAAACAATTAATGACAATTCGTGGTGCATTAACGGTAATTCGTGTAAAACAAACAACCAATGACAATTCGTTGCAATAGAATTTTCTCCATCCTCTTGCGGGTTCGTGGAAAAGTTGTAATTTTGCAGGCAGAAATCAATAGGGGAACAGTCCGTTGACGTCCACAATTTGGTGATGACCTTTCGAGTGAGCCAACCTGTCGATTTCTTTTTTTTATGCTTCTATTGCAGTAATGCAATATTGTATCTTCTCTCCTGTGCGTTTCACACCAACCATCATTTTTACAAGGCCAATGCCTATCAATTCATAGTGCATTTCCAGCATATAGGAAAATATCTTTTGATTGGCGACCCCTTTCTTCGGAGGTTTGGGCTTTCCATATACCACGGCATATCGTAATATGGTGTCCAATTGTAGAAGAGCCAAGGTTGAAGAATATTTCTTTGAGGCATGACGCATGGTCTCGGTTATTGAAAGATAGCGAATGTTGATATAATCTTTCAACGAGCGGTTGTATACTCTTTTGTCTGGATTCTCCTCCGTCCATTTGCGATACACTTGTGAAATGATCTCTTGACGTTGTTTCATGGCTTCTTTTCCATCCTCCATGGGAATCAGGAAGATCTTGTCGTCTTGTGCTTCCATATAAGTGTGTTTTATTATCGTTGCAAAGATGCAACCTTTGTCAAGTCCTATCCGTTGATTAAACGTTTGTAGTCGACTGTTGTCGTTTGCTGTCGGATATAGTGCTGATATTGTGTTCTATATGCCGCAGCCATAGATGCCCGCCAGCGCACAAGCCAACGTCGGCTTGGCATGGCTGCTAGTCCCAAGCTGGGGGATGGCACGATTGGCAAAAAACAGCTCCGCAAGAATATCCATTCCTGCGGAGCTGATTTATATAAGATTTGTGTCAGATTTAACTTCGTTGAATGCAAAGCATTTGACTACGTCGAACGCAAAGCGTTTGTTTCCCAAAAGAATCAAATTCTCTCTCTCAGCAGCTGCATGGCTTTCGGCAGTCCGTCAGCATTGCGACCACCGGCCACGCAGAGGGTCTTCTGTCCGCCACCACCGCCTTGGATTTCCTTGGCCACCTCACGGATGAGCTTGGTGGCATCCAAGCCCTTGGCATCGGCGAAGGCCTCAGGCAACAACAGGCAGAGCGAAGGCTTGCCTTCGGCCACGGAGCCAAGGATGGCGATGGTGCTTTCGTTCATCTGCTTGAGCATCAAGGCGATGTTGCGGAGTTGGTCGCCGCTGCATGGCAGGGTCTCCATGATGAATTTGTAGCCTTCGTGGTCGAGGGCTTTCTCTTGGAGGCGTTCGGCCATGGCTTGGGCTTTCTCCTGCATAAGGTGCTCCACCTCTTTCTTCAAGGCGGAGTTTTGTTCGCTGAGCGAAGTCACGCCTTTCACCAGGTCGGGCGTCTTGATGGTCTCGCGGATGCGTCCAATCAAATCCAGCTGTTCGTCAAGGTATTGCTCCACAGCCTCGCCGGTGATGGCCTCGATGCGGCGGATGCCAGCGGCGATGGCGCTCTCGGAAACAATCTTGAACATGCCGATGTTGCCCGTGGCGCTGGTGTGGCAACCACCACAGAGCTCCATGGAATAGTCTTTGTCGAAGACCACCACGCGCACCTTGTCGCCGTATTTCTCGCCAAATAATGCCGTGGCACCCATGGCTTTAGCTTCGTCAATCGGGATTTCGGCGTAGGTCACGTTCGGGATGTTCTCGCGAATCTTTTGGTTGACGACATTCTCCACCTGACGGATTTCTTCAGGCGTCATCTTGGCGAAGTGGCTGAAGTCGAAGCGCAGACGCTGGTCATCGACCAACGAGCCCTTTTGCTCGACATGGCTACCTAAGACTTGTCTTAAAGCGGCGTGCATCAGGTGGGTGGCGCTGTGGTTGTTGGCGATGCGCTGACGACGCTCCACGTCGATGGCGGCAGTGAAAGCCACCTCGGGGTTCTGCGGCAGCTGCTCGGTGATATGAATGACCAGATTGTTTTCCTTGACGGTGTTTACGATCTTGATGGTCTCGTTCTCGGAGGTCAAGGTGCCGGTGTCGCCTACCTCACCGCCCATCTCGGCATAGAACGGGGTCTTGTCGAGGACGATCTCGAAATGGGTCTTCTTTTTGGTCACCACCTCGCGGAAACGCAGGATGTGGCTCTCGCAGCTCATGTCAGTGTAGCCGACAAACTCGGTGGGCTGCTCGCTTTCGTTCACTACCACCCAGTCGCCGTTGGCTTTCTCGGCGGCTTTGCGCGAGCGGTTCTTTTGCTCTTCGAGGTTGGCCTTGAAGCCTTCCATGTCGACGCTGATGCCCTTCTCGGAGGCCATCAGCTGGGTGAGGTCGATGGGGAAGCCGAAGGTGTCGAACAGCTCGAAGGCGAAGTTGCCGTCGATGTCCTGACCCTTGTGTTGTTCCACATAACCCTCAAAGCGCTTGATGCCTTGTGCCAAGGTGCGCAAGAAAGCAGCTTCCTCTTCGCGGATGACCTTGCCGACCAACTCCTGTTGCGCCTTGATTTCAGGGAAGTTGTATTCCATTTGTTGCACAAGGATGGGTAATAAGTTGCACACAAAGGGCTCTTCGAAGCCGAGGAAGGTGAAACCATAACGCACGGCACGGCGCAACACGCGTCGGATGACATAGCCGGCACCGTTGTTTGACGGCAACTGTCCGTCGGCGATGGCGAAGCTCACGGCACGCAGGTGGTCGGCGATGACGCGCATGGCGACATCGGTCTTCTCGGCCTTGCCGTATTCGATGCCCGACATCTTGGCGATGGCTTGGATGATGGGTTGGAACACGTCGGTGTCGTAGTTCGAGGTCTTGCCTTGCAGCACGCGGACGAGGCGCTCAAAGCCCATGCCCGTGTCGACATGTTTGGCGGGGAGTTCCACCAGATGGCCGTCAGCCATGCGGTTGTATTGCATGAACACAAGGTTCCAGATTTCAATCACTTGCGGGTCGTCCATGTTGACGAGATCACGGCCAGGGATTTGCTTGCGGGCGTCATCATCGCGCAGGTCGATGTGGATTTCCGAGCAGGGACCGCAGGGACCCGTCTCGCCCATCTCCCAGAAGTTGTCCTTCTTGTTGCCATAGATGATTCGGTCTTCGCTGACGTGTTCCTTCCAATAGCCGTATGCCTCCATGTCGGCAGGCTGTCCATCCTTCTCATCGCCGCCGAAGACAGTCACGTAAAGTCTGTCCTTGTCAATCTTCACCACCTCGGTAAGGTATTCCCAAGCGTATGCGATGGCTTCTTTCTTGAAGTAGTCGCCAAACGACCAGTTGCCCAACATTTCGAACATGGTGTGGTGATAAGTGTCGTGGCCCACTTCCTCGAGGTCGTTGTGCTTACCCGACACGCGCAGGCATTTCTGCGAGTCGGCGGCGCGTTTCCACTTCGAAGGCTGGTTGCCCAGGAAGATGTCCTTGAACTGGTTCATGCCGGCATTGGTGAACATCAGGGTAGGGTCGTTCTTGACGACGATGGGTGCCGATGGCACGATGGCGTGTTCCTTGGAACGGAAGAAGTCCAAAAAACTATTTCTAATCTCGTAAGCGTTCATTTATAGAGAGTTATACGGTTTTACTTTAAAAAATGCTTCAAAATTTCGTGCAAAGTTACGCTAAATTTCTATTTTTGCGCAATAGTTTTTGATTTTGGGCGTTATTTATGGCTCAATCAATCAGATAAATGGCAAAACAAAAGCGTTACATATTCAACCAGCTGACCCAGGATTTTGAGGTGCTTGAAACCTCCAAATCCAAGACGGTGATGCGCTATGTGTTGATTTTCCTTTCTGTTTTGGGCTTGACTTTCCTGTTGGCTGTGTTGCTGTTCACCTTCTTCAAGTCGCCGAAAGAAAAGATGCAGGCCCGTGAGTTGGAATACATGAAGTTGCAGTACGAAATCCTCAACGACCGTTTGGATAATATGGAAGTGCTGATGACCGACATGGAACAGCGCGACAATAACCTTTACCGCATGATGTTCGAGGCCGACCCCATTCCGAGTTCAGTGCGCCGCTCGGGTTTTTCTGATGCTGACCGTTATGCGGGATTATACGGCTATGTGAATTCCGGTCAGGTCGTGAGTGCAGCCAGAAAACTCGATGTCATTGCCAGTCAACTCTATCATCAGTCGGTCTCATACGACACCTTGTTTGTTATGGTGCGCAACAAATCCGACATGTTGGCCCACATCCCCGGCATTTTCCCTTTGAAGGAAACGGAACTCAAATACATCTCTTCGTTTTTCGGCAATCGTCCTGACCCTATCTATAAGATTTCGAAGTTCCATAGCGGCATCGATTTTTCGGCTGCAAAGGGTACCGAAGCATACGCCACGGGCGATGGTGTGGTTTGCGATGTGGAAAGAAATGAATGGGGCTATGGCAACATGGTGACCATCGACCATGGTTATGGCTATAAGACGCGGTATGCCCATCTTCAGAAGGCCGCAGTGAGGAAAGGTCAAAAAGTGAAGCGTGGCCAAAAGATTGGCTATATAGGGGATTCGGGAAAGACTACAGGTGTGCATTTGCATTATGAAGTGCTGAAAAACGACGTCCAAGTCGATCCCATTAACTTCTTCTATAACGACCTCACCCCTGACGAGTATGACCAGATTTTGGAGCAGTCGACTTTGCCTACACAAACGATGGACTAGTCGTCAGTTGGCAGTTTGGAGTTGACAGTTAATAGTTAATAGTTGATAGTTGTGAATTAGGAGGTTGGAGGTTTGAAGTATGAGGTGTGAATTAAGAGTTGGGAGTTGTAGGGCTGTCACATGGTTGCTGAGTTTGTGGCCCCTGAGGTTTCTCGAAGGGTCGAAGTATCGTGGCAGCCAAGATTAAGCCAAAGAATTTGAATTTTGAATTTTAAATCTTTGAATTTTGAATTTTGAATTTTAAATCTTGAATTTAAAACCATGGAAGAAACTACTACCACCGGAAAATACTACTACAGCATCGGCGAAGTGGCCGCTATGTTCAATGTCAACACCTCGATGATCCGTTATTGGGAAAAGGAGTTTGACGTGCTGCGTCCGCGCAAGAACAAGAAAGGCAATCGCCTCTTCACCGAGCGAGACGTGCGTTATGTGCATGTGATTTATCAGCTGCTCAAGGTCAAAGGCTACACCTTGGCAGGTGCCAAGCAAGCCCTCAAGGAACGCTTCAGCGACTACGAGGAGCGCATCATCATGCTCGAAACCTTGGACAAGACCCGCAGTTTCCTCCTCGATTTGGATAAGGCTTTGGCGGAAAAACAGAAAAAGGCGTAATGCCTTATTCTTTCATGCCTTCAACAGTATACCCCGCTCCTTCAAGCAGTTTCAATACGCCTTTCTCGCCGCAAAGATGTGCGGCACCAACGACGAACAATGTCGGCTGTTCGGCCATCATTTCGGGCATCATCTCAACCCAGTTGCGGTTGCGGTTGTAGATGAGGGTTTCTTCGTCCTCTTCTGTTGTGCCACAATTCATCTCCGATTCTTCCTCCAACACTTCGTCAATTTGTTGCAGGTTTTGTGTGAAATACGCGGTAGTGATGCGGTTGGCCATTTTCTGGGCTTCTTCAAAGTTGTCAACCAAGCACATTAAGTCGTCCACCTGCTTTTCTAACGGGACGTCATAGAGAACTCCCATTTGGAAGTCAACGGTCTCAAATCCTTTGACGGACTTGTCGTTTTGCAAGGCTAATGTTTGGAAATGGTTGTCAATCAAATCCATAGGGTTGAATGACGGCATTTCTTTCATATAGGCGGTTAAGGAAAGGGTGGTAGAGAGGGCAACAGGAGTTATGTTTTCCACCTGTGCCGCAAAAGCCTCGTCTTTGAGATTGGAGCCCATAACCTCAAGAAGTAGCGCATTCAGCCGCTCTAACTGCTCGGCAGTGAGTAGGGACGACAAAGTAACCCCTTCCGGAAGCATTCGTGCTTTCATCAATCGCGCTGCATTCTCAGGTTTGAAGGCATCCATCATGTCGAGCTCGCCGCAGACTTGTTGTGTACCCTCAATGGCCGATTTCATGCCAGGGATGCTGTCTGCAAACGACGAAGGCGCAAGGTGGTAGGTGCCGACAATATAACTGGGTGATTCAAGGCCCTTCCCAGAAATGCGGTAAAGGATTTGTGCCTGAGTGTTACAAGCAAAACCGGCAATGAGTGCCGCTAAAAGTAGTATCTTTTTCATTTTTAAGTGTTTTTGATGGTTGTTGTATATAGTAAGTAACTAATCAAAATTAAACTACATGTTTTTTGACACGGGACTTATTGACTATGACCATTGACTATGACCTCTTTAACAGAAATGCTGAAATTTCAGCTCTTGGTGGAGGTGGTCATTGTCATAGTCACAAGTCATCGTCTCTATATGTAAACTAAATCTGCTCATCTACTTATCTATGCTAAATCATTCTTCCAATAGATTTCTCGCTTTCAGGTAGATCCTCCATTTTTCGAGCACCTGCTTCATGTCGTCGGGCAGCTCCGAGGTAAACATCATTTGCTTGCCCGTAGTGGGATGCACGAAGCCTAACTCCTTGGCGTGCAAGGCATGACGCGGCATGATTTTGAAGCAGTTGTCGATGAATTGCTTGTATTTTGAGAAGGTGGTACCTTTCAGGATGACGTCGCCGCCATACATCGAGTCGTTAAACAATGGATGGCCGATGTATTGCGAGTGGACGCGAATCTGGTGGGTGCGACCCGTCTCCAATCGGTATTCGTTCAGGGTCACATAACCAAAGCGTTCCAGCACTTTCCAGTGGGTGATGGCTTCCTTGCCATAGTCGCCGTTGGGGTAGACGGTCATCTTGCGGCGGTCGCTGGTGCTGCGCCCGATGTTGCCTTCAATGGTGCCTTCATCTTCGTCGAAGTCACCCCAAACCAAGGCATTGTAACGGCGGTGAATGCTGTGCTCGAAGAACTGGTGCGCCAATATGGCTTGTGCAGCCTCGTTTTTGGCCACAATCATCAAACCTGTGGTGTCCTTGTCGATGCGGTGCACGAGGTAACCGAAACGATTCTCAATGTTTTGGTGTGTCTGCTCAAAGTAGTAGGCCAATCCGTGCAACAAAGTGCCGTCGAAGTTACCGTGACCGGGATGCACTACCAATCCCGCTTGCTTGTTGATGACGATGACGTCATCATCTTCATAGACGATGTTCAACGGAATCTCCTCCGGCTTGATGTCGGTCTCGCGTGGCGGATAGGTGAAAACGATGGAAATCACATCGTTAGGCTTTACCTTATAGTTCGACTTCACCACCTTGTCGTTGACCAAAATGTTACCTGCCTTGGCCGCGTTTTGCACACGGTTGCGTGAGATGTTGGAGAGGTGGTTGGTCAGGTAGGTGTCGATGCGCTCAGGCTGTTGCCCAGGGTCGACCGTCATGCGGACATGTTCGTAAAGCTCACTGCCTTCTTCGATTTCAGAAAGCATGTCATCCCCACGTAGGGTTTCGTTGAGGTCGTCGTTCATTTGCTGATGATGAATTTTTGGTTGATGACTTGGCCTTCGTCAGTGACGATTTGGATGAAATACAGTCCGTTGTTGAGTTGGCTGACCGAGATGTTGGGCTGATACTCGCCTTGCAAGACTTTTCTTCCGGTGAGGTCATAGATGCTCACCTGTCCGCTTTGGATTTCGTTTTCGATATGCAAGGTGTTGCTGACGGGATTGGGATAGATCGCTAAGGTTCCTGAGCTTGTCGAAGAGCCGTTCTCATCCACGCCAATATAATAGGAAGGCCCCATCACCGGACGAATCATCAATGAACCCGGCATGTTGCTTTGCTGCCACGAGCCGTTGGTGTTGACGAAGTTGTATCCCATGTTGTCAGTGGAAGTGTCTAAACCAATGTTGATGAGGCTACTGTGGCTTTGCTCAATGCCGATGTAGAATGTGGAGGTGGTAGTTACGAGTTGGTCGAATTTATAGTAGGTGAACCTGTAGATTTGCTCTTGCCATTGCGGGCGTTGACCTGATAGACGGTAAAGCTCTTCACCAGGCTTGCCGTTCTCATCTTTCCAAATGACGATGTCGAAATACTTTTCGTTGGCATCTTTAAGTGTGTGATTGAAAAGCAATTGCACGCCTTGAATAGTGTCGTAGTCGCCGATGTCGAACCTGACGGCGAACTTGCCTCCTGCATTGCTCACGCCGTAACCCAACTCAGGAGTGCCGTCGTCGTAGGCGTAGTAGTTGTACATGCCCACGCGATAAATCATCGAGTCTGTCAAAGGCGGATTGGCGGTGGAGTCGTAGACATAATGGCTGATTTGGTAGGAAACCGAGTCGTACCACATGTTCAGCGCAAACAATTCACCGACATACGGGCAGGCTGGCGACTCGCCATATTCGGGGCATTGCAGATAACCGTTGGTTTTGTATGGCTGTACGGTCACGGGCTCCAAAGTGCGGGTGTAATGCTGTCCGCCACCGATTTTTTGCACCTTATAATAATAATGGGCTTCGTGGTCGATGCCGTCAAGGTTGGCAATGTCAACATCCAAGTTTTCGCGCATGGCGGAATTCGGGTTGACGCGGTACTGGCGGTAGGGGATGGCCTGGTAACGATTGAAGAACGAAGGCCGTTTTCCCGAGAAGGTCAGCATGGGGTAGTCGGTGTCGTTGACTGTACGGTGGATATTCAGGTAGACGAAGTCGATGTTCCAGTTGTCCTCGTTGCTGCGCTCAGCGGGCAGCGACGAATTGACGATGCTGGCATAGTTGTAGAAACGGAAATAGAAGTTGTCCTTGAAGAATTTCAGGTCGGTGATGGGTATCATTACCTGTTTGAAGTATTGACCGTCGTTTTCGCCCATGAAAGTCTCAAGTTTTTGCCCGGGCACGCTCCAGATGTGGTACCAAGTGGTGTCGGCTACGGTGGCGAATACTGAGTCGCAGGGCATGGAAATCATGCCTTGGGTGATGGAAGTAAGCGTGTCGGTGATGAGAAAGTAAAGGTCTGGATTACAGTCTCCCCAAGCCCAAACGGTGTCGCCAGGGAACAGCGTGTCGACCTGCATTTGCTCGAAGATTTCAGCGATGGTGACGTTTTGATAGTCGAGATAAAGAAACTCCTGACGCTCGGTGGTGATGCCGAATTGCAGCACGAGCGAGTCTTGTCCCTCGGGCGCATTGCCATTGCCTTGTGGCTGGTAGTAGAAACTCAAGTAAACCGAATCGGCAGGGGTAAGGGCGCGAGGATCAGGCTCCATGATGGAGTCGAGGCGGATGCGGGCCGAAGTGAGGTACTCCGCCACAAAAGCATTGCTGATGGCATATTCATACACCTTTCCGTTGGCATCCAATACGTCGAATGTGGCGCCGTTGCGGTTGGGTGGACAAAGCGGGAAGCCATCGTTCACTAATACGTTGTTGTCAGTCCACTTCGTCGAGTCGGGATAAAGGATCGACTGGCTGAAGTCGTCGAAGAAAGGAAGAAACCTTGCCTCGGCAACGCCTCTGTTCACGGGAGCTTTCTCCGTCGTGGTCCTAAAGTTGGTCAGTATCTCTTGGGCTGTCGCTGGCGTGGCAAAAAGACCAAAGGCCAACGCCAAAACGAGAACCTTAAAATTCGTCTTCATATTCATAGTCGGTAGTTTCTACGGATTCTGTAATTGTGTCAATTTCAATGGGTTTTGGCCTGTTGACGATGGAGTCCTCATGCAGCAGTTCCTTCATTTCCTTCTTGAAATCCATGGTCTTGCTGGAATGGTACCAAACGTCAACGGTTGTGCCTGCCTTGACCGAGCCTGAGCTTGGGCCGGGACTCATGAGCCTGACGCACATGTATTGTAGGCTGTCGTTGTCTTCAAAGACTTCTTTGCCGAGGTTCATGCCAGCCAGATTGAGCAGCCGTTTAGTTTCGGTAGCGGGCGTACCAATCAGGTTGGGCACTTTGATTTTCAACTTTTCTTGCCCAATGCCGACTTTCAACACGATTTTGCTGCCTTTCACGAGTTCGGTGCCTTCCTTGATGGGCTGGCCATTATAGTATTGGTCAATGATGTTGTTTTTATAGGAATAATCCTGGTATTCAAGCCTATCCACATCTAATCCGCTCGATTCAAGTCTGCCGATGGCCTCGCGCAACGAGAGGTTTTTCAGGTTAGGCATCACGGTCTTTTCGGGTGTCACGGCTACGATGATGGCGTACACATTTCTTCCTTTTTTGATTTTCGAGCCAGGTAATGGGTCTTGTTGATAGATGCTTCCAGGCTGTTGCCCCTTCGGATAAACGCTGTCGATAAGGATGAAATGGAAATCTTTCGAGTAGTCATGCTTCACCTGATTGTAGTCCTGGCCCACAAAATCGGGCATGGTGTAGACTTGGTCGTGGCGGGTGTATTTGTCTAATATTCTGAATGTTATCCATAGCAAAACACCACATAGGAACAATATGATGAGCAGGTTGATGTAAAATTTCTTTTCTCTGAGGAAGTGAAGACGTCCCATAAATTACTATTTTAGCCGTGATTTTACAACTCGATTTTGAGTGTTTTTATTGTTATGTTGTTTAAACCGACAAAATTACAAAAAATATGAAAAACGTGGCAATTATTTGTGGCGGAGATTCGGGAGAGTTTGAAATTTCCGTCAAAAGTGCTCAAGTGGTGAAGCAAAACTTGAATTCGGAACTATATAATTCCAAGATTATTGTAGTATCGAAAAATGGCTGGTATGGACTCTTGAAGGATGGTACCCGTGTGGATGTCGACAAGAATGATTTTTCCATTTCGGTGGGCGGGCATAGGACCAAATTCGACGTGGCTTTCAATGCGGTACACGGCGAGCCAGGCGAAAACGGACCGCTTTCTGGGTATTTGGAATTGTTAGGCATCCCTTGCACTTCGTCGCCTTTGACCACATGTGCGCTCACGTTCCACAAGGATTTTTGCAAACGAGTGGTGGCTTCCTACGGCGTCAAGGTGGCTCCTTCCATCCTTATCAATGAAGGTGAGAAATATGATGCCGACGAAATCATCAAGAAGTTGGGGCTGCCTTTATTCGTCAAGCCGACTTGTAATGGCTCAAGCGTGGGCGTGACCAAAGTGAAGACGGCGGAAGAACTTGCCCCGGCCATTTTTACGGCTCGGGCGGCTGGTCGTCAAATCATGTGCGAGAAGTTCGTTGACGGACGTGAGTTCGGCTGCGGTGCCATGGAGTTTAAAGGCAAGATGATGGTTTTCCCTCTGACTGAGATTTGCAGCAAAAACGAGTTCTTCGACTATGAGGCCAAATACACTGCGGGCAAATGCGATGAGATAACACCCGCCCAAGTGGATGAAGACACCGAAATCGAAATCAAGGCCACCACGGCGATGCTATATGAGAAACTGGAATGCAAGGGCTTTGTGCGTATGGACTACATTGTCAGCGACGAAGGCGTGTTTTTCATCGAAGCCAACATCGTCCCAGGCATGTCGGAGGCCAGCATCATCCCCAAGCAGGCACAATGCTTCGGATTGCCATTAGGACGGCTGTTTGAAATGGCGATTGAGAACGTTTTGTGATAATGCTGAATTAGGAATGCTGAATGCGGAATGTCGCGATGCGCTGCTAAGCCTCGCTTCATTCCGCATTCTTAATTCTGCATTCCGCATTCCGCATTACACGGTCAGGATGTCTTTCGACTTCAGCTCGGTGAGGTCGTCGATTTTCTTGATGTATTTGTCGGTGAGCTTCTGAATCTCCTCTTGCAGGAGTTTCGACTCGTCTTCCGAAATCACGTCTTTCTCCAATTTCTTGGCGTCGTCATTGGCGTTGCGGCGGATGCCACGGATGCCGACCTTGGCTTCCTCGGCGGCGTTCTTGGTGCGCTTCACCAATTCTTTACGACGTTCCTCGGTCAAAGCGGGTACGCTGATACGGAGGATTTCACCGTTGTTGATGGGGTTGAAGCCCAAGTTGGCGTTCAAGATAGCCTTGGCGATGTTGCCGAGGGCGCTCTTGTCGAAAGGTTGCACCACAATCATGCGGGCGTCGGTGCAGCCGATGTTGGCGGTCTGCTCGATGGGCACCGTCGTGCCGTAGTATTCAACCATAACGCCGTTCAGCATAGCTGGACTGGCTTTTCCTGCCCGGATGCCTTGGAATTCATGCTCCAAGTGCTTGATGGTGTTATCCATGCTTTCAGTGGCTTCGTCTAATACAAATTGGGAATCGTCTGTCATTGCTTTAAAATTTGAAGGCAAAAATAGTTTTTTTTTCGTTTCGGAAGTAGTTCTGTGTGATTTTTTTGTCCTTTACCATTCAAGGCTGAAAACCAACGAGATGTTTGAGATGTTGTCTTGCCTGTCTTCGTAATAACCGGATCCCATCCCCATCAAGTTCATGTGATAGTGTGTGACGGTGACATTGTGGTAATAAGTATATGTCGTCATCAAGTTGAAGGCAATGCGGCTTTTTGTGGCGAAGCGGATGCCAACGCCCACGTCACCATAAGGTCCCCAGTTTTTCTGGGCGTGATAGCCACCAGCCCTGACTCTTACTACAGGACTTACAATTTTGGTTGGCAAAATCACATAGCGAAACGAACCGTAAAATGGTATGAGTTTAGGAGTGTTGAAGATGCCGATTTCATATCCGACACCAAGACCGGCGAAGAACTTGTCATTGAAATGATAGCCGTGCGTTGTTGATATCTTGTAAAGATAGCCATCGACTCCATATTGAGTCCAAACGCCACCAAGGCCTGTTTCCAAAAATCCTGTGTATCCGCTCGGGACGCGAATTGATGTTTCTTTGTTTTCTTGTGCAAATGCCGTAAAGGTCATTAACAAGATGGCAAGAGCCAGAATTGTCTTTTTCATAACAAATTTAATTTATAGTTACTTATTATAAACGAAAAAGACTCAGAAAAATTGTCCCAAAATGGTTCCCCTTAGTTTAAAGGCTCGTACAGTCCTGTGAGGACCTTGCTCTTGCGAGTGAAGTAATAACTCAACTTCTTCACTACGAGCGGTTTCTTGTCCTGGTTCCAAAGGTAAGTCTTTATGGTTTTGCCCTTTGGGCTGAGGCCGTCATTGAAAACGATGGCATCTGCCACCACATTGTTGCCAGGCAGGAACTGACCTTCAGTTGCCACTGAACTGTGCCAAAGCACAAGAGAGTCGGTTTCGGCATCATGGATTTCGATGACGAGGACGCATTGCTCGAGCTCGGCTTGGCTTTGAATCTGTGCCATAACGCTCAGCGCCTCAACGTCTTCGGGCAGAGAGTCGCACGAGAAGGTGAAGCCTTTTCCCCATTCTTGTCCGTCTTGATAGGAGTAGGGACTTTCGCTCAAATCATTGAGGAGATATGGGCTGTCATCGACGGGCGTTTTGCTCAGCGTCAGATAACGCGAGGTGAACCAGTCTTTCTTTTCGACGAGATAAGGATAGTTGCCCACGGCGGTAGCTTCCCAAATCGGGTTGACGTAGTCGGTCCAGCCAAAGCCGAGCATTGGGGTTTCGTTGTGCTCACTGAGCCAACGGTTGAAGTCGCTCAATTCGGGTTCGCGTACAAAGTCGCCCTCTTCAGTGTAAATGCGGTGGAAGATGATGCGGTTCTCGACATTGGTTTGTGCTTGATAGAACTCGGCTGCCTCGCCAATTTCGGTGCGTGTGGCGAACTGGATTCTGTCGCCGTATTGGTCTTTGTCTTGCTGCATCTCAACGGCAATTTGGTCGAAACCTTGGTGGTACATCAGGTCGTAATGCCTGCGCTCCATGATGAGAGAAGCCGTTCCTACAAAGAGGATGGCGGCCACGACTAAGGCGGTCTGCCAAGGCGACAAGGTGCGCGTCCCAAATAACGAGAAAGCCACGATGATGACAAAAGGATAGCTGAAAATCAGTGTGCTTTGCTGCAAAATTGGCTCTCGGGTCAAAGAATAGACGAAAGCGATGGTAAAAATGATGACGAACCAGGCAAGACCTGCCCAACGCAAGGGTTGGCGTAGTTTGCTGCGTTTGCCGAGGATGAGGGGCAACAGGATGACGATGCCTACGGCAAACATGAACAACATGGAGTAGTTCATCGTGTATTGGATGAAATCCACGAGGAAGGTGGACTTGGGTGCTGCCAACCAGCCGCCGATGCTACCGCTCACGAAGAGCTGCTGCCAGAAGATGGGCAGGGTGGGGGCAAACAACACTACGGCCGCTATGCCGCTGAGCCAGTAAGCCTTGCGGCGTTCTTTGGGTAGGAAAATCAAGCCCGTAAGGAAAAACAACCCCGCTTGTGCGATGGAAAAATATTGAATCAGCGAGCAAGCCCATGCAGATAGGGCGAAGCCGATGTAGGTTTTCATTGTCGGTGTTTTCGGCTCAAAAACGATCTTATGCCAAAACACTGCCATCAGCAGCACGAAAAACAAACCCGCCGAATAAGGCCGTGCCAGCTGGCTATAAAACACCGTGAACTGGCTGACGGCGAAGAAGGCGGCCGAAAACAGACCCACCTTGCGGTTGAACCACTGCCGCCCTATATTATAAATAAGGTATATGGAGCCAATGCCCATCAGCACGAAGGGCAGTTTCACCCATAGCTCGCTCCAGCCGAAGAGTTTCACCCAGCCCCAAAGGAACAGCTGCACCCCAATGGGATGGCTGTCGGGCATGATGCCTTGCTGGATGAAGTCGTGGAAGTTGTCGAATCGGGTGCGCAGCAAGGCACTGAACTCGTCGTGCATGAAAGGCACTTGGCCCAGTTTCCACAGCCTCAGCGCCACCGCCGCCAGCATAATGACACCCAAGAGGATGTAATCCATCCTCTTGTTCGGCACATTGTGGATTTTGCGCAGATGGGTTTTACGGATTCTCATTTTGTAACCAGTGTGCCAATATTCTCACCGCGCAACACCTTCATCAGGTTGCCACGTGTGTTCATGTCGAACACATACATCGGCATGTCGTTTTCCTTGCACATGGTGAAGGCGGTCATGTCCATCACCTTCAGGTTGCGTTGGTAGGCCTCGTCGTATGTGATGTGCTCGAACTTGGTGGCCGTGGGGTCTTTTTCGGGGTCGGCGGTGTAGATGCCGTCCACACGGGTGCCCTTCAGGATGATGTCGGCCTTGATCTCCACGGCGCGGAGGGCCGAGCCGGTGTCGGTGGTGAAGAAGGGGTTGCCGGTGCCGGCGCCCATCACCACGATGTGGCCTTCCTCAAGCAGACGGATGGCCTTGGCACTGCTCATCGTGTCGGCGATGCGGTCGATGTAGAGACCTGCGAGCAGGGTGGCTTTTTGTCCCTTGCTTTGCAAGGTCGACTGCATGGCCATCGAGTTGATGACGGTGGCGAGCATGCCCATATAGTCGCCTTGGATGCGGTCCATGCCTTTCGAGGCACCTTGCAGGCCGCGGTAGATGTTGCCGCCGCCGATGACGATGCCGATTTGCACGCTGGCCTTTGCCGCTTCGATGATTTCGTCGGCATAGTCGTTTAATCTTTGCGGGTCGATACCATATTGTTGGCTGCCCATGAGGGCTTCGCCGCTGAGTTTCAGGAGTACTCTATTGTATTTCATATTAAGATGATTTTATCTTGTTCGACATTATGGTAAAAAACAGAGAACGACATTTCATCCCATTTGTCCATGGTATACAAATGAGCAGAAATCGTGGTGTCTAAATCGTAGCCTAATTCTATGAAAGGATAGGAATAGTTATCGAAATCGGAAAACTCTTCCTTGTCTTTATTCAGCAAAATGAGCAAATCCCAATCGGAATCAGGTTTGAAATCACCGCGTGCTCTAGATCCATAGAGATACAAATGCCCACCAGCGGGGATGATTTCCTCGCCTAAAGATTGGATGCGGCTTAAAATGTTGCTGTCAGGCATGGTATAGATGGCTCTTCAATGCTGCAAAAATAATGATTATTATTGAAATGGACTATTTTGTCGAAGATTCTTTTTTAGTTTGTTCTTTCAAAAAACACGATAATTCTAAGAAAATATGTAGTTTTGCATTTAGAGAAAAAATGCTATAACAACTATGAGTGTAGATTTGACCTATTATATCGAATTCAGGGACAAAGGCAATTCTGAATGGAAATTGTTATCTTATATGATGCCTATACACAAGAGAAGGTGTTATCGGGATGAGGATGGAGAAGATGCTGTCATTTTAGTAGAAGGAAGTAGGTATGAATTGGTGTATTGTGATTCCATTCAAGGAACAGTAAGGGATTTGTTTTCCGAAAATGGTGAAATCTCAGGCCGAGGATTTCCATCCGACATTAGTGAAGAGTTGGATATGATTTTGAAAAAGGAATATGAAAAATATGCTGTCGATTATGGAGATGGTGAAAAGCGTGATTGGCGTTGGGGCAAGTCGTATGCACTCTTGTCTGAGTTGTATTCGATTTACAAACAAGAGTACAACGAGGCTTTTGAAAGGTATATGAAAAGACGCATGGACTCGCGTTTCGACTACATCAATAGTCGTTTCGACAGGATGGAACGGCTACTGGAGCAGAAGAAAGTAGCGAAGTTGAAACCTTTTGAAAAAGAAGAAGAATGGTTTGACGACGAAGATTCATGGGAAAAGGAGTCGCTTAACGACGCCATGTGGTTCGGTAAATGGTTGTATGGTGTCAATGAGTTGGTTGACTTTGCTACAGGTGGTTGGTATAACTCCGACGAAATCAGAGTCGTTTGTTATTTGAGTTGAGAAATCACCTATAAACAGATAGTTACTGCTGAAACAAAAAATCGAGCAAAACCTGAATTAGATTTCGCTCGATTTTTCATATAGTTGAATAACACTTACTCTGCCGCTTCCAGTCTTCCGTGGCAGTTCTTGTATTTCTTGCCGCTACCGCAGGGGCAGGGGTCGTTGCGTCCCACCTTCACTTCCTTGCGGATGGGCTGGGTGACTTGCTTCTGCTGTGTGTCGCTGTGCGACTGCGCCAGCAGGTCTTGACGCTGTTCGCGAATCTTCGACTTGTCGATGCCCTGTGGGCGTGACTCGCGTACGGTGTTCGGGTCTTGTACCGGGATGTCGGCACGCATCAGGAATGAGATGACGTCTTCGTTGATGTTCTCTAACATGGCCTTGAACAGGTTGAACGACTCCAACTTGTAAATGACCAACGGGTCTTTCTGTTCGTAGGAGGCGTTTTGCACCGATTCCTTCAGGTCGTCGAGTTCGCGGAGGTGTTCTTTCCAAGCGTTGTCGATGAGGCCGAGGGTGATGCTCTTTTCGATGCAGAGGTTCACTTCGCGGGCTCCGTTTTCCACAGCCTTCTTCAAGTTGACGATGACGTTCATTCCACGCTTGCCATCCGTAATCGGGATGGCGATGTTCTCGAAGTGAGTTTGGTTTTCGTACACGTTTTTGATGACGGGCAAAGTCTTCTCGCCGATGATGCGGGCCTTCTCGCGGTAGTGCTCAAGGGCGGCGTTAAACAATTTGTCGGCTAATTCCTTGGTCTTCATTCGGTCGAAGTCTTCCTCGCTGAATGGCGCGTTGATACCCATGGTGGAAAGCAAATCCATCTTGAAGCCTTCGTAGTCCTTGGTTTCTTGGTATCCTTCGATGAGTTTCTCGCCAAAGTCATACATCATGTTGTTGAGGTCGATGGAGAGGCGCTCTCCAAACAAGGCGTGACGGCGTTTCTTGTAGATGACCTCACGCTGGGCGTTCATCACATCGTCATATTCGAGCAAGTGTTTACGCACACCGAAGTGGTTCTCTTCGACCTTTTTCTGAGCCTTCTCGATTTGCTTGGTAATCATCGGGTGTTGAATGACTTCGCCTTCTTCCAAGCCCATCTTGTCCATGATGCCTGCAATACGCTCGGAGCCAAACATACGCATCAGGTTGTCTTCCAAGGAGACGTAGAACTGTGAGCTACCCGGGTCGCCTTGACGTCCGGAACGACCGCGCAACTGACGGTCGACACGGCGCGATTCATGGCGCTCGGTGCCGATGATGGCCAAACCTCCGGCTTCCTTCACGCCAGGGCCGAGCTTGATGTCGGTACCACGACCAGCCATATTGGTGGCGATGGTCACGGTTCCCGCTTGACCGGCTTCCTTGACGATTTGTGCTTCCTTGAAGTGCAATTTGGCATTCAACACGTTGTGCGGGATGCCTTTACGCGTCAGCATGCGGCTGAGCAACTCGGAGATTTCCACCGAGGTGGTACCCACCAACACGGGTCGGCCAGCATTGACCAACCTTTGAATCTCGTCGATGACGGCGTTGTATTTTTCACGCTTGGTCTTGTAGATCATGTCCTCCTGGTCGATACGGGCGATGGGGCGGTTGGTCGGGATGACAACCACGTCGAGTTTGTAGATGTCCCAAAACTCGCCCGCTTCCGTCTCAGCGGTACCGGTCATACCAGCCAACTTATGGTACATGCGGAAGTAGTTCTGCAAGGTGATGGTGGCGTAGGTCTGGGTGGCGGCTTCCACCTTCACGTTTTCCTTGGCCTCCACGGCTTGGTGCAGTCCGTCGCTCCAACGGCGGCCTTCCATGATACGGCCCGTCTGCTCATCCACAATCTTGACCTTGTTGTCGATGATGACGTAGTCGACATCTTTTTCGAACAAGGTGTAGGCCTTCAGCAGCTGCTGCACGGTATGCAAGCGTTCCGACTTCTCTGCGAAGTTGCGCATCAACTCGGCCTTGCGTAACACCTTCTCGTCGTTGCTGAGGTTGGAGTGCTCCAAATCAGCAACTTCGGCACCCACGTCAGGGATAATGAAGAACGACGGGTCGTTGTAGGCTTGTGCCAGTTGCTCGCTACCCTTGTCGGTAAGGACGACGGTATTCAGTTTCTCGTCGATGACGAAATAAAGCTCGTCGTCGATGATGTGCATGTTTTCGTTGCGGTTCTGCATATAGAAGCCTTCGGTCTTCTGCATCAGGCTCTTCATGCCCTCCTCGCTGAGGAACTTGATGAGGGCGTTGTTCTTGGGCAGACCACGGTAGGCGCGGAAGAGTTGGTCGGCACCGTGTTTCTTCTCGTCTTCGGTGGCATTGGGGTCGGTGAGGATCTTCTTAGCCTCGGCCAAGATGCCTGTTACATAACGTTTTTGGGCTTCGTATAGCTTGACAACGTCAGGTTTCAGTTGGTCAAATTCCTGCTGGTCGCCGCGTGGCGTAGGTCCGCTGATGATCAAAGGTGTACGGGCATCGTCAATCAAAACGGAGTCGACCTCGTCGACGATGGCGTAGTGATGTTTGCGTTGCACCAGCTCATCGGGGTTGCCTGTCATGTTGTCACGCAGGTAGTCGAAGCCGAATTCGTTGTTGGTGCCGTAGGTGATGTCGCAGTTGTAGGCGCGGCGACGGGCGGCTGAGTTAGGCTCGTGTTTGTCGATGCAGTCGACGGTGAGGCCGAGGAACTCGTACATCGCGCCCATCCACTCGGAGTCACGCTTGGCCAAGTAGTCGTTCACGGTGACTACATGCACGCCCTTGCCTGCCAAAGCATTCAGATAGACGGGTAGGGTAGCCACGAGGGTCTTACCTTCACCGGTGGCCATCTCAGCGATCTTGCCTTGGTGCAGCACGATACCGCCGATGATTTGGCAGTTGTAGTGCACCATGTCCCAAGTCACCATGTTACCACCGGCCATCCAGCTGTTCTTGAAATAGGCCTTGTCGCCTTCGATGGTGACATGCTCGTATTTAGCGGCCAGCTCGCGGTCGAGTTCGGTGGCGGTCACTTCCACGGTCTCATGCTCGCAGAAGTATTTGGCGGCGGCCTTCACCACGGAAAACGCCTCGGGAAGAATCTCGTTCAGCGCCTCTTCGATGTGGTCAAGCTCCAGCTTTTCAAGCTTGTCGATTTGGTTGTAGAGTTTTTCCTTCTCGTTGGGCTCCATGTCGGGGTTGGCTTCAGCCTTAGCTTTCAGCTCAGCGATTTCGGCCACCTCGGCAGCGGTCTTGTTCTTGATGTATTCCTTGAATTCTACGGTCTTATGACGCAGGCTGTCGATGTCGAGTTTCACGATTTCGTCGTAAGCCTTGAGCGTCTTTTGGAGTATAGGTTCCAGGGCCTTGTTGTCGCGTGAGGCCTTGTCGCCAAAGAGTTTCTTGAAAAATCCCATTTATTTTCAGTGATTTAAAGATTCAAAATATAAGATTCAAAATTCAATGGTCTGCGTTAAGCGCAAAATTCGTGCAAAGGTACGGATTTTCCGTGAATTGTCGGAAAAATGTGTCAAAAAGGCAGTTGAAAGTAGTTGTTTTGTATGGTTATTATGTTGGCAATGGATCAAATCACCGTGCGAAAACTTCCGATTTTATGCAATAAATACGCTGTACTGCATAAAAAAGTATGTTTTTGTGCAATAGGATGCATAAATTGAATAAAAAGTCGTATTTTTGTCAGCGAAATAAGATGAAAGGACATGAAGCCTATCCTTCAGAATCAACGAAAAGAACGTGACGAACTGCTCTCGCGTCCTTATCTGGAACGTCGGAGCAACCAAGATATGGATTTGTTGCTGAACAGCCACCTTATCAAGTTGATAACGGGGCCTCGGCGTGTGGGCAAATCTACGCAAGCTCTGCTGATGTTGCGAAATAGGAATTTTGCCTACTTGAATTTCGATAGTCAGCAGCTGTTGGATGCTTGGAACGCTGACCTGGTCATGCGGATGCTGGATGACGTGTACCCGGGCTATGAGTACCTCTTGCTCGATGAGGTTCAAAACCTTGAGGCGTGGGATTTGTGGGTCAGCGAGCTTTACAGGTTGGGAAAAAACCTTGTCATAACGGGTAGCAATGCAAAGATGCTTTCGAGTGAGATGGCCACGGCACTGACGGGGAAGTACCTAAAGGTTGAAATGTTGCCTTTCAGCCTTGAGGAGTTCTTTGACTGGAATAAACTTGAACTCAGCAAGTTGAATCCTGAGCAACAAGCAGATGCCTCTGCACTGATGGACGATTATCTGAGAAATGGCGGCTATCCAGAGGTGGTGGCATCGCGCCAGTTGACGCGTACCTACCTTGATACCTTGTTTGATTCCATCGTGTGGAAGGATGTGGCCAAGCGCCATAGTGTCAGAAATGTCACGGACTTAAATGACCTGGCTCTGTATTTGGTCTCCAATTTCTGCAATCCTGTAAGTGCCAATGAACTGACAGAAGAATTAGGCTTCTCCAGTGTCAACACGACCAAGAAGTTTATGGACTATCTGCACGAGCCTTACCTGTTCTATTATCTGCCGCGTTACAACAACAAACTGAAGTTGATGAAGAAAGCGCCACGTAAAGTCTATGTGGTTGACAATGGATTTGTTGCTGCCAAAGCGTTCTCTTTGAGTGACAATTTGGGACGTTTGCTCGAAAACCAGGTTTTCGTTGAGTTGCTGCGGCAAGGGTATGACACCGATAAGACCATGTTTTATTATCGTTCGCGCAATGATAAGGAAGTGGATTTCGTCTTGCGCAAGGGCGCTCATATAGATAGATTGGTACAGGTTTGCTATGATATGAGCAACGCCAAGACTGAAAAGCGAGAAGTAGACAGCCTCATAGAATGTGCAGAGGAACTGAATTGCAGCAATCTTGCCATAGTGACGAACAACGAGGAGCGTATCATAGAAAAAGATGGTTATAGGATAGATGTTGTGCCTGTGGCGAAGTGGGGTGTTTCGTTTGCGTTATTATGATTCAGAGGTTGACAATTAGAATCCTATTGCGAACGATGGCACGTAGGATTTTTGTGATTATAAGACCAAAAACAATTGATATTTAAGCGAATTAGGAACTTCGTGCCAAAAAGTCAGAAAAGCCATGCTAAAAACGGTCGTGAAATATTTGGAAGAGTTTTTGACAGATTGGTAATGTAATTACATTTGTCGCAAAAAACAAAACTATTGAAATGCATGGCTAAAAAAAGCATAAATACAACTGCCAAAGGTGATGCTTTTGAAGAAAGGGTTTTCCATATCTTCCAAAAACTATTGCAAGCAGAAGCATTACCTATAAATTGTAGAAGGTCCCAAATCTATTATAAGAAAAATTACAAATCAAAAGAATCAAAAAAAGACATCGTATTCGATTTAGCAATTGAATCTTTTATGCCTGATTCAAATGAAATTGCCAATCTGACTCTAATTGAATGTAAAGATTATAAATCACCAATTGAAGTTTCAAAAGTCCGCGACTTTATCTACCGAATGAACGAAGTCGGTGCCAACAAAGGTTATTTCTTTACGACAAGTCATTTTCAAACTGGCGCAATAGAAATTGCTAAAACAAATCATGTGGGATTAGCCGTCGTTGGGACAGCAGACGAATTGCATTGGGTAACACGAAGGATCTCCATAAGAGACAAAAACGAAGTCGTTTCTGACATCATTAAAATTATTACAGGATTACAACCAGAAAAAAACTATTCTTTTGTTGCAATCGGGAAAACTTTTTATGCGAACCTTTTCGATTTTCTCCATGACGATATTGGATTACAACTGCATCAATCCTTAACCATTGACTATTTGACAAATGAGCAGATTCTCACCATAATTCATAGCGAATTTCTATCTTTACAAAACGGCCATACAATTGTTCAAGACACAGAACTATTAAGATTCGTATTCGACAATGGATATATCATTATTCCATCAGCGCTTCCCAACAAAATCTTGGGAGAAATAAACTTGGAAACTAAAAGCATATACATATCAGATACATTGCAAGAAGGAAGCCCGCGATGGCGGTTTACGGTCGCTCATGAATTGGGACATATCATATTACATTCTAAAGCAATAAAGCAATCAAACATCAATGCCATAGAAGAATACATAGACGATGAAATGGCAGAAAGTGTCAACATTAGCAACAAGACCATTGCGAGAATGGAGATTCAAGCCAACAGTTTTGCCTCTTTGCTTTTGCTTCCTCCATGCCAATTTGAATTAGCCTATAAAGCACTTTTCCGTTTAGACGGAATAAGAAATTATCCATACCTATATCTCACAGGACAAGAATGTAATGTTGAATTGTCCAATTGGGTGATCAGACATTTATCAGCCTATTTCAATGTGTCACAGGCTGTCATCAAGAAAAGACTTGCTGAATTGGATTATTTACGCTAATTATCTAGATGCCACTTCCGATAACTGCAAGTATTAGCCGATGGTACTCTGATTAGATGAAATGATAGTGGCTTATGAATCAATTCTTAATTCAAATTGGTCAATATTAAGATTATCACTAAATTTAATATCGTTTATATTAAATAATTGAAATTTATTCTCTCCATATTCGTTAACCACTCCAATTCCAGCTAATTGTTCATTTGGAAGTTTGATAAATTCAATTGAATGAATTTGATTAAGAAATAAATCTCGATAATAAGACATAACCTCATTCAGATAATAAGACAAATAGGCTGATTTAAAGAACTTTAGTTGAAATTCTTCGAATGAAATGCTATAGTATTTTCTACTTTCTCGGTTTTTGCCTGTTTTTTTATCTACTTCAATCTTCGCATTGAAAAATTCTATTTGCTTATTGCTTTGATTAACGGAGTAAATTGAATGTGCAAAACTATTTCTCAAATAAGAACTATAGCTCTTCCTAACCAAATCTCCTAAACCAATTCCTTTTTCAGTTAGAGGCAAAATAACTTTTTCATTAATAAAATCATATTTTCCGACATCGGGAATAACAACATCCCATAAGTAAACCCCTTTACTTGCCAACTGTGATAATCTCACAAGAGCTTTTAGAAAAAAGTATGATTCCCAGATGTGAGAATAAATCATCAATTCCGTGGAAATGCAATCAATTCCTGCTTCATTTTCATGCAAAAAACCACCTTCTTTATAATGAGATTGCAAATAATGCGCTAAAAAACTTATCCTTCGCGTATCATATCTTAAATCATCCACATAATTAATCACATAAGGGGAACGTCTTAAATTACTATTCGAAACACTTTCTATATCATCAACACAATCGAAATAATCTCCTAATGCCAAAAAAGCTATAAATCCACCTTGAGAGGATTTCTTTGCGTCGTCAAATGCTTCGTTGAGTGTTTCTTCTATTCTACTAATTGTAGATTTTAGAACTTGCGTATCCATTGCAATACAAGCATTTATATTTTGGCGCAAACCTTAGATTTGCAGCGTGTTTGTCTACAAACCAGGAATGCGAGAGCAAAAATAGTAAATTTGCGTGTAATACAGATAGAAAATCTATAAAAGAATAACGTATAATCAGGACAAAGGGATCGG